>NZ_DATCYB010000077.1:0-28824 GCF_036570505.1 Allosphingosinicella sp. | reverse complement strand
CAACGAAGCCCGCGTATCGACCATGGCTGTCGGCAACATCTACGAGACCGATCACGTCAACTCGATCCTCGCCGCCGGCCGCGCCGACCTGGTGGCGCTGGCGAGGCCACACCTCATCGACCCGATGTGGACGCTGCGCGCGGCGGCCGCCCAGGATTATCGAGGCGTCCACGTCCCGCCACCCTATCTCGGCGGTCAGGCCCAACTCGCGCGCAACTTGAAGCGCGAGCAGGAAGCGGCGCTGAAGGCATGATGCGTCTCCAGGGCCATCATGCGCTCGTCACCGGCGGCGGCACCGGCATCGGTGCCGCCATAGCCCGCGCTCTGGCAAGTGAGGGGGCGAAGCTCACCCTCGTCGGCCGCCGCCGTGAACCGCTGGAGGAAGTCGCCGACCAAATCCGTTCGTCCCGAGCGCAGTCGAGGGGCGCTGGCACGGAGTCTGAGAAACGCCCCTCGACGGAGTTCATCCAGAGCGACGCCGCAGGCGGCGTCGAAGGGCTCGGGACGAACGAGGCTGTGCTCGTTGCCCCTGCCGATGTGACGGAGCGGGAGGAAGTCGAACGTGCTTTCGCTCTGGCTCGGGACGCGCAAGGTCCGATCACGATCCTTGTCAACAATGCCGGCGCCGCCGCCGCCTCCGCCTTTGCCAAGGTAACGTCCGAGGCTTGGCGGCAAGTCATGGCGGTCAACCTCGATGCGCTGCTCCATTGCTGCCAGGCGGCGCTACCGGACCTGCTTGCCGCCCGGTCGGCCCGCATCGTCACGATCAGCTCGAGCGCCGGGCTCAAGGGCGGCGCCTATATCGCGCCCTATGTCGCGGCCAAGCACGGCGCAGTCGGCCTCACCCGCGCACTTGCCGCCGAATATGCGAAAACCAATCTCACGGTGAACGCCGTGTGCCCCGGCTATGTCGAGACCGACATTGTCGTCGGCGCCATCGCCAATATCCGCGAGAAGACGGGTCGCAGCGAGACGGAAGCCCGCGCTGCCCTCACCGCGACCAACCCGCAGGGCCGCCTCATCCAGCCGGAGGAGGTGGCGAATACGGTGCTCTGGCTCTGCCTTCCGGAAAGCCGCTCGGTGAACGGCCAGGCGATTGCGGTTACGGGCGGGGAGGTCTGATGACGACTTCGCATATCGACACCTTCGTCCGCGACCGCCTGCCGCCACCGGAAGCGCAGCCCGAATTCCTCTTCGACCTCCCTGAGCTGCACTATCCGGACCGCTTCAACGCCGCCGTCGAACTGATCGACAAGGGCGACCCGGACGCGCTTGCCGTCCTCAACGATGCCGGAAGCTGGACCTACGGCGAGATGCGCGACCTCTCCGACCGCATCGCCCGCCTGCTCGTCGAGGAGGAAGGGCTCGTCCCTGGCAATCGCGTCTTCCTGCGCGGTCCCAACAACGCGATGCTGTTCGCCTGCTGGCTTGGCGTCCTCAAGGCCGGCGGCATCGTCGTCGCCACCATGCCGATCCTCCGTTCCGGCGAGATCGCGACAGTCCTTGAGCGCGCCAGGATCAGCCACGCCATCGTCGATGCGAGGTGCCTGGCCGACTACACGCCCGCCGCCGACAAGACCGGACTCGTCCGCTCGCTTCTCACCTATGACGGCGACAGCGGCACCGGCGAGCTGGAGCAGCGACTGGAGGACGTCGCCCTGGGTTTCACTCCGATCGACACATATCGCGACGACGTCGCCCTGATCGCGTTCACGTCCGGCACTACCGGCAAGCCCAAGGGCTGCGTCCACTATCATCGCGACATCCTCGCCTGCGCGGACGCCTTCGCCGCCAACATCCTGAAGCCGAAACCCGGCGATCGCTGGGCCGGCTCCCCGCCCATCGCCTTCACCTTCGGCCTGGGGCAGGTCCTTATCTTTCCCTTCCGCTCGGGGGGCACCGCGGTGACGATCGAGGCACCGAGCCCGGCCGCGCTCATAGATGCGATCGAGCGCCAGAAAATCACCACCCTCGCCACGGCGCCCACGGCCTACAAGGCGATACTGGGCCAGTTCGCCGGCCGCGACATCTCCAGCCTCCACACCTGCGTCTCGGCCGGCGAGCATCTCCCCGCCGCCACCTGGCATGCCTGGAAGGACGCGACCGGCCTCTCCATCGTCGACGGCATCGGCGCGACCGAGATGATGCACATCTTCATCTCCGCCTCGGGCGACGACATCCGTCCCGGCGCTACCGGCAAGGCCGTGCCCGGCTACCAGGCCTGCGTGCTTGGCGACGATGACCGCCCACTTGCCGCCCCTGCTACGGGCCGCCTCGCCATCAAGGGCCCGACCGGCTGCCGATATTTCGACGATCCGCGCCAGGCCGACTATGTCGTCAATGGCTGGAACGTCACCGGCGACACCTACCGCCAGGACGAGGATGGCTATTTCTGGTACCTCGCCCGCTCCGACGACATGATCATCTCGTCGGGCTACAATATCGCCGCGCCGGAGGTGGAGAATGCGCTCCTCTCTCATCCCGCCGTTCAGGAATGCGCGGTAATCGGCGCCCCCTGTGAGGAGCGCGGGCAGAAAGTGAAAGCCTTCGTCGTCGTCTCGCCGAGTCACGGGCCTTCGCCCGAGCTCGCCGCCGAGCTCCAGGCTCACGTGAAGGCCACCATCGCCCCCTACAAATATCCGCGTGAAGTCGAGTTCGCCGAAGCCCTCCCCAAGACCGCCACCGGTAAGCTCCAGCGCTACGCGCTGAAGTCGGAGCCGCCCGTCCGATCATAGCGGGGTCGCAACCATCTGCCCGTTTCCCGTGTTGGATTTGTTCGGGAAACGGAGAGACGAGTGACACGCGACGATCCCAGCGGATCATCACCCTGGTGGCTGCTTCGGCGGGGCGACGGCCCCATCGTCGCGACCGCGATTCATGACGGCAGCGGCCTTCGCGCCGAGACCCGCGCGGCGATGGCGCTGTCCGATCCCGATCGGCTGCGCGAGGAGGACCCGTTCACCGGCCAGGCGATCGTCGACGTGCCGACCCACGTCATCGCCGGCCGCTCTCGCTTCGAGGTCGACCTCAACCGCGCCGAGGAAATCGCCGTCTATCGCACGCCCGACCAAAGCTGGGGAATGAAGGTCTGGTCCGCCCCGCCCGGGCACGGACTTGTAAAGCGTTCCCTCGCCATCCACCGCGCCTTCTACCGGATGATGGGCGGGATGCTGGACGAGATCGAGCGCGAGCATGGCCGCTTCGTCCTCCTCGACATCCACAGCTACAATTACCGTCGCGACGGCCCCGATGGCGATCCCGCGCCCCAGGACGAGGCGCCCGACATCAATATCGGCACATTCTCGATGCCGCGCGAGCGCTGGGCCTTCCTGCTCGATCCGCTGATGGAGGCGATGCGCGCGTCCGATTTCGGGAGTCGCAAGCTGGACGTCCGCGAAAATATCGCGTTCCAGGGCAAGGGCGAGCTTGCCCGCTTCGTCCACGATCGCTTCCCCAAGACCGGCTGCGCGATCGCCATCGAGTTCAAGAAATTCTACATGGACGAATGGACCGGCGAGCCGGACATGACGGCGCTGGCCGGGATGCGTCGGTTCGTCAATCATGTCGCGCTGACGGCGCGGGACCTGCTCGATGGCCGATAAGCATCCCACCCCGGAAACGGCGGCGGACGAGGCCGGGATACGCTTCGACGGCGGCCGCGCCTATCGCAGCACGCTCGACCATGGCGGACGGGCACATGTCGACCGCGCGTTGCCGTTCGTCATCCTGAACCGCTTCGACGAGGGCGATACGGACAGCCTCGCCCGGCGCGTCGCGACCATGAGCTCCGCCTATGTCGTCTGGCCCTCCAATGCCGAATGCGACCGCGACGCGCTCGCCGCGGTCGATGCGATTGCGGCGAAGCTTCGCGAGACCTATCCGCGCATTCTCATCCTGTCGCTCTACGACCTTCCGCGCGACGAAAGCCTCGAAGAGGAGTCGCCCCGGCTGGAGAGCTTCACCTTTCGCCTCAGTGCTTCGGGCGATCCGTCGGCACAAGCCGCGGCGCAATGCCTTGAGGAGGCGCTCCAATCGATAGAGGTCGATCTGAGGCACCCCAGGATTTCCGACATTTCCAAGGCCTATTTCGAACCGGGGATCGAGGAGAGGGTCGGCGAGGGCGCCGCCCTTTCGCACCTCTCGCTCGGCGTGCCGCAAAATTATCGCGTCCCCGGAGAGGAGGGCATCTATCCGCAGCTGCTCCACGATCTCGCCATCGGCATCTTCGACGCGTTGCTCCAGGGCTTCCACGCCTTCTACGCCGACATATCGCCCAAGGCCCCGCGCCATCACCGCGCGCTTGGCCGAAGCTCCTTCATCGCCGCCGCGCGGACCGTGGACCGGAAGCTCGACGCTATTTCGAGCGCCTTCGATTTTCTGCTCAGCGTGTCTCCGATCAACAGCGGCCAGGCCTATGAACGGTTCAAGGCCTCCAAATGGGACGCTCAGCCTGTTTTCCGTTATCGCCCGCTGACCGTCGATCCCGAAGTCGAGAAGCGCAGGCTCTACGACATCGATCTTCGCCGGGTCGAAGATCCGGTGCTGGAAAACCTGTTCGCGCAGAAGCGGCGCGAGCTCGATCAGCTGCTGACGATGTTGCAATCCCGGAACACGCCGAACTTCCGTTACTCCTCGCTGATGCTCTACGGCGCCGTTGAATCCTCCCTCCTCGATTCCGCACAGGCGATCCTCGAGGAGATGGAAATAGAGGATGAGCCCGAATGCGGGCGCGAGATCGTCGGCGCCGAGGCCGTCCAGCACGCCGCCGAACACCTCATCGGCTGCTATCGCGACGGGGACCCGGATTTCATCGCCCACACCAGCCTGCGCGAGGATATCGGGCCCGGTCTCATGGTCTCCGGCCGCAATCTTCTCATTTCGACGGCGACGCGCATGCAGCGCCGCCGCGTCGACGCGCTGCTCCAGCATGAAGTCAGCATCCACCTCCTGACCTTCATCAATGGCGATGCGCAGGGTCTCAAGATTTTTCGTACGGGCCTCGCCGGCTATGAGGGCATTCAGGAAGGGCTGGGAGTTTTCGCCGAGAGCGCCGTCGGCGGTCTTACCATCCAGCGCTTCCGTCTGCTCGCCGCGCGCGTGATCGTCGTCGCCGCGATGATCGACGGCGCCGGCTTCATCGACTGCTTCCACATTTTGAGGAAGGAACATGGTTTCGGACCCCGCGCAGCCTTCGGCATCGTCGCTCGCGTCTATCGCTCGGGCGGCCTCGCCAAGGACGCCATCTACCTGCGCGGCTTCAGCACGGTGCTGAAGATGCTTTCCGAAGGGAAGGATCTGACGCCCTTCTGGTTCGGCAAGATCGCCGCCCACCACGTCCCGGTCGTGGAGGAGCTCGAGCTGCGCGGGCTGCTCCACCGGCCGCGCGTCACACCGGAATTCCTGTCCCGCAAGGACGCTCAGGCGCGCATCGAAAAGATGCGAAGCCAGAGCGGCCTCGCCAGATTGATCTGATCGGAGAACACGATGCTGATTGCCTTTTTCGTCAACGACATGGCGAAGGAACATCCCCGCTACACGACGACCATGCTCGCGCATGAGGCCGTCCGGCGCGGGCATCGCGTCTGCTACATCACCCCCGGCGATTTCGTGCTGACGCCAGACAATATTCTGCGCATCCATGCGCGCTTCGCGCCCGAGAAGAAGGGGCGCAGCTTCGTCGAGTTCTTCAAGGGGATGGAGGCGGTCGCCGACAAGACGGAGGCGATCGATATCAGCGAGGTCGATGTGCTGATGCTCCGCAGCGACCCCTCGCTCGACGCGCAGGCGACCCCCTGGGCGGAAGATATCGGGATATTGTTCGGCCGGGCGGCGGCAAAGCGCGGCGTCCTCGTCCTCAACGACCCCGACAGCCTCAGCCACGCGATCAACAAACTATATTTCCAGTCCTTCCCCGAGGCGGTCCGGGCCGAGACCCTGATCACCAAATTCCCGAGCGATGTGAAGGCGTTCGCCAAGGATCATGACGGCAAGATCATCCTGAAGCCGCTGCAGGGTTCGGGCGGGCAGAGCGTCTTCATGGTGGGCTCCGAAAACGCCACCAACATGAACCAGATGATCGAGGCGATCACCCGCGACGGCTACATCATCGCCCAGGCCTATGTGCCGGAGGCCGCCAAGGGCGACATCCGCTTCTTCCTGATGAACGGACGGCCGCTGCGCATCGGCAACAAATATGCGGCGCTCCGCCGGGTCAGCGCCAAGGACGACATCCGGAGCAACGTCCATGCCGGCGGCAAGGCGGTGGCGGTGGAAATCGGCAAAAAGGAACTCAGGGTGGCCGAGCTCATCCGGCCGAAGCTTCTCGCCGACGGCATGTTCCTCGTCGGGATCGACATCGTCGGCGACAAGATCCTGGAGGTGAACGTCTTCAGCCCTGGCAACCTGCACAGTTGCAGCAAGCTCGCCAAAGCCAATTTCACCGAGCCGGTCCTCGAATCGATCGAGCGCAAAATCGAGATCGCAGAGGAGTCTCCCGGCGCGTTCGACAACAAGACGCTGGCGGTCATGTGAAGCCGGCTTCCCGGCGCGGCCCGCGTTAACCACGAAAGATTGATTCGATGTCGGAACGGTTTACAAACTCTTAACGTTTGGAGTCGGGAGGCCAGCATTTCGGTCGCTGGCCTGCTTCTTGCGAGACCCGGATCGATGCTGAAGAAACTGGCCAGACTGTTCGTCATCAAGACCCGCTTCGAGGCGTTCGCGGTCATCTACGCGATCGCCGTCGGCGCGGTCAGCCGCGGCTATCAGTATATGGACCTCTATCCGGGGCCGATCGGCTACGCCTTCTTCGCCGCCTGCACCGGCGTCGTCTTCATCGCCGGCGCCAAGATCCTCGATGCGACCGCGGCCAGGCGCAAGCCGGGTGAGGAACGCCGCGGCCAGGATCGGCGCGCGCAGCCCTACCCCAATCATTAGTAAAATCCGCCAACTCGTGGCGCACACTTTTATCGCCTGACTGCGCTCGATCTATAAAATTTCCCTGATTTCCGCCACTCTGGCGGTTTGGCACGCCTCTTGTAATCTTGGGTTCATCTCCGCCGATACGCGGCGAGATAGAAGAAACCAAGGTTCAGGAGACCACCAATGTTCGACCGCGACAAAGTCCAGCGCACGACCGCTGCCATCGTAGCGGCCCTTATTTTCAGCAGCGTTTCGGTAAGCGCGGCCGTCGGCCCCGCCCGTTCGCTGGAAACCGCTCCGGCGCAGGTCGCGCAGGTTCAGGACGCGGACCGGGCCAATGCCTGAAGCCGCGCTTGATCTCGCCACCGAGCGTGAGCTGGAGCGCATCGTCGTCGGTCGGGAGGAACTCACCCCTATTCCGCCCCGGCCGACACCCCGCGTCCATATTCGCCCGCGGTCCCAGAGCGGCCGGCGGTCGGCGATCTTCTCCAGAACCCGCGATATCGTCGCCGCCAACATGACTGACCTTCTCGACGCGGCGGAGGACCCGGCGAAGATGATCCGGCTGATCATCGTCGAGATGGAGGAGACGCTGATCGACATCCGAGCCTCTACCGCCCGGACGATGGCTGACCAGAAGGAAATGCGCCGGCAGGTGGGTCGCCTGGAAACGCTCCAGGCGAGCTGGACCGAGAAGGCCGAGCTGGCGCTCTCGAAGGACCGCGAGGACCTTGCCAAGGCCGCCCTCGCCGAGAAGCAGAAGGCCGCCGACATGGCCGGGCACCTCGAAGGCGAGATCGCGCTGCTCGACAACGCGCTCAGCGCCTCCGACCTCGATATCGCCAAGCTCGAAGCCAGGCTGCGCGAGGCCCGTGCTCGCCAGAGCGCCATCGTCGCCCGGCTGCAAAGCGCCCACCACCGCGCCCGGATGCGCGAGATGACGACCGGCGTGCGGATCGACGAAGCCTTCGCCCGCTTCGCGGCGCTTGAGCGCCGGGTCGACATGGCCGAGGGCCATGCCGACGCGATCGCCCTCGGCGCACCGGCAAAAACGCTTGAGGAAGAACTGGCCGAGCTTCGGACCGCCGAAAGGGTCCAGGCCGAGCTCCAATCCATGAAGGCCGCCCGCGCCGAGGCTCGGGCTTGAGACATCAGGGCAGGAAGGGACTTAGACATGCGCAAGAAATTTCATCTCGACCGGCGGAACGGCATGCTGATGGGCGTCTGCGCCGGCATCTCCAACTATACCGGCTGGGACGCGACCTGGGTGCGGGTCGGCGCGGTGCTGGTGACCCTCGTCGGTTTGTTTCCATGGACGCTTATCGCCTATGGCGTCGCCGCCTGGGCCGCCAAGCCGGCGCCCTATGACTATCTCGGCTCGGAAACGCGGATGCCCAAGACATCCACCCACGAACTGCGCGGCAGCATGCGCGACATCGACCGCCGCATGGCCGAGGTCGAGCAATATGTCACAGACAACAACAGCCGCCTCGCGCGCGAAATCGAAGAACTGCGCTGAGGCGAGGACGATAGAGAGGAGGGAGGTGTAAGATGACCGAACCGCTGATCATGATCGCCGTGGCGAGCTTCGGATTGCTCGGCCTGTCGATCGCCGTCCTGGCCGCTCTCAAGGGTTGGCAGGGCTGGCTGGACCTGAAGCGGATGGAGCTGGTCGGCAACCGCCCGTCCGAGGCGCGGTCCCCCGCCTTCGAGCGGATCGAAATGGCTGACCTCAAGGAACGCATCCGCAAGCTCGAATCCATCGCCTCCGGCGTGGACTTGTAAGGCGAGGGGGAGTGCGCGTCGGCCGCCACTCCCCACCCGTCACCCCGAACTTGTTTCAGGGCCCATATTTCCACCCCCGCTGCGGTTCGTCCCTGGATGCTGAAACAAGTTCAGTATGACAATCGAGCGGTGATCAGTCGCCCAGATTCACCCGCGTCGTTACCCGCCTGGATCCCGAAATCTTCCACACATCCCCGAAATCCTCGTGCACGAGCGGCTCCGGCCGTTCGCCGCCCAAGGCCGCCACGATATCCGGCACCGTATTGCTATGCCCGACGATCAGCACCGGCGGCGGCTCCTTCATCACTTCGGTGATCAGCCCGGCCGTGTCGCGCGGGTCGTAGAGCCTCGGCGTGATGCCGAGCTTCGCGGCCAGTGGCGCCGCCGTTTGTCGGGCGCGCTTGGTCGTGCTGACGAAGATCGTCGCCGGCGGCTCCTCGGTGAAGAAATCCGCCAGCAGCCGCGCATGTCGCTGTCCCTCCTCCGTCAGGCCCGGATCGGCCGCGCCCTCCGGCGTGTGGAGGTGGCGCATCACATAGTAGGTCGAGGGCGGCTGATAGGGCGCCATATAGGCGCACGCCCCCAAGACCAGGATCAGCGCGGCGGCGAGGAAAGCGCGGGCAAGGGTCATCGTCGGGGCTCCTATTGCGGACGCTACTCGTCGCCCAAATCCCGCCTCGGGGCAACCGCTCGTCAAGGGGTGCATCGGCTGGAAGAATCGACTAGGAGCGAGCCCATCAGGCTCGTGGGTCCGCCTTCCGGTCCCGCGCTCAAGATGGATTTCAGCGCGCGTTGCCGGGGTTTAGCGGCGCGCGCGGCGACAAGGACTGGGTTGAGAATGAGCAGAGACAAGGAGCGCCGCAACCGGCCGGCGCTCGCCCTTCATGTTCCCGAGCCCGCCGCGCGGCCCGGCGACGCAGTCGATTTCAGCCATATCGCCATTCCCGCCGCCGGCGCCGCCCCGCGCCCCGACGTCTCCGCCCAGCCGGGCGACATCCGTGACCTCGCCTACAGCCTCGTCCGCGTGCTCGACGAGGAGGGAAGGGCGGTCGGCCCCTGGGACCCGCGCCTCGACCCTGACACGCTGCGCCGGATGCTGCGCGACATGATGATGGTCCGCGTGTTCGACGACCGCATGTATCGCGCGCAGCGGCAGGGCAAGACCAGCTTCTACATGAAATGCACCGGGGAAGAGGCCATCGCCGTCGCCGGCACCCACGCGCTCGACCGTGAGGACATGACCTTCCCGACCTACCGCCAGCAGGGCATTCTCATCGCCCGCGACTATCCGCTGGTCGAGATGATGTGCCAGGTCTATTCCAACCGCGGCGACCCCCTGAAGGGCCGCCAGCTTCCCATCATGTATTCCACCAGGGAATACGGCTTCTTCTCCATCTCCGGGAACCTCGGCACGCAATATCCGCAGGCCGTGGGCTGGGCGATGGGCTCAGCGATCACGGGCGATAGCCGCATTGCCGTCGGCTATATCGGCGACGGCGCCACCGCCGAGGGCGATTTCCACAATGCCGTCACCTTCGCCGGCGTCTATCGTGCGCCCGTCATCCTCAACATCGTCAACAACCAGTGGGCGATCTCGACCTTCTCCGGTATCGCCGGCGCCGAGCTCACCACCTTCGCCGCCCGCGCCATCGGCTACGGCATTCCGGGCCTTCGCGTCGACGGCAACGACGCGCTCGCCGTCTACGCCGCCACCCGCTGGGCCGCCGACCGCGCCCGCTCGAACCTGGGTCCGACCCTGATCGAATTCTTCACCTACCGCGTCGAGGGCCATTCCACGTCCGACGACCCTTCCGTCTACCGCCCCCAGAATGCTGGCGCCCAGTGGCCGCTAGGCGACCCCGTCGAGCGCCTCAAGCAGCACCTGATCGGCCTCGGCGAATGGGACGAGGAACGCCACGCCGCGCAGCAGGAGGCGCTGAGCACCGAAGTCCGCGCCGCTCAGAAAGAGGCGGAGAAGCTCGGCACCCTCCAGTCCGATCCCTATTCCGACATCGGCTCGATGTTCGAGGACGTGTACGAAGACCTCCCGTGGCACCTCGCCGAGCAGCGCGACCAGGCGCTCGCCGAGAAGGAGGCGAAGCGCTGATGAAACCCATGAACATGATCGAGGCGATCAACTCCGCCCACGACGTGATGATGGAGTGCGACCCCGACACCGTCGTGATGGGCGAGGATGTCGGTTATTTCGGCGGCGTCTTCCGCGCCACCGCCGGCCTTCAGAAGAAATATGGCAAGGCCCGCGTCTTCGACACGCCCATCGCCGAGGGCGGCATCGTCGGCACCGCCATCGGCATGGCGACCTACGGCCTTCGCCCCGTCGCGGAGATCCAGTTCGCCGACTACATCTACCCCGGCTTCGATCAGATCGTCTCCGAAGCCGCCCGCATCCGTTACCGCACGGCCGGCGAATGGACGGTGCCGCTCACCATCCGCACCCCCTATGGCGGCGGCATCTTCGGCGGCCAGACCCACAGCCAGTCGCCCGAAGCCCTTTTCGCCCATGTCGCGGGCCTGAAGGTCGTCATCCCGTCCAACCCATACGACGCCAAGGGTCTCCTCATCGCCTCGATCGAGGACAACGACCCGGTCGTCTTCTTCGAGCCCAAGCGCATCTACAACGGCCCGTTCGACGGCTATTACGAGCGCCCGGTGACGCCCTGGGCCAAGCACCCCAAGGCCCAGGTGCCGGAGGAACATTACACCGTGCCGCTCGGCAAGGCCGAAATCGTCCGCGAAGGCGAGGCGGTGACCATCCTCGCCTACGGCACGATGGTCCACGTCGCCCTCGCCACCGCTGAGGCTGAGGGCATAGACGCCGAAGTCATCGACCTTCGCACCATCGTCCCGGTCGACATCGAGACCATCGAAGCCTCGGTGAAGAAGACCGGTCGCTGCGTCGTCGTGCACGAGGCGACCCGCACCGCCGGCTTCGGCGCCGAGCTTTCCGCCCTCGTCCAGGAACGCTGCTTCTACCATCTCGAAGCCCCGGTCGCTCGCGTCACCGGCTTCGACACCCCCTATCCGCACTCGATGGAGTGGACCTATTTCCCCGGCCCCGTCCGCTTGGGAATGGCGCTCAAGAAGACTTTGGAGGACTGACCGGCCATGGCGCGCTACGAATTCAAGCTGCCCGACATCGGCGAAGGCATTGCCGAGGCCGAGATCGTCCAATGGCACGTCAAGGTCGGCGACACGGTCGAGGAGGACCAGCAGCTCGCCGACATGATGACCGACAAGGCCACGGTCGAGATGGAATCCCCTGTAGCGGGCAAGGTCGTGGAAGTGGCCGGCGAAGTCGGCGACCAGATCGCCATCGGCTCGGTCCTCGTCGTTTTCGAGACGAGCGCCGAAGCGGCCGAAGCCGCCGCCGAAACCGAAGAGACCGTCGCCAGCGCCGACGTCGAAGACCGTCGCAGCGACGATCGCCGCGCGGGAGAAGACCGACGCGCCGAAGACCGCGGCGAAGCGGATCGCCGCCAGGGCGATAGACGCGCTGAACCTCCCCTCCCGCAGGCGGGAGGGGATGAGCCGCGCAGCGGCGAGAGGGGAGGGGCTGTCGCCTCCACCACAAGCCCTCCCCCAGCCCCTCCCGCAAGCGGGAGGGGAGTGCTGGCCTCCCCCGCCGTCCGCCAGCGCGCGCGCGACCTCGGCATCGACCTCGGCCAAGTCCAAACCACCTGCGATCGCATCCGCCACGCCGACCTCGATTCCTACCTCCTCTACAAGGGCGGCGCCGTCCCCCGCCCTGGCGCGGCCGCCCGCCGCCAGGACGAGCAGATCAAGGTCGTCGGCCTCCGCCGCAAGATCGCCGAGAATATGCAGGCGGCCAAGCGCCACATCCCGCACTTCACCTATGTCGACGAGGTGGACGTGACCGCGCTGGAGCAGACCCGCGCGATGATGAACGCGGACCGGGGCTCCAATCCCAAGCTCACGCTTCTGCCCTTCCTCATCACCGGCATGTGCCGGACCTTGCCCGATTTTCCGATGCTGAACGCCCGCTATGACGACGAGGCCAACGTCATCCACCGCTCGGGCGCGGTCCACATGGGCATGGCGACGCAGACCGACAACGGCTTGTCGGTGGCCGTCATCCGCGACGCGCAGGATCGCTCCGTCTGGGACTTGGCCAAGGAGATCGCACGCCTCGCCGAAGCCACCCGCGCCGGCAAGGCTTCGCGAGAGGAGTTGTCCGGCTCCACCATCACCATCTCCAGCCTCGGCCCGATGGGCGGCCTCGTCTCCACCCCGGTCATCAACCGCCCGGAAGTTGCGATCATCGCGGTCAACAAGGTCAAGGAAATGCCGGTCGTCGTCGACGGCGACCTCGAAATCCGCAAGATGATGAACCTGTCCCTCTCCTGCGACCACCGCGTCGTCGACGGCTGGGACGCGGCGAGCTTCATCCAGGAGCTGAGGAAGCTGCTTGAGAACCCGCTCAGGCTCCTCTCCCTCTAATCGCGAGCGGGCAGGTTCATTCCAGGCCCAGGAGCCACCGATCCAGGGGAACGGCCCGGACGGTGGCGCCGGGCAATGTGCGGTTGAGCTCTGCGCGGTGGGACATGATCCAGTGCAGGCAGCTGAGCTTGCTCCCGAACGGGCTGAACGCGTCGCGACTGGCGCAAAGCGTCTCGCGGTCCACCATGAAGCGAGCGCCTCTGCGGCAACCCGGAGCGCCGGCCCATTCCCGCTGGGGCGAAACGACCGCCGGCACCCAGTAGGTCCGGGTCGTGTCCAGACGGTCGACTTCGCACCGGTTCATCGGCCAGCCCTCACGGAACCCGATCCGGCGCCGCGGCGTCGAGCCGCCGCGTCGGTGGAGGCCATCCTATCCCGTTACGGGCCGCCAGGCCATCAGGCTCGCGCAAGATCGAAGCGGTCGGCATTCATCACCTTGCTCCAGGCCGCCACGAAGTCGCGCACGAACTTCTCGCCCGCATCTTGGGCCGCATAGACTTCGGAGATCGCCCTGAGTTGCGCGTTGGAGCCGAAGACGAGGTCGGTGCGCGTCGCGGTCCACTTCTCCTCGTCGGTCTTACGGCACGTGCCGACGAAGACTTCGTCGCCGCGATCGTCCACCTCCTTCCACGCCGTGCCCATGTCGAGCAGGTTGCGGAAGAAGTCGTTGGTGAGCTGCCCGGGCCGATCGGTCAGGACGCCATGCGTCGAGCCGCGATGGTTGGCGCCGAGGACGCGCAGGCCGCCGACCAGCACCGTCATCTCCGGCGCGCTGAAGCCCAACAGCTGCGATCGATCGACCAGCAGCTCTTCGGTGGGGACGCTGAAGCGGACCGACAGATAGTTGCGGAAGCCGTCGGCCTTCGGCTCCAGGGGCTCGAAGCTGTCGACGTCGGTCTGCTCCTGAGTGGCGTCCCCCCGCCCCGGCGCGAACGGCACCTTCACGTCGTGGCCGGCATCCTTCGCTGCCTTCTCGACGCCGACGCAGCCGCCGAGCACGATCAGATCGGCGATGCTGACCTTGCCGCCGAAATCGGCCTGGATGCCCTCATAGACCTTGAGCGCCTTGGAAAGCTCGGCGGGCTCGTTGACTTCCCAGTCCTTTTGCGGCGCGAGACGGATGCGCGCGCCGTTGGCGCCGCCGCGCTTGTCGGAGCCGCGGAAGGTCGAGGCCGAGGCCCAGGCGGTCTTGATCAGCTGGCTGACGCTGAGGCCTGAAGCGGCGATCTTGTCCTTGAGGCTCGCGACGTCCGCCTCGCTGAGCGTCTGGCCGGCGGGGATCGGGTCCTGCCAGATCAGATCCTCGTCCGGCACTTCGGGGCCGAGGTAGCGGACCTTGGGCCCCATGTCGCGATGGGTGAGCTTGAACCACGCCCGCGCGAAGGCGTCGGCGAACGCGTCCGGATCGGCGCGGAAGCGCTCCGCGATCTCGCGATATTTGGGATCCATCTTGAAGGCCATGTCGGCGGTGGTCATCATCGTCGGTAGGCGGCGGTCGGGGCTGTGCGCGCCCGGCGCCAGATCCTCCGGCTTCTGGTCGACCGGCTGCCACTGCTGAGCGCCGGCCGGGCTCCTCACCAGCTCGTAATCGTAGTCGAGCAGCATGTGGAAATAGCTCATGTCCCACGTGCGGGGCGTTGGCGTCCACGCGCCTTCGAGGCCGCTGGTGATCGTGTGGTCGCCGACGCCGCTCTCGTGGCCGCTCTGCCAGCCGAGGCCCTGCTGGGCGATGTCGGCGCCTTCCGGTTCAGCGCCGACCTTCGACGCGTCGCCCGCGCCGTGGCACTTGCCGAAGGTGTGGCCGCCGGCGGTGAGCGCGAGGGTCTCCTCGTCGTTCATCGCCATGCGGGCGAAGGTTTCGCGGATGTCGCGAGCCGACTGCAGCGGATCGGGATTGCCGCCCGGGCCCTCGGGATTGACGTAGATGAGGCCCATCTGGATCGCCGCCAGCGGGCTTTCGAGCGCCATTTGCTTCTCGGGCTGGATCCGCGTTTCGTTGCGTTCATGCCCAACCCAGAATTCCTCGGTGCCCCAATAGACATCCTTCTCGGGCTCGAAAATGTCGTCGCGGCCGCCGCCGAAGCCGAAGATCGGGCCGCCCATTGACTCGATGGCGACGTTGCCGGCCAGGATCAGCAGGTCCGCCCAGGAGAGCTTGCGGCCATATTTCTGCTTGATCGGCCAGAGCAGCCGGCGCGCCTTGTCGAGATTGGCGTTGTCCGGCCAGGAGTTTAGCGGGGCGAAGCGCTGGTTGCCCGACGAGGCGCCGCCGCGCCCGTCGCCGGTGCGATAGGTACCGGCGCTGTGCCAGGCCATGCGGATGAAGAAGGGGCCGTAATGGCCATAGTCGGCCGGCCACCACGGCTGGCTGTCGGTCATCAGCGCGGTCAGGTCGCGCTTCAGCGTCTGATAGTCGATCGATTCGAATTCCCTGGCATAGTCGAAGTCGTCGCCCATCGGGTTGCTGTGGAGGCCGTGCTGGTGGAGGATGTCCAGCGAGAGCTGGTTCGGCCACCAGTCGCGATTGGTCCGCCCCAGCAGGGATCTCAGCGCGGCCGGCTCTTTCCTCGGATCGCTCAGCGGGTCGCTTGTCTTTGCGTCCATGATTTTTGTCCTCTCCTCGCAAAAATTTTGCTCAGGCTAGGCCCGGCGCCGCGTGCGCGGAAACGACTTAACTTGGTCAGTAAGAACTGGAAAATCGATCAAGCCGCCATCGGGCCGATTCTTTAAGCAACCGCCCCGAAATCGCGATCATCGCCGTAAACGTCGCATCATCTGACGCGGATCTGCTCGTTCTGATCGCCGTCGGAGCTGTATCTCACATGCGTCAAATAGACCTTGCCGCCGCCCTTGCGGCACGCCGTCCTGAATTCCGCGTCGACCTCGCCCTGACTGTGCAGAGCGGTAGCGCCCGTGGCGAACAATGTGTCGCGTCCATTGATGTTGATGGTGACGGGGGCGAGGCCAAACCCTTGCTCGCGCGATTGTCGGAACAGCAAGTCGAGCTCATCCTGGGACGCGTCTTGAACGACGAAATTATAGACCGCACGCAAGCCTGCGCTGCCGAAATCCTCGATCAGGGGCGCCTTCGATCGGGGCAGGCCTCCGTGAATTGAACCGGTCCAGCTGTCGATGCCTCCCAGCGCAGCGCGCGTGCAACAAGACCTGCGCAAGGCAATGGTCAGCCAGAGCGTGGGATTTTGAAGTTTCATGGCGGCTAGGATGCCTGGCTCAATTTAGGATTTTCCTACACATGCCTGTTCGCGTTACGTTCGCGAATCATGGACGTGCCGCCCTTCCTTCGCTCCCGCCCTGTTCCCGTCCGGGCCCGGCATGATGGCTGGACTCCTGTCGTGCAGCCGCGCTTCATCCTTCTCCTCGCGCGTGGAGCGGGGACGGACGAAGCGGCGCGGCGAGTCGGGAAAAGGCGCCAGACCGCCTACGCGCTCCGCAAGAAAGCCGGGGCGGAGGCGTTCGCCGCCGCGTGGGACGAGGCGCTCGAATTCGCGCGCCTCACGCGCGAAGCCGCCGCCGCGCCCGCTGATGCGATGCGGCCTCGAAACCATGCTCACGCCGCGCTTCTATCGTGGTCGTCTGGTCGGCTTCGTCCAGCGGGAGGATCATGGAGCCGCGCTGCGTGTCCTGGGCCAGCTCGATCGGGCCTTGGAGCGGATGGAAGCGCGGAGCCCGCTCCGGCCGCCGACGCGCGAAAGCTGACAAAGCTGACGGGAATCGGCCTTGAACACTTTCACATCGTCAGCTTCGATCGCTCACGTGGGCAGGCATTGGGCTTTCTTCGGGAAGGCGCTAAGGGCCGAGCCATGCTGAAAAAGACCTCCGCTCCCGACCTCGACGCCCTTCGCCTGCTGGACGATCGCCTGCGCTGGCTGTCGTCCTGGACGATCCACAATGCCAACCACATCCGCGAGAGCACGGACGGCCTCAAGGTCGGCGGGCATCAGGCGTCTTGCGCCTCGATGACGGCGATCATGGCGGCGCTCTATTTCCATGCGCTGGGGCCGAACGACAAGGTAGCGGTGAAGCCGCATGCCGGGCCGGTGCTGCACGCCATCCACTATCTGATGGGCAGCCAGAGCCGCGAGCAGCTTCAGGCGTTTCGCGGCTTTCAGGGGATGCAGAGCTATCCGAGCCGGACCAAGGACCGGATTCCGGTCGATTTCTCCACCGGCTCGGTCGGGCTTGGCGTCGCCGTCACCGCCTTCGCCAGCCTGGTGCAGGACTATCTTATCGCCCACGGCTTGATGCAGCCGGACGAGGCGGGCCGCATGGTCGCGCTGATGGGCGATGCGGAGCTGGACGAGGGCAATATCTACGAATGCCTGATCGAGGCCTACAAGCACGACATCCGCAATTGCTGGTGGATCGTCGACTATAACCGCCAGTCGCTGGACGCGACGACGGCCGAGCGCATGTTCCGCCGCTTCGACGAGATTTTCGCGACCTGCGGCTGGCGCGTCGTGACCTTGAAATATGGCAAGCAGCTTGAGGCCGCTTTCAAGGAGAAGGGCGGAGACGCTCTCAAGGCCTGGATCGACGACTGCGGCAATGCCGATTATGCGGCGCTCACCTATCTCGGCGGAGCGGCCTGGCGCGAGCGGCTCTTGAAAGAGGCTTCGGCGACGAAGCCGATCCTCGACGCTCACGACGATGAAGCTCTCCACCGGCTCATGACCAATCTCGGCGGCCACGACATGGAGGCGCTGGTCGAGGCGTTCGACGCCGCCCAGGACGATGTGCCGACCCTCTTCATCGCCTACACGATCAAGGGACAGGGCCTCCCCTTCGCCGGCCACAAGGACAATCATGCGGGCTTGATGAACCCTGGCCAGATCGCCGCGCTGCGCGAGAAGATGGGCATCGCCGAAGGCGAGGAGTGGGAGCCCTATGCCGGTCTTGGCGGCAACAGCGCCGAGGCCGCGAAGTCGCTGGTCGAGGGAAGCCGTATCGCCAGGGCCAAGCGCGAGCGACCGTGGAACGTGGCGGAGGTGCCCGCCATCGTCCCGCCGTCGGGCGAGGAACAGTCGACCCAGGCCGCGTTCGGCAAGATCCTGCTCGATCTATCCCGCGCCGGGGGCGACTTGGCCGACCGCATCGTCACCACCTCGCCCGACGTCACCGTCTCGACCAATCTCGGCGCCTGGGTGAACCAGCGCGGCCTGTTCCGCCGACAGGAACTGGCGGATGTCTTCGCCGCCGCGAAAATCCCCTCTGCCCAGAAATGGGGCGGATCGGAGGCGGGGCAGCATATCGAGCTCGGCATCGCCGAGAACAACCTCTTCCTCATGCTCGCCGCCCTCGGTCTCGCCGGCGACCTGTTCGGCGAGCGGCTGTTCCCGATCGGCACCGTCTACGACCCCTTCATAGCCCGCGGCCTCGATGCGCTGAACTACGCCTGCTACCAGGACGCCCGCTTCATGCTGGTCGCGACCCCCTCGGGCGTGACCCTGGGGCCTGAAGGCGGGGCCCATCAGTCGATCAACCCGCCGCTGATCGCGCTCGGCCAGCCCGGCCTTCGCCACTACGAACCCGCCTTCGTCGATGAGCTTGCCTTGCTGATGGAGGAAGGCTTCCGCCTGATGCAGCGCGAGAATGGCGAGAGCGTCTATCTCCGTCTCACCACCCGCACGATCCGGCAGATCGAGCGCGCCGACGACAGTTGGAAGGAAGGCGCCATCCAGGGCGGCTACTGGCTCCGCGATCCCGCGCCCGGCGCCGAGGCGGTGCTCGTCTATTCGGGCGCCATCGCCCCCGAAGCCCTCGCCGCCTGGGAAGCGCTGAAGGACGACATGCCCGGCCTCGGCCTCCTCGCCGTCACTTCCCCCGACCTCCTCCATCGCGGCTGGAGCGCCCGGCGCAGCGGCCGCTGGGCGGGAAAGGGGACCGAGCCCAGCCACATCGAAAAGCTCCTCGCCCCGCTCTCTCGCGACGCCGGCCTCGTCACCCTGCTCGACGGCGCCCCCGCCGCTTTGTCATGGCTCGGCGGCGTCGCCGGCCGCAAGGTCAGCCCTCTCGGTCTCGACCGCTTCGGCCAGACCGGCAACCTCGAAGACCTCTACCGCCATTACCGCCTCGACGTGGACGCCATCGTCGAGGCCGCCGCCGAGCTGTTTCTTGACTAGTGTCAGTCTCCGTGCTCCTCCGTCGGCAGCTTCGTATGCGTGCCAAGCGCCTCGCGGACGTAGAGACGCTTCACCATCACGAACGCCACCACCGTCAAAGGCGCGGCGAGGAGGATGCCGGCCATGCCGAACAGGAGGCCGCCGGAGACGAGCGCGAAGATGAGCAGGGCCGGCGGCAGGCTGACCGCGCGCTGCTGGACCATGGGCTCGATGAGGTTGCCCTCGATCTGCTGGACGAGAAGGTAAAGCCCCGCCGTCCACAGCGCCGCCTCCGGGCTGAGCGCGAGGGCCAGCAGGATGGCGGGGACCGAGGCGATGATGGGGCCAAGGAAGGGCACGAACTCCAGGATCGCCGATAGGAGGCCCAGCGCAAGCGCCGCCGGAACGCCGATCAGCCAGAGGCCGATCCAGGTGAGGATGCCGACCAACGTCATCGACACCAGCCGGCCAAGCAGCCACAGTCTCAAAGCCCGGCCGCTGTCGTCGAACGTCTGCGCCGCCAGTGGTCGCCCGCGCTCGGGCACCAGCTTTATAACGCCGGTGCGATAAAGCTTCGGCTGCGCGGCGAGATAGACACCGCCGACCAGCACCAGCAGCAGGTCGGCGAGGCCGCCGCCGATCGAAACCACGATGCCGCCGACGCGCGAGAGCACACCGTCGCTCGAGCCGAGGCTCTGCACCCATTGGCGCAGCGGCTCGGCGAGGCCGAGTGGCTCCAGCCGGTCCTGCAGGTCTTGCCAGGCGGCGGGAATGGCTTCCCTCAGCGCGCTCGCCTGGCCGATCACTTCGGTGCCGAACAGCCAGACGGCGGTGCCGAACAGCGCGAGGACGAGGGCCAGTGCGATCAGCAGCGCCAGGATGTGCGGCAGACGAAGCCGATCGGCGATCGGCCGGGCGATGGTGCCGAGCACGACCGCCACCAGCACCGCGCCGAAGAGGAGGATAAGGAGCCCGCGCAACCGCCACAGCAGCAGCGCGACGACGATGATCGAAAGCGCGATCAGCAGCCGTTCGATGAAGCGCCGATGTCCCCCATCGCGGCCGCGGTCCCGGCCCGCCTCGCTTGCGGCCGGTTCGGCGGGAACAATCGCGTCGGTACGGCGCTCTTCAACGGACATCATTGTGCCCCTGTAATGGAGACAAGAACATGATCGGCAAGATTATCGGCGCGGCTGTCGGCAGGAGATTGGGCAGGCGCCGTGGCGACGGCGTCAAGGGCGCGATGATCGGTGCGCTGGCGCCAGTAGTCGCCCGCCGAGCCTTCGGCCCGCTCGGCTTCGCGCTGATGGGGGGCTATGCCGCCAAGAAATATTATGAAGGCCGCAAGGCGCGGAAGGACCGCGTCCGCTACTGAGGCGAACCGGTCTCTCATTCGAGCGTCCACAGCGCCGCGATGAGGGCGGATGTGCCGATCACCATGCCCCAACTGACGAACTCGATGTTGAGGCGAGGCGCCGTCTTGACCTCATGGACCTTCAGCCGCTCCAGCACCTGGCAGGCGCGGCGTTCGCTGGAAATGAACACGAAGATCCCGATGAGGAGGAAGCCCGTCGCGATCGCCTTGGGCGCCCACACACCGGCTCCATCTGGCGGAAAAGGGCGGAAAAACCGAGGCCGATGGCGATGGTGGCGAGGCCGGTCCGCACCCAGCCGGCGAAGGTCCGCTCGTTGGCGAGCACCGTCCGGTCCTCGGCCATGTCGGTCCGGCTTACGGCCAGCCGTTCCCGTTTGTCGCGCTCCATCGCCTGCTCCTCTCGCGGCCATGAACGCGGCAAAACCGATACGGTGCCGAAAGAGTGCCGTCAGACGGCGAACGGCGGCTCGCCTTCCTCTTCGGTGGGCGCGGGCGGGGGAGGAGCGATAATTGGGATCTCGACCGGTCCGGACGGAGCCTCCTCATCTTCGCCGGCGGGCGGCTGGGCGGTGATGGTGACCGTGTCGGGCGTGATCTCGACGCCCATCTCGATACCGCCCACATCCGCCGGCGGGATGATGAGGGTCGGGCCCTCGAACGTGGGGCTCGTTGACTCCTCGCGACGGGGCTGTCGTTGTGGCTGAGGCCGCCGCGCGGGCGGGACGTCGATGGCGCGCGACATGAAGTCGCGCCAGATGCGCGCCGGAAGGCCGCCGCCATGGACGTTCCCCTTGAGCGGGCTGTTGTCGTCATTGCCGACCCAGACGCCGGTCACCAGATCGCCCGCGAAGCCGATGAAGATGGCGTCGCGATTGTCCTGCGTCGTCCCGGTCTTGCCGAACGTCTCGACCCTCAGCGCCGCCGCGCGGCCGGTGCCCTCATTGGCGGCGGACCAGAGAAGATCGAGCAGCATCGGCCAGGTCGAGCGTCCGTTGAACTGCCTGATCCTCGCCCGCAGCGATTCGAACCATCCCTGCTCGGCGGCCGGAAGACCATGCGGTCGTACAGGATAATTGCCGTTGGCGACCGCGGCATAGGCGGCGACCAACTCGATAAGCTTGGTGCCCGATGTGCCGAGCGCGAGGCTGGGTGTCGGCTTCAACTCGGTGGAGATGCCGAGATCGCGCGCGGCCTCAATGACGTTCTGGCGGCCGACCATCTCCTGCAGCCGCACAGCCGAGACATTGCTCGACTTGGCGAAGGCCTCGCGAAGCGTGATGAGGCCGCGATAGGTGCCGTCGCTATTTTCCGGCGCCCATCCATTGATGGTGACCGGCTCGTCGAGGATCATCGATTCCGGCGTCATTCCGGCCCGAAGCGCGGCCAGATAGACAAACAGCTTGAAGGAGGAGCCGGGCTGGCGGACGGCCTGGGTGGCGCGGTTAAACGGGCTCTTGCCGTAATTCTTGCCGCCGATCATGGCGACGACCCGCCCGTCCGGCCGCATCGCCACGAGGGCGACCTGAGCCCCGTTGAGATTGGCGCGGCGGATGGCGTTCACCGCCTGGCGCTGCAGATCGTCGTCGAGCGTGGTCTCGATCGTCTGCTCGCCATAGCCCCATTCGACCGCCTGGCGCGCCTCGGGAAAGACCCAGTCGGCGAAATAGCTGCCCTTGGGCAGATCCTTGGCCGGGCCGAGATCGAGCGTGACGCGCGGCACGTCCGCCGCCTCCGCTTCGGACAGCAAGCCGGCCTTGACCATCGCGCCCAGCACTACTTGGGTCCGCGCCCTTGCGCCTTCCATGTTGCTCGTCGGATTGAGGCGGGACGGCGCCTTCATCAATCCGGCCAGCATCGCCGCCTGGCCGACGGTCAGCTCTTCGGGCGGCCGGTCGAAATAATGGTAGGATGCCGCGCGCAGGCCATAGACGTTGTCGCCGAAATAGACGCTGGACAGATAGCGGGAGAGTATCTCCTCCTTGCTGAGCCACGCCTCAAGCCAGACGGCGATCAGCGCCTCGCTGAGCTTGCGGGTCGCGGTCTGGTCGGAGCTGAGGAAAGCCAGCTTGGCGAGCTGCTGGGTGATGGTGCTGCCGCCCTCGACGACCCCTCCCGCCATGGCGTTGCGCGCGGCAGCACGGAGGATGCCCCAGGGATCGATGCCGCTGTGGTTGTAGAAGCGCCGGTCCTCGATGGCGAGGAAGGCATTCTCCACATGATCGGGAAGCGCCTTGACCGTTACTGGCTCGTCGGTGATCGCCCCGCGCCGCGCGATCGGAGTGCCGTCGGCCGACAGCAAAGTGAGGGCGGGCGCGGTGATCGGCTGGAGCGACTTGGAAAGCGGCGCGGTGACGGCGAGGTAGGCGAAGAGCAGCAGGAAGACCGCGAGCACGCCGCCGGCGATCCGCCAGCGGCGGCGCGAGGGCGACGTCGGCGTCTCCGGAGGAACCGCCGGCGCGAGGCCCGCGTCGGCCTCGACCGGCTGCGGCGCGGGGCGATGGTCGAACAGCATCAGGCGCGTTCCATCGGAAACGGACGGCGTGGGCTAGGACGCATGGACGGATCCTTGCACTATCCCGTCCGAACGGCGGCTGAATGCTTTGGTTGCGCGAACAGGCGCTCCGGCCGGACCGTTTCCGGCAGGACGCCGAGGTCCGTCAGACCCTGGGGCCAATCTCCACCGGTCGCCAGAAGTTCGACGATCTCCGCCATGGCGGGCGCCGTCTGGAGGCCATAGCCGCCCTGACCGGCCAGCCAGAAAAAACCGGGAGCGTCCGGCGCGAACCCGGCGGTCGGCACCCGGTCGGCGACGAAGGAACGCAGCCCCGCCCAGCGATGTGCGATGCGCGAGACGCTGAGCGTCGTGTAGTGCTGCAGCCGGTCGGCGGCGAAGGCGATGTCATACTCCTCGGGCTGTGCGTCGCGGGGATCGTCGGGCACCTCGTCGACGGGCGAGGCGAGTATCTGCCCCGCTTCCGGCAGCATGTAGAAGTCGCTGGCGGCGGTATGGACGAACGGCCAGTCGCGCACGTCCGTCCCGGCCGGCGGGTCGACGACGATGATCGTGCGGCGCTTCGGCTCCAGCCCGATCGGCGCGACGCCCGCCATCGCCGCGATCTTGTCCACCCAGGCGCCGGCGGCGTTGACGAGCACGGGCGCCGTCCAGCTCTCGCCCGTTTCCGACCGGACATGCCAGTCCTGCCCTCGCCTTTGGATGGAAGCGACCCGGCGGCCCTGCAGGAGCTCGCCATCGGCGGCACGAAGCGCCCTTGCGAAGGATTGGAGCAGCGCATCGGAATCGAGCTTGAGGCCGCTGGTGTCCAGGATGCCCCGAACCGCGCCGCCCGGGCCCGTCTTGAGGGCAGGGCAGAGCGCTTTCATCTCTGCATCGCTCACCCATTCGATGGCGTCGGTAAACACCGCCATGCCCTGATAGAGCGCTTCCAGGCTGGGCAGCATCTCCTCGGTGCCGAGGTAGAGCGAGGGCATGACCCGGCAGAGCGGCGTCGGGCAGAAACCTTCCGGCTGCTGCTCATAGAAGGCGCGACTGTAGGCGGTCAGACCGCGCACGGCCGCGTCGCCGATGCCGTAATGGCTGAAGGAGACGCTGCGGCCGGAGGAATGATAGCCGAGCGCCTCTTCGGCCTCGATCACCACGACACGTCCATGTCGCGTCAGCCGGGCGGCCGCGGAAAGTCCCGCCACGCCGCCGCCTATCACCAGGAAATCCACTGTCGTCATGGCGGTCACCTATAAGGATGGCCGCCGCGCATCGCCAGAGCGCGCAATCAGGAGATTGCTCGATCGAAACCGCGCTGCAGGTCTGCGAAGATGTCCTCCGGTTCCTCGAGCCCGATCGACAGCCGCAGCAGATTCGGACGGATGCCCGCCGCCGCTTGCGCCTCGGGCGGCATGCCGCGATGGGTCATGGTGGACGGCTTGCAGATCAATGTCGCGAAGCCGCCGAGGGAGGAGGCTAGGGTGATCAGCTCCAACCCGGAGAGAAAGGCGGCGACGAGACCGTCGCCGCCTTTCACCCGGAAGCTGATCATGAAGCCGGGACCGTCCTGCTGGCGCGCGGCCAGGTCATAGCCCGGATGGACAGGGAGTCCGGGATAGTGAATGCCATCCACCTGGTCGTGTTCGGCCAGCCACTCGGCGACCGCTCGGGCGCTCGCCTCCTGCCGGTCGACGCGCAGCGGCAGGGTGCGGAGGCCTCTCAAGGTTTGCCAGGCATCGTGAGCGGAAGCCGCGAGGCCGGCGGCATTCGCCCACCATTGCAGCTTCTCGACCAGCTCCGGATCACCGGCGAGCAGCGTTCCGCCGAACAGATCGCCATGGCCGTTCAGCGCCTTGGTGGTGGAGTGCATGACCAGATCACAGCCGAGCGCCAGCGGCCGCTGGCGGCAGGGAGTGGGGAGGGTGTTGTCGGCGATGACCAACGCGCCCGCCGTTTTCGCGCGCGCCGCGCGGTCGGCGATGTCGGTGATGCGCAGCAGGGGGTTGCTGGGCGTCTCGATCCAGATGAGCGACGGATGGTCGGCCATCGCCCGGTCGAACGCCTCATCGTCCAGCATGTCGATGAAGGCGGATCTCAACCGACCCTGATCTTCGAAGCCCTTGATCAGCCGGTAGGTGCCGCCATAGCAATCGTGCGGGGCGACCACGAGCGCTCCCGCCGGCAGCAGTAGCAACGCAAGCAGCGCCGCCGACTGGCCGCTATTGGTGATGACTCCGCCCGCCGCGCCCTCCAGCTCCGCCAGCGCCGCCACCAGCATGTCGCGGTTCGGATTGACCGTGCGCGAATAATCATAATCCGGCTTAGTGTCGGAATCGGGCCAGCGAAAGGTATCGGAGGTGAAGAGCGGCGGGGCCAGGCCGCCATAAGCGGGATCGGCAGCCACACCCGCCGAGGCGACGACGGTCGAGGGCTTTCGGGGGCCGGTCACTGCCCGCCCTCCAGAAATGGCCGCACAATATCCGCCATTCGCGCCGCATCCTTCAGGAACATGTCATGGCCGTAGAGGGAGGGCAGGATACGAAGCGCGGCGGGCCCCGCCAGGGCGGCGGCGAGTGCCTCCATCTGGGAAGGCGGCACGAGCTGATCCGATTCCGCGCCGATCAACAGGGCCGGCGTTGTGATCGCCGCCGGATCGATCCGGTGGCGGTCTATTGAAGCCGAAAGGCTGAGGAAGCGGCCCGGCGACATCACCGCCTGAAAGGCTTCGCCGCGCGCCCGGAGATAATCGCCCGGCTCGGTGCGCCCCAAGGGCTCCTCGCCGCCGAGGCCGCCCGCGAAACGCCGTTCGAACTCCTCGCTCGTCCGGTAGCTCAGCATCGCCATGCCGCGCGCGATCGACAGTGCCTCGGCGGCCGCGCCCTCGGCGATCCCCAGCGCGACGACCCGGCGCTGGAGCTCGCGGAGCGCGGTGGCGGCCGGATGCGCTGACGCCCCCGCCGAGATCACGACGATCCGCTTCACCCGCGCCGGAAAATGCTGGCCGAGGCTGAGAGCCACCATTCCCCCATAGGAAGCGCCCACGACGGCATGGGCCTGGTCCACGCCGCTCCGGTCGAGCACCTTGCAAATCACCGCCGCCTGATCCTCGCAGGAGGGGGCGGCCCCACCGCACTTGTCGGCGATGAAATCGATACCCAGCACGCGATGCCGGCGTGGGTCGACGGCGCCTTCGTCACCGACCATGCCGGGCCACCAGCCCCCGGCACCACAGACGAACCGACTGGCCGATATGCCGCCGAGCACGATCACGACTGGTCCGTCCGCCGGACCCGTCACCGTCGCACGTGTCGATCGGCCGAAGCGGCTCAGCTCGGCCGGAAGGACGAGCTCGAACTCATCCACGACAGTCTCCCCAGCCAGCGGCCTGAGCGGCTCGGCATTCACGACGCAAGCCTCACCGAAGCGTTTTTGGCCAGAGCGTGCTCGCGGCTGATCTCGTCGAGGTCGGCGGCGATCGCCTCGGCTGTGGCCGGGCCGCCCGCGCCGCGTCCGATGCAGCGGAAGACGGCGCCTTCGGCCAAGGTCACGACGGCGCAATTCCATTCGTCGGCGGGAGCGCCGAGCCCTGGAAGCTCGTTCAGCCGCCGGATTCGCACGCTGGCTTCGATGCCGTTCTCGTGCTGCCGCAGATGCGCCAATTGAACCCACCTTTCGCCGCTCGCTACGATGCGGGCGATCGTCTTTTCATCCAGTCTTTCAGTCGCGACGTCCAGCGTTTCGGGCCTGGTGCCGAACGCGTGATGGGCGACGATCCGCAGCTTGGCGGCCGCGTCGGCTCCGCTCAGATCGGCTTCGCAATCCTCCTCGGCGAAGCCGGCGGCGCGCGCCTGCTGGAGTGCCTCATCGGCGGGAACACCGACGGCAAGTCGATCGAGGATGAAATTGATCGTCCCGTTGACGATACACAGGACCTGGTCCACCCGCCCCTGCCCGGCGGCGCGCGACACGGTTTCCAGCACCGGTGCGCTTCCGCCCACGGCCGCCGAGTAGAGCAGCCGCGCGCCTCCGGCCGCCGCCTTGGCAAGGCGACCATGATGGCCGGCGATGACGCGCTTGCTGGCGCTGACGACATGCACGCCCCGCGACAACAAGGTGCCGCAGAGCGCGGCGCCCGTCCCGTCGCAGGAGAGGGCATCGACCAGGATATCGAATTTCGTTTCCACGAACGCGCCGAGGTCGCTGGTGAGCGGCGCGCGGGGCGGCACGGCGCGCTCCCGCTCCGGATGGCGGACGAGGATCGCGGCGATCTCGAACCGCGGATCGTGACAGAGCCGCGCCGCGAGCGCCTGGCCGACGACGCCATAGCCGGCGAGGCCGATCCTGAGGCGCGCGGTCGGCAACGGCGGACTGGGCTCCGACGTGAGCGAGCCGACCAGTGTCGGCTGATTGCTGCCGATCGCCTCGATCTCTATCGGGAGCACCCTGGTCGCCGCGTAGTCCACCGCCTTGGGCTGGATCAGCGGCCGCGCCACTTCGAGCGCGTCCTCCCAGCTCACCTCGGCAAAGCGTCTGGCGCCGGGACATCGCGCCGGGTCGCTTTCGTAGACGCCGTCCACATCCTTGTAGAGCCGCACGCATTCGGCGCCGAGCTCGCCGGCGAGGAACACCGCCGAGAAATCGGAGCCGCCGCGGCCGAACAGGCTACGCTGGCCGTCCTCGCCCGTGCCGACGAAGCCCGGCACGATGACGAGGCCGGTCGCGGCGAGCTTGGCCTCGAGATGAATGGGGTCGAGGCGCGACGGATGCCCGTCGAGGGCGCCGCCCACCGTCTCGAGGCCCAGCTCCTCGGGTCTGCAGATTTCCGCCGGGAGGCCGATCCGGTCGCAGGCGAGTCGCAGCAGCGCCGCGGTCCGCTCCTCGCCAAGCGACACCAGGTCGGGAACACACCGGCACGAGACCGTGCCCGCCACCGCCGCAGCCTCGGCGAAGAGGCGATCCGTCTCCCCGGACAGGGCCGAGACGACGGCGACGATGCGCCGGCCGAGCCGCCGCTGCCGGTAGAGCTCGCCGGCGACCCTTGGCAGATCCTCGATCGTGCGAAGGACCGAGCTGCCGAACTTCAGCACGTAAAGCGAACTGGTCGCAGCCGCGTCACGGCCGGGAGCGGGCGACGAGGGTCGCAGAGCGGGCTGGAAACCTGGGAGAACCGACAGCGTCATCCTACTTCCTTCACAAATCCGAAGGACGATGCTGCTCGTTACCCGCTTCGTTGCCGGTCCGGCCGCATCGTCCCCCGAGGGAGACCGCCACCTTGCCCGGGAAGGCAGGTTGGCGTGGGCCAAGCCGGCCCACTCTTGATGCATGTTCGAGTTTCGCGCCTGAACGCGAAGCTCATCGACGCCCATACGGATTCTACGGCAACTTGCAAGCCCGCTTAAGCCGGATGGGAGCGATGGAAGGTGGCGCGCCCGACATGAATATGATGGGCACTCAGATCATTGGGAAATTTCAGTCGGGATTGACCGCTGACGTCCACAATGGGTGGTGGGTTCAACGGGTGGTCGCAACACGCTGTGCGAACATTTCAGCGGGTGTTTGATACATCAAGGTTTTTCTGGGTCGTTCGTTGAGCTGGCGAGCGACGGCGCTGAGCTTGGCCTGGCTGTGGAGGGATAGATCGGTTC
>NZ_DATCYB010000076.1:0-29849 GCF_036570505.1 Allosphingosinicella sp. | reverse complement strand
ACAGGCGGCGCGATCCGCCGCGGCGCGCGAACAGCGGCTGTTCGATGCGAAGATCACGGCGCGTCAGGACCTCGAAGCCGCCCGGGCGGCGCGTGCGCAAGCCGAGGCGGAGCTCGATCGGGCGCAAGCGGCGGTGCGCGCCGCCGGGGTAACCGGCAACGGCCGCTATCTTGCCGTCCGTAGCCCGATCAGCGGGCGAATCACGGAGGTCGATACCCAACTCGGCGCCTATGTGTCGGCGGGTGAGGAACTGTTCAACGTCGCCAATCCGAACCGCATCCAGATCGATGCGTTCGTGCCTTCAACGGATGCCCAGCGCATCCGGCCCGGCGATCAGGCGAGGATCGAGCTGGCGGGCGGCGGCGTAATTGACGCGAGGGTGCGCTCGACGACCCCATCGCTGGACCCCGAAAGCCGCGCGGCGACGGTGGTTCTGACCCCGTTGGGCACCCACGCCGGCCTGACGCAAGGCCAGGCCGTGCGCGTCAGGATAACTCCGCGCGGGGCGCCAACCAGCGATCGCATCGTGCTGCCCGAGGAGGCCGTTCAGTCGTTCGAGGGCCGCGACGTGGTCTTCGTGCGCGTGGAAGGCGGGTTCCAGGCCGTTCCCGTCACTTTGGGTCAGCGGAGCGCCGGTCGCGTCGAGATCACTTCGGGTCTGGAGCCGGGTCAGACGATCGCCACTACGAACGCGTTTCTGATCAAGGCCGAACTCACCAAGGGCGCGGGCGGGGAGCATTAATTCATGATCGCACGACTTATAGCTCTCTCCGTCCGCTCCCGCTGGATGGTCCTGTTCCTCTTCCTGGGGGTAGCAGCGTTCGGCACATGGCAGCTGTTCAAGCTGCCGATCGACGCGGTCCCCGATATCACCAGCAACCAGGTGCAGATCAATACCTCTGATCCGCGCCTGTCCCCGGAAGAAATCGAAAAGCTCGTCACCTATCCGGTCGAGATTTCACTGGCCGGCATCCCCGGACTGGAAACCACGCGGTCGATCTCGCGCAACGGGTTCAGCCAGGTAACGGCAATCTTTTCCGAATCCACCGATCTGTATTTCGCTCGGCAACAGGTGGGAGAACGGCTGACCCAAGTTACCGAGAACCTTCCCGATGGCGTGCAGCCGCAGATCGGGCCGGTGACAACCGGTCTCGGCGAGATCGTCATGTATACCGTGGGCTACACCAATCCGGACGGGAGAGGCGCGAAGAAGATCGCCGGACAGGCCGGTTGGCAACCCGACGGAAGCTATCTCACACCCGAAGGCGAATTGCTTACCGATGAGGTTTCCAAAGCCGGATATTTGCGAACCGTGCAAGACTGGATCATCGGCCCGCAGCTGAAGGCGATACCCGGTGTGGCCGGCGTCGATTCGATCGGCGGCTATGCCAAGACATTCGTGGTCGAGCCCGATCCTAATGAACTGACCAGTTACGGAATTTCCTACAGCGAACTCGGCGAAGCGCTGGAAGACGCCAACCTTGCGGTAGGCGCCAATTTCTTCAACCGCAACGGTGAAGCCTATCTCGTGCGTGTCGACGCGCGGGTGCGATCCGACGATGCAATCAGGAACGCGGTTGTGGCAACGCGCGGCGGAGTTCCGATCACGGTCGATCAGATCGCCGACGTCAGGGTGGGCGGTGATTTGCGAACCGGCGCCGGCAGTCTGAACGGCGAGGAAGCGGTGATCGGCACCGTGCTCATGCTGATCGATCAGAACAGCCGGATCGTGGCGGAATCAGTAACAGAGAAACTCGATCAGATTTCGACGTCGCTGCCGCCCGGCATTGATGTAAACATCGTCCTGAACCGCGCGGAGCTTGTCGGTGCGACCGTGGGAACGGTCGAAACCAATCTGACCGAGGGCGCATTGCTGGTCGCTGCTGCGCTCTTCCTGCTATTGGGTAATTGGCGCGCCGCGATTATCGCAACGCTGGTTATTCCGTTCTCCTTCCTGATGATGGCGACCGGGATGAACACCTTCGGGGTGCCCGGCAACCTCATGAGCCTGGGCGCGCTCGACTTCGGCCTGATCGTGGATGGCGCCGTCATCATTATCGAAAACTGTCTCGCGCGGCTGGCGCTTCGCCAGGAACATGAAGGGAGGCTGTTGACCCTCAATGAACGGCTCGAGGAAACGATGCATGCATCGCAGGAGATGATCAAACCGACAGTGTTCGGCCAGGCGATCATTCTCCTCTCCTTCACGCCGCTGCTGATGTTCACCGGCGTGGAGGGCAAGACCTTCTCGCCGATGGCGATCACGATCATGCTGGCGCTGTTCTCGGCGTTCATTCTTTCGCTCACGCTGGTGCCGGCACTGGTCGCCTTGCTCATTCGCGGGCGCGTTGCCGAGAAGGAGGTATGGATCATCCGCAAGAGCAAGGACCGCTATCTGCCCTTGCTCGACAAGGCGCTTGCCCGGCCGATGCCGTTCATCGCCGGCGGTGTCGCTTTCTTCCTGGCGGCCGTTCCGGTCTTTGGCTTGCTCGGTTCGGAATTCATTCCTCAGCTTGACGAGAAGAACTTGGCCGTTGCCTCGACGCGGGTGCCTTCGGTCAGTCTCGAGCAATCCTTGGCGATGCAGCTCAAGGTCGAGGAGGCTGTGACCGCGCTTCCCGAAGTGGAGCTGATGTTCTCCAAGACCGGCACCGCGGAGGTTGCGACCGATCCGATGCCGGTGAACGTCTCCGACGGGTTCGTCATCCTCAAGCCGGAAGACCAATGGCCGGAGGGCGTGGATACAAAGGACGAAGTGATTGAGCGCATCGAGGAGGCTGTGAGCGGCCTGCTCGGGCAGGTCTACGAAGTCAGCCAGCCGATCGAATTGCGCTTCAATGAGTTGATCTCGGGTGTCCGCGGCGACGTGGCGATCAAGCTTTATGGCGACGATCTCGACAAAATGTCGCAGACCGCCAACGAAATGGTCCAGGTGCTGCAGTCCATTCCGGGCTCGGCCAGCGTGAAGGCGGATCAGGTCGGAGGTGCGCCCGTGCTCGATGTGGAGCTGGATCGTGCGATGATCGCTCGCTACGGGCTCACCGTCGAGGAGGTCGCGGACACCGTCGCGACGGCTCTCGGCGGACGGGAGTCGGGTTTGCTGTATGAAGGCGACCGCCGCTATGAAATCGTGGTTCGCGTGCCCGATGCGACGCGGGTGAACCTCGATGCCATTCGTGCGCTTCCTGTGCTTTTGCCCGAAGAGCTCGGGGAAGTCCGGCAACAGATTCCGCTCTCGCAAGTAGCGAATATCCAGCTGACCGAAGGGCTGAACGAGATACGGCGCGAGAACGGAAAACGCCGGGTCGTCGTGCAGATGAACCTTGAGGATCGAGATGCGGGCTCGTTCGTCGAGGAGGCGCGGGCCAAAATCGCTCAAATCGAACTTCCTGCCGGCTATTATCTGGAATGGGGCGGACAGTTCGAGAGCCTGCAGGCGGCGACCGCACGGCTGTCGATCGTGGTGCCGCTGGCCTTTGTTGCCATCTTCGTCCTGCTTTTCATGGCCCTGGGATCGGGCGGCCGGGCGATTGCGGTCTTCCTGACGCTGCCGCTCGGACTGGCCGGCGGCATCTTCACCCTCGCCCTGACCGGGATCAACTTCTCCGTCTCGGCGGCGGTGGGGCTGATCGTGCTGGCCGGTGTTTCGGTTCTGAACGGTCTGGTCGTGATGACGGCCGTTCGGGAACGTCAGGAGCACGGGCTGCCGCTGGTCGAAGCAATCCGGGAAGGCATGAGCGAGAAGATGCGCGCGGTCATCATGACCGGCTTCGTTCCGGCGGTCGGCTTCATTCCGATGGCAATCGCCACCGGGACGGGGGCCGAAGTCCAGAAGCCGCTCGCTGTCACGGTTATCGGCGGTTTGATTGCCGCAACCGTTCTCACCCTCTTAGTATTGCCGTCGATTGCGAAAGTTGTGCTCGGAGCGATCGAAAACCGTCGGCGCAGGCGGGAGGAGAATGCGCCGCCGGTTGCCCCGGAACTGGCGTGAAGGAGAAGATCATGACTGAACCGACAAAGCTGCTGCGCATTTACACCGACGAGGGCGCCTATCTGGGAGATCGGAAAGTCCTGAATGTCATTGCATTGCGCGCACGCGAAGCGGGATTGGCGGGTGTCACCGTTCTGGATGCCCGGCTCGGCTTCGGTAGCTCGGCGCATATGCATCGGCGTCACGTCTTCGAAAGCGACCGCGCCGTCGTCATCGAGATCGTCGAGACGGACCAGCGGCTGCGGACTTTTGTCGAGGGCCTCGAGGACATCCCGGACATCGGCTTGATTACCCTGGAGAAGGTGGAAGTCATCGGCGGCAGTGGACTGAAAGCGATGCTCGAAGAGGGCGAATGACAGCAACTGTCGCGGTTCGGGCAAATGATGCCGAACACGGGACTGCGCGAGCGCCATCATAGCGCCTGCCGCGAAGCGCTCCCCCTTCGCCTCCCGACGGAGGGGGGTGCCCGACCTGCTCGGGTTGTTCGCCTTCGTCAAAAGATCCCGATGCCGCCGGACGCTATTCCACACCTGCAGCGAGGGAAGCCCTGTCGCCTCGAGTGGTCGAGGGCGATCTGATGATCGGCCTGTTACCGCCAAACGACGAGCCCGTGGGGCTTGCCGCCTTTTCGCAAGAACCGACGCATATAGGGCGCCGGAATCATCGCTCGGATCACGGGATCGGCTTTGCCGCAATGTGGCGCGGGAGGACGAGACGAATTGAGGGAGGTTACATGAACAAACGGCAACGGAGGCGGCCATGGTCGAAATGGCAGAAAGCGATGAACTGATCCATATCGTGGCCGGGAAAACCCTTAAATCCTCTGACTTCGACTATTTCGTGCCCCGGTTCGAGAATGTCGCTGCGCGCGAGCCGGGGAGGGTTCCTATGGTAATCGAGCTCGCGCCGGATTTTTCCGGGTGGGATCTCGACGGTATCTGGCGCGACCTCAAGTTCGACGTGAAGCACAAGGACAGCTTCGGCCGGATCGCGATCGTCGGCGACAGCAAATGGGAGGAATGGGGCACGAAGATCTTGACCGGAGAATATGAGGACGTGGATCGGCTCGGCAGTCCCCTGCCGGCTAAATGATCGAGGAGCGGGTATTCGACGGTGGATACGAGACGCCCATGACCACCACAGATGAACAGGTGCAGCGGCCGCGCGCACGTTGCCGGTGCTGCACCTGTTATCGTAATGGTGGCACCGGAGGCCTTCCAGATGTCATGATCATGATACACCTGCCAAGCAAAAGCCTTGCGCGTTGAGACCGCGTCACTTGCTCTTGGGGTTCGCTGGAAGCCTGCTCCTGGCCCTTCTGGTCCTGGCGATGGGCCTCCAGCAACCGCTGATCAGGATCGTGCAGGACATGTTCGGCTACGGCGGGCCGCACTCCGACGAGGTGACGGGAAACCGCGATCTCTTCCATTCCGGCGTCCGGATCGGTGGGCGCAGGGCCGGCGAAACATACGGTGATTATGACATTCGGAGGGATCGGGCCGCGACGAACCATTTCTTCGGCTTTGGCTGCGTCGAAAACTGCCGCGAGCAAAAGGCCGGCTACCGATGGGCGGTAAGGCATGACATCGCCGATCCGGGAGACTGTGCCGGGCTGACCTGGGCCTTTCTCGAGGGCTGCGCAGCCTATGCCGTGCGCCATGAATAGGTCCGCCACGGAAGGATTGCTCCGGGTGAGTACCAGGCATGGATTCGCTCAACTGTGCTGGCGTTCGCATCAGACTGGAGGGGAGACTTGTGCTCACCATAAAGAAGAGAACCGACGGGATACTCCACATTCGCGCCGATGGCCAGCTAACGACCAATGAATTTGCGGAGTTCGTGCCACAGTTCGAGTCGTTGGCCGGTCCTTCTAGCCCGATGCTGATCGAACTGGGACCGGGCTTCACCGGCTGGTCACTCTCGGCCTTGTGGCGCGACCTGAAATTCGACTTCAACCACCGCGACCAGTTCGGGCGCATGGCTGTCGTCGGTGACGAGGAATGGGAGAAATGGGGCATTCAAGGCTCTGGCCTCATGTTTCGTGGCGAGATGCGTTTTTTCAAAACCGGTGAAGAAGACCGAGCCATGGCCTGGCTACTGGGGAGTCGGAGAGAAAGGCCGGACAAAGAGAAGCCAGCACAATGATCCTGCTGCTTGGGCGCGCCTCTTGCCATCCCGGTGGGCGGCGGGCGGCGGGCGTGCGCAGGTCGAACGCTTTTGCAGCTTTGCAAGCAGCGGGGATTCTCGGTTGCGGCTGCTAACTCCTAAGCGGGGAACGCGACCGCGGCGCTGTAGATTAAAGATTAATATGCGGCGCGTCGGGCATTTTCCCAGGCGGAGACGGAGGACCAATAGATGGGTGCAGGTCACAGCCACGGCGGGCATAGCCACCATCATACTGCGGGCGCCAATTCCAGGAGACTCGCGCTTGCGCTGACATTGACGACGATCTTCCTGATCGCCGAGGTGATCGGGGCGTATGTGTTCAACAGTCTCGCCCTGCTGTCCGACGCCGCCCACATGTTCACGGATGCTGCCGCGCTCGGCATTGCGCTGGCGGCCATCAAGGTCGGACAGCGGCCGGCCGATGATCAACGCACCTTCGGCTATCGCAGGTTCGAAATTCTGGCCGCCGCTTTCAATGCCTTGTTACTATTTGCGGTGGCGGGCTATGTTCTCTGGGAGGGGGTCGCCCGCTTCTTCGCACCGACCGAAGTCGAGTCGATCGGGATGCTCGTCGTCGCCGCCATCGGTCTCATTGTGAACCTGATCTCGATGCGTCTGCTGTCGGCCGGTAAGGACAAGAGCCTCAACGTCAAGGGTGCCTATCTTGAGGTTTGGGCCGACATGTTGGGTTCTCTCGGAGTAATCGCCGGCGCTGGCCTAATCATGCTCACCGGCTGGCAATGGGTGGACCCGGTGGTCGCAATTGGGATTGGGTTATGGGTGCTACCGCGAACTTGGATGCTGCTCAAGGACACGACACGAATATTGCTGGAGGGCGTCCCGCGCCATCTCTCTCTGAGCGAAGTTCGAGCGGCCATCGGAGCCGCCCCCGGCGTGTCGGGCGTTCACGATCTGCACGTCTGGTCACTCACCAGCGATGACGCAAGCCTCTCCGTTCACGTTGAACTAGCGCCGGGCGCGACCGCTGAGACGGTTCGTATCCATGTCGCCGCGATGCTTCGTGAAAAGTTCGGCATCGACCATGCGACGATTCAGGCGGAACAGGAACCCTGTGAAGACAGTCCGGCGTTGCACCCGTAAGCCAGCTCAGCGAAACACTGACGAACGCCCCGCCGCATAAGCCGGAACGGCTCGCTGTACCCGCTAGGAGTTTCCATTCCCGGCGATCCGGTCGGCATCCCTGGAACGGCTAGACCCCCGATGCCTTGCGGACGCTGCGCGAGCAGGCACTTAACACGTAGCCGTCGACGATGCCGGTATGGCAAGAGGCGAGATTGCCTCGGACGCCGAGCCGGCGCTTGGCGCTCGCCATGTCTGCGGTGTCGCTCACATTCGTAGTATAGCCCGCCTGACGCGCGAGGCGCGTCCAAGTTAGGCAGAAGCCGCAGCCGGGATCGCAATAGAGCGCAATGGTGCGCGACCTCCCAGCCTCCGTCTCGCTTGCCTCGCACAACTGCTCAAAAACAGCGCTGGGAAAGCAAGCCCACTCTGGAAGGCGCGCCATCGGGAGACCGATAAATGAGTCATCGATCTCTGTTCCAGAATGGGTGTCAGTGACCTCGATCTCCACGTGCGCAAGAGCATACTTGTTCTAGACGGCAGACGGCGATTAGTGATGCGACCGGCGGTGATGACGCCGCTCACGCCGATGATGCCGGCCGTCTCGACGATAGTCATCATGATAATAGCTGCGGTCGCGATAATAGCGGCGGCCGGCATAGTAGCCGTAATATGGATCTCGGTAGCGGTAGCCGCCATAGCCATAAACAGGGCCGTGAACTCCCAGATTGATGCTAACGCCGCTATGTCCATGGCCGCGGCCATGATCTCCGTGATGCCTTTGCGCCATAGCTGGCGAGCTCGTGAACGCGACCGCGGCCATGACGCCCAAGAGAAACGCGAGTTTCTTGATCATGCTACACCTCCAGAGCCGACTAGCCCCTCCGGATCAGGCGATCTGACAAACAAATTTGGTCTCAGGGGCTGAATGTTTACTGAATGCCGGGCTTGTCCTTTGTGAGCGTCCTGGCCTCTGTTCCGCATACACCCTATAAACTCCAATCTGATGGCCGCCGACTGGGCATCAACAGCCGCGATAGTTTCGGAGATAAGAATGAGCGCAGGGCACGACCACGGCGTAGAAGGCATGAGCGACGCCCGGCTCGTCTGGGCCGTCACCGTGAACATGGGACTGACGGTGGTGCAGATCGTCGGCGGCATCCTGGCGGGCTCGCTCGCGCTCGTCGCCGATGCGCTTCACAACTTCAGCGATGCGGCATCGCTGGGACTGGCGCTCTTCGCTCGCAAGATCGGGCGCCGGCCCGCCGACAAGCTGATGACGTTCGGCTACGGCCGCGCGGAAGTGGTGGCCGCGCTCATCAATCTCACCACGCTCATCATCGTCGGCCTGTATCTCCTGATCGAGGCGGTTACCCGCTACTTCGATCCGCAGCCGGTGGAAGGCTGGACGGTGGTGATCGTCGCCGGCGTCGCCTTGCTGATCGACGTGGCGACCGCGATGCTCGTCTACAAAGGATCGAAGCACAGCCTCAATATCAAGGCCGCTTTTCTCCACAACGTGTCCGACGCGCTTGCCTCAGTCGGCGTGATCGTCGCGGGCACGCTAATCCTGCTCTACCAACTCTACGTCGCCGACCTCGTCATGACGGTCCTGATCGCCGCCTATGTGCTCTATCAAGGTTTCTCGCTGCTCCCGAAAACCATCAAGCTGTTGATGGGCGCCGTGCCGGATGACGTGGAGTTTCACGAGATCGTCGAAGCTCTTCGGGGGACCGAAGGCGTAGCGGACGTTCACCACGTCCACGTCTGGAGCCTGGATGAGCATGACCGGGCGCTCGAAGCCCACCTCGTGCCGTCGGTCGCCTCGCTCGAAGCGTTCGAAGCGGTCAAGGCGCGAGCGCGCGCCACGCTGAGCGGGCGGTTCCACATAGGCCATGCGACACTCGAAGCCTGCCTTGACCGGCAAGGTCCCGACCATGCCGCCGCGATGCAGTCTCAGCCGAAGTAGGAAGCGACTGCCGCGAACAGCCCAAATCCGAAGATGACGGCGAAGCTGAAGAGCTTCGACGGCGGATACACCTCATGCGCCTCCTTCATGATCTCCTCGGCCGCCGCCACCAACAACATGCCGGCAATGAAGGCGAGCGCCGTCAGTTGATACGCCTCGGGCTGGCTCCTGAGGGCGAAATAAGAGAGGATTGCACCGGCGAGCACCGGAACGACGAACGAGGCCGAGAGAAGGATGCGTTTAGTCCGCGCTACACCAGCATCGCGGAAGGTGGCGATCGTTGCGAAGCCTTCGGGAATGTCCGCCGCCACCTGCCCCAGGGCGAGGACCAGCGCCAGCTCGAACGAGAGCGACGAGCCGGCGCCGATAAGAAGCCCGTCTCCGAACAGATCCACGGCCACAGCCGCGTAGATGGTCCATGCGCCGCCTGCGTCACGCCCACTCTGACCGGAGCTTTCGGCAGCATCCGCGGATGACGACTGGAATCGCTCGATCAGGGCATCGAGCCCGATGAATGCCGCGCCACCTGCGATGAATCCGGTGACGGCCAACCAAGCATCCAGACTCTCGAGCGTACGAGGCGCGAGTTCGACGGCGATCACGCCGAAGACGATCCCCGCTGCGAGATGCAGGGCGATCGAAAGACTTCGGCGCGATGTCCGTATCGCCTCCGCGAGCATTCCGCCCGCGAAATTGCCCGCCGCCGGAAACAGCGCAAGGAGCAGCACTCGCACTATGTCCGGCATGTAGATGCTTCTGTTGGCTCGGCCATTTCTGTTGAACCGGACAGATTGCCGCCCGTTCCCTTCCGCCCGCTATGAGACGGCATCTCGTAATGTTTGCCACCTGCGAAATGCCCGCCTTAGAGGGAACCCGTACCTGCTCCAGCTTTGTTGAAGAGGGACAGGAGGGTGCCAATGAACTTCGATCTTCTGATCATCGGCACGGGCACAGCCGCGATGGTGGCGGCAATGCGTGTTCGCCATGCAGGCCGCAGTGTCGCGGTCATTGACGAAAAGCCATTTGGCGGCACGTGCGCCCTGCGCGGTTGCGACCCCAAGAAGATGTTGGTCGCTGGCGCGGAGGTCATCGACGAACAGCGGCGGATGCATGAGCGTGGCGTGGTCGGAGACCTGCGGATAGACTGGCCGGAACTGATCCGCTTCAAGCGCAGCTTCACCGATCCGGTGCCGGAAAAGCACGAGCATCGCTACCGCGAGGCGGGCATTCTCACATTCCACGGCACGGCGCAGTTCACCGGTCCGAATACGCTCAGAGTTGGCGATGACAGGCTGACGGGCCGCAATATTCTCATTGCTTCCGGCGCGAAGCCGATCAAGCTTGGCATCCACGGCGAACAGCACCTGATCGATAACGAAGGATTTTTGGCGCTGGAAACACTGCCGCAAAGGATCGTGCTTGTCGGGGGCGGCTATATCGCGGCTGAGTTCTCGCACATTGCCGCTCGCGCCGGCGCCCAGGTGACCGTCTTCCAGCGTGGCCCACGGATGCTCATGCACTTCGAGCCGGAGTTGGTTGGCTGGCTGATGGAGAGTTTCGGCGGAATCGACGTCGATGTGCGCACCGGAACAACCGTGACGGCAATCGAGCGCATCGAAGGAGGTTTCCTTGTCCGAGCCGAGTCAGACGGGGACCCGGTCGTAATCGAGGCCGATCTCGTCGTTCACGCGGCGGGTCGCGCTCCGGCGCTCGATCAGCTGGACCTGGAAGTCGCCAATGTTGCGGTCGAGAACGGCAGCCTCAGGCTCAACGACTTCCTCCAGAGCGTCAGCAATCCGTCGGTTTACGCAGCAGGCGATGCCGCCCAGCAGGGGCCGCCGCTGACGCCGGTTTCGAGCCATGACGCCAAGGTTGTTGCGGCGAACCTGATCGAGGGCAACAACCGCAAGCCCGATTATCGGGGCGTGCCGAGCGTTGCGTTCACTCTGCCGCCGATTGCCGCCGTGGGCATGGGCGAAAAGGAGGCCCGCGAGTCGGGTCTGCGCCTGCAAGTGAAGTGCAAGCGAACCTCCGATTGGTATACGGCCCGGCGGGTCGCGGAGCCGGTGTATGGCTATAAGACGCTGGTGGAGGAAGGCAGCGGGCGAATCCTTGGCGCGCATCTCGTCGGTCCTCACGCGGACGAAGTAATCAACCTCTTCGCCCTCGCCATCCGCCACGGCCTCACCGCAGACGATCTCAAGAGCACCATGTTCGCCTATCCGACCGGCGCGTCGGATATCGGCTACATGGTTTAGGCGGGCGTGCTTTCGAGCATGTCGATGACAGGACAATCAGGCACATGGCCGCCCGAACAGCGCTCGATCGTTGACGCGAGCAGCCGCTCCAGTTGCGCCAGATCGGCGATCTTGCTCCTCACCTGTTCGAGATGATGGACGGCGATCTCCTGAACTTCGTCGCAGCAGGCCTTGCCGGGACCGCCGAGACCGAGGATTGCTCGAATCTCCTTCGGGGTGAAGCCAAGCTCTCGCGCCCGCTTGATGAAGCTGAGCGCCCGGACGTGTTTCTCGGCATATACACGGTGACCTCCCTCCGTTCTGTCCGGCACATCGAGAAGATCGACTTTCTCGAAATAGCGGATCGTCTCAATATGGACGCCCGTGCGGCGGGCAAGCTCGCCAATCGACAGACCAGCCATGCAAAACCTCTTGATCCTGTAGCTGCTACAGGTGTCAGATAGACGCGAATCGAGACGGAGACGAGACTTGACTGACCAACGTGTCCTGGGCCCCGCACCGGCGGGCGGGACTGGAACCGGAGTTGCTGCGGTGGGGACCGCCGCGAGCTTGACGGCTCTATTCTCTGCCGCCGCCTGCTGCGTTCTGCCACTAGCACTCGGCGCCGCTGGCCTAGGCGCGGGGGGCCTTGCCGCATTCGTACCTTATCACTGGCCGCTAACTATCGCAGCGCTCGTCCTAGTCGCCGCTGGATGGGGACTCTATGTGCGAAAGCGCCGGGCCTGCACCACCGATGCAACGTGCGCAGCACCCGCACCCAATAGCGCGACCCTCATCATGCTTTGCGTCGCGACGGCGATCGTCGCGCTCAGCGCGCTCTGGAGCTTTATCGAGCAGCCGCTGATGCGTGCGCTGGGCGGTGCCTGATGCTGCTGACTTCGACCCTTACCTGTCCGAAATGCGGCGGAGTCTCCGTGGAGACTATGCCGACGGACGCCTGTCAGTTCTTTTATGACTGCCGGCATTGCGGCGAGGTTTTACGGCCTCTCAAAGGCGACTGTTGTGTGTTCTGTTCCTTCGGAGACACGCCCTGCCCACCAATCCAGGAGGCGAGGGAGACTGGCTCCGCCTCGAGCTGCTGCTGAGGCGCATGATGTCGATCGCGTAGGGCAATTAGTAGCGCCGCCACTCACCGTCGCGCATCGCGGCCACCGAGAACGTGACGGAATCCGGACGCCGGGGCCAAGTCAGATTTCAGGCTGTCGCCTCTTCATCGTACCAGCCCTTGGTGCGCTTCACTAAGGCCACCACTGAGAGCATCACCGGCACTTCGACGAGGACGCCGACCACGGTTGCCAATGCCGCGCCGGACTGAAGGCCGAAGATGCTGATGGCAGCGGCGACCGCCAACTCGAAAAAATTGGAGGCGCCGATCAGGGCGGCAGGGGCGGCGACGCACCAGGCGACCCCGAACCGGCGGCTGAGCCAGTAAGCCAACCCAGCGTTGAAGTAGACCTGGATCAGGATCGGGACGGCTAGGAGCAGGATGACCAGCGGCTGTTCGAGGATCTGTTCGCCCTGGAAGCCGAACAGGAGGACCAGCGTCGTCAGCAAGGCGACCAGCGAAATCGGGCCAACTCGCTTCAACAGTTGGTCCAACGCTGGTTGCCCGCCGGCGCGGAGCGATGCCCGACGAATGGCCTGAGCGATGACCACCGGCACGACGATGTAGAGCACGACCGACAGCAGGAGCGTCTCCCACGGCACGGTTATGGACGCGACGCCGAGCAGCAGCCCGACCAGCGGCGCGAAAGCGAACACCATGATGAGGTCGTTGAGCGCAACCTGGCTCAGCGTGTAGTGGGGCTCCCCTTCGCAGAGGTTCGACCAGACGAATACCATCGCGGTGCAGGGCGCGGCCGCCAGTAGGATGAGACCGGCGATATAGCTCTCGATCTGGTCCGCAGGCAGGAGCGGCCGGAATAGCCAGCCGATGAAGACGGTGCCGAGCAGGGCCATTGAGAAGGGCTTCACAGCCCAGTTGATGAAGAGCGTCACGCCGACGCCCCGCATGTGCTGCCGCACCTGACCCAGCGCTCCAAAGTCGATCTTGAGCAGCATCGGGATGATCATCAGCCAGATGAGCACCGCGACGGGAAGGTTCACCCGCGCGACCTCGGCCGAGGCAATGACCGCGAACAGATCAGGCACCGCCGCGCCGAGAGCAATCCCGACGACGATGCAGAGTGCCACCCAGAGCGAAAGATAGCGCTCGAAGAGTGACATGGCGGGCCGAGCCGCCGCGATAGCTTCGGTTGCCATCTCTATTCCTTGGGCGAGCCGACGTGACGGCCGCTTTCATCGACGATTAACTCGCCGTCTTCCTTTCGGAAAGCTCCACGCTGGGGCTGCGGGAGGATGTCGAGAACTTCCTCCGACGGGCGGCAGAGCTTCACGCCCAGCGACGTCACGACGACGGGCCGGTTGATCAGGATCGGGTGCTCCATCATCGCATCGATGAGCTGGTCCTCCGTCAGATCCTGGTTATCCAAGCCGAGCTCGGCATAGGGCGTGCCCTTCTGCCTCAGCAGCTCGCGCGGGCTTATGCCCATTCGGTCGATCAGCGACACCAGCTCGGACCGGCTCGGCGGCTCCTCCAGATATTCGATGACGGTCGGCTCGATACCGGCGTTGCGGATCAGCCCCAAGGTGTTGCGGGACGTGCCGCAGGCGGGATTGTGATAAATGGTGACGGTCACTGATGGGCCCTCGTGAGGTCTAGCTTCATGAATGCGGCCGAGGCCGGACAGAGGTCGCGGAACTCTCGCGTGGTCTGGATCTTACGCGGCGCCTCCGGCCGTGCGGCAGGCTCAAAGCCGATCGCCGCGAAGAAGTCGGCGGCGGTCGTGGTCAGAAGCCAGAGCCGCTCGATGCCGATCTTCTTCGCCTCGACGGCCAAGGCTTCGACGATGCTTTTCCCAAGCCCCTTGCCGCGCGCCGCCGAAGGCACGACCAGCGAACGCAGGAGAGCATCGGCACCAAATATCTCCATCCCCACAAAGGCGAGCTCGCCTTCGCCCGACGAATAGAAGAGCCGGCCCGCCTCCCGCACGTCGTCGTACGGGAGGTTGGCAGCGTCCAGCGCAACCTCAAGCTGCGCGAGATCGGAATCGTGGAGCCGCGTCAGCCGCAGCACGGGGCCTCCGCCGCACGACCCTGCTTCGGCTCACAGCAGACGCCCTGGGGCGTCGTGTCGTCGCAGCAGGCCACTTCCTTGGAAATGACCGGAGCGCAGCAGTTTGCCTCCGCCGCATTGGCGGAGATGGCGGTCAGATCGACGTTGTCGCCGTAAACCGTCGCCTCGCCATTGGTGAAGAACGCCTCCCACACGACGCCCTGCGGATCGGCGATCCAACTCTTCTCCGACTTGGCGTAGCAGCAGGTGGTAGCACCTTCCTCGACAACCGGACGATCGGCGGCCTTGAGGCGACCATAGACCTCGGCCAGCTCCTCCTGGTTTTCGACCTGAATGCCGAGATGCTCGATTCCCTTAGCGGCGTGATTGCCGGCCGAAATTGCGAAGTTGACCCTCGGATCCTCGAGCATCCACTTCGCATAGTCCTGCTTCACCACGGCCGGCTCCGCACCGAACAAGGTGGAGTAGAAGCCGATCGACTGATCGAGGTTCTCGACTCCGACATGGACATGCAGGCGCTTCATGCTGATTTCCTTTCCTGAACGGGAGCGGCTCCCGAGCCGCAGCCTGCATCGGGGGCACAGGCCGCGCCGGCGCAGCAGTTTTCGGTGAGATCGCCGAGCAGCGCATTCATCGCGGCATAGTCGGCGGTGTAGATGAGGGACCGGCTCTGCCGCTCCTGCCTAATCAGTCCCGCCCGCGTCAGCTGAGCGAGATGGAAGGACAGCGACGAGTTGGGGACGCCCAGAGCCTCGGCGATCGCGCCCGCCGGCATGCCCTCGTCGCCGGCCTGGACCAGGAGACGGAACGCCGCGAGGCGGTGCTCCTGCGCGAGGGCCCCCAACGCCCCAATGACGGCGGCGGAGTCCATCATCCGGCTTTCTGCGGACAACAATCGCGGTCGCGAAGCTTCTCCAGCGGGAGATTGCCAACCTCGCGATGGCAGCAAAGCGCGAGCTGTTGCGAGGTCACGGTCAGCATGCGTTCGACAAATTGCCTGAAGCGTCCGGACATCCTCTACCTCCATCATTTCGATGAACGTGGAAATATTTGAGTCGATCCAGCTCGTCAATCTATATTTCGACTAATATGGAATAGACCTTCGTCAGGCCCTGGACGTACTGAGCCTCCGATCGCTGCAGCCAAAAATTCGTGAGAGCGGCAGGTGGCCGACGCGACTGAGACTTTCTGCAATCGCGGCCGGGCAGCCGCCCTGCTTCTCGAACCACAGCCGTTTTCAACCGTCAGCTGAAGCCTACGTCAACGCTCAATGTGAGCCGACATCCGCTATCGTCTCAATCACCTGACAATCAGCCATGCGGCCGCCGTCGCAGTTCACGGCAACTTTCTCCAGTTCGTTTCGCAGCACCGCAAGGCGCGCCATTCTCGCTTCCACGTCGGCGAGGTGACGACGTGCTATCGCCGCCGCCGCACCACAATCGCGATCCGGCTGCTCCGAGAGCGAGATCAGCGACTTCAACTCCTCCGTCGAGAAGCCCAGCTCCCGCCCGTTACGAATAAATTTCAGTCGTCGCACATCGGCCTCGCCATAGGTGCGGCGGCCGGAATCGGTGCGCGCCGCCAACGGCATCAACCCTATGTCTTCATAGAAGCGGATCGTGTTGACCTTGGCGCCGGTACGCCTGGCTAGTTCTCCGATCATCAGCATCGCCATAACGCTTGATCCTCCAGTGACTGGAGGATGTAGCCGGTGCCTGCACGAGTCAAATGGCAGGAGAGGCGGAATGAACCAGATGGACTTCACGCCGGCGCTGGGCCGACCCGAAATGACCGGCGCATACGATCTCGCGATCAGGATGCTGACGCGCGAGAGGAGATGGCGCTTAGCCCTGCTCGAGCAACTCGCCCCGCGCGAAGGCGATGCGATCCTCGACGTCGGATGCGGCACCGGGACGTTCGCGTTGCTCGTAAAGAAGGCGGCGCCCGGCGCGCGCGTCGTCGGTCTGGACCCGGATCCGGCGGTGCTGGAGATCGCCGCCGCCAAAGCGCGTGGCGCCGGCGTTAAGATCGAGTGGCGGCGGGGGTTCGCGCGTGACGCGGACCGCTCGGGCGACCCCTTCACCAAGGTCGTCTCGAGCCTTGTCTTTCATCAGGTGCCGATGGAGGAGAAGAGACGCGGGATCGAAGCCATGGCCAGGACCGTCGTTCCCGGCGGGGAGGTGCATGTCGCCGACTATGCGCGCCAGCGCTCCCGACTGATGCGCACCTTGTTCGGCTTGGTGCAACGTCTTGACGGCGCCGAGAACACCGAACCCAACGCGCGCGGGGCGATAGAAGCAATCCTCGCCGACCTCGACCATGACAGTGGCCGCCCGAGCCGGATCGTCCGCACGCCGACGGGGGAGATCAGCCTGTTCCGGCTCGACGTGGCACCGGCCGTGGCGAACAGCCTTGCTCCTCCAGCGACTGGAGGTTCTACAGAGGCGTCATGAGCGAATCGAAAGAAGAGAGCGGCTGCGGCTGCCACGGCGATACCGACAGGGCTGCGGTCGATCCCGCCTACCGCCGCGCGCTCTGGATCGTCGTCATCCTCAACGTCGGCTTCGGCCTCGTAGAGCTGGTCGGCGGCTTCCTTTCTGGCAGCCAGGCGCTGAAGGCGGACTCGCTCGATTTCCTCGGGGACGGGTCCATCACCTTCGTCGGCCTGCTCGCCCTGGCTTGGGCCGAGTCCACACGCGCGAAGGTCGCACTCACCCAAGGCATCTTCCTCGCGCTGCTCGGGGCCTGGGTGCTCGGAATGGCCGCCTGGCGTGCGATGAATGCAGTTTCCCCTGAGGCGGAGCTGATGGGCGGCATCGGGATCGCGGCCTTGGCTGTCAACGTCACGGCTGCGCTCGTCCTGGCCCGCTTTCGCGAGGGCGGCGATGCGCAGGCGCGGGCTATCTGGCTGTTCTCCCGCAACGACGCGATCAACAATGTGGCGGTCATCATTGCCGCCGGTCTGGTCTATTGGCTGAACAGCGCTTGGCCCGACCTTGTCGTCGCAGCCGTGATTGCCGCGATCTTCCTCCATTCCGCTTGGGAGATCATCCGCCACGCTCGCGCCGAGCTGAAGGAGCATGCACTGCGAATCTGATGCCGGAATTCCGCCAAAAGGACGTCGCTTTGAGGAGAGCGCGATGAAAGCCCCGATTCCGAAAGATCTGGAAGCCGAGATCGCACGCGTCCGCCGTCAGGCTGCGGTGTCTTTCCTGTTTTGCGCTCCCATTCTCGGAGTGGCCGTCTGGTGGCTGCCGCGGCAGTTCGAATTTCCGGTGGAGATGGCCGAGCGGCTAGCCTTCGCAGCGCGGGCGGGCCTGCTGATCATGCTTTGGGTTATGATCGGAGTCGGAACCATTGCGAGGCTCCGGCGCAAGTCGGCCCAGGATACCGCGGGCTCCGCGTTCGGTCCGCCGAGCGAGCGGCTGAGGATTCCGCTCGCTTTCCTGCAGAACACGCTCGAGCAGGCGGTGTTGGCAGCCTTTGCCGCCATGGCACTCGCCACCGTCGACGGCGAGGCTCCGCTGTCCTTCATTGTGGCAATGGTCGTGCTGTTCGCGATCGGGCGAATCACCTTCTGGCGCGGCTACCCTCGCGGTTCACCTGGAAGAGCGTTCGGTGTCGTGACAACTGGGTTGCCAATCATGGGCGCGTTCGCCTGGGTGATCTTCGACCTGTTCGCCGGGCTCATCTGAAATGGTTGACGGCAACGCTCCTGCAATCAGGTCAGCGCGACGAGAAGAGCTGCCAGGTCGCGTAGCGAAGCTTCCCGCTGCCGATCGCTCTCACCCTACGTGCCCTCAACGTTGCGGCGGCGATGAACCTGGCGCGCTTTCGAGCGGGTGGCGACGCGCAGGCGCGCACTTGGCCCCACCTGGTGGTGGCTGCCGTGATTGCTCCCGTCTTTCACCCAGCCCGGCAGACCATCCGCGACGCCAGGCCGGAGCCTCGGCAGCGCGCATGAGCCTTTGGGCAATCATTCGACGCGCGGCGATGCTGCTGCTGGTAGTCCTCGCGGCGACAACACCCGCCCTGGCGCAGCCGGCGCCGGCGCAGACGATTTGGCGCCTGCTCGACTATATCGCCGTCGATTATGCCGGCGCCGTGTCCGAGGGGCGCATCATCAACGACGTCGAATATACCGAGATGGTCGAGTTCTCGGCGACGGTGCGGCAGCGGCTGGCTGAGCTTCCTCCCACGCCGGCTCGGGCGGCGCTGGTTCGACACGCCGAGACGCTCGAGGCGGCGATTGCCGCCAAGGCGCCCACAGAGCAGGTGGCGACTTCAGCGCGAACGCTCGGCCGGGCGCTGCTCGCCGCCTATCCTGTGCCGCTTGCGCCCGCCGGCGTCCCCGATCTGTCCCGTGGCGCCGCGCTCTATGCGGAGAATTGCGCGAGCTGCCATGGGGCTATCGGCGATGGCCGAGGGCCGGCTGCTCAGGGCATGGACCCGCCGCCGATCGATTTCACCGACCGCGCCCGCGCCCGCGAGCGCAGTCTCTTCGCGCTTTATCAGGTGATCGAGCAGGGGCTTGAAGGCACGGCGATGCCCGGCTTCTCCCACCTGCCGCCGGAGGATCGGTGGGTGCTCGCCTTCCACGTCGGGCAGTTCGCCTACCCGTCGAGCGCCGCCCAGGAAGGAGAGCGAATCTGGCAAGCTGACCCGGAGGCTCGCAGCCTCGTTCCAGACTTGGCTGCGCTCGTCCGCCTGACACCGGCCCAGCTTCAAGAAGCATTGGGTCCTGAACGAGGAGCCGCCGTCGCGGCCTATCTGAGGGCGAATCCGTCGGTTGTGGCGGACAGCGCGTCCGGTTCGCTCGCGCTCTCGAAGGAGCGCCTCGCGCAGGCCGTCGAGGCTTATGCTCGCGGCGACAGATCCAGCGCGACGGATCTTGCGCTCTCCGCCTATCTCGACGGCTTCGAACCCGTCGAACCGCTCCTCAGCGCACGCGATGCTGGGCTCATGCGGCAGATCGAATCCGCCATGGCCGAGCTGCGCGGGGCGATCGGCGGTCGAGCCCCACCCGAGGAAGTCCGCGCACGGGCAGACGAGCTCACGCGTCTGTTCGACGAGGCGGAAACCGCGCCGGCGCCCGAGGCCGGCAGCGCTGTCTCGAGTTTCCTGGGAGCATTCACGATCCTGCTGCGCGAGGGCCTCGAGGCGCTGCTTATCGTCATCGCGATGATAGCCTTCCTGCGCAAGGCGGAGCGACAGGATGTCATGGGCTACGTCCATGGCGGCTGGGTAGCCGCTCTTCTGGCCGGCATCGCCACCTGGGCTGCCGCGACCTATGTTATCAACGTGAGCGGCGCGAGCCGCGAACTGACGGAAGGCTTCGGCGCATTGTTCGCGGCGGCGGTTCTCCTCTCGGTCGGCATCTGGATGCACGGCAAGGCGCAAGCCGGCGCGTGGCAGCGCTACATCCGGGAGAAGCTCTCGAAGGCCCTCTCCAGGCGTTCGGCCTGGTTCCTGTTCGGGCTGACCTTCGTCGTGGTCTATCGCGAGGTGTTCGAGACGATCCTGTTCTACACGGCGCTATGGAGCCAAGGGCACGCCGGCGCTATAGCAGCAGGAGCCATCGCTGCTGGGGCTGTGCTTGCCGTGGCGGCGGTTGCGATGCTGCGCTACAGCAAGAAGCTGCCTATCGCGAAGTTCTTCACCTACAGCTCTGTCCTGATCGCCATTCTCGCAGTGACACTTGCCGGCAAGGGCGTGGCGGCTCTGCAGGAAGCGGGAATGATAGATATTCGACCCGTCGATGCCGTGCCCCGGATCGACATATTGGGTCTCGTCCCGACGGCCCAATCCTTGTTGGCCCAACTGGCGGTGCTCGCGGCGATCCTGTTCGGCTTCTGGTATAACAAGAGGGTGGCGGTGCGCGAGCTGGCCGCCGGCCGGGCGAGCGCAGGATAGGCGGATCGGAATGACCTCAGCTCGATCCTGCCTCATGAACCTGATGAAAATGCTCATAGGTGTTTTCATCCTGATAAGTAGTGCGGCGTCGCCTGCGGCCGAGATACGCTGCGTCGAGGCCAGCGATTCCTGGTTGCAGGTCTCGATGGTCGATCAGGAAATCGGGACCGCCGCGGCCGAGCGGGACACCAGGGACAACAATGGCTGGATGCCGGTTTCAAGCTCGACGGCGTGCGCATTCAGCTGTGCACCGCTGTTCGTAATTACTCCTCCGCCGCCGAACGTCCATGACACCTATGCTGATGCACGCCAAATCTACGCGCAAGCCGCTTACCAGCCTCTCATTTCCGCAGTCCAACAGGGTCTGAAACCGCCTCCACGAGCCTGAATCCCTGACGCATGTCGCTCCCCTGGAGCGACTCTTCATGGCCGAGTCATGGCCACGCCAATCAGGATCATCAATGTTGACCCCATCAGAATATCGCTGCCCGACGAAAGTCGGTGCGCGAGCACTCCTAAAGCTCTTTGAAGCCCCAGGCCGGTTTGCAGGCAAATCTTTGAACTATGTGCGGGTGCGCGCGGTGCTCATCACCGGCCTATGGCCTAATGATTGCCCCAAGGATGATTTCGACGCTCCCGGCCCTGTTCCTGCGCCCTGCAATCCGTCGCCTGCTGCCGACTGCTCAAGGCAGGAAGCACGTTGCTGGCGATTACAGGGCGTCGGGCGGGCTCAGTCCCTTTCGGAAGGATGATATCATGAATCGGACAGCTTCTGACGAGCCGCTGAGGGCTGAAGCCGCGGATAGGTCCATCGGACCAATGGGCCGTTACGCATGGGCGCTTGTGACAGCGGTGGCCGTTGCTGCGGATCAGGCCGGGAAGGCGGCCGCATTCGACTATGTCGCTGAGCACGGTGTTATCGACGTCACGCCGTTCCTCACCATCCGGACCGGCATGAATCCCGGCATCGCCTTCGGCCTCGCCACGCAAGCGCAGCCCGTCATGCTCGTCGCGGTTGCCGCAGCCATCTCGCTGGTCCTCCTCATATTGATCTGGCGCTCGGAAAGCCACCTTCAACGGATTGCCCTGGGCATGATCCTCGGCGGCGCGTTCGGGAACATCGTCGATCGGATCCGGCTCGGCGCGGTTCGGGATGTGATCGACCTCCACTGGAGCGGGTGGCATTGGCCGACCTTCAACCTGGCCGACGCGTTCATCACCATCGGAGTGCTGATTCTTCTTTTCGTCCCCGATCCGGCAGACCGGAACCAGCACAAGAACTCGACGCTTTCCCTAGGTGAGCAAGGATCTGGCGGGAGCAGGGCACAATGAGCATTCACCACGGCATTCTTGACGTCATCGGCAATACGCCCCTCATCAAGCTTGATCGCGTCTCAAAGCTCACGGGCTGCGAAATTCTGGGCAAGGCCGAGTTCATGAACCCGGGGCAGTCGGTGAAGGATCGCGCGGCGCTCTACATCATTCGCGAGGCGGAACGAACGGGCGAGCTCCGCCGCGGCGGTACCATTGTCGAGGGAACGGCCGGGAATACGGGCATCGGGCTCACGCTGGTCGCGAATGCCCTCGGCTACCGCACCGTGATCGTCATCCCTGAAACACAGACACCCGAAAAGAAGGACATGCTGCGGCTGGTGGGAGCGGAAGTCGTGGAAGTGCCGGCCGTGCCCTATTCGAACGAGAACAATTATGTGAAGCTGTCGGCCCGTCTTGCCCGCGAACTGGCGCAGACCGAGCCGAGCGGCGCCGTCTGGGCAAACCAGTTCGACAACATCGCCAACCGGCAAGCGCACATCGAGACGACCGGCCCAGAAATATGGCGGCAGACCGATGGGAAGGTTGATGGTTTCGTAAGCGCGGTTGGCACCGGCGGCACGCTTGCCGGTGTCAGCATGGCTCTCAAAACCCGTAATCCCAACATCGCGGTCGCGCTTGCCGATCCGATGGGAGCAGCTCTCTTCAGTTACTACACGAGCGGTGAACTGAGGTCCGAAGGGTCCTCGATCACCGAAGGGATCGGTCAGGGGCGGATAACGGCGAACCTCGAAGGCTTTGTTCCCGATTATTCCTATCAGATACCCGACGATGAGGCTGTTCCGGTCGTGTTCGATCTGCTCGAGCATGAAGGCCTGTGCGTGGGCCCTTCGACCGGCATCAACGTGGCTGGGGCAGTTCGGCTCGCAGAGGATCTCGGCCCAGGCCGGATCATCGTCACCATGCTCTGCGACTATGGCACGCGTTACCAGTCCAAGGTCTTCAACGCGGACTTTCTTCGGTCGAAGGATCTGCCTGTTCCCGCTTGGCTGGAGCACCGCAATCCTCTGGTCCGGCAAGCCTATGAGCGGTCATGGAAATGAGCACCGTCAGGAGAGCCAAATGGCTATGTCAGGTGAGGCAGGGGTCGTGGTCGATCAATTCGACCCTCTGCCGAGATGAAATGCGGCTTAAGTCAGCACATCGCAGCGCTGCGTCGGCTCGTCGACCATCGCTTGAAGCTACAGTGACTGTAGATGGCACTTGTTTCGCCGAATACGTCCCCCACCGCGCAAATTGTTAAGGAGAAGAATGATGACCTTGAAGCTTGGCGATATCGCTCCGGATTTCGAAGCTGACACCACCGGAGGTCCCCTCAACTTTCATGAGTGGCTCGGCAACAGCTGGGCCGTGCTTTTCTCACACCCCAAGGACTTCACGCCGGTCTGCACGACCGAGTTGGGGGAGTTTGCGCGCCAGAAGCCCGAGTTCGACAGGAGGAACACGAAGCTGATCGGCCTCAGCGTCGACAAGGTGGGCGATCATCACGGCTGGTCACAGGACATCAAGGATGTCAGCGGCCATGACGTGAACTTCCCCATGATCGGGGATTACGACCTCAAGGTTTCGAAGCTCTACAACATGCTGCCGGCCGAGGAGACGGAGACCGAGGGCCGCACGGCCGCCACCAACGCGACCGTCCGCACCGTCTACATCATCGGCCCGGACAAGAAGATCAAAGCGATGCTGATCTATCCGATGAGCTCGGGCCGCAACGTGGCCGAGATCCTGCGGCTGCTCGATTCGATTCAGCTGACGGCGAAGCACCCCGTGGCGACCCCTGTGAACTGGAACCCGGGCGAAGAGTGCATCATCGCCCCGTCGCTTGCCGACGAGCAGGCGAAGGAGAAGTTTCCGGGCGGCTGGAAGACAGTAAAGCCCTACCTGCGCACCGTTCCGCAGCCTCAGGATTAAACCAGGGGCAATACCGCCCCATGAGAAGATCAGGCCGGAGTGACAACGTGGACAATTTCTCCGCCGCAGCCGGGCAGCGGAGACGAGGCAGATTATGCTCGGCGAAAGGTCTCGTTGGCCGAGTGCCGCCCTGCTGCCCTCCTCCCGGCTGGAGCGCTGTTCGGCGACCGCTCGCCAGCAGAGCTTGATTGTTCGATTGATCGGGAAATCAGAGATGGAGTTGCACGGATGCTGAAGAAACTGATGAAGCTGGCGGTCGCGCCCGCTCTTCTGGTCGCGCCGGAAATGGCCGCTGCCGCAGATCGAGTCCAGGGAATCATGTACAAGAATCCCGGATGCGAATGTTGCGACGGACATGCCGATGCGCTTCGGCGGGCCGGCATCGACATTCGGGTGGTTGCCAGCGAGAACCTCGCTGCCTTGAAGGCGCGCGCCGGCGTTCCTGCCGAACTCCAGGGCTGCCATACGGTCCTGATCGGCGGCTATACGGTGGAAGGGCATGTCCCGGTCGCCGCTGTCGAGCGACTGCTCGCCCAGAAGCCCGCCGTCCGCGGAATCGCCCTTCCGGGAATGCCCGCCGGGTCCCCCGGCATGGGCGGCGTCCAGACTGCTCCGTTCAGGGTGATGAGCTTCGGCGCGCAAGGCACGCAGCTCTTCGCGGTGAAGTGATGGGCGTGGACGAAGTGATCGAAGCCGGATCCGGTGAGGACCTGCAGTATCTTCAACGGAGGGCGGAGGAGGAGCTTGAAGCGGCGCAACGTTCCACCGTGCCAGAAGTAACGGCCGCCCATTTCCAACTCGCCGAGGCATATCTCGAGCGGATCGACGCCAAGCGGGCGACCCCGGCGAGCGGAGGAGGCGCAGACGAGCCGACGGACTCGGAGCGCGGCGAACCCGTCGCGGATCGAGCACGGGAAGCCGGGCACCCCTGGAAGGGATGGAGCTGACGATGATCTTTAGGCAGCTCTTCGAGCCGGAATCCTCCACCTACACTTATCTGCTCGGCTGTCAGGAATCGGGGAAATGCGCACTCGTCGATCCGGTCCTCGAGGCTGCGGAACGCGACCTCGCGCTGGTCCATGAGCTCGGCCTGAGGCTGGAATTGACCCTGGAAACGCACATCCATGCCGACCACGTGAGTTCCGCGAGCCGGCTGAGGTCGCTCACCGGCTGCAAGGTCGCCTACCCCGCCATGGAAGGACTAGCCTGCGCCGATATCGGCATCACCGAAGAGGAGCCTGTGGTCGTGGGGAGCCTGTCACTGCGGCCGCTGTTTACCCCCGGGCACACCGACACCCATCACTGCCTCCTGCTCGAGAAAGGCGGACAGGCGCGCATCTTCACCGGCGATGCATTGCTCATCGACGGGTGCGGACGGACGGATTTCCAGAATGGGAGCGCCGAAGCTCTTTACCAGTCGATCCACGCGAAGATCTTTCCGTTGCCCGAGGACACGCTCGTCTACCCAGCGCACGACTATCAGCATCGTCACGTCTCCACGATCGCTCAGGAGCGGGAGCGCAATCCGCGCTTGGGAGGCGGCAAGACGTTGCCCGAGTTCGTCAAGATCATGGCTGAGCTCAATCTGCCATATCCCAAGAAGATAGATGTGGCGGTGCCGGCCAATCTGCAGTGCGGCGAAAGTCTTGTCCATGCCGCCGACATCGGCGGCAAAGCGCCGCAGGGCTAGGTGCTCAGCGATGCCCGAGCATGACTGACAGCGATCATGAGCGGGATGCGAAGCCTGGCGAGCGAAGGGCCGGGCTGCGCCTTCCCCGGGACGGCCGCATCGACAGCACGGCCGCCCTCCTCGCCGCGCCTTATGACTATGTCCGGGAAACCTGCGCCCGGTTCGGATCGGACCTGTTCGAGGCGCGGCTCCTGCTGCGCAGGACGACATGCATGAGAGGCCCGGAGGCGGCCGCGCTCTTCTACGACGAGTCCCGTTTCAAACGGCACGGGGCGACGCCGGAGCCGGTGCGCGCGACCCTGCTCGGCAAAGGCGGCGTCCAGGGGCTCGACGATCGAACCCATCAAAACCGCAAGGCCATGTTCATGTCGCTGATGGACACCCAGCGGATCGCCGAACTGGCGGAGCTGGTGGAGCGGGAATGGCTGCTCGACGCCGAGGCCTGGTCCATGAAGCGGGAGGTAGGTCTCTACGATGTGCTCCACCCGATGCTGATGCGTTCGGTGTGCTCGTGGGCAGACGTTCCCCTGCCGGCAAAGGATATCGGACGCCGCACGCGCGATATCGTGCCGCTCTTCGACCGCGCGGCCGCCCTCGGCGTCGGGCATCTGCGGGCACGGATCGGCCGCCTCAGGAGCGAGCGCTGGCTCGCCTCCGTCATCAAAGACGTTCGTGGAGGGCGCCTCGCACCGCCGCCGGAGACGGCTCTCGCCGTCATCGCGGCGCATCGCGACGCCGCGGGGCGCCTGCTCACGCCCCGCATCGCCGCCGTCGAGCTGCTTAATGTGCTCAGGCCTACCGTCGCGGTGTCGGTATACATCGTCTTCGTGGCACATGCGCTGCACAGCTTCCCAGCCGTCAGCCCGCGAGGCAAGGGCGATGAGTTCGCCGACCAGTTCGTGCAGGAAGTCCGCCGCTTTTATCCCTTCTTCCCCGCAGTCATGGCGAAGGCCCGGCGCAATTTCAGCTGGAAAGGCATGAGATTCCCGAAGGGGCGCCGCGTCCTGCTCGACCTCCACGCGACGAACCGTTCGAGCGCCTGGCAGGATCCCGATGTCTTCCGGCCCGATCGCTTCGAGGGTGACGATGGCGCGCCCTTCAAGCTGATCCCCCAGGGAGGCGGAGACCATTACCGCCACCACCGCTGCCCCGGCGAGTGGATCACTCTCGCTCTGATGAAGGTGGCCGTGCGCATCCTGACGGAGCGGATTAGATACGAGCTGCCGGACCAAGACCTCCGCATCGACCGCAAGCGCCTACCGGCGCTGCCGATGAGCCGTTTCATCATCAAGAACGTCGCCATGAGCTGACCCAGGAGCAGCCGACCATGTCAGATTCGTACGACCTACTCGTGATCGGCGGCGGAACGGCTGGCTACCCGGCCGCAATCCGGGCCTCTCAGCTGGGGATGCGCGTCGCCTGCATCGAACGGCAGCCGACGCTCGGCGGCACCTGCCTCAACGTCGGATGCATTCCGTCCAAGGCCCTTCTCCACTCGACCGAGCTCTTCGCCGAGGTCAGCAAGGGACTGGAGGAGCACGGCATCGGCATCGGCGGCGTCGCCCTCAACCTTTGCCAGCTGATCGGGCGCAAGGACGAGGTGGTCGCCGGCCTCACCAAAGGCGTCGAGCACCTGCTCAATAAGAACAAGATCGAATGGGTGAAGGGCAGCGCGTATTTCGAGGCGCCTGACCGGCTCGCCGTCGAGCTCATCGAAGGCGGCACCCGGACCCTGACTGCGAAAAAGGGCATCCTCGTCGCCACCGGCTCCGATGTCACGCGGCTGCCGGGCATCGAAATCGACGAACGCCGCATCATCTCCAACACGGGCGCGCTTTCCCTGGAGAAGGTGCCGGAGCATCTCGTCGTCATCGGTGCCGGCTATATCGGCCTCGAGCTGGGGTGCGTCTGGCGCCGCCTCGGCGCCAATGTTACCGTGGTCGAGTTCCTGGACGGCATCGTTCCCAGCATGGACCGAGAGATCGCCCGGCATCTCCTGAAGCTGCTCAAGCAGCAGGGGCTGGAGTTCCGCTTCAGCACCAAGGTGACCGCCGTTGAGAAGCGGGCCGACGATCTGCTCGTTTCGCTGGAGCCCGCCGAGGGCGGAGAAAGCGAAACCCTGGTTGCCGACGTGGTGCTCGTCGCGGTGGGGCGGCGGCCATATACGGAGGGGCTTGGTCTCGAGCGGGTCGGGATCACCCTGGATGAGAAAGGCCGTATTCCCGTGTCGGCGGGATTCAAGACCGCTGTCCCAGGCATTTACGCCATCGGTGACGTGATTGCCGGACCGATGCTCGCCCACAAGACGACCCTCGACGGCGTGCGCTGCGTCGAGGGCATCTCGGGGCGATACGCGGGGGTCGACTACAATACCGTGCCGGCCGTCATCTACACCTCGCCCGAGGTTGCGAGCGTCGGCAAGACGGAGGAGGAGCTCAAGGCCGCCGGTGTCGAGTACAAGGCCGGCAGCTTTCCCTTTGCCGCCAACAGCCGGGCGCGCTGCAACGGGGACACGCGCGGGCTCACGAAGCTGCTGGCGGATGCGAAGACCGATCGCCTGCTCGGTGCCCATATCATCGGCCCCGATGCCGGGACGATGATCCATGAGGCGGTGCTGGCCATGGAATATGGCGGGGCCAGCGAGGATCTGGCGCTGACCACCCACGCGCACCCGACGCTGCCCGAATCGCTGAAGGAAGCGGCCCTCGTGCTGCTCGGACAGGGGATGCACATATGACCCCGAACCAGTCCCCGCCCTACGCTCGACCGAGGATTTTCTGTCCGTCTATCGGCAGGGTTTCGTCCGGGTCGCTGCATGCCGGCCGCGCTGCCGGGCGGCAGCCCCGCCTTCAACCTAGAACAGTCGCTCGAGCTCGCCCGCGCCGGCGACGATCAGGCGGTGGCGTTGATGGTCTTCCCCGAGCTCGGCCTGTCCGGCTATTCGATCGACGACCTTCTTCTCCAGCGCGCCCTGCTCGACGATGTGGAGGCCCGGCTGCTGGAGCTGGTCGAGGCGAGCCGCGAGCTGCGCCCGTTCCTGCTGGTGGGCGCCCCGCTGCGCCGCGAAGGCCGCTTCTACAATTGCGCCGTCGCTGTTAACACGGTCGCATCCTTGGCGCGCCGAAGGCGCATCTGCCCAACTATCGAGAATTTTAAGCGCTGGTTCGCCGGTCCGCCGTCCTGAACAGGCGGTCGGGCTTCCGGTTTGAGCGCCCGCTGGGCGCGGCTGGAACTTCACAGATTGTTTAAGGCCGTGATCAGCCCGGCTCGGGCGGTGTCGCTTCTCCGATCAGCCTGACCGACAGTTCGAGCCCACCCTTGAACGGAAGGGTGACCGACGCAAAACCGTTGGCTGGGTTGCGCACCAGTTCTAGATAGTCGCGATACTCGCGACGCGCCGCGACGATATTGTCGCATACGACCATGGCGCGATCCCGCAGGTGCGGGACGAGCAGATCGAGCGCCGGGCGCGCCAAGGGAGCCCAGATGTCCATCAGCACGAGATCGATCGGTTCCCGAATATCGCGCAATGTGATGCGAAAGTCCCCCTCCCGAACCTCCGCCCACTCAGCGAGCCCCGCGTCCGCGAGGTTCAAGCGAGCCTGCTCGGCCTTGCTTGGTTCGTTCTCTGTTCCGATCACGACGCCCTGCCCGCCGGTTGTGAGGGAATTGTCCCGGACCGCGGCGGCCAGGTAGATCGTGGACAGACCGAACGAAGTGCCGACCTCGACGATTCGCATCGCTCCCGTCGCTCGCGCCAGAAGATGGCACAGTCGGCACTTCTCGGGATCGAGACCAACGAGCTTGTCTCGAAGATACCCGCGCAGGCGGGGCTCGTCCCAGTCGATCGGTCCCGTGCCCAGCCATGCCCGCAGCCGCCGTTGCAAAATGTGCAGCCTAAAGCGTGGCGATCGCATCTGACGCTCGCTAACTTCGTGGAGCTTCGAGACCAACTCCTGGATCGGCCCCGGCAGTTCCGCGATAACGTCCGGCGGGATAAGTCCGGATCTGCTCATGCGGCTAAATCCATGCTGCCTCCTTCTTTCGCGCGAGTAAGCGCTCCGCTCCAGCGAGGTCTGAGAAGCGATGCATGGTTCTGACGAGTGCACGAGACCTATCGAAGACATGTGATACTTGTTAGGTATTGGCCGCAAGGCCATTTCTAGCGGCTGATGCAAGTAGCTTTGGCGTCAACGTAATACCGATCTATGGCAGGCAGGGGCTTCGGAACTCAGCTAATTTCCTGCTTTCGACATTGGTGTCCGACGGCCCCGGAAGTTGAGAAACGCGCTTGAGCACGCGTGCTGGTCGCTGCGGCTGACGGCCGCATTTGTACCAGCCATCCAGCGCCGCCGAACAGCGAGAGGATAAGGCGCGATTTGCCTGACCGGCAAGCCAGA
>NZ_DATCYB010000075.1:0-5339 GCF_036570505.1 Allosphingosinicella sp. | reverse complement strand
CGAGCCCTTTGCGGAGGAGGCCGCCGCGCGGCCCCGGCGCAATCCGGCAAGGATGTGGACCCTGCTCGCCGCTGCTGCTGGCCTGCTGATGCTGGGCGCGGTCGCCGCCATCACCTTCATTCCCGAGGCGGGCGCCCTGTTCGGCCGGACGACGGAGACCGCCGGCGCGCTACGGATCGAGGGCGATGCCGACCGGCATCTCCTCGCCAGCGGCAACGAATTGCTTCAGGTCACCGGCCGGATCACCAACCTGACGCGGGAGGTGCAGCCGATCCCCCAGATCCGCGCCGAGCTGCGCGATGCCAAAGGCCGCGTTGTCTATAGCTGGGCGATCTCGCCGCCGGTGCCCTCGCTCCAGCCGGGTCAGAGCGCGACCTTCAACAGTGCCGAAGTCGATGTGCCGCGAGGCGCCAAGGCCCTTAATCTGAGCTTCGGACCCACCGTCTGATTTTTCACCGCGGTTGCCCCCTCGCCCTCGCGCCGATAACGAGCGCTTAAGCGACGCAAGGGAGCCCAGATGCGGATCGGAATCCTGACCGGCGGCGGCGACGTGCCAGGGCTCAACCCCTGCATCCGCTCGATCACCCTCAACGCCGACGATCTCGGCTGGGAGGTGCTGGGCTTCCGACGCGGCTGGGAGGGGGTACTCGCCATCGATCCCGCCGACCCCGCGTCGGTCGACACCAATACCATGGCGCTCACGCGTGAAGGCGTGCGCGGCATCGACCGGATGGGCGGCACCATCCTCCATACCTCTCGTGTCGATCCGCGCACCGTCGTCCGGGGCGACAGCACGGCGCACGTCCTTCATGTGCTGGAGGCGCTCGGCATCGATGCCATGGTGACCTTGGGCGGCGACGGGACGCTCCGCTTTTCCGCCCATCTCGCGGCGCAGGGCGTGACCGTCATTTCCGTGCCCAAGACGATGGATAACGACGTCTTCGGCACCGACTATTGCATCGGCTTCTCGACCGCGATCAGCCGCTCGGTCGAGGCGATCAACGCGCTCAGGACCACCGTCGAGAGCCATGAGCGGATCGGCATCGTCGAGCTGTTCGGCCGCCGCAGCGGCGAGACGGCGCTGCTCGCTGGATTCCTCGCCCAGGTCGATCGGACCGTGATCGCCGAAGTTCCCGCCGATCTCCACATTCTCCTTCCACTCCTCGCCGAGGACAAGGCCTCCAATCCCGCCCATTATGCGATGTGCGTCATTTCCGAGGGCGCCTCGATCAAGGGCGAAGGCGAGGAGAATGGCGAGCTTTCCAAGTCCGCCAGCCAGCGCGCCGACATCGGCGTCGGCCACCGCCTGGGACGGGCCATAACGGAGCGGCTCGGCAGCGGCGTGGTCAATCAGGAGCTCGCCTATCTGATGCGCGCCGGCGAGCCCGACGCGATGGACCGGATGGTCGGATTCGCCTTCGGCGGCCTCGCCGTCCAGTTGCTCGCGAAGGGTGAGACGGCGAGGATGGTCGCGCTCAACGACGGCAATTACTGCCACGTCCCGGTCGACACCCTCCTCAAGGGCAAGAAGTCCGTCGACGTCTCGGGCCTCTACGACCGGGCGACATACCGGGCGAAGCTTATGCGCGTCGAAGGCATGCCGATGTTCCTCTATTGAGCGGCATTGCGTCGCCCAAAACCCTTTGCTAGAGGCCCCGGACCTACCAGCCGCCGGCCCAAGCCGGCGGGTTTTCAGAATGTGCGGTCGTGGCGGAACTGGTAGACGCGCAACGTTGAGGTCGTTGTGGGCGAAAGCCCGTGGAAGTTCGAGTCTTCTCGACCGCACCAATATCCTTTGAAAGATAAGGATAATTTCGGGGGTTTGGCACAGTTTGGCACACTCCCAAATCTGTAGACCGTTCCAATGCTGCGATGAGTTGCCCCAATCCGTGAGCGGGGAACCTACCTGACGAGGCGGGGGCGGCCTCCTCGCCCCGCGGGCGGTTCGCTCTTGGTCATCGCCCACTCGCGGGCAACGGCAGGGAGCCAGCGCGGTCGAGCCAGAGCTGCCACACGCGGGGGCAGCTTTTCAGGACACTGAGAAACCATCCTGCAGATAGTGCTTTCGGAGTAGCCGAGAAATCTGGCCAGCTCTCGTGGCGTCCAGAGCTGCTCCGTCTCATCCACCTCAGCTATCCTTCGGTGACCTTGCGAGATTTGGCAAATCCACGATCGCTCTCGAGGAACGCCGCCAGCATCGCCGGGACAAGTTCGGCAACCGGCTCCTCGACGCCATAGGTCGCGGCATAGACTGTCGCATAATCCTGCAGGGCAGTCTGAAGATCGGGCGTGATGGTGATCGAAAGCTTCACCGGCGTGCGATCGGGCAGCTTGCCGAGCTTGAGATCGGGCATGTCAGGCTCCTTGTCCGCGCCAGGGCGCGAGAATCAGATCGCGGGTCACGAGCACCCGTACGGACGCGCCGGGGCGGATCGTGATGGTCGGTTGGATGTCGAGGTTGCGCTGGGCGATGCGATCGCCGGCGCGCGCCGCGTTGCCTTGCGCGGTTTCGCTCTCGGCGGAGACCGTCAAGTCCGATCCCGCTTCCATCAACGTAGCGATCGCGATGCCCTTGAGCAGCGTCCAGGTATGGAAATCGACCTTGTCGACGAGGCCGGCATAGCCCGCGGCATCGGTCGCGGGCATGTTGTCGAGCCGGACCGAGCTGCCGTCGGGCAGGATCAGGCGCTGCCAGATGATCAGCGCGCGCCGCTGTCCGAAGGTCACCACGCTGTCATATTTGCCGATGAGCCGGGCGCCTTGCGGCACCAGCAGGATGGCGCCCGTCACCGTGTCGAAGACGTTCTGCGTCACCTGCGCGGTGACCATGCCGGGCAGGTCGGAATTCAGACCCGTGATCAGGCTCGCCGCGATGACGGTGCCGGCGAGCAGGCTGTTTGGCGATGCGGGAGGGACCAGTCCTCCGGAATTACGAGCGTCACCGGCCTCGTGGGCCGACGCGAATTGCTCCTTGCGCGTGGCCGGCGCCGAAGCCGGGGCAACCTGGCTTTCGGGTGCCGGCGCGATCGCGGCTGCGACCGGAGGCGACGCGGGGCCCGTCCACGTCGCCATCTGGACCATGAGGCCGGACTCGCGGGCGGCCTTCAGCTCCGCGAGCCGCTGCTGGCGCTCGGCTTCCGCCGCATCCACCCGCGTCGGCACAGCCTCGTCTTCCGCGCGTTCCTGCGCACGCAGGATCGGACGGCCGAGGTCGCCGGGCAATGGCGGACCGAGCTTCGGCGCATCGCTATAGCTCGCGGGAAGTTCCGCGAGCGCGTCGGTGGCCTGCCCTCCCATCGGCTGCGAGAGCTCGCTGTCGTGCACGGCATGCCGGAACACCTGCGGCTTCAAGGCCATCCAGGCGACGCCCATCAGGCCTGCCGAGCCGAGCGCCGCCGCCCCGATGATGGCGCCGCGCCGAAAGCGGATCGCGCGCGCCGGCCGCGAGCGGAGGGTCAGCGTCTCGGGATCGACCTTTCCGGGCTGGGGTATGGCCGGAGCTTCGAGGGGAACCTCGTTGGCGATCGACTCGGTCATGCGCCTCTCCGCCCGCTTTTGGACGTCACGCGATCGATGCGGACGATCTGCTGTTTCCTGAGACCGAGCCGAAGCTCGGCCGCATCGAAGATCCGGTCGACCACGTAGAAACGGCCGTGCTGGCGATAGTTGACCAGCTCGGCCTTCCCCTTCGGTCCGACGACGAACAGTGGCGGCGCCTCGCCGTTCGCGATCGACGCGGGAAATTCGATGTAGGTCCGCCGGCCATCGTCGAAGGCGCGCAGCGGCCGCCATGCCGGCTCGTCGCCGCTGATCGTGTAGTTGAAGTGGAGCTGGTCGATGGTGAGGCCGCTGGCGACCGGCGCGGCCGCCCGCGCCGCCTCGGCCTTGCGTTCGAGCGCCAGGATCTCGTCCCGCGGATAGGTCCAGCGCATCGAAGAGAGCGCGGTACCCTCGGTGCTTACGAGGCGGATATGGTAGGCGCGGCGATCGGTCGTGATGACCATGTTGGTCGCGAGGCCCGCCGAGAAGGGCTTCACCAGCACATGCGTCCGCCGCGTCTCGCCCGAGCCGCTCGTCGTGTCGCCAATCACCCAGCGGGCCGTATCACCGCTCGCCACGGCGACGAGGCTCTCTCCCGGCTGGAGGGCGATGTCGGTGACCAGGCCCGGCGCGGCATAGCCCGTGAATATCGTCCCTTCGCTCCAGGAATAGACGTGCGCGCCACTGACGAACCCCGAGGCGGCCGGCTCGGCGGTCGCGCTCCGCGTAGCGGACTGGATGGTCTTCAGCGGTGCTGACGCCGAGCGGTCCTGCGCGAGCGCGGGATACGCGACGAGGATGCCGACGATCGCCGGCAGCAAGTCCAGTTTCATGGGTTGGTCTCCTGGATGTTCGGCGAGGCCGGAAGCGTCGGCTCGACGCCGACGGCGGGATCGAACGGCGAGCCGCCAGGAACGTCCGATGGGGCCTCGAGCGCCGGGCGCGCGGCGGGGGTCGGCGGGGGAGCTGTATCGAGCTCCCGGCTCCAGTCGATCGCATCGACATAGATCCCGAGCGGATTCTTGCGCAGCACCTCCACCGAGGACGGTGTGCGGGCTATCGTCGTGAGGATCGCGGTCCAGCGGCTCGTCCCCGATTGCGACCCACGCTCGAAGACGGTCTCGGTCCACTTCACTTGGAACGACTTGTCCGAGGCGCGCACGACGCTCGTGACCTGCACCGATACCGTCCGTTCGCCGACGTCGGCGAAAGGTGATGCCGCGCGGGCATATTCGCCGAGGAAGCGCGCGCCTCGCTTCGTCGCGAAATCATAGGCTTCGAGCCAGTCGCGGCGCATCAGCACCGGGTCGAGCGACACCGAGCGCACGTTCGTGATGAAGCGGGACAGATGCCATGCGATCTGCGGATCGGTCGGCTGATAGTCGATAGCGGCGGGGCTCACCGCGCGCGCCTCGCCGAGCCGGTCGACCTCGACCACATAGGGCGTGACCCGGCTCTGCAGCGACTGCCAGGCGAGACCCGTCGATGCGCCCGCGGCCAGTGCAAGGCACCCGAAGGCCATCAGCCTCCAGCTGCGCGCCTGGACCCGCGCGGAGCCGATCCGCTCGTCCCACAGCTGGCCGGCGCGCTGGTAGGGCGTCTCGGGTATTAGCGTGCGGCCGTATCGCTGCACGCTGCGCTTGAAGAACATGGCTCAGTCGTTCCTTTCCTTGATGTCGGGGATGGCGGATGCGCCGCCGCGATCGCCTTGGCTGAGGGCGTGGACCGCGAGCTGGCGGTGATGGCGGCCGGACTGCTCGGCGCGCATGGCGCGCGCCCAGGCCGGCGCTCCGCCGGTT
>NZ_DATCYB010000074.1:0-1588 GCF_036570505.1 Allosphingosinicella sp. | reverse complement strand
CAAAAGGCTGCTGACCGAGGCGGGCGTCGCGGTGGCGCCGGGCGCGGGCTTTGGTGAGGAAGGCGAGGGGTTCGTGCGGATCGCGCTGGTCGAGAACGAGCAGCGGATCAGGCAGGCCGCACGGAGCGTGAAGAAGTTTCTCTCGGCAGAGTAGCGCCTGCTATTCTCCATCCACGAGGGCCTGCACGGCTTTCACCGCGACGCCGATGACCTGAAAGACGGGAAGGGCGCCGCCGCAGCCATTGTTGGGGCCGACGGTGGAGCAGGGCTCCTTTCTGTTCAGCACCTGGGTGCCGGAGAGGGCGTCGTCGGAGTCGCGGGCGCCGGGAAGCGGTTCGACCGGCAGAGGAAGGCGGTTGGGGTCCGGGGCGCCGGGTCGGCGGCCGCAGACGACGATCTCGTCGGGGTTTTCGCTTTCCGGGCAATCGAGTTCCGACACCGGCACGAACGTGTCGCGATAGTTCTCCAGCGCCTGTTCCGCGGTGAGCGTCTGGGCCGGGGCGGTCATTGCCATCGCTCCCCCGATCAACACGGCCGTCATTCTCGACTTTGACAATGGCCTCGCCTATCGGAGCCGCAAAAGCTTCAGACAGGGTGACAGAAAAAATGGTGACTGCAAGTCATGTGCTCGACCGGGTGCTCGTGCTGGAGATGGTGCGGGTGACGGAAGCCGCGGCGGTCGCGGCGTCGAAGCTCGTCGGCCGCGGCAACGAAAAGGCCGCCGACGCCGCCGCGGTCGAGGCGATGCGGGAGGCGCTGAACCAGCTCGATTTCGACGGCACGGTCGTCATCGGCGAAGGTGAGCGGGACGAGGCGCCGATGCTCTATATCGGCGAGAAGGTCGGCAAGGCGGATCATGGCGGGCCGCGCATCGACATCGCGCTCGATCCGCTGGAGGGCACCACCATAACCGCCAAGGCCGGGCCCAACGCGCTCGCCGTCCTCGCCATCGCCGAGCAGGGCTGCCTCCTCAATGCGCCCGACGTCTATATGGACAAGCTTGCCATCGGGCCGGGCTATCCCGAAGGGACGATCGACCTCACCAAATCCCCGACCGAGAATATCCGCGCCATCGCCAAGGCGAAGGGCGTCGAGCCCGGCGACATCATCGCCTGCGTGCTCGATAGGCCGCGCCATGAATCGATCATCGCTGAGTTGAGGGCGCTTGGCTGTGGCATCCAGCTCATCCCGGACGGCGATGTCGCGGGCGTGATCGCGGTCACCGATCCCGACACGACCATCGACGTCTATATGGGCCAAGGCGGGGCGCCGGAGGGCGTGCTGGCGGCGGCGGCCTTGCGCTGCGTCGGCGGCCAGTTCCAGGGCCGACTGGTCTTCAGGAACGACGACGAGCGCGCCCGCGCCGCCAAATGGGGCGTGACGGATCTCGACCGCATCTACCACCTCCACGATCTCGCCAAGGGCGACTGCATCTTCGCCGCCACCGGCGGGACCGACGGCTCGCTGCTCGATGGCGTCAAGCGCCTCAAGGGAGGGGTGATGACGACCGAGAGCGTGGTGATGCGCGCCTCCTCCGGCACCGTGCGCTGGGTGAAGGGCGAGCACCGCAAGAGCTGAGGCTTCCCGG
>NZ_DATCYB010000073.1:0-2714 GCF_036570505.1 Allosphingosinicella sp. | reverse complement strand
GGCCGTGGATCACGTCGAGCGTGAACAGCAGCGGGATTCCCTGTGGCGACTCTTCGACGGCGATTCGCTGCAGCTCGGCGAGCTTGGCCAGATCGCCGCCCCCCGCCAGGCTGCCGACTTCGCCCCGCCGGATGCGGCTCTCGATGTCGGCCACGGCGGCGCCGGCGCCGGTGCTCACGTCGCTGTGGGCCGTGGGATGGTTGAGCTGACCGATCTTCGCGGTCAGATCCATCCGCTGCAGCAGATCTTCGATGATGTCGGACATCGCCGCCGACTATCGCGCCAGAAGCATATCGAGCTACCTATCGCAGCATCCTAGGTGGAGTTGAAGCGGCCCGACACTAGAGCAGCATGGGCGGCGCCGCAACGCTGCGCTCGGCGTTGCCCATAAATGCTCCTCGGGATCGCCGGCAAGGATGCCATGATTGCCGCCGAACCTGAGCCAACGGCCTCGCGGGAAGGATGGACATGCCCCGACGACCGAACATCCTCTTCATCATGGCCGACGACCATGCCGCCAAGGCCATCAGCGCCTATGGCTCGCGCATCGTCGAGACCCCTGGCATCGACAGGATCGCCGAGGGAGGCAAGCGCCTCGACCACTGCTATGTCACCAACTCGATCTGCACGCCGAGCCGGGCCTCGATCCTGACCGGGACCTACAACCACGTGAACGGCGTCACCACGCTCGTGACCCTGCTCGACAACCGCTGGCCGAACGTCGCCAAGTCCCTCCAGGCCGGCGGCTACGCGACCGCGATCTTCGGCAAGTGGCACCTCGGCGAAGGGCCGCGCCACAGGCCAACCGGCTTCGACGACTGGTGCGTGCTTCCGGACCAGGGCGCCTATTTCGATCCGGACTTCGTCGGGCCCGACGGGCTGCGCTATCACCGCGGCTACGCCACCGACCTGATCACCGACCTCTGCCTGGACTGGCTCGCCGCGCGCGACCGCGACCGCCCGTTCTTCCTCATGTGTCACCACAAGGCACCGCATCGTCCCTTCGCGCCGGCGCCGCGCCACGCCCGCCTGTTCGAGAACGAGACGATCCCCGTGCCCGAGAGCTTCGACGACGATTACAAGAACCGGGCGCGCGCCGCGGGGTCCGCCAGGATGCGCGTGCGCGCCGATATGAACTACGAGGATCTCGGCCTTTCCTCACCGGAGGGGCTGGCGCACTCCTGGAGCGACGAGATGGGCTGGCCGGAACGCGCCAAGCTGCCCGATCCGGAGGATCCGGGCGACGTCGTGCTGTTCGACCGCAACACGGGCGAGCGCTTCACTTTCGCCTCCAGGCAGGAGCTCGATCACTTCAAGTACCAGCGCTACATCAAGCGCTACCTGCGCACTGTCGTGGCGATCGACGAGAACGTCGGCCGCCTGCTTGACTGGCTCGACAAGGACGGCACCGCGGAAGACACCATTGTGGTCTACACCTCGGACCAGGGATTCTTCCTCGGCGAGCATGGCTGGTTCGACAAGCGGTTCATCTACGAGGAATCGCTCCAGATGCCGTTCCTGATTCGCTATCCGGCGGGCTTCGGAGCCGGCGTGACGAAGGCCATCGCGACGAACGTCGACTTCGCGCCGACCTTCCTCGACTATGCCGAGCTGCCGGTGCCTTCCTACATGCAGGGGCGCAGCCTGCGCCCAGTCCTGGAAGGACGTGTCCCCGACGACTGGCCGCAGGTCGCCTACCATCGCTACTGGATACACAAGGATGCGATACACAATGCCTTCGCGCACTACGGCATCCGCGACCAGCGCTACAAGCTGATCTACTGGTACAACGAGCCGCTGGACCAGCCGGGTGCGCGTTCCGGCGGCGAGCCGCCGGAGTGGGAGCTGTTCGACTGCGTGGCGGACCCGCTCGAGCTCCTCAACGTGTTTCACGATCCCGCCATGGCCGGCATCGTGCACGATATGATTGCGAAGCTCGATGCCAAGCTGGCCGAGATCGGCGACATCCCCGCGCATGATACGGCTGCGGTGCTCGCCGAACTCGCTTAGCTAGGCGCATGGTCAGACGCCTCCGGCACCATATTAAACACAAAAATGCAGTATTATAAAATTATATTCCATCTTTGCCTTGTATTTTCCAACCTTCGGTCCCATTCTAGCAGTCACCGCATTCTGCAGGATCGACCCGACCCTGTTTGTTGCATTGCAGTAGGGCCCGCCATGCCAAAGATCCATGTCCTGCACGAGAACCCCGACTGGCTGCCGCCCCTCGCGGCGGCGCTCGATCGGACCGGCGCGGAATGGGACGAATGGTTCCTGGTCGAGCGCGCCCTCGATCTCTCGGCGCCGCCGCCGGACGGTGTGTTCTACAACCGCATGAGCGCCTCCTCGCACACGCGCGGCCATCGCTTCTCACCCGAACTCACCGCAGCAACGCTTTCGTGGCTCGTGCAGCACGGACGCCGCGTCGTGAACGGTCCTGGCGCGCTCGATCTCGAGATAAGCAAGGTGCGCCAGTACGGGGCCCTGTCTCGCGCTGGGGTGGCGATACCGCGGACCATCGCTGTCGCAGGCAAGGGCCGCCTCGTCCAGGCGGCGCGCGAAGCCTTTGGCAAGGGCCGCTTTATCCTCAAGCCGAACCGCGGCGGAAAGGGATTGGGCGTACGTCCTTTCGCCGATGCCGACGCGCTGGCGGCTTACCTTGCGGCGCCGGAATTCGAGGAGCCGCTCGACGGCATCCACCTCCTCCAAGA
>NZ_DATCYB010000072.1:0-25402 GCF_036570505.1 Allosphingosinicella sp. | reverse complement strand
CATCCAGACGCTGACCGCGGCGAGGGCGGCGGTGTCGGCGCGCAGGATGCGGGGGCCGAGCGATACCGGGCGGGCCTGGGGGAGGGCGCGGATGCGGGCGCCTTCCTCGTCGGTAAAACCGCCTTCGGGCCCGATGAGGATGGCGCCGGGGCCTGCTTCCGCGGCCTTGGCGAGGGGCGTGCCGCCTTGTTCGTCGGCGAAGAGCAGCGTGCGCTCGGTCGGCCAGTCGGCGAGCAGCGAGTCGAGCTTCCGCGGCTCGGCGAGCTCCGAAAGGGCGGTACGCTCACACTGTTCGGCCGCTTCGATTATATGGGCGCGCAGGCGATCCATGTTGACGCGGTCGACGATGGTGCGCTGGGTGAGCACGGGAACGAGCCTCGCGACACCAAGCTCGGTTGCCTTTTCCGCGATCCAATCGATGCGGCCGCGTTTGACCGGTGCGAAGAGAAGCCAGAGGTCGGGAACGGTCTCGCGTTCGCGGAGGTGCGTGATGAGGCGGAGGCTGACGTGCCTTTTTCCGGAGTCCGTCAACTCCGCCAGCCATTCGCCGGTGTGGTCGTCGAACAGCTTGACCTGGCCGCCGGTGCCGAGGCGGAGGACGTTAGCGAGATAGTTGGCTGGGGTACCTTCAAGGGTGAAGATGGCGTTCTCGCTGAGCGTGTCGTCGACATAAAGGCGCGGGAGGCTGGACGGCGGCCAGGCGGGGGTGGCGGGCATGGTCCACCCCTAAACGTTCCTCCCGAGCGTAGTCGAGGGGGGTTTCTCCGAGTCATCGCCAGCGCCCCTCGACTTCGCTCGGGACGAACGGCATGTGGTTTTCATGATTGTCGAAACCGACATCGTCCCCGACAGCGAGCGGCGCGGGCTGATCGGGGCGCTGCCGCGGACGGTGCGGCCTTATGCGTCGCTGATGCGGCTCGATCGGCCGATCGGCGCGTGGCTGCTTTTCTGGCCCTGCGCCTGGAGCGTGGCGCTGGCTGGGATGGGTAGCGACGGGTTGGCGTTGATCCTGTGGTTCGGTCTCGGCGCCTTCGCGATGCGGAGCGCGGGATGCGTCTATAACGATATCATCGATAAGGATCTCGACGCGCGGGTGGAGCGGACGCGGCTGCGGCCGCTGGCGAGCGACCGCATTTCGCTGAAGGGCGCCTGGGCACTGTTGGTGGGGCTGAGTCTTATTGGGCTGGCCGTCCTGCTCCAGCTTAACTTGACGGCCGCTCTGGTGGCGCTGGGGAGCCTGGCGCTGGTCGCGGCCTATCCGTTCATGAAGCGCATCACCTGGTGGCCGCAGGTGTGGCTTGGCCTCGTCTTCTCCTGGGGGGCGCTGGTCGGCTGGCCTGCCGTTACTGGTCGTTTCAGCGGCACGGCTCTCGTGCTCTGGGCCGGTTCGGTCTTTTGGGTGATCGGCTACGATACGATCTACGCCTTGCAGGACCGCGAAGATGATGCCCTTGTCGGGGTGAAATCCTCCGCGCGGAGGCTCGGGAAGCATACGCGTGCCGGCGTGGCCTTCTTCTATTCCTTAGCGATATCGCTCTGGGGCTATGAGTTTTGGCAACTCAGGTCGCAGTGGCTTGTCCTGCTGCCGCTAATCCCGATGGCGCTCCACCTTCTCTGGCAAGTAGCGGCTCTTCGCCTCGATGACGGCACCGACGCGCTCGCCAAGTTTCGCTCGAACCGGTTCGCCGGCCTGCTGATGTTCCTCGCCTGCCTGGTAGTGGGTACGACCTGACTTTGCTTTTGCGGCGCGCGGCTCGTAAGCGGCGGCGATGCTTGACGTGAAAGACGCCGAGGCGCGCGCCGCCTCCCTGATCGAGACCGCCCGCAAGGCCGGCGCCGATGCCGCCGACGTTCTTTATGTCGGCAATGGCTCGACCGAAGTGCAGGTGCGGCTCGGCGACCTGGAGGATGTACAGCGCTCCGAAGGAGAGGAGATCGGCCTTCGCTTCTTTCTGGGCAAGCGCTCGGCGAGCGTTTCCTCGTCCGATCTCTCGGCGGAAGCGCTGTCGGCCCTGGTCGAGCGGGCGGCGGCGATGGCGCGCGAGGCCCCGGAGGATGATTATGCCGGCCTTGCGCCGGAGGAGCGGCTGCTGCGCGCGGGCGGCCCCAACGTGGAGGGTGACGACGGGTACGACCCGCCGCCGACCGCGCTCCGGGAAAGGGCGCTGGCGACCGAGGCGGCGGCGCGGTCGGTGGATGGCGTCACCAACAGTGAAGGCGCGGGCGCCAGCGCCGGCCGTTCGGTCGTGGCGCTCGCCACCAGCCACGGCTTCTGCCGCGGCTATACGACCAGCGGCTATAGCAGCTCGGCCAGCGTCATCGCCGGCAACGGCGCCAGGATGCAGCGCGATTATGCCCACCATAACGTCCGGCATCTGGAGGATCTGGACGACGCGGAGGTGCTGGGACGGCTCGCCGGCGAACGGGCGGTGGCGCGCCTCGATCCCGCGCGCGTGCCGAGCGGATCGATGCCGGTCGTGTTCGACCCGCGCGTGGGCGGGAGCCTGGTCGGCCATCTGCTGAGCGCGATCACCGGCCCCGCCATCACGCGCAAAACCAGCTTCCTGCTAGGGCGGGAGGAGGAGCGGGTATTCGCGGAAGGCATTGTCATCCGCGACGATCCGCACCGTGAGCGCGGGCTTCGTTCCAAGCCGTTCGACGGCGAAGGGATGGCGACCAGTCCCAGCAACCTCGTCGAGGACGGGCGGCTCACCGGCTGGCTGCTCGACAGCGCCTCGGCGCGCCAATTGGGGCGCGAGCCGACGGGCCATTCGACGCGCGGCATCGGCGGCTCGCCGGGCGCGGGCGCGACCAATGTCGACCTCTTGCCCGGCACGGTGAGCAAGGCGGCGCTGATCGCCGACGTCAAGCGGGGTATCTACGTGACGGAACTGATCGGGCAGGGCGTCAATCCGGTGACCGGCGACTATAGCCGCGGCGCCTCCGGCTTCCTCATCGAGGATGGTGAAATCGCGGCGCCTGTTGCCGAAATCACCATCGCGGGAAACCTGGTCGATATGTTCCAAGCCCTGATGCCCGCCGACGACCTGGAACATCGCCGCGGGGTCAATGTTCCGACAGTCAGGATCGAAGGGATGATCGTCGCCGGTGCTTGAGGAGGTTTCTAGAATAGCACGAGAGGCCGGACGGATCGCCGCCAGCCGCTGTGGCGGTGAATTCCGGCAGTGGGAAAAAGTGCCTGGCCATCCGGTTTGCGACATCGACCTGGAAGTGGACGCCTATCTACGGGAGCATCTGCGCGCGCTCGATCCCGAAGCCGGCTGGCTCTCGGAAGAAACGCTCGATGCGACCGACCGCTACGAGCGCCGCAGGGCCTGGGTCGTCGATCCGATCGACGGCACGCGCGATTATCTGCGCCAGCGCACCGGCTGGTGCGTCTCCGTGGCACTGGTCGAGGATCGGGTGCCGGTGATCGGCGTCCTCGACGCGCCGCAGCGGGGAGAGCATTGGACGGCCGCGAAAGGTAAGGGCGCCCGGCGCAACGGCGAGCGTATCGAGGTGAGCGGCCGCACCGGCTTCGTCGGCGCGCGCGTCCCGGCCGATCAGCTTCCCAAGGTCGACGGCGATCTGGTGGCCGTGGTGAAGCCCAATTCGATCGCGCTCCGCATCGCCATGGTCGCCGCCGGCGAGGCCGACCTGGTGGCGACACTCCGCTGGGGTTTCGAATGGGACATCGCCGCCGCCGCCCTCATCGCCGAAGAGGCGGGCGCGACCGTGACCGGCGCGCTCGGCCAGCCGCTCGCCTTCAACACGATCACCGGCGAGTCGTTCGGCGTGGTGGTGGCGACGCCCGGCATCCACGCCGCTGCCGTGGAGCGGCTGAGGGAACGGGCTCTGGCGGTGGTCTGACCGACCGCATAATTATGATAACCTGGCTCCGGAAGCGGGAGGCGCCGCTTCTGATGCCGAGGAAGGTGCCGCATGGCTCTGGGTCCGGAAGACGGGTCGCGGTTGGTGCCGGTCGCGCCGTTCCTGAAGACGGCGCTCGCCGCGGCTGAACTTTGCGGCGTCACGCGGCTCGCGGACATCACTCGGCTCGATCGATTGGGACTGCCCGTGTGGCAGGCCGTGCGCCCGGCCGGGCGAGCGCTCAGCGTCCATCAGGGAAAGGGCGCTTCGCCGCTGGCCGCCAGGATCGGCGCGCTGTGCGAGGCGATCGAATGTCATTGCGCGGAGAATGCGCCGGCGGATGGGCCGCTATGCAGCTTCGCGGACTTGCCGCCCGACGCGCGGGCGCCCGATGTGGCCGATTACGCGGAAAGTCGGGACGCTCCCCCGTCAGCGTACCAGCCTATCCAATGGTGTCTCGCCAAGGACATCCCGACAGGTCGGGACCATTTTCTGCCGCACCCGCTCGTGTCGCTAGACTGGACATGGGGTCATGACAGCCTGTTCGACCGGGAGAGTAGCGGGCTTGGCGCGGGGAGCGATGAGGGTGCCGCCCTGCGCGTATCGTTGCTTGAGATTATCGAGCGCGATGCCCTGGGAGAATGGAGGCGCGGCGATTTCGAGAGCCAGATGGCGACGTCGCTGGCGCTCGCCACTATCCCTTTCGATTGGCTTCGATCCTGGAAAGCCCGCTTCGACGAGTTCCGGATCGAGCTGCAACTGTTCCGGCTCTCGTCGATCGTTTCGATTCCGGCCTTCATGTGCGTGATCGGCGGTGCGGAGGAATTCGGGCCGGCCTACCGGCGTTTCTACGGCAGCGCCGCCCACGGAGACCCTGAGCTGGCCTTGTTCAAGGCCTTCGCGGAGGCGCTCCAGTCGCGGCTGACGGTGATCGCCGGCGTGCGCGATGATATCCTGCCATCCTATTATACCTCGCGTCCGGCCGCGGCGACCGAGGTCAACGAGCCGGCTCCCACGGGCACGGTTGCGTGGGAGGAAGCGGCGCCGCTCGCCTACGGATGGGAGACAATCGTCGAGGGGCTCGCGCGGCGCGGTTACAGCCAGGTCGTCGCGAAACGCCTCGACGGGGGCTTGGGTGTGGTCGTCACCCGCGCGTTCGTGCCGGGTCTCGGCTCGTCGCGCCGGACCCGCAGGATCGTGCCGTGACCATCATCGCCTTTGCAGGCCCTTCGCTTTCCGCCGAGGATCGCCGCGCGTTCGGTTCGGTCGTCTGGAAGCCCCCGGCGGAAGCGGGTGATCTACTGCGGCTCGATATCGACGCCGCCACCCGGTTTTGCCTTATCGACGGCTACTTCGATCACCGGCCGGCCGTGCGACACAAGGAAATATTGCTGCTGCTCTCGGAAGGCGTACGAATGTTCGGCGCCAGCAGCATCGGCGCGCTTCGGGCGGCGGAAATGGGCGGGTTCGGTCTGACGGGCGTGGGTGCCATCTACCGCGCCTATTCAAGAGGCACCCTCGTGGGTGATGACGAGGTCGCGCTGGTGCATACATCATCGGAATGGGACTGGCGCCCGCTGTCCCTTCCCCTCGTCGATGTGCGCGCCACGATTTGTCGGATGCGGGCGCGTGAAGCCATCGGGGCCGGGGAGGCGCGCGCCCTCCTCGATGCCGCGGCGGATATCCACTACGTCGACCGGACCTGGAGCCTGATCGTGGAAGCGGCCGGGCTTCCGGCGCGAGAACCGCTATTGAAGCAATGGGCGGTGGAGCAGAAGCGGCTCGACGCTCGCGAATGCCTGCACATGGCAATTGAGGATACTTCCGCCGCCCCGGCGCGACCAGTCATGGTCAGAACAATGTTTCTCGACTGGCTGGCCACCGAATGCGCCGTCGATTTGGATATGCGATGCCGACTCTCCCCGCCGGGACAGAGTGACAGCGTCGCCGATTAAGGTTAATAAGTAGGCAGTAATCGCAGCATGTAGAGTCGCGTCTTATCCCTTGCGGAGGCGGATCATGGCTGGCAGCAAAAATACCCCCAAAACCGGTTCAAAGACAGACAAGACGGACAAGAAACCGTCGCCTAAAGGCGTTGCGCCCGACGCGGTCGCCGGCGCCAACATCGGACGGGATGGGAAGCCGAAATAGTCGAGCCGCGGTGTTCGACTGGATCTAAATTCAAGCCTGATTTATAGCACGCTAACCTTGGCGCGAGGCCGCTCGACACGCCTGTAGCGCTCGCGTTCCGGATCACCCGTGCGGCTTGCTGCCATGGCGCCCTCGAACAGGCCGACAAGCCACGCCCGCCGGGTCTCGCTTTTCAACGGATTGTGGAAGAGGACCCATTGCCTGAGCCGATCGTCGGTAGGCGGATCGGCCGCGCACCAGCGCTCTACCATTGAATGGCGCCAGCGCTCCGCCCGTGACGGCAGGTCGGATGCCCCGGCCCCGGAAGCGGCCAGCAGCGCATAAAGCTCACTCATCACGGTCGGATTCGTGCGGGCAAGGTCGTCCGGATGATAGCGGCGCACGAGCGCCAGCTGCTCCGCCGCCAGCTCGTATTCGCCGCTCAGCAGATGAAGCAAGCCCTGTTCCTCATAAGGGGCGGCGGTCACGAACGGGGTCAGGTCACGGCATCTTTTGAGAAGGTCGGCGGCGCCGGCCAGATCGTCCAGATACATGAGAGCCGTCGCCACTTCGACCAGCCGCCGCTCATTGTAGGGGTTGAGGCTCAACGCTTCGTCCAGATGCTGGCGGGCGAGCGCCCATTCGCCGGCCCACATATGGGACCAGCCCTTCATCGCGTGGAAATGGGACTCGGTCCGATCGAGCGCGAAGGCTCGATGGGCGAGCTCGTAGGCCCGGCGGCGTTCGGCCTCGCCGGTCGAGCCTAGCCCCGAGTAGCAATAGTCGGTGTCGTAGAGGCGGGTCAGGGGCGGATAGGCGGGGGCGAAATTCGGGTGTTCTTCGATTATCCGTTCCCATGTGGCCGCCATCTCGCGCGCCTCGGCGAGCGTGGTCTGGCCCCGCATCTTGAGCCTGGTCAGAAAGTAGAGATCATAGACATCATGCGGCTGCGCCGGCAGGTTGCCGAGGAGATCGTCCTGCATTCTGGGTAGCGCCGCCGCGGCCACCCGCCGTACCAATCGGTCGACGTCGGGGCCGAGATGCCCGTCGGTGAGATCGATATTGTCGGCCCAGATGATCGCTCCCGTGGCCAGGCGGCAGAGGCGAGTGAAGGCGCGGACGGAGCGACCGTCATGCACCAGCTTCAACGACAGCTGATAGTCGCGCGCGCCATATCCTCCGGTCGGGGGCGCCGTCGTCGCCTGATCTGAGACGAGCCGGATGTCGCGGAAGCGCGACAGGGCGAACAATATTTCTTCCCGCAGGACGGCGGCGAGATGCGGCGAGGAATCGCGCGCCGCCAAGTCGTCGAACGCGCCGAGATACAGGAGCGGCGGGGTGCCGAGGCGTGCCCCCATCCCGTCGGCAGCGGGCCGGCTTTCCGTTTTGGTGCGCCTTGCGCTCGTCCCCTCGACCGGCGTCACCGCGGGCAAAAGACGATAGCCCCGCCCATAGACGCTTTCGATATAGCGAGGGGCCTTAGGGTCATCGCCCAGCGCGTGGCGCAGTTCCTTTATGACCGACGTCAGCGCCGATTCCGAAACGATCGTGCCATCCCAGACGGAAGAGAAGAGAGCGTCCTTGGTGAGCAGCCGGCCTTCATGCTCGGCGAGCATGAGCAAGACCCGATAGGCCTTGTTGCCGAGCTTCACCGGCCCGTTCGGGCCGAGCAGCCGCTCGTCCGCCCTGTCGATCGTGAAATCGGCGAACGCCAGGTTCATGCCGCAATCCGCTTCGATCGACATGATCGTCGCTCCGGTCCGCGCCAACGACTGTCTTCCTGCACTGTTTTACCACAGCCGCCCGCCCGATTCGACGCGAAACGGATCGTGGAAAGATTCTGGAAAAGCCCGTCCCACGATCTTTCCAGCGCCCGCTCAGGATGCGCCGGGCCGGGCGGCATAGACCGTCTCCAGCGCCGACGCCTTCGCGCCGGCCGATCAAGGAGACCAAAGATGATGATCCGCAAGAGCCTGTTCGCGATAGCCGCGTCGCTTTTGACCATGACCGCCTTCGGCGGGACCGTTGCCGTCATGACCGTCGATGGAGGTGCCGGGTTTCCCGTTGCCGGTCCGGGCGAGTATCAGCTCGCATGAGGCTGGCCTGCCCCATCCCGAACGTCGCGTGTCGCGCCCCAGGCGGACGATCTGGCCAAGACCTGGATCGTCCGTCGCACCCACTCTTGCTTAGGCCACGGGGGCCAGGCCGAGGCGGGGGATTTCGATCTTGGGGCAGCGGTCCATCACGACCTTGAGGCCGGCCGCTTCGGCTCGCGCCGCAGCCTCCTCGTTTATGACGCCGATCTGGAGCCACACCGACTTCGCGCCGGCGGCGATAGCCTGGTCGACCGCCTCGCCCGCGGCCTGGGGGCGACGGAAGATGTCGACCATATCGATCGGCTCGCCGATCTGGGAAAGCTCGCGCCAGACATATTCGCCGTGGACATGCTCGCCGGTGATCTGCGGGTTTACAGGGATAACCCGATAGCCGTGCGACTGGAGGAAGCGCATGACGCCATAGCTGGGGCGGTCGGGGCGATCCGAGGCGCCGACCATCGCGATGGTGCGGGTGTTGGCGAGAAGCTCGGCGATGTCCTCGTCGCGGGTCAGCGGCATGATTATTCCTCCTTGCGACGGGACAACCGTCACATGCGCTTTCGGTTCACCTCGTCGATCAGACGAGCGGCGATGCCGGCGAAGATTTCGGCCTCCTCCCCCTCGCCCGCGGCCGGAGGCGTGCCGGCATCCGAGGCACGGCGGATCGAGAGCGTGAGGGGGACGCGGCCGAGGAAGGGGATTCCCATCACCCGCGCCGCCGCCTCCGCTCCGCCCGTGCCGAACGGATCGGATATCTCGCCGCAATAGGGGCAGGCGTAGCCGGCCATGTTCTCTATGAGGCCGAAGACGGGCACGTTCATCTTGCGGAACAGGTCGATGGCGCGGGTGGCGTCGATGAGCGCCAGGTCCTGCGGGGTCGAGACGATGACGGCGCCGGCGGGCTTGTATTTCTGGACGAGCGACATCTGGATGTCGCCGGTGCCGGGAGGAAGATCGACGATCATCGTGTCCGTATCGCCCCAGTCGCCGTCCATGAGCTGGCCCAGCGCGCTCGCCACCATCGGGCCGCGCCAGGCGAGCGCGGTGCCGGCGTCGACGAGCTGGCCGATCGACAGCATCTTCACCCCGAACGCGTCGACAGGCACGATCTGCTTGTCGGCGAGCTCGGGGCGGTCGTTGTTGCCCATGATGCGCGGCTGGGACGGCCCGTAGATATCGGCGTCGACCAGTCCGACCTTCCGGCCCGAGCGGGCGAGGGCGATGGCGAGGTTGGCGGCCAGGGTCGATTTGCCGACGCCGCCCTTGCCGCTGCCGACGGCGATGATGGTGCGCTGGATCTTGTCGGCGGTCATGGCGATGCGGATATCGTGCACGTCGGGCACGCCGACGATCGCGGCACGGATCTGCCGTTCCAACGTGGCGCGGACCTCGGCGGTGAGGCCGGTGACGTCGAGGACGATGCTGGCAATGCCGTCCTTTATCCGCGGCGCCTGGGTCCGGCCTTCGCTCACCAGATCGGCGCCGCCCGGGACGGTCACGCGCGCCAGTGCCGCCATCAGGGTTTCCGTGCTTTCGCTCATGACCTGGAGCGGATAGGCATATCCTCGCCGGATGCCACTGTTTTTCCGCTTCAAGCTTCCTATAAAGGCTTCATGAACAGATTTTTCGGGTGGGGCGCACGTCTTGGCGCCGTCTTTAACGAGAACAAAGGGGGCCCTTGGGGTAGCGGTGGCGGCAGCGGCTCCGGCGGTGACGGCGGCGGTCCGCGCAATCCCTGGGGACAGCCACCCCGCAAGCGCCGGCCAGCCGGCACGAGTGGAAACGTCACCTCGCTCGACGATTTCCTGAAGAAGAGCCGCGAACGCTTCGGCGGCGGCCGCTTTCCGACCGGCGACGGCAAGCCTTACTGGCTCTACGGGCTCGGCATATTTCTCATTCTCTGGCTGCTGTTCACGAGCATCCACCGGATCGGCCCCGAGGAGCGCGGCGTCATCACCCGTTTCGGCAATTATGCGGGCACGATGGGCCCCGGCATCGGCCTGACGTTCCCCGCGCCGATCGACAGCGTCCAGAAGGTCGATGTCGAGGAGATCCGGACCATCGACATCGGATCGACCGATGCCAGCAGCGAGAATCTCATCCTCACCGGCGACCAGAACATCATCGATCTGGCCTATTCGGTGCGCTGGAACATCAAGGAGCCGCAACTCTACCTGTTCCAGATCGCCAATCCCGAGGAAACCATCCGCGAAGTCGCCGAAAGCGCGATGCGCGCGGTGGTGGCCGGCGTATCGCTGGACGACGCCATCGGCTCCGGCCGCAGCGACATCGAACAGCGCGTCGCCCAGGTGATGCAACAGTTGCTCGACGATTATCGCGCCGGGATCGATGTCCAGGGCGTCGCCATCAAGCAGTCCGACCCCCCGGCCGCGGTCAACGACGCCTTCAAAGAGGTCTCCGCGGCACAGCAGCAGGCGCAGAGTTATCTGAACGATGCGCGCTCCTATGCCCTCCAGCTCACCGCCAAGGCGCAGGGCGAGGCGGCCGCCTTCGACAAGGTCTATGAGGAATATCGCCTCGCGCCCGAAGTGACTCAGCGGCGCATGTATTATGAAACGATGGAAAAAGTGCTCTCCCGCGTGGACAAGACGATCATCGAGGCGCCCGGCGTGACGCCCTATCTGCCGCTGCCGGAAATCCAGCGTCGCACCCAGCAGGGGACGAGCCAATGATCCAGCGTCTGGGCCGCAACCCCATCGCGCTCGCCTTCATCGCGATCGCGCTCTTGATCGTCGTCGGCTCGACCTTCGCCATCGTGCCGGAAACCAAGCAGGCGGTGGTCGTCCGCTTCGGCGAGCCGCAGCGCATCATCAACCGCTTCAAGCCTGAGCAGGAGTTCGGCCAGACCGGCGCGGGCCTTGCGGCGCGGATCCCGTTCGTCGAGCAGATCGTCTGGATCGACAAGCGCATCCTCTCCGTCGAGATGGACCAGCAGCAGGTGCTGTCGACCGATCAGCTGAGACTCCAGGTCGATGCCTTCGCCCGCTACCGGATCGTCGATCCGCTGCGCATGTATATCGCGGCGGGCACCGAGCAGCGGGTCAGCGACGCGCTGCGGCCGATCCTCGGCTCGGCGCTCCGCAACGAACTCGGCAAGCGTCCGTTCGCGGCCCTTTTGAGCCCCGAGCGTGGTCAGATGATGGACAATATCCAGCAGGCGCTGAACCGCGTCGCGCGGCAATATGGCGCCGAGATCGTCGACGTGCGCATCAAACGGGCGGACCTCCCCGACGGCACGCCGCTCGAATCCGCCTATGAGCGGATGCGGACCGCGCGCCAACAGGAGGCCCGCTCGATCCTCGCCCAGGGCCTGAAGCAGGCGCAGATCATTCGCGCCGAGGCCGACGCGGAAGCGGCATCCACTTATGCCGAGGCGTTCGGCAAGGATCCCGAATTCTACGATTTCTATCGGGCGATGCAGTCCTACGAGACGACTTTCGTCAACAATGGATCGGGCGAGGCCATGGGTCGTTCCTCCATCATCCTCTCGCCGAGCAACGAGTATCTGCAGGAGTTTACGGGCGGCGAATGATCGGCAGGCCGCGGGCTGCTCATTCAATGGCCGTTCAGCCGCGGGCCATAGCTTACGTCCGACTGAACGACCCGTCCGGGTCAGCCCGGCCGGGCCAGAAATTGCAAGGAGAGTGACAACGTGCGCTACGTCTATGGCATCACCGCCGCATTGCTTCTGGGCGGAACGGCTGCGACGCTGACCGTGGGCCCCGTTGGAGCGCAGACGGCGCAGAACGATCCCGCCGCCATCGCCCGCGCCGCCCCCCGGGCCGGAGCGCCGATGAGCTTTGCCGACCTCGCCGCCCGGCTCCAGCCGGCGGTGGTCAACATCTCGACAAAGCAGTCGATCGAGGTCAGCCGGTCACCCTTCCCGCCCGGCTTCGAGGAATTCTTCCGCCGCTTCGGCGGGCGTGTTCCCGAGACCGGGGAGGACAACACCATCACCCAGCGTGGCGGATCGCTCGGGTCCGGCTTCATCGTCTCGGCCGACGGCTATATCGTCACCAACAACCACGTGATCGCCCCGGCCCGCGACGGCGCCACCGTGGACGAGATCACCGTCACCCTCGCCGACCGCAAGGAATATGAGGCGGAACTGGTCGGGCGCGACATCGCTTCCGATCTCGCTCTGCTCAAGATAGACGCGCAGAACCTGCCCTTCGTCCGCTTCGGCGATTCAACGCAGACGCGGGTGGGCGACTGGGTCGTCGCGATCGGCAATCCCTTCGGCCTTGGCGGCACCGTCACGGCAGGCATCGTCTCCGCCCTGCACCGCGGCATTACCGGCAGCGGTGCCTACGATCGCTATATCCAGACCGACGCCTCCATCAACCAGGGCAATTCGGGCGGCCCGATGTTCGACGTCAACGGCAACGTCATCGGCATCAACACCGCGCTTATCTCGCCGACGGGCGGCAATGTCGGCATCGGCTTCGCTATCCCGGCCGAGCAGGCCCGACCGGTGATCGAGGCGCTGCGGCGCGGCGAGCGGCCTGTGCGCGGCTATATCGGCGTGAGCCTGCAGCCGCTCGACGAAGGCATCGCCGATTCGCTCGGCATTCCGCGCAACCGCGGCGAACTGATCCGGGGCGTCCAGCCTGGCAGCCCGGCCGCCCGCGCCGGCATCGAGCAGGGCGATGTCATCATTACCGTCGACGGGGAGGCCGTGACGCCCGATCAGACGCTGTCCTATCTGGTCGCGCAGCAGCCGGTCGGCTCTCGTATCCCCATCGAACTCATCCGCAACGGCCAGCGCCGGACCGTGACCCTCATCATCGCCGAACGTCCGACCGAAGAGGAGCTGGCCGAGCTGGGCGGTGGCGGCGAGGAGGCCGAGATCCAGCCGGAGCCGGAAGAGCAGCAGACGGAAAGCCAGCGCCAGGCGCGCGAGAGCCTGGGCGTTACCGTGCAGACCTTGACCCCCGCCGTCGCGCGGCAGCTCCAGCTCAACGACGCCAGCATCCGCGGCGTCGTGATCGCGGCGGTGGATCCGTCCAGCGATGCCGCGGCCGAGGGCCTGCGGCCCGGCGACATCATCCTGTCGATCAACCAGAATGCCACCCCGACACCGGAAGCGGCGGCGGCGGCCGTGGAGGCGGCGCGGCGGACAAATCGCGGATCGGTGCTGCTGCTCGTTCGCCGCGGCAACAATCCGCCGCTCTACGTTGGCGTCGATCTCGTCCGGAGCTAGACCCTTCCAACCGGCTTGCCGTGCAAACCCTGTTCGGGAATAGTCGCGGCGGGCCGGTTCGGTAGGGGAGCTTGCAGTGGACGACGCGACGGGAATCTACATCGGCCTCGGCGGAGGTAATCCGCAGCGATTGATACTGAGCCGTGCCAATCGTCACGGTCTCATCGCGGGGGCTACCGGCACCGGCAAAACCGTTACGTTGCAAGGCCTCGCCGAGAGCTTCTCGGCCGCAGGCGTGCCTGTGTTCGTGGCCGATGTGAAGGGCGACCTCGCGGGCATCGCCATGGCTGGCTCCCCAACCCACAAGGCGCACGCGGCGCTGACCGCGCGCGCCGCCGAGATCGGCTATACGGGTTACGCCTATTCCGACAATCCGGCCGTCTTCTGGGATCTCTACGGCGAGCAGGGTCATCCGGTTCGCACCACCGTGTCGGAGATGGGTCCGCTGCTGCTCGCGCGGCTGATGAACCTCAACGAGACGCAGGAGGGCGTGCTGAACATCGCTTTCCGCGTCGCCGACGAGGATGGACTTCTCCTCCTCGACCTCGAGGATCTGCAGGCGCTGCTGGTCCACTGTGCCGAAAACGCGGCCGACCTCACCGCCCGCTACGGCAATGTCACCAAGGCCAGCGTCGGCGCGATCCAGCGCCAGCTGCTCCAGCTCGAAAGCCAGGGCGGCGACCGTTTCTTCGGCGAGCCGGCGCTCGACATCGCCGACCTGCTGAAGGCTGACGAGGAGGGGCGCGGCTACGTCAACATTCTGGCCGCCGACAAGCTGATGGCGAGCCCAAAGCTCTATGCGACTTTCCTGCTCTGGCTGCTTTCGGAACTGTTCGAGGAGCTGCCGGAGGTCGGCGACCTTTCCAAGCCGAAGCTCGTCTTCTTTTTCGACGAGGCGCACCTCCTGTTCGAGGACGCCCCCAAGGCGCTCCAGGAGAAGATCGAGCAGGTGGTACGGCTGATCCGTTCCAAGGGCGTCGGTGTCTATTTCGTGACCCAGAACCCGATCGACATTCCCGAGGAGGTCGCAGGGCAACTCGGCAACCGTATCCAGCACGCCTTGCGCGCCTACACGCCGCGCGACCAGCGGGCGATCAAGGCGGCGGCGGAGACCTTCCGGATCAACCCGAAGCTCGATGTCGAGACGGCGATCACCGAGCTCAAGGTCGGCGAGGCGCTGGTGTCGGTACTGCAGGAAGATGGAGCGCCCTCGCCCGTGCAGCGGACCCTGGTCAAACCGCCGCGATCGCGTCTGGGGCCGTTGACCGACAAGGAACGGGCGATCATCCGGTCGATTTCGCCGGTCGAGGGCAAATATGACCAGGCGGTCGATCGCGAGAGCGCCGAGGAGATACTGAAAGCGCGAGGCGAAGAAGCGGCAGCGGCCGCTGCCGCGGCGGAAGCCAAGGAAGCCGAGGAGAAGGCGGCCGCCGAGCGCGCCAAAGTCGAGGCAAGGGCACGAGTGGAACAAGCGAGGCAGCAGGCCCGGTTGGAGCGCGAGCGGCGCGCCAATCCGTCCGTCGGCGAGGCCATGGTCCGGCAGGTCGGAAAATCGCTCCAGCGCCAGGTGGCGAACAAGGTAGCGCGCTCGCTCGTGCGGGGCCTGCTCGGCGGACTGTTCAGGGGGAGATAAAATGGCGAGCAAGGCTGCTGCGGGCAGAGCGATGACGCTCCCCGAACTGACGTTGCGCGGGGTGGCGCTGGGCGGGCTCATCACCCTGCTGTTCACAGCGGCGAACGTCTATCTGGGCCTCAAGGTCGGCCTCACCTTCGCCACCTCGATCCCGGCGGCCGTGATCTCGATGGCGGTGCTGCGCTTTTTCGCTTCCTCGAACATCCTGGAAAACAACATCGTCCAGACGGTCGCTTCGGCGGCGGGCACCCTGGCGGCGATCTGCTTCGTACTGCCGGGGCTGGTGATGGTCGGCTGGTGGCAGGGCTTTCCCTTCTGGACCACGGCGCTTGTCACGGCGCTCGGCGGTCTTCTCGGCGTGATGTTCTCGATCCCGCTCCGCCGCGCGCTCGTCGCGGAGTCCGATCTTCCTTACCCGGAAGGCCGCGCCGCCGCCGAGGTGCTGAAGGTCGGCGAGGGCTCTCGCGCCGGCGATGCGGAAAGTTCCGCCGGACTTCGCGTGATCGTGACCAGCACCCTGGTCGCCGCAGCCTTCAACGCGCTTACCTACATGCGGCTCGCCGTCTCCGAGGCGAGCCATTTCTTCCGTATCGGTCCCTCGGCGACGGGGATCGCCGGCGGGCTTTCCTTCGCCTTGCTCGGCGCCGGCCATCTGGTCGGCCTCGCGGTCGGGCTCGCCATGTTTACCGGCCTCGTCATCGGCTGGGGCATCGCGACGCCGTGGCTGACCGCGCTCGCCGTGCCGACGGGAGGAGCCGAGGCCTTCGCCACCGATATCTGGCTCAACCAGGTGCGCTTCATCGGCGCGGGCGTGATCGGCGTCGCGGCGATATGGACCTTGCTGCGCATCATCGGTCCCATTCTTTCCGGGATCAGAAGCGCGATGGCGGCTTCCCGCGCCCGCCGCGTTGGCGGCGAGGGGCTGCCGCTCAAGGAGCGCGACATCCCCATCGGCATCGTCGCGCTCGTCTCCGGCGCCGCGCTGATCCCGATCACCTTCCTGCTCATCGACTTCATCGACGGCGGTCCGTTGGCAGGCATAACCGTCCCGCTGGTCGCGGTGACTCTTGTCTTCATCCTGCTTGTCGGCGCGTTCATCGCCTCGGTCTGCGGCTATATGGCCGGCCTTATCGGAGCGTCGAACAGCCCGATTTCAGGCGTCGGCATCCTCGCCATCCTCGCCGCTTCGATGCTGTTCGGCCTGCTCTTCGCCTCCGGCCTGGGCGAGGGGTCTGAGGAAGCGCTCATCGCCTATGCGCTGATAACGACAGCCATCGTGTTCGGCGTCGCCACCATCTCCAACGACAATCTCCAGGACCTCAAGACCGGTCAGCTGGTCGGCGCGACGCCGTGGCGACAGCAGGTAGCGCTGATATTCGGCGTGTTGTTCGGATCGATGGTCATTCCGCCCGTCCTTGAACTGCTCAACGCCGCCTACGGCTTCGCGGGCGCGCCGGGGGCCGGGGCGAATGCCCTGCCGGCGCCCCAGGCGGCGCTGATCTCCGCGCTGGCGAGCGGCGTGCTCGGCGGCGATCTCGACTGGAGCCTGATCGGCATCGGCGCGGCGCTCGGAGTCGTCATCGTCATCATCGACGAGCTGCTCGTCCGCACCGGCAAGGCGCGGCTCCATCCGCTCGGCGTCGGCATCGGAATCTACCTGCCGATGGGAACAACGATGGCGGTGGTGGTTGGCGCGGTCATCGGCTGGTTCTACGACCGCGCGGTCGAGCGCCGCGCCGCCGACCCGGAGCGCGCCAAGAGGATGGGCGTGCTGACGGCAACCGGCATGATCGTCGGCGAAAGCCTGTTCGGCGTCGCCTATGCCGGCCTGGTAGTCGGAACCGGCAGCGATGCGCCGCTGGCTTTGGTCGGCGAATCCTTCCGGCCGATCGCCCTTATCGGCGGCACGTTGCTGTTTGCGACGATAGCCTGGTGGCTCTATCGTCGGGCAGCCCGAGCAAGCGCCGCCGTGGGGGCTGCGTGAGGCCGACTACCGCTCAGTAGCCGAAGCCGCGGGCGCCCTTGTGACCTTCGAGGATGTGGGCGCGCAGCTCGGAGGCGGTCCAGATGCGGTTGATGCCCATCTCCGCTTGCTTGACGAGATCGACGATGTGTTGGTTGACCGGCGCCTCCTTGCCGAGCGAGCGGGCGAGCTTCACCACCTCGCCGTTGAGATAGTCCACCTCGGTCTCGCGGCCGTCGGCGAGGTCGTCGGACATGGAGGATCGCGCATGGGGGTCGATTTTCTGGACCCTGAGCAGGAAATTCCTGAAGATGAAATCGGGCGCGCCGATCGCGTGGGGCAGCAGCCTGGGCGGAATAGGGCCGGTCGCCACCGGCTCGATGCCGGCGATCTTCAAAAGCTCCATCGTTTCGACCATCGCTGCCGCCATCACCCGCCGGTAGTCGCGCTGGTGGAGCTCCTCCAGGATAGTGAGACCCGACAGCGCATTGATCGCATTATTGAGATTGAGCAGCAGCTTGCCCCAGGCGACCGCCACCATGTCCTTCGCCAGCAGCAGCTTGCCGGGCCGATCGCCGATCCGCGCGGCGAGGGCGCGGCTGGTATCCGTCTCGGCGGCGGTGAGGTCGCCCCAGGTGGCCCGATGCCAGCGGCCGGAGCCGGTGCGGACGACATTATAGGGGACCATCCCCTGTATTATATGGAACCTGGGAAGCAGCTGCTTCAGCGTCTCGGCATTGCTGATGCCGTTCTGGAAGCTGATGACGCTGACACCCGGCCGCGCGTGACGGGCAATCTCCTTTGCCGCCGCCTGCGTCCCCGTGCTCTTCACGGTGAGGAGGATGATGTCCGCCTTCTTCAGCGCCGCCGGCTTGGTCGCGAAATCGATGAGGTCGGGCGCGAGGCGGATGTGCCAGCCGTCCTGGTCGCTGAGGCCGAGGCCGTGATCGGAGATCTCTTGACGGACGCGTTCCCGGCCGACGAACGCGACCTTGCATCCCGCCGCCAGCCACGCCCCGCCAATGAAGCAACCGACCGAGCCTGCGCCGAGCACGACGATGCGCGGGGAATCCTTCAAGGCTCAGCCACGGCCGCGATAGGAAGGCACGCCCTGGTCCGGGAGCCACAGGCCGGCAGGCGGCTCGCCGGACTGCCAGAAGACATCGATGGGTATGCCGCCCCTCGGATACCAATAGCCGCCGATGCGGAGCCACAGCGGCTTCATTTCGGCCGTCAGGCGCTCGGCGATGCCGACCGTCACATCCTCATGGAAGCCCGCATGATTGCGGAAGGCACTGAGGAACAACTTCAGCGACTTGGATTCGACGATCGTGTCGCCCGGCGCATAATCGATGACGAGGTGCGCGAAATCGGGCTGGCCGGTGACCGGGCAGAGCGACGTGAATTCGGGGGCGGTGAAACGGACGAGATAGGGCCGTCTAGGTCGCGGATTGGGCACGTAATCCAGGGTCGCTTCTTCCGGCGAAGGAGGAAGCGCGCTGGTCGTCCCGAGATGAGTGATAGTCATGGCGCGCTATCTAGAGGCTCCCGCGCGCCCTGTCATTCTCGCTGACGCTACAGGGCCTGCCGCTTCAGACGGGCTCTCAACTCGTGCATGCCGATGCCGTCGATCGCGGTGTGCTTGTCTTCCGCGGATACGACCTTGGCGATGTGCCCGAGTATCTGGCTCATAAGGTCGAAACCCTGCACCGTGCGAGAGTGGCGCTGAAGGATAACCGGATCGCCCGAAAGCTGATCGCCCATCATCTCGAGCAGCCGCTGAACATATTGGATTTCTTCCGACAGGCGCCTGTCGACAAGCATGGGGCACATTGGGAGCAAAGGGGCGGCGCCCACGGGCTGATATTGCGGTTTCCAGATGCCGCGCTTGGCCTCGGCGACGATCGCGTCCACGCGCCGCTGCTCATCCGAGCCGACATCCGGCACGGCTGGAATTCGTCCCGCCTCAGCATGACTCGACATGGATTCGGGCGCCCTCCCCCAAAGGCACATTCAGTGCTTCTCGTTGCTCCAGCGGCAATCAGTGGCGGGTTTTAGTGAATAATCCGTCAACCTCGATACCGACGTTCAAAATTTTGCGGAATCTACGGTAGGCGGCGGGCTTTTACGGCGCCGGAACGCATGCAATAGATCGCACCGCAACAGGAGAGAATGGACCGCATGCGTCTCAGTCACCGTACCGCCTCGATGGCCCTTGCCCTGGCCCTTATGGCCCTCGCCGCTCCCGCTCCCGCTCAGGACGCGACCGACGAGAAACCGAAGGCCGAGAAGAAGAAGGAGGCCGACAAGCCGATTCCGCCGCCCACGGTGTCGGTGACGCGGCACAAGGGCACGTTCGGCGGCAAGACGATCTCCTACACGGCGACGGCCGGCGAGACCTACCTGAAGGCCGACGACGGGACTCCCCGCGCGAGCATCTTCTCCGTCTCCTACGTGAAGGAGCCGCGCGATCCCGATCGTCCGATCACCTTCCTCTTCAACGGCGGGCCGGGCTCGGGCTCAGTGTGGCTACACATGGGCGCCTTCGGTCCGAAGCGGGTGGCGATCCCCTCCGACGGCACCGACGACGGCGCACCGCCCTATCCCATCGTCGACAATCCCGAGAGCCTGCTCGACGTCACGGACATCGTCTTCATAGACCCGGTCGGCACCGGCTTCAGCCACGCGCTCGGCGAGACCGACCCCAAGGATTTCTGGGGCGTCACCAAGGACGCGGAATCGGTCGCCGAGTTCATCCGGCTCTGGCTCAACGACAATGGCCGCTGGAACTCGCCCAAATATCTGGGCGGCGAAAGTTACGGCACGACCCGCTCGGCGGCGGTCGTCAATCAGCTAACCGGCGCCTATAACGACGTCGCCCTGAACGGCGTCATCCTCATCTCGACGGTGCTCGATTTCGGCGCTGGGGCCGACACGCCCGGGAACGAGATGACGCATGTCCTGAACCTGCCTTCGATGGCGGCGACGGCGCTCTTTCACGGCAAGGCGCAGGCGGCCTCGGTCGAGCAGTTCGTAGAAGAAGCGCGGCAATGGGCGATCGGGCCTTATGCGGCGGCCCTGCTCAAGGGCAACGATCTGGGCGCCGAGGAGCGGGCCACGGTGCGGCGCGAGCTTTCGCGCTTCACGGGGCTGTCGGAAGAGTTCCTGGAGCAAGCGGACCTCCGCGTCGCGCCGTCGCGCTTCTACAAGGAGCTTTTGAGGGACAGGGGCCTCACCGTCGGCCGTCTCGACTCCCGCTATACCGGCCGCGACTATGACAATGCCGGCGAGACGCCCGACAACGACCCCAGCTTCTACGGCATCGACGCGGGCTATACCGCCGCGATCAACGCCCATGTCCGGGGCAATCTCGATTACCATACAGACCGCAGCTACGTGACCATCGGCCGCGTCGGCCCCTGGGACTGGCGGCTTGGCGATGGTCGGGACAGCGACGCCTATTTGAACGTCGCGCCCTATATCGGGCAGGCTCTGAGGGAGAATAATGAACTCAGGATCTTCGTCGGCCAGGGCTATTATGATTTTGCCACGCCCTTCTTCGCCGCCGAATATTCGCTGAGCCGGACCGGCATGCCCGCCGACCAGATCCAGTTCCATTACTATGATTCGGGTCACATGATGTACGTCCGCGATGAGGACCGGGCGAAGCTCAGCGCCGATATCCGGGAGTTCATCCAGAGCCGCTGACATTGAACGGCGCCCCCGAAATGGGCTAGCTGAATGGCCGGCTGGTTGTTTCGGAGGTGTAGATGGAAAGTCTCGTATCCACCGAGTGGCTGGCGGAGGAGCTGGGCGCGCCCGACCTTAAGGTGATCGACGCGACCATCTTCCTGCCGGGCGCCGGCCGCGACGCGCGGGCGGAGTATGAAGCAGAGCATATTCCGGGCGCGGTGTTCATGGACCTGGACGAGATCGTCGATGCGTCCAACGCAGCGCCGCACATGCTGCCACCGGCGCACAAGTTCTCGAGCCGCATGCAGACATTGGGGCTCGGAGACGGCCATCGCTTCGTCGTCTACGACAATTCGCCGCTGCACAGCTCCGCGCGGGCCTGGTGGATGCTGCGGGTGTTCGGCGCGCATTATGTCGCGTTGCTGGATGGCGGTCTTCAGAAATGGAAGGCGGAGGGACGGCCGCTGGAGAGCGGCAAGGTCCGGGTACGGCACGGCCATTTCACGGCCTTCGTCGAAGAAGAGGCGGTGGCCGACAAAGCCTACGTGAGCGGGCTGGTCCATTCGCCGAGCCATGAGATCGTCGATGCGCGACCCGCGTCCCGCTTTGCGGGCGAAGAGGAGGAGCCGCGGCCGGGCGTGATCCCGGGGCATATCCCGGGCGCGAAGAATGTGCCGCAGGGCGAGTTGTTCAACGCCGACAACAGCTGGAAGTGCGGCGACGAGCTCCGCGCCGCTTTCTATGAAGCCGGGGTGGAGCTCGACAAGCCGATGGTGACAACTTGCGGGTCGGGCGTCACGGCCGCCGTTCTCCTGTTCGGAGCGCACTTGCTCGGCAAGAACGACGTCAAGCTCTACGACGGTAGCTGGTCCGAATGGGGCGCCGATCCCGCTACGCCCAAGTCGGTTGGATCGGCATGAGCGAAAAGGACGTGAAGCCCGACACCAGGCTGGTACAGGGCGGCCGACGCAGGGAATGGACAACCGGCATCGTCAATCCGCCGGTATGGCGCGCCTCGACCATTCTGTTCAACGATGTCGAAGCCATGCGCGAGGCGGGCGCCGGGCGGGTGGGCACGCTTCACTATGGGCGCACGGGGACGCCGACCCAGTGGGCGCTCGCCGAGGCGCTGACGGCGCTGGAGCCGGGCGCGGCGGGGACGCGGCTCTACCCGTCGGGGGTGGCGGCCATCTCGATCGCGCTGATGACTGTGCTGCGGCCCGGGGACGAGCTGCTGATGGTCGACAGCACCTACGCGCCGACCCGTGCCTTCTGTGACGGCGTGCTGGCGCGGCAGGGGGTGACGACGCGCTACTACGACCCGCTGATCGGCGCCGGCATCGCCGACCTGATCGGCGAGAAGACGCGGGCCACCTTTCTTGAAAGCCCTGGTTCGCTCACCCTCGAGGTGCAGGATGTGCCGGGAATCTGCGCGGTGGCAAGGGAGCGCGGGCTCGTCACGCTGCTCGACAATACATGGGCGACGCCACTTCTTTTCCCGGCCATCGCTGCGGGCGTGGATCTCACCATCCTCTCCTGCACCAAATATGTGGTCGGTCATTCCGACGTGATGCTCGGCTCGGTGACCGCCAACGAGGCGCACTGGAAGGTCCTGGAGCAGACCAGCCGCGCCTTCGGCCAGCATGTCAGCCCCGACGACGCCTGGCTCGCCGCGCGGGGCCTCAGGACCATGGGCGTCCGCCTCCGCCAGCATGAGGCAAGCGGCCTGAAAGTCGCACGCTGGCTGGCAGAGCAGTCGCAAGTGGCGCGGGTGCTGCACCCGGCGCTTCCCGATTGTCCCGGCCACGAGCATTGGGCGCGCGACTTCAAGGGTGCGTCCGGCCTCTTCTCCTTCGTCCTGAAGGGCGGTGACGAGGCCGCGCGCGCGAAGTTGATCGACGGGCTGGAGCATTTCGGCATCGGCTATAGTTGGGGCGGGTTCGAAAGCCTCGCGCTCCCGGTCGATCCGGCGAAGCTGCGCACCGCGACGCGTGTCGAGTATGAGGGCCCGATGGTGCGGCTCCATATCGGCCTCGAGGACCCGGACGACCTGATCGCCGATCTCGCCCGCGGCCTTGCCGCCTATGGAGCGACGGCGTGAACGCGGTTCGGCGCATCGCCGCCGATATCGGCATCGTCGTCCCCTCGGACCCCGATCTTGCCGCCGCTGCGGCGGCGCTGGTGCTTTCGATCGCCCTCTGGGCACTCGCCTGGTGGATAGGGCAAAGGCTGGGGCCGCCTCTAGCGAATTTGTGGGAGCGGCATGCCGGCGGCCGAAACGAAGCCATCGGCCGGCGAATGTGCAGCCTTGTCCGGAACCTGTCGGCCGCCGTCCTCCTGGCGATCCTGCTCAAAGCCTATGCCTGGCCGATTTTCGCCGCCTTCATCGTCGGCCTTGCGCTGGCGGTCGCCGTGGCGATGCTCATTACCGTGATCGCGCGAGGGCTCCACCTCGCCCGCTGGATCGCGGCATCGCTCGCCCTCGTCGCTTTCGTGATGGTGCTGACCGAGGCCGTCGGCGACCTGACGCCGGTCAGCGAAATCTTCGACCAGGTCGGCTTCAGCATCGGCGAGCGGCGTTTCTCGCTGCTGACGCTGCTTCAGATCGGCATCACCATCCTCGCGCTCTACGCGGGCGTGAAGCTGGTGAACCGCCTCGTCGGGCAATCGGTGAAGCGCGCATCCGGCCTCGATTCCACCCAGCAGCTTCTCGTCCAGAAGCTGGTCGCCATCGGCCTGCTGGTCATCGCCTTCTTCGTCGGCATCGACCTTGTGGGGATCGACCTCACCGCGCTTGCGGTGTTTTCCGGCGGGCTCGGCCTTGCCGTCGGCTTCGGGCTTCAGAAGACGTTCGGGAATCTTTTCGCCGGAATCATCCTGCTCATGGACCGCTCGATCAAGCCGGGCGACGTGATCTCGGTCGGCCAGAGCTTCGGGTCGGTCAACAAGATCGGCGTCCGCGCGGTCTCGATCGTCACGCGCGAAGGCAAGGAGCATCTGATCCCGAACGAGATCCTGATGACCGAGGAGGTCGTCAACTGGTCCTATTCGACGCGCGACGTTCGCATGAGCATCCCAGTCGGCGTCGGCTACGCTGCCGATGTCGAGCTGGCCCAGAGGCTCATGATGGAGGCCGCGTCCGCCTCCTCGCGCGTCCTGGAAAGCCCGAGGCCCAACGTCTGGCTCACCGCCTTCGGCGAAAGGTCGGTGGAGCATGAGATCCGCATCTGGATCAAGGATCCCGAGGCGGGGGTCGGCAGCGTTCGTTCGGAAATCCTCAACCGCCTGTGGTTGCTGTTCAAGGAGAACGGAATCGAGCTGCCCTTCCCGCAGCGCGATATCCGCGTGAAGGAATGGCCCGCGTCAGCGGTCCAGCCGAAACTAGACGCGGAGCAGGACGGCAAGACGGGCTAGCGCCCGGTCGAGTTCGTCAGCGAGCATAGCCGCTGCCGCCTTGGGCGGTTCGCCGTCGCGACCGGCAGCGATCAGGGCGGCGACGCCGGCGGCGGCCCAGGCCGCGGTCTCGGCGGCAAGCGCGTCGAAGCGGCGCCGGACGATTGGCATGGCATCGTCATAGGCGACGGCGACCCGGGCGTTCTCGTCGAGCGCCGAATCTCCCGCGACGGCGGAACGGCCGGCGATCTGCCCGACCAGGTGCCGCACCTGGCGAAGCTGCGCGATCTGGCGACCGGCATCGGCAAGGATCGGCGACAACGGGGCGGACTGATGCGTCATGGCCCGCGTTTCTACCGCGTGGCCGCTAAAGAAGGACTAATGTCTGTGGTCGCTGCCGCGCCTCGAAGGTAAGGCTGCGGCCTCAATCCGTGTTTCAAAAGAGTATTTCCCCATGAAAGCCGTTTTCGCACTGCCGTTTATCCCTCTTTCGCTGCTCGCCACGCCGGCGGCGGCGCAGCTGCCGGACGGTGGCATTACCCTCTACGGCGAGGCGAAGGCGGTATCCGATTATCGCTATCGCGGGATTTCGCGTTCCGACGAGGATCCGGCGCTGCAAGCGAGCGTCACCGTGCAGGGCGACAGCGGCCTCTATGCGGGCGTCTGGGGGTCGACGCTCGGCGGGATCGACGATGTGACGACCGGTGATATCGGTGACGTCGAGCTGGACGTCTATGCCGGCTACGGCACCAATCTCGGCCTCGGCACCTCGGTCGATGCGGGTGTCCTCTATTATTATTTCCCGGACGGGGAAGGGGAGACCGACTATTTCGAACCTTACGCCTCGGTTTCGCAGCAGCTGGGGCCGGTGCAGGCGACGGCAGGGGCGAAATATGCGTGGGACCACGCGGCGCTCGGCGGCGAGGATCTGCTCTACCTGTTCGGCGAGGTCGAAGCCGGCATCCCGCTGACGCCGTTCACGCTGACCGCCGGCGGCGGCCGCCAGAGCGCCGGCGCGTTCGGCGACTATTGGAACTGGTCGCTGGGCGCCGAGGCGACGCTGGGGCCGGTCAAGGCCGGCGTCCGATATGTCGACACCGACCTGCCGGCCGAGCTTCCCAACGTGGATGCCGGCCTGGTGTTTTCGGCGGGCGTGAAGTTTTAACGACGCCCTCCCGCGGGCGGGAGGGGAAATACTATTGCGGCGTCGTGACGGTCGCTTCCTGGCCGGGGCCTTCGGGGACGGCGAGGATGGTCTGGGTCGTGGTGCCCTTGTCGACCACCAGCGTGTCGGGCGATCCGACCACCGAGCGGGCGCCGGGCGCGGCCGAGACTTCGGCATCGGTCTCGTTCATGATCTGTTGCTCGACGCCGCTGCGCGGAGACGGGCCGCCGAATAG
>NZ_DATCYB010000071.1:0-2422 GCF_036570505.1 Allosphingosinicella sp. | reverse complement strand
TCCCCGGCTGCTCCTCGTCGGCGATGGCCTTCAACAGCTTGGCGACGCCCAGCGGCTCAACCTCGGCGTCGGTCGCGACCAAAATCGCCCGATCGGCGCCCATCGCCAGCGCGGTGCGCAGCGTCTCCTGCGCCTTGGCCGGGCCGATCGAGACCACCACGATCTCGGTCGCGACGCCCTTTTCCTTCAGGCGGATCGCTTCCTCGACCGCGATCTCGTCGAACGGGTTCATGCTCATCTTGACGTTGGCCAGGTCGACCCCAGACCCGTCCGCCTTCACCCGCGGCTTCACGTTGAAATCGATGACCCGCTTCACGGGGACCAGCAGCTTCATGCTCGTTCCTTCTCTTTCACCTCATGCCAGCGCAGGCTGGCATCCATGCTGAGACTCAATGGATCCCAGTCTTCGCTGGGGTGACGGTGTTACGCCGCCTCCAGTTCCTTCACCTGCTCGACGATCTTCCTGGCGGCATCGCCCAAGTCGTTCGCCGGGACGATGGGAAGGCCGCTTTCGGCGAGGATGGCTTTTCCTTCCTCGACATTGGTGCCTTCGAGGCGGACGACCAGCGGCACGGAGAGGTGCACCTCCCGCGCCGCCTCGACGATCCCCTCGGCGATGATGTCGCAGCGCATGATGCCGCCGAAGATGTTGACGAGGATGCCGTGCACCGCGGGGTCGGAGAGGATGATCTTGAACGCCGCCGTCACCTTCTCCTTGTTGGCACCGCCGCCGACGTCGAGGAAGTTGGCCGGGAAGGCGCCGTTCAGCTTGATGATGTCCATCGTCGCCATGGCGAGGCCGGCGCCGTTCACCATGCAGCCGATATTGCCGTCGAGCTTGATGTAGGCGAGGTCGTGCCGGGAGGCTTCGAGCTCCATCGGATCCTCCTCGCTCTCGTCGCGCAGCGCCTCGAGGTCCGGGTGGCGGAACATGGCGTTGGAATCGAAGCCGACCTTGGCGTCGAGCACCAGCAGCTTGCCGTCGTCGGTCACGGCGAGCGGGTTGATTTCGATCTGGCTCGCGTCGGTGCCGAGGAAGGCATCGTAGAGCTTGGCGAGCATCTTCTGCGCCTGCTTGGCGAGGTCGCCGGTCAGCTCCAGCGCGGCGGCGACCGAGCGGCCGTGATGCGGCATCAGGCCGGTGGCCGGGTCGATCGTGATGGTGTGGATCTTCTCCGGCGTCGAATGCGCGACTTCCTCGATGTCCATCCCACCCTCGGTCGACGCGACGATCGCGATCCGTCCCGTGGTGCGATCGACGAGCAGGGCGAGGTAGAATTCCTTGGCGATGTCGACGCCGTCGGTGACGTAGAGGCGGCTCACCTCCTTGCCTTCCGGCCCGGTCTGGATCGTCACCAGCGTGTTGCCGAGCATGTCCGACGCGGCCGCCCGGACTTCGTCTTCCGACCGGGCGAGGCGCACGCCGCCCTTGGCGTCCGGCCCCAACTCCTTGAACTTGCCCTTGCCGCGCCCGCCGGCGTGGATCTGCGCCTTGACGACATAGAGCGGACCGGGGAGCTTGCCGGTGGCGGCGACCGCTTCCTCGACGCTCATCGCGGCGATCCCCGCCGGAACCGCGACTCCGAATTTCGAGAGCAATTCCTTGGCCTGATATTCGTGGATGTTCATGGGAGGAGGGAATCCTTGAGCTTGGGCAATTCGCGGCGGTCTTAAGCACAGCGGCGCGGCGAATGGAAGCCGCTCGCCCGTCTTGCTATAGGGACGCCATGCCCGTGATCCGCGACGACATCGGCGCGATCGAATGACAAGCGACCCGCTTGACTGGATCGCGCGCGTCGTGATGCTGGTGCTCTCCGGGATGGTGACGCTCTCCCTCATCGGCTCCATCGCCGCCATCCCCTCGGGCAGCATCGAAACCCGGATGGGGCTGGAGACTCAACCTCGGATAGCCAAGCCGCCGCCGCTGCCGGAGGCTGAGCCCGAGGCGGCGGCGCCAAAGATGGAATCCGCGGAGGAGACCGGCGGGCAGGGCGCGCCGAGGGCTTCCGGCGCTTCGCCGGCCCCCGCCGCTGGCGAAGCGGCGCGGTGGTTGGAGGCGATCACCTATGCGCTGCTGGCGCTGGTCGGCCTCGCCGCGCTCGCCAGCCTGATGCTGTGGCGCGGCCTTCGCGAGCGCAAGCGGATCGCCGATGCGCTGGAGGCGCTGGTCGCGCGGCCCTGATCAGAGGCGGGAGATCTGCCGGCGATCGAGCAGGGTCGACTGGCCGCCGTGGAATCGGGCCATCGCACCCGGATCGAGGCTGTTGAGGCGCTCGAACAGGGCGAGCCGATCGACCGGTGCCGTCTCGAACAGCTTCTTGTTGAAGGCGCGGTAAAAGTCCCGCTTGCGCCAGAGCGTCGCGGCGAGGCCCTCGAACAGGTCGTGAAGCGCGCCGCCGCTATAATCCTGTTGCTGTGTGAG
>NZ_DATCYB010000070.1:0-6681 GCF_036570505.1 Allosphingosinicella sp. | reverse complement strand
TCGCGCGGAGGACGGGTGTCCTCCAGCTCGGCGCCGGTTTCCTGGTCGACGACGCGCATCGACAGGCGGACCTTGCCGCGCTGGTCGACCTCGAGAACCTTGACCTTCACTTCCTGGCCTTCGGAGAGGACGTCGCTGACCTTTTCCACACGCTCGTTCTTGATCTCCGAGACGTGGACGAGGCCGTCCTTGCCGCCCATGAAGTTCACGAAAGCGCCGAAATCGACCAGGTTCACGACCTTGCCGTTGTAGATCTTGCCGACCTCCGGCTCCTCGACGATGCCCTGGATCCAGGCGCGGGCGGCCTCGATCTGCTTGACGTCGGACGAGCTGATCTTGATCACACCCTCGTCGTCGATGTCGACCTTGGCGCCGGTCTCGGCGACGATCTCGCGGATGACCTTGCCGCCGGTGCCGATGACTTCGCGGATCTTCGACTTGTCGATCTGCATCGTCTCGATACGCGGCGCGTGGGCCGAAAGCTCGCCGCGCGTGTGGTCGAGCGCCTTGGCCATCTCGCCCAGGATATGCGCCCGGCCCTCATTGGCCTGGTGCAGGGCGACCTTCATGATCTCCTCGGTGATGCCGGCGATCTTGATGTCCATCTGAAGGCTGGTGATGCCTTCGGACGTGCCGGCCACCTTGAAGTCCATGTCGCCGAGGTGATCCTCGTCGCCCAGGATGTCGGAGAGGACCGCGAAGTCCTTCCCTTCCAGGATGAGGCCCATGGCGATGCCCGAGACCGGACGCTTCAGCGGAACGCCCGCGTCCATCATCGCGAGGCTGCCGCCGCACACCGTCGCCATCGACGAGGAGCCGTTGGACTCGGTGATGTCGGAAAGGACGCGGATCGTGTAGGGAAACTCCTCCGGCGTCGGCAGCATCGGGCGTAGCGCGCGCCAGGCGAGCTTGCCGTGGCCGGTCTCGCGCCGCGACGGGGCGCCGAAGCGGCCCACTTCGCCGACCGAATAAGGCGGGAAGTTATAGTGCAGCATGAAGCGCTGGTAGGAAAGGCCCTCCAGCCCGTCGATCATCTGCTCGCTGTCCTTGGTGCCCAAGGTCGTGGTGCAGATGGCCTGCGTCTCTCCCCGGGTGAACAAGGCGGAGCCGTGGGTGCGCGGCAGGAAGCCGACCATCGCCTCGATCGGACGGACCGTCCTGGTGTCGCGGCCGTCGATGCGGCGGCCGTCCTTGAGGATGGCGCCGCGGACGATCTCCGCCTCCAGCTTCTTGACCAGCTTGCTGGCGGCCATCTGGGCCTGCGGCTCTGCTTCGGCGAACGCTTCCTTCGCCTTGTCGCGGGCGGCGTTGAGCAGGGCCGAGCGCTCCGACTTGCTGGTGGTGCGATAGGCCTCGGCGATGTCGTTGCCGATGAGATCGCGGAGTTGCTGCTTGACGGCCGACGTGTCGGTGGCCTCGGCCAGCTCCCAGGGCTCCTTGGCGGCCTGCTCGGCGAGCTTGATGATCGCCTCGATGACCTTCCGGCCTTCCTTGTGGGCGAACATGACGGCGCCCAGCATGACGTCCTCGGAAAGCTCCTTGGCCTCCGATTCCACCATCAGCACGGCGTCGTAGGTGCCGGCGGCGACGAGGTCGAGCTCGCCTTCCTTGATCTGCTCCTGGGTCGGGTTGAGGATATACTCGCCGTCGATATAGCCGACGCGCGCGCCGGCGATCGGCCCCATGAACGGAATCCCCGAAAGCGTCAGCGCGGCCGACGCCGCCACCATCGCGACGACATCCGGCTCGTTCTCCCCGTCGTAGGAGAGCACCTGAGCGATCACCAGAACCTCGTTATAGAACCCCTCGGGGAACAGCGGCCGGATCGGCCGGTCGATAAGGCGGCTGGTCAGCGTTTCCTTTTCGGTGGCGCCGCGCTCGCGCTTGAAGAAGCCGCCCGGAATGCGTCCGGCGGCCGAGAATTTTTCCTGATAGTGAACGGTCAGCGGGAAGAAATCCTGCCCCGGCTTCACATTCTTGGCCGCGGTGACGGCGCAAAGGACGACGGTTTCGCCCAAGGTTGCCAATACGGCGCCGTCGGCCTGACGGGCGACGCGGCCGGTTTCGAGCGTCAGGGTCTTTCCGCCCCACTCGATTTCTACCTTTTTCATGTTGAACATCTGTTTTTCCTTCTCGCCCGCGGCCCTATGCGGCGGGCGGCCTATAAACCGAGCCTCTGCCCGGTGAGTTTGGGCCCATATGACCCAATCGGGCGCCGCCGAATTGCGAAGGCCCGATATGCGAAGCGGCCCCGGTGGGGCCGCTCCGACGTTTATTTGCGAAGACCGAGCTTCGCGATAAGATCGAGATAGCGCGCTTCGTCTTCCTTGCGGAGATAATCGAGAAGCGAGCGGCGCTTGTTGACCATCATCAAGAGGCCGCGCCGCGAATGGTTGTCCTTCGCGTGGGTCTTGAAGTGCTCTGTCAGGTTCGCGATGCGCTCCGTGAGGATCGCGACCTGGACCTCCGGGGAACCGGTATCGGTGCCACCCCGGGCGTTGTCCTTGATGATTTCTTGCTTGCGTGTCGCAGTAACCGACATCGTCCATTCCTTTCGTACTAGAGGTTGAAGCCGCGCACCACCTTCAACTCTGACCGAAACTCACCTTCGGAAAGCTCCACAAGCGCAACCGGAACAGACTGGTCGGTCGCTAGGTAGAGCCCTGGCTGTGCGGCTATCCCGATCGCTTTCTGCCCCTGGCGGAGCAGCCTTGCCTGATCGGGGGTGACGGGGAGAGCCGGGATGTCGTCCAGCCCCGCCGTCAATGGCAAGAGTGCCTGTTCAAGTGCGCGGGCCTTAGCGAGTTCGCCCAGTTTGTCCAGCGAAATCGCCTGGGATAGGATGAAGGGTCCCGCCTTCGTTCGCCTCAATAGGGTGACGGAACCGACGGTGCCGAGGACTCGGGCGATGTCCCGTGCCAAGGAACGGATGTAGGTGCCTTTGGAGACCCGGGCGATGAGGGTGATCTCGTGCACCTCGTCATCCCCGCGAAAGCGGGGATGACGGAGTAAGAGTTCATACACGGTCACCCGCCGCGTCTTCATCTCCACGTCTTCGCCTGCCCTCGCGCGGTCGTAGGCTCGTTTCCCTTCCACCATCAGCGCCGAGTAAGCCGGCGGCACCTGCTCGATTTCGCCCGTGAAGCGCGTCAGCAGCGCCTCCACCTCAGCCAATGTAGGCCGAACGTCGGAGGTCGCGACCGCCTCCCCTTCCGCATCCAGCGTGCTCGTCTCCACACCGAAGCCAATTGTGAACTCATAGACCTTGTCGCTGTCGAGCATCCGGCCGCACAGCTTCGTCGCCTCCCCCAGCGCCACCGGCAGCACGCCGCTCGCCAGCGGGTCGAGCGTCCCGCCGTGGCCGACCTTCACCTTGGGATAGCCGCCGTCGCGCAGCGCCCGCTTCACGGCCGACACCACTTGCGTCGACCCCGGCCCCACCGGCTTGTCGATGATCAGCCAGCCGTGGAGGGCCATTCGCTCGCCAGGATGGAGAACAGCACCGTGTCGCGCACATGGCCGGTCCAGGTAATACGCTCGGCGCGGATCACGCCTTCGCGAACTCCGCCGAGCTTCGCCATCGCCGCCTGGGAACGCCGATTGCGGGCATCGACGCGAAACTCGATTCTGCGAAAGCCGCAAGAGAATGCTCGATCAATCATGAGCTGCTTGACCATTCGGTTAAAGCCGGTGCCGCGCTTCTCCGACACAATGTAGGTATTCCCGATCTCAAGGACGCCACGACCCTCGTCGATCGCGATATAGGCGCTCATCCCGACAAGCTCATCCCGCTCGAACATAGCGAACGGCCGCCAGCCTTGTCGTGAGAGGAGAGCATTGAAGTTCTGGGCGAACTGCTCAGGTCCGTAAGAGACCGAGTAGATTTGCCATATACTCGTATCTCTGGCGCAGGCCGCCCCCAGCGCATCGCGATGGGTTTCGTGCAACGGGTCGAGCCACAGCTCACCGTCGGCCATCGGCTCACCGAGCCTCACTCCTCTTCATCTCCCGCGAGATCGCGAGCGACCTTCGGGTCGCGCAGCAGCCGGTCGATGTGGGTGCCCTCATCGAAGCTCTCGTCGGGGAGGAATTTCAGCATCGCCGCATATTTGGTGTTCACGCGCTTCGAGACCTCGCCGCGCAGATAACGGACGTTGCGCTTCAGCGCCGCGATCACCTCCGCCTCGTCCGCGCCGAGCAGCGGCTTCACGAACACCGTGGCGTGGCGCAGGTCCGGCGACATGCGCACCTCGGTGACCGACACGAAATGGCTGGCCAACACCTCATCATGCACGTCCCCCCGCATCAGGATTTCGCTCAAGGCATGGCGCACCTGCTCGCCGACGCGAAGCAGGCGCACGGAGCGGCCTTCGGGGCTTTCGTTGTTTCTCATTGCCACTCCGTCATGCCAGCGTAGGCTGGCATCCCAAGGCGAACAGCCACGAACCTGCTCGCTGGGACCCCAGCCTTCGCTGGGTGACGCTACAAGGTCCGCTCGCGTTCCTCGACTTCGAACGTTTCGAGGAAATCGCCCGGCTTGATGTCGGTGAAGTTCTGGGTGAAGGTCACGCCGCATTCGAGCCCGGCCCGAACCTCGGCGACGTCGTCCTTGAACCGGCGCAGCGACGCGATCTCGCCCTGATAGATGATGACATCCTCGCGCGTGATGCGCGCCTTCAACGCCTTGCGGAGCACGCCCTCGGTCACCAGCAACCCGGCCGCCTTGCCGTGCTTGCCGGCCGAGAACACCTCGCGGATTTCGGCGCGGCCGACGACATTCTCGATCATCAGCGGTCCAAGCTCGCCCGCCATCGCCGCCTTCACCGCGTCGGTGAGGTGGTAGATGACATCGTAATATTGAAGCTCAACGCCGCTGCGCTCGGCAATCTCGCGCGCCTTGGCGTTAGGACGGACGTTGAAGCCGATGATCGGCGCGCCCGAGGCACCCGCCAGCGTCACGTCGCTCTCGGTGATGCCACCGACGCCCGAATGGAGAACGCGGACCTTGATGTCCTCGTTCGAGATACGGTTGACGGCATTGACGATCGCCTCGACCGAGCCTTGCACGTCGGCCTTGACGACAAGCGGGAATTCCACCGGCTGGTCGCCCTTGGCGGCGAACATATTCTCGAGGTTGACCGGCGCGGTGGCCGTCCGCTTCTTGTCGAGGACGCTCTGACGATAGGCCGCGACTTCGCGCGCCCGCGCGTCATTCTCCACCACCGTGAAGATGTCGCCGGCCGACGGAACGCCGGAGAGGCCGAGGACCTCGACCGGCACCGAGGGACCAGCCTCTTTCACCTGGCGGCCCTTGTCGTCGATCATCGCGCGAACCTTGCCGCTGATCGCGCCGACGACGAAGATGTCGCCGACCTTCAAGGTGCCGCGCTGGACGAGCACCGTTGCAAGCGGGCCGCGGCCCTTGTCGAGCTTGGCCTCGACGACCGTGCCTTCGGCGGTGCGGTCGGGATTGGCCTTGAGCTCAAGCAGCTCCGCCTGGAGCGCGATCGCTTCCAGCAGCTTGTCGAGATTGGTCTTCTTGAGCGCCGAGACTTCGACATCCTGGACATCACCGGACATCGCCTCAACGACGATCTCGTGCTGCAGCAGCTCCTCGCGGACCTTCTGCGCGTTGGCACCGGGCTTGTCGATCTTGTTGATCGCCACGATCATCGGCACGCCGGCCGCCTTGGTGTGGTTGATCGCCTCCACCGTCTGGGGCTTCAGGCCATCGTCGGCCGCGACGACCAGGATGACGATGTCGGTGACGTTGGCGCCGCGCGCGCGCATCTCGGTGAAGGCCTCGTGGCCCGGCGTGTCGAGGAAGGTGATCTTCGAATTGTCAGGCAGGCTCACCTGATAGGCGCCGATATGCTGGGTGATGCCGCCGGCCTCGCCCGCGACCACGTCGGCGCCGCGGATGGCGTCGAGCAGCGAGGTCTTGCCGTGGTCGACATGGCCCATGATGGTGACGACCGGCGGACGGGCCTTGAGCGTCTCCGGCGCATCCTCATCGCCGGTGATGCCGATTTCGACGTCGGCTTCGGAGACGCGATTGATGCGGTGGCCGAATTCCTCGACCAGCAATTCGGCGGTGTCCTGATCGATCGCTTCCGTGACGGTTACGGGCATGCCGAGCTTGAACAAGGATTTGACCAGGTCGGCGCCGCGCTCACCCATGCGCTTGGCGAGTTCCTGGACCGTGATCGCTTCCGGCACCGCGACGTCGCGATATTGCTTGGCTGCCGGGCCGGCTTGCTGATGGTGGCGTCTTTCCTTTTCGCGCGCGCGCTTGAGCGCGGCCATCGAACGCGCACGGGCGCCGCCGTCGCCGTCGGTGAGGGCGCGGGTAACCGTGAGCTTGCCGGACTGGCGTCGATCGTCGCGGCCGCTGCGAGCCGGCCGGGCCGGTTCGGGCTTCTTGGCCGCAGGAGCATGCTTGGGACGGCCATGCGCGCCACGCCGCTCTTCCTCCTCGGCGGCGGCCGGTTCAGGCGCCGACAGATCGGGCTCGGCGCGCGGCTTGGCGGTGGCAGCCTTTTCGGCGGCCTTGCGCGCTTCTTCCTCAGCCTTCTGTCGCTCTTCCTCGGCCTTGCGATTCTCTTCCGCGCGGCGCTTTTCGTCCTCGGTCGCTTCCTGCGCCTGACGATCCTCGCGGCGGCGCGCTTCCTCGAGCGCGGT
>NZ_DATCYB010000069.1:0-29998 GCF_036570505.1 Allosphingosinicella sp. | reverse complement strand
CACTCCCTCCCCTCAACCCCCTAGGGGAAGCTAGGCGTCGTAATCCAATTCCACCCCAGGGCCCTTGGGCACCGACTGGCAGGTGAGGACGTAGCCCGCCGCCACTTCTTCGTCGGAAAGGCCGTAGCGGGCGGCCATCTCGACCTCGCCGGAGATGACGCGGGCGCGGCAGGTGGCGCAGACGCCGGCCTTGCAGGCATAAGGCGCCGGGAGACCCGCGGCGCGGGCGCTGTCGAGGATGTTGCCGGCCTCGGCGTCGAACGCCACCCGGCGCTTCCGGCCGTCGAGGGTGACCTGCATGGTGAGGCCCCGCGCCTGGTCCTGGAGGGCGTGCATCTGGGCCTCGACGGCGGCGGACGGGCGATCCGCCGTGAAGCGCTCGATGTGTATCTTGTGCTTGTCGACGCCGCGCTCCAGCAATGCTTCCTCGGCCGCGTCCATCATCGGGCCGGGGCCGCAGACGAAGAAGCCGGCGACGTCCTCGGGCTCGATCAGATGCGTGAGGATTTCCTCACATTTTGCGCGGTCGAGCATGCCGTTGAAGAGGTCGATATCCTCGGCCTCTTCGGCGAGGAAATGATAAACTTCGAGCCGCCCCATGAAGCGGTTCTTGAGCCGCGCCAATTCCTCCAGGAAGATCACGGATTGGCTGTCCCGATTGCCGTAGAAGAGGGTGAAGCGGCTTTCCGGCTCGGTCGTCAGCGCGGTCTTGATGAGCGAGATAACGGGGGTGATGCCGGAGCCGCCCGCGAAGCCGACATAATGGTTCGCGTGCGCCGGATCGAAATCCCAGGTGAAGCTGCCGTGCGGCGCCATCACCTCGATCGCGTCGCCGGGTTTCAGATTGTCGTTGGCCCAATTGGAGAAGAGGCCGCCCGCGATGCGCTTCACCGTGACCTTGAGCTGGTCGTCCTCCGGCGCGACGCACAGCGAATAGTTGCGCCGCACTTCCTCGCCGCCGATGTCGCATTTGAGGGTGAGGTGCTGGCCGGGCTTGAAGCGGAACACCTCCTTCAGCGCCTCGGGCACGTCGAAGCGGATCGACATGGCCTCGGCGGTCTCGGGCACGACCTCGGCGACTTTTAGCGTGTGGAAGTCGATCGACATTCCCAAGATCCCTGATCGCGCTCTGCCCCGTCATGCCGGCGCAGGCCGGCATCCAGGCGGCGCGCGACGCCGTGCCACCGTCTGGAACCCGGCCTTCGCCGGGGTGACGAGAGAGGGGGCGTCAATGACATTTGAAGAGGTCGAACGGCTCCAGACAGGAGCGGCAGCGCCATTGCGCCTTGCAGGGCGTCGAGCCGAAACGGCTGAGCTCTTCGGTGTCGGTCGAACCGCATTGCGGACAGGCGACCTCACGTATCCAGGCGGGCTGGGGCGGGGCGATGCCGTAGGCGTGGAGCTTCGCCCTCCCCTCCTCGCTGATCCAGTCGGTGGTCCAGGGCGGCGAAAGGACAGTGTCGATACGGACGTGGCCGAAGCCGGCCTTGTCGAGCGCGGCGCGGACGTCCGCCTGGATGGCGATGGTGGCGGGGCAGCCCGTATAGGTCGGCGTGATCGCCACCCGCTCCGGCGTCACCTCGCGGACTATGCCGAGGTCGACGATAGAGAGGACGGGGATTTCGGGATCGGGCACGCTTTCGAGCACCCGCCAGATTTCGTTCGTCCCGAGCGAAGTCGAGGGGCGCTGGCACGGAGTCTGAGAAGCGCCCCTCGACTTCGCTCGGGACGAATGGACTTCATCAGTTCTCATAACACCCATCACCATGTCGCCTCCGGATAGGAGCGCGGGATGTGCTGCATCGCGGCCAGCAAATGACCGAGATGCTCGCTGTGATGGCCGTCGCGGCCGCCGAGGATAGGGCGCTGGTCCTTGGGAGCATCCAGGCCGGCCTCGTCGAGAACCGCGCGGATCTTGTTATCGTAGTCGTCGCGGAAGGCGGTGACATCGGCGCCGATGCCGCGCTCCGCGATCGCGCGCGCGACTTCATCCATCTCGAACAGTTCGGGAACGAAGCGCCAATTCCAGCCGAGGCCGTCGACCATCCGTTGCCGGCTCTCCTCGGTGCCGTCGCCGAGGCGGATGACCCACTCGGCCGCCAGCTCCTCGTGATAGGCGACTTCCTTCACCGCCTTGGCGGCGACGGCGGCGATGGTTTCGTCGTTCGAGGTCGTGAGGCGCTCGAACAGCAGCTTCTGCCAGGTCGAGAAGAGGAACTGCCGCGCCATCGTCTGGGCGAAATCGCCGTTGGGCTGCTCGACGAGCAGGCAGTTGCGGTAATCGAGCACGTCGCGATGGAAGGCGAGCCGGTCGCCGTCGCGGTCCCGCCCTTCGACTTCGCCGGCGTGGTTCAGGAAGTGCGTCGCCTGGCCGATGAGGTCGAGCGCGATGTTGGCAAGGCTGAGGTCGACCTCGACCGACGGCGCATGACCACACCATTCGCCGAGGCGCTGGCCGAGGATCAGGCTGTCGTCGCCGAGGCGGAGGAGATAGTCGACGAGCGGCCGGTCGCGAACCTCCGCCCGCGGATCGAACGCGCCCGCGCCCGTCGCGCCCTTTGGCACGTCGATCGGAGGGAGGGAGGCCATCATATGTGCTTCACGTCGTCCGGGATGTTGTAGAAGGTCGGGTGGCGGTAGATCTTGTCCTCGGCGGGCTCGAACATCGGGCCGTCCTCGGCCGGGTCGGAGGCGGTGATCTGGGCGGAGGGGACGACCCACAGGCTCACGCCTTCCATCCTCCGGGTATAGGTGTCGCGGGCGTGGCGGACGGCGATCTCCGCGTCGGGCGCGTGGACGCTACCGACGTGGCGGTGGGAAAGCCCGCCCTTCGAGCGGACGAATACTTCCCAGAGGGGCCAATCCTTCATCAAATCCTCCCCGGAACGGGGAGGGGAACCGGCCGCCGCAGGCGGGTGGTGGAGGGGCCCCGGAGGCCCACGGTACGGGTGGAGGGCCCCCTCCACCCGCTTTCAGCTGATCCCCCTCCCCGTTCCGGGGAGGATTTCACGAACACCATCACGCCGCCTTCCTCTTCGCCCGCTTCTCGGCATAGGTGGCCGCGGCCTCGCGGACCCAGGCGTTTGTTTCCCAGGCGTCGCGGCGCGCCTTCATACGCTCCTTGGCGACAGGGCCCTCGCCCTTCACCACGGCGTAGAATTCCTCCCAGTCGATCTCGCCGAAATCGTAGCCGCCCTTCGCCTCGTTCCACTTGAGGTCCGCGTCCGGCACCTTGAGGCCGATCGCGTCGGCCTGCGGTTTGGTGATGTCGACGAATTTCTGGCGAAGCTCGTCGTTGGTGTCGCGCTTGATCCGCCAGCGCATCGACTGGGCGGTGTTGGGGCTGTCGGCGTCGGGCGGGCCGAACATCATCAGCGACGGCCACCACCAGCGATTGAGCGCATCCTGCGCCATGTGCCGCTGCTCTTGTGTGCCGGCGGCGAGGTGCATCATGATCTCGTAGCCCTGGCGCTGGTGGAAGCTCTCCTCCTTGCAGACGCGGACCATGGCGCGGGCATAGGGACCGTAGCTGGTGCGCTGCAGCGGCACCTGGTTCATGATCGCCGCGCCGTCGACCAGCCAGCCGATCGCGCCGATATCCGCCCAGGTGAGCGTCGGATAGTTGAAGATGGTGCTGTACTTGGCCTTGCCCGAATGCAGCGCCTCTATCATCTCCTCGCGGCTGGTGCCGAGCGTCTCGGCCGCCGAATAGAGATAGAGGCCGTGCCCCGCCTCGTCCTGAACCTTGGCGAGCAGAATGGCCTTGCGCCGGAGCGACGGCGCGCGCGTGATCCAGTTGCCCTCCGGCAGCATACCAACGATCTCGCTATGCGCATGCTGCGAAATCTGCCGCGTGAGCGTGCGCCGATAGGCCTCGGGCATCCAGTCCTTGGGCTCGATGAACTCGTCCGCCGCCACGCGCGCCTCGAAGGCGGCGAGCTTTTCCGGGTCCTCGATATGCTGAACCGCCGGCTTGGCCGACTTCTGCAATTCGGTGGTGTACATCACTGGCTCCTTGGCCCGCACTCTACCATTCGCCGACCGATCGGTCAATGAATTCAGGCGGCAGCGATTCAGCTATTCAACGCATGGCGTGACCCGCCAGTCGCATCGGAAGGTGACAGGCGAAGTTCAAACCCGCTCGATCACCATCGCGATGCCTTGGCCAACGCCGATGCACATGGTGGCGAGAGCGTAGCGGCCGCCGGTGCGGTGGAGTTCTTCGGTGGCGGTGAGGACGAGGCGGGCGCCGGACATGCCGAGGGGGTGGCCCAGCGCGATGGCGCCGCCGTTGGGGTTCACATTCTCTGCGTCGTCGGGGAGGCCGAGCTGGCGCAGGACCGCGAGGCCCTGGGCGGCGAAGGCTTCGTTCAATTCGATCACATCCATGTCGGTGATGATGAGGCCGAGGCGTTTGAGGAGCTTCTGCGAGGCGGGTGCCGGGCCGATGCCCATGATGCGCGGCGGGACGCCGGCGACGGCGGTGCCGACGACGCGGGCGCGGGGGGTGAGGCCGTTGCGCTTCGCGGCTTCCTCCGACGCGATGATGACGGCGGCCGCGCCGTCGTTGACACCGCTGGCGTTGCCGGCCGTCACCGTGCCGTCGGAGCGGACGATGGGGCGGAGCCTGGCTAACGCTTCGAGGCTCGTCTTGCGGGGGTGCTCGTCGCGATCCACCACAAGGGCTTCGCCCTTGCGCTGGGGTATGGTGACCGGCACGATTTCCGCCGCCAGACGGCCATTGTCCTGCGCCCGCGCCGCCTTTTCCTGGCTGCGGACGGCGAAGGCGTCCTGGTCCTCGCGGGAAACTTGGAACTCCTGGGCGACATTCTCGCCAGTGCTCGGCATCGAGTCGTCGCCATAGGCGTCCTTCATCTTCGGATTGACGAAGCGCCAGCCGATGGTGGTGTCGTACATTTCGGCGTTGCGGTCGAAGGCCGAGGCCGCCTTGGCCATGACGAAAGGGGCGCGGCTCATGCTTTCCGACCCGCCGGCGATGATGAGGTCGGCATCGCTGCCGCGGATCGCCCGCGCCGCCATGGAAACAGCGTCCATGCCGGAGCCGCAGAGGCGATTGAGCGTGACGCCGCCCGACGTGTCGGGAAGGCCGGCGAGCAGCCCGGCCATGCGGGCGAGGTTGCGATTGTCCTCGCCGGCCTGGTTGGCGCAGCCGAGGATGACGTCGTCGAGGTCGGCCCAGTCCACACCCGGATTGCGGTCGATCAGCGCCTTGATCGGGATGGCGGCGAGATCGTCGGCGCGGACATGGGCGAGCGCACCGCCATAGCGGCCGATCGGGGTGCGGGTGGCGTCGCAAATAAAGGCTTCGGTCATTCTACCACTCCGTCATGCTGAACTTGTTTCAGCATCCATTCCGTTGACCGCCGCGATGCGCGAAGATGGCCCCTGAAACAAGTTCAGGGTGACGAAAAAGCGGGTTCAGACGCCCTCTCGTTCGTCGATAAACGGCCCGCCCACGGTACGGGAGAAGCCCTGAAATTCCGCGACGGCGCGGCCGTCCTCGGTCCTAACGCTGACATTGTAGACGCCGGAGCGGCCGACGAGGGCGGCCTCCTGCGCTTCGGCGATCAGCACCTCGCCTTCCTTCGCCCCGTCGAGGAACACCATCGTCGCCTGGGCGCCGACGGTGCGCACGTTGCGACTGTTGCAGGCATAGGCGAAGGCGGTGTCGGCGAGCGCGAACACCATGCCGCCATGGGCGCTGCCGTGGCCGTTCAGCATGTCGGCGCGGAGTTCCATGCGCAGGCGCGAATAGCCTTCGCGGGCTTCCTCTATCTCGATGCCCCAGGCGGGACCGGTGCCCTCCGCCGCGAGCATAGCGTGGGCGACGGAGGTGGCGAGCTGGTCGGGATCGGTTCGAGTCACGCGAGGGGCCGTAGCATCCCCTCCCCCTTGGGGGGAGGGGTCAAGGGTGGGGGTGCGCTCGCATGGGCGAGCGCGCGGCGCATGGCGCCGCACCCCCCATTCCAACTTCGACTAGGCGATTGCCCGCCAAGTCTCCGTATCCTTCCCCCGCAAGGAGGGAAGGGCTATGCGGGGCGCATGTCCAGTTACGAAACCATCCTCTTCAGTCTCGACAACAGCATCGCCCGCCTCACCCTCAATCGCCCGGACCGGCTCAACAGCTTCACCGTGCGGATGCACGAGGAGGTGGCGGACGCGCTCGGCAAACTGGGCGACGCGCGGGTGCTGGTCATCACCGGCGCGGGACGTGGTTTCTGCGCCGGGCAGGATCTGAACGACCGGGCGGTGGCGCCGGGCGAAAGCGTCGATCTCGGCCATTCGGTGGAGACTTATTACAACCCGCTCATCCGCAAGCTGACCTCGCTCCCCCTCCCCGTCATTGCGCGGGTGAACGGCGTTGCGGCCGGGGCCGGCGCGAATATCGCGCTGGCGTGCGACATCGTAATCGCCGCCAAATCGGCCAAGTTCATTCAGTCCTTCGCCGCGATCGGCCTCATCCCCGACAGCGGCGGCACTTGGGTGCTGCCACGTCTCGTCGGCCAGGCGCGGGCCTTGGGGCTGGCGCTCACCGCCGAGCCGTTGCCGGCCGAAAAGGCGGCGGAATGGGGGCTGATCTGGAAGGCGGTGGAAGACGAGGCGCTGGACGCGGAGGTCGATGCACTGGCGACACGTTTCGCCTCCGCGCCGACGCAAGGCCTGGCGGCGATCAAGACAATGATCCGCGAAAGCTGGGGCCATACGCTCGACGAGGAGTTGGACCTGCAGCGCGACAGGATGCGCGAGCTCGGGATGAGCAACGATTATCGCGAAGGCGTGGCGGCCTTCATGGAGAAGCGGATGCCGAAATTCACGGGACGATGATTGAGCCGTCACCTTGAACTTGTTTCAGGGTCCAGGCCGACATACGCACCGCCCCTCAACCAGATGGATGCTGAAACGAGTTCAGCATGACGGGAAGGTCGAAATGAAAACGCTGAAGCTCTTGAACTACACCGCCGACCGATGGGTGGCGGGCGATGGCGGCCTGGCGGACGTGCATAGCGCCATCACCGGAGACGTAATCGCCACCACCGGCAGCGGAGGGATCGACTTCAAGGCGATGCTGGACCACGCGCGCACCGTCGGCGGGCCGGCGCTGCGCAAGATGACCTTCCACGAGCGCTCCTGGATGCTCAAGAGCCTGGCCCAGGCGGTGATGGCGCGCAAGGAAGAGCTGTACGAGCTCAGCTACAACAGCGGCGCGACGCGGACGGACGGCTGGATCGACATCGAGGGCGGTGCGGGCACGCTCTTCTCCTTCTCGTCCAAGGGTCGGCGCGAGCTGCCGAACGGGCGCATCCTCATCGATGGGGCCATGGAGCCTTTGTCCAAGGGCGGCAGTTTCGTCGGCCAGCATGTCTTCACGCCACTCCACGGCGTCGCGGTCCATATCAACGCCTTCAACTTTCCGGTCTGGGGGATGCTGGAGAAGCTGGGGCCCACCCTACTCGCAGGCGTCCCCGCGATCGTGAAGCCCGCCTCGGCGACCGGCTATCTGACGGAAGCCTGCGTGCGGATCATGATCGAGGCGGACGTGCTGCCCAAGGGCGCGCTGCAGCTCATCATGGGCTCGACGGGCGATCTGATGGACCATCTCACCTTGCAGGATGTGGTGAGCTTCACCGGCTCAGCGCAGACGGCTATGAAGCTTCAGACGCATCCCGTCATCGCGCGGGAGAGCGTGCGGTTCATCGCCGAGCGGGACAGCCTCAACGCCTCCATCCTCGGCCCCGATGCCGGCCCCGGCACGCCCGAATTCGACCTCTTCGTCAAGGAAGTTGCGCGGGAGATGACGGTGAAGGCAGGCCAGAAATGCACCGCCATTCGCCGGGCCATGGCGCCGGCCGAGCATCTCGACGCGGTGCAGGATGCACTCAGTCAGCGCCTCGCCAAAGTCAGGATCGGTGATCCGCGTGCCGAGGGCGTAACCATGGGCGCGCTCGCCAGCGCGCGACAGCTCAAGGACGTGCGCGAGCAGATCGGCAAGCTCCACAAGCAGGCGAGGATCGTCTCGGGCAATCCGGACCATGTCTTCCCCGGCCATGAGAAGGGCGCCTTCATGGAACCGGTGCTGCTGCGCACCGACACGCCCTGGACCGCCGACGCCGTCCACGATGTCGAGGCGTTCGGCCCGGTGTCGACGATCATGCCCTACAAGGGCCTGGACGACGCCATCGCGCTCGCCAATCGCGGCATGGGCAGCCTCGCCTTGTCGCTCTTCACTTTCGACAACAAGGTGGCGGAGGAATTCGTGCTGGGCTCGGGAGCCTATCACGGCCGCATGATGATCCTCGACCGCACATCAGCGAAGGAATCGACCGGCCACGGCTCCCCGCTCCCCGTTCTCGTCCATGGCGGCCCCGGCCGCGCCGGCGGCGGCGAGGAGATGGGCGGCATCCGCGGCGTCACCCATTACATGCAGCGCACGGCACTTCAGGGCGCGCCGGACATGCTGTCGAAAGTCGTGCACCAGTGGTTGCCGGGCGCGAACAAGCCGACCGGCGAGGTCCACCCGTTCCGCAAGCGCATCTCGGAGCTGGAGATCGGCTATACGCTCAAGACGAACAGCCGCACCGTCACGCTCGAGGATATCGAGCATTTCGCCCATTTCACCGGCGATACCTTCTACGCCCATATGGACGAGGAAGCCGCCAAGGCTTCGCCCATATTCGAGGGCCGCGTCGCCCACGGCTACCTGATCCTGAGCTTCGCCGCCGGCCTCTTCGTCGAGCCGGCGCCGGGTCCGGTGCTCGCCAACACGGGCCTCGAGAACCTGCGCTTCATGACGCCGCTCTATCCGGGCGATTCCATGCGGGTGGAGCTGACCGTCAAGTCGAAGAGCGTCCGCGACGAGGAGAAAGGCGAGGTCCGCTGGGCGGTCTATGTCTTCAACCAGAAGGACGAGGTCGTCGCGACCTACGACCTTCTCACCATGAACACGCCCTAACGCTCTGACTTTCGGATCGGATGGCGGAACGTCCGCCACCCCTGATGGGTTGATCTCAGGCTAACCCATTTGAGGAGCAACCCCATGAAAGTGTCCGAATGCATGACGTCGCGTGTCGAGACGGTGTCGCCTGACCAGCCGATAAGCAAGGCGGCGCAAACAATGTTGAGCACCGACGCCGGATCGATGCCGGTCTGCGAAGGCGGCCGTGTTGTCGGAATGCTCACCGATCGCGACATCGCGGTGCGCGGCGTGGCTAAGGGTCTTGGCTCCGACACCGCCGTCCGCGACGTGATGTCGAGCGACATCCTGTGCTGCTATGACGACCAGGACGTCACCGAAGTCGCCGATCAGATGAAGGAGAGTCAGGTTCGGCGCATTCCGGTGATGAGCCGCGACGAACAACTGGTCGGCATCGTTTCGCTGGGCGATCTCAGCCGCTCCCATGCCAACGAAGCCGCGTCCCGCGCGCTCGAGGGCGTCAGCGAACCCGGCGGCGAGCACAACCAGTCGCACGCCCAGGCGGAAGTCGCCTACTGACGCGAAGCCCCTCGCCCGCTCGGGAGGGGGTCAATCGATCGGCCAGGTCTCCAGCACTTCGACGAAGCGGCTAAGCCAGGCGTTCGTCTGGTGGCCGTCGACGACGCGGTGGTCGATGGTGAGGGAGACGTAGGCCATCGGACGGATCTGGATGGTGTCGACGCCGCCGACCTCGCGCACCACGACGCGCTTCTCCAGCTTTCCGACGCCGAGGATGGCGGACTGGGGCTGGTTGATGATGATCGGAGTGGCGAAGAGCGAGCCCGAGACACCGTGATTGGAGATGGTGAAGGTGCCGCCCTTCACGTCGGCGCTGGTGAGGTTCTCGGCGCGGGCCTTTTCGATCAATCCGTCGAGGCCGGCGGCGATGCCCTTCAGCGACAGGGTCTGCACCCTGGAAAGAACCGGGACAATCAGCCCCTTCTCGCCAAGAGCCGTGCCGACGCCGATGTTGATGTCGTCGAAAATCTCCAGACGGTCGGAATGCCAGCGGCTGTTGATCGCGGGCGCGACCTTCATCGCTTCGGCCGCTGCGGCGACGATGTAGGCGGTGTAGGTGAGCTTCACGGCCTTTCTCGCGAAGGCGTCCTTGTGCCGGGCGCGGTGGGCCTGGATGGCCGAGAAATCCGCTTCGAAGACTGCCGTGACATGGGGCGCCTGGGTGACCGATCTAAGCATGTTCTCGGCGATTCGCAGGCGCATGCGGTCGTGCGGGACGCTGTGCGAGGCGATGCCTGATGCCGAAGGGATGACGCCCTCGACGGGGCGAACATGCGTCGCTTCTTCTACGGCCTTGTCGACATCGGCGCGGGTGATGCGACCGTCGCGGCCCGTGCCCTTTATCAGCTTGGGATCGATATCGTGCTGGATGACCGCGCGCTTCACGGCGGGGGACAGGCGCATTTCGGAATTACGGACCTCGTCCGTCCCGAGCGTAGTCGAGGGGCGTTTCTCGAGAATCGGTGCCGGCGCCCCTCGATTTCGCTCGGGACGAACGGACTCCTCTGCTTCCTCCGTCGCGATGCGACCTAGTACAGCGCCGGGCAGAGCCTCGGCGTCCGTTTCAAGCACGATCTCCTTGAGCACGCCCGCCGCGGGAGCGGGCACTTCGACCGCGACCTTGTCGGTCTCCAGCTCGACGAGCGGATCGTTTACCTCGACCCGATCCCCGACGGCCTTCAGCCAGGAGCGGACGACCGCCTGGGTGCCTTCCTGTTCCCTGGGAACAATGACGTCGATCATGACGAGATTCTCCTCGTCAACCCGGCGAAGGCCGGGGTCCCGTGGAGACCCGCCGCGACTTCTTGTCCTGAGATCCCGGCCTTCGCCGGGATGACGGTTGCCATCATCAGAATCCCACCAGTTCTTCGATCTTGGCGCGGATGCGCTCGGCGCTCGGCACGGCCCAATTGAGCAGCACCGGATTATGCGGGCTGGGAATGTCCGGCATGGTGAGGCGGGAGACGGGGGCGTCGAGATCGAGGAAGGCTTCGTCAGCCACGACCGCGGCTATCTCGGCGCCGAAGCCGCCGGTTTGGAGATCCTCGTGGACGATGAGGCAGCGGCGGGTGCGGCGGACGGAGTCCAGAACCATCTCGCGGTCCCAAGGCATCAGGGTGCGGAGGTCGATGACATCTGCCGAAATGCCCTTCGCCGCGTCCTCGCACCGCGGGACCATCGCGCCCCAGGTGACGATGGTGATCTCGTCCCCCTCCCGCGTCTTCTTCGCCCGGCCGAAGGGGAGGACGTAATTGTCGCCCGGATAGGGGCGGCGGGCCCAGGGGTCGTCGAGCATGGCGCGATGCTCGAAGAACACGACCGGATCATTGCCGCGAAGGCCGGCGCGAAGGAGGCCGACGGCGTCCTCGGCATTGCTCGGCACCGCGACTTTCCAGCCGGGATTGTGGACGAACTGCACTTCGTTGGTCTGGCTGTGCCAGGGATCGCCGCATTTGAAGAAGCCGCCGGGGATGCGCAGCACCATCGGCGCGGCGAAGCGGTTGTTGGTGCGCCAGCGCATCGTGCCGCAATCGTTGATCTGCTCCAGCGCGGGTTCGGCATATTTGCGGAACTGGATTTCGGGCACCGGCATCAGGCCCGCCATCGCCATGCCGACCGCGCGGCCGACAATGCCTTCCTCGGAGAGCGAAGTGTCGAACACGCGTTCGATGCCGAACTTGTCCTGGAGGCCGAGCGTCACGGCGTGGACGCCGCCCTTGGGCCCGATGTCCTCGCCAAAGAGCAGCACGCGCGGGTTGATCTCCAGTTCATGATCAAGCGTGCGGCGGATCGCCGTCACCATGTTGATGCGCTGACCTTCGGGCTTCGGCGCCTCGGTCGAGACTGGCGGCACATATCCGTGCGTCCATTGCCCGCCGAGCGCCTGCATCTCGCCTTCATAGAAGACGTTGGAGAGCACCGTCTCGGGATCGGCGACACCCCGCGCTTCGGCGATCTCGCGCGCCTTTTCGACAGCCGCCTCGGCCTCCGCCTCGACCTCGTCCCATTCGCTCTCGTCTAGGAGCGAGCCCACCAGGTAGGATTTCAATTTGGGCAGCGGGTCGCGCGCGCATTCGGATTCGACAAATTCCTCGGACTTGTACGTCTGGGTGTCCTGGTAGCTGTGCCCCTGGAGCCGCGGCACGGTGAGGCGCAGCAGCGCCGGTCCCTTTCCGCCGCGCACATGGTCCGACGCCATCTTGAGCAGGCGCGCCGCCTCGGCGGGCTCGGTGCCGTCGCCGGAGAGGACATGGAGGTTGGTGAAGCTTTCGAGGTTCTTGGCGATGTTGCCGCCCGGCGTCTGGTAGGTGCCGGGCACCGATATGCCGTATTGATTGTCCTCGATATAGAAGAGCATCGGCAGTTTTTGCGTGGTGGCGATGGTGAGCGCCGACCAGAAGCCGTTGGTCGCGACCGAGGCGTCGCCGCCCAACACCACCGCCATCGCGCCTTCATAAGCACGGTTCTTCAGCACCGTGCGATAATAGTCGATCGCCTGCGCCCAGCCGGCTGTCGGCGTATATTGCGCGCCCACCCCGCCGCACATCGGCAGGGCGGGAGCGCCGTTGGGGTTCGGATAATTGAAGACGACGCCGATATCGCGCCCGTCCGAATAGCCGCCCGCGCGGCCCATGCCGGAGCCCAGCGCATCCTCCAGCGGCACCCCCAGCGACAGGAGCAGCGGCCGAGAGCGGTAATAGCCGCAGACCGCGTCCTTCGGCTGGTCGAGGCGCGAGCCGAGCATGATCTGCGCCATGTCGTGACCGCGCGCGGAGAATTGGTAGAGCACCTTCTTCTCCGGAACGAGCTTCGTCTCTTCGATCTTGTCGAGGGCGCGGCTGACCTGGACGAGATAGGCGATGCGGCGCCAGTCGAAGTCGGGGTCGGGCGCGTTCGAGGCCCGCCGCGCCGTCGCCATGGCCTCAGCCACGGTCCGCCTCGGGCAGCTTCGCGACAACGGCCCTGGCGAAATAGTCGACATTCTCGTCCGAGAGGCCGGCGACGTTGAAGCGGCCGCTGTTGGCCATATAGATGCCGTGGCTGGCGCGAAGCTCGACGACCGCCTCCGGCGAGAGCGGCAGCATCGAGAACATGCCGTTCTGCTCGTCGATATAGGCGAGGCGCGGATCGAAGGCGGCGAGCCGGGCGCGAAGGCCGCGGATGCGGGCCAGCATCTCCTTCAGCTCGGCGCGCCAGTCGGCCTCCAGTTCCGGCGTCTCCAGCACGGTCCGGACGATGGCGGCGCCATGATCGGGCGGCATCGACCACATGGTGCGGGCAAGGCCGATCAAGTTGCCGAACGTGACCCGGGCCTGGTCGGTGCTCGATGCCTTGATGAACAGCGCGCCCGTGCGCTCGCGATAGAGGCCGAAATTCTTGTCGCAGCTTTGCGCGACCAGCGCCTGCTCGGCCGCCTCGACGACAAGCCGCGTTCCCGCCGCGTCATCCTCAAGCCCGTTGCCGAGCCCCTGATAGGCGAGGTCGACATAGGGGACGAGCCCGCGCGCGGCGATGAGGTCGGCCAGCTCGCGCCATTGGTTGAGGTCGAGATCGGCGCCGGTCGGATTGTGGCAGCAGCCGTGGACCAGCACGACATCGCCCGGCCGCGCCGCGCCCAGCGCTTCCATCATATGGTCGAACAACACCGTTCGCGTCGTCTTGTCGTAATAAGGGTAGTCCGCCATCTCGACGCCGGCGGCGCCGATCAGCGGCGTATGGTTGGGCCAGGTCGGTTGCCCCACGTAGATGCGGGTGCCTCCACCCGAGGCGCGGATCAGTTCGGCGCCCAGCCGGAGGGCTCCGCAGCCGCCCGGCGTCTGCACGCCGACGATCCGATCGTCCCGCGCGCCCTGTCCGCCGAAGACGATCGGCTTGATCAGTTCGGTAAAACGGGCGTCGCCCTCGGAGCCGAGATAGGACTTGGTCTCCTGCGTCTCGAGCAGGATCTTCTCGGCCGCCTTCACGCAGCGCAGGATGGGCGTGCCCCCCGCCGCGTCGCGATAGACGCCAACGCCGACATCGATCTTCTCGGGCCGCGTGTCCGCCTTGGCGAGACCGATAAGGGCCAGCAGCGAATCCGAAGGCTGTGCCTCCAATCGGTCGAAAAGCCTCGGTTCGTCCGCCAGAATAAATCCCTCCGCCATGAAGCTGCCTCCTGTTTATCTCGCCCCGCCCCGCGCTCGCTTGACGATACGCATAGTCCATCAGACGGTAAAATGGGTCTCATAACTCCGCAGCTTTTGGCTAGATGTGAAACAGCCATTTCGTTATAATAGCATTTATGGAAGGTGATCGTCACATCGACGCGGTGGACAGGCGAATCGTGCGGGAGCTTCAGCGCGACGCCAGCCTCAGCCACGCCGCGCTGGCCGAGAAGGTCGGCGCCTCGGCCGCCTCGGTCTGGCGCCGGGTGCGGGCGCTGGAGAAGGCCGGCGTGCTGCGCGGCATCGTCCGCCTGGCGGACCCGGAAGCGCTCGGCCGCCCCGTCAATGTCCTCTGCCATGTCCGAATGACGCACCAGACCACTGACGCCCGCACCGAGTTCGAGGCTTTCATCCAGTCGCGCGAGGAGATCGTCGAGTGCTACGCCATGTCGGGCGAATGGGACTATCTGCTCCGCATCTCGGTCCGCGACGTCGCTGACTATGACCGCTTCGTCATGCGCGGCGTCCTGGCGCATCCTAGTGTCGCCAACGCGGCGTCGCACTTTGCACTACGCCAGGTGAAGTACACCACCGAAATACCGGTCTAGGGCCGGGAACCGCCGCCCTTCCCGGGGATTGAATCGCCAGCGAATCGACTGGAGCCACGAACATGGCCGCACGCGCCTATTGGAAGGGACAGATCAGGCTCGCCCTGGTCTCGATCCCCGTCGAAATCTTCACCGCCACCAAGAGCGGCGCCACCGTCGCCTTCAACCAGATCCACGAGCCGACCGGCAAGCGCATCAAATATGAGAAGGTCGTCCCCGGCGTCGGGCCGGTGGACCCGGAGGATATCGTCAAGGGCTTCCAATATGAGAAGGGCCATTACGTCCTTCTGGACGAGGAGGAGATCGAGGGCGTCAAGCTGGAGAGCAAGAAGACGCTCGAGCTCACCCAGTTCGTCGATCACGACGAGATCGACGTCCTTTATTACGAAAAGCCCTATTATGTCGTTCCCGCCGACGACCTCGCCGAGGAAGCGTTCATCGTGCTCCGCGAGGCGCTGCGCCGGACCAAGAAGGTCGGCCTTGGCCAGCTCGCCTTGCGCGGCCGCGAATATATCGTCAGCCTCAAACCCTGCGGACGCGGCATCGTGCTGGAGACGCTGCGCTATGCCGACGAGGTCAACAAGGCGAAGGGCTATTTCCGTGACATCGGTGACGAGAAGCCCGACGAGGAGTTGCTCGACCTCGCCGAGACGCTGATCGAGAAGAAGACGGCGCCGTTCAAGCCCGAGCAGTTCCACGACCGCTATGTCGACGCGCTCCGCGACCTCATCGAGCGCAAGCGCAAGTCCAAGGGCGCGAAGATCGATGCCGAGGAAGAAGAGGAAGCGCCAAGCCGCGGCTCCAACGTCATCGACCTGATGGCCGCGCTCAAGAAATCGATCGACAAGCCGAGCGGCGCGAGCGGCAGGAAGGAGACCGCCAAGAAGACTCCGGCGAAGAAGGCCGCACCGGCCCGGAAGCGGGCCTGATCATGTGCTTCCCCCCTCGTTCGTCCCGAGCGAAGTCGAGGGGCGCTGGCACAGAGTCATCACACACGCCCCTCGGTTACGTTCGGGACGAACGGGGACTGTGAATGGCTCGGAACTCCGATCCCCTGGCCACCTACAAGAAGAAGCGGGATTTCACGAAGACCAGCGAGCCGGCCGGAGAGGTGGCGGACACGGCCGGCCGCAGCTTCATGGTGCAGAAACATGACGCGACGCGGCTCCATTATGACCTGAGACTGGAGCTGGACGGCACGCTCAAGAGCTGGGCCGTGACGCGCGGCCCCAGCCTCGACCCCGACGACAAGCGGCTCGCGGTGCGCACCGAGGACCATCCGCTCTCCTACGCCACTTTCGAAGGCACCATCCCCAAGGGTGAATATGGCGGCGGCACGGTGATGCTGTGGGATCGCGGCAGCTGGACGCCCGCGCCGGGCAAGGACCCCGTGAAGACACTGGAGAAGGGTCATCTCCATTTCACGCTCGACGGCGAGCGGATGAAGGGGGAGTGGATTTTGATCCGCCTCAAACCCCGCGAGCGGGAGCGCACCGAGAACTGGCTGCTCCGCAAGATCGAAGATCAGCATGCCGGAAGCTCGGCGGGCCTCACCGAGAAATATCTGACCTCGGTCAAGACCGGCCGCACCATGAACGAGATCGCCCAAGGGAAGAAGGCCAAGGAGCTTATTCCTCCCCGGCACGGGGAGGGGGACCATGCGAAACATGGTGGAGGGGCCCCGACGCGTTCCAAAGAGGCCCCTCCACCACGCGCCGAGGGCGCGCGGTCCCCCTCCCCGTCCCGGGGAGGATTGAAGCCTCCCAAGTTTCACGCCCTGCAGAAGGCCACCCTGGTCGATCACGTACCGTCCGGCTCCGGCTGGCTGCACGAGATGAAGTATGACGGCTATCGGTGCCTGCTCGCGCTGGGCGGCGGCGAGGCTAAAATCTACACCCGCACCGGCCTCGATTGGACCGACAAGTTCCGCGAGATCGCCGAGGCGGCGCGGAAGATCGAAATCGGTTCCGCGCTGCTCGACGGCGAGATCGCCCACATCGATGACAAGGGCAGCACCAGCTTTTCTAAGCTGCAACAGGCGATCAGCGAAGGTGGGCGCGGCCTCACATTGTTCCTGTTCGACGCGCTGGAGATCGAGGGCGAGCCGCTGAGCAAGCTTCCCAATCTTGAGCGCAAGGCCCGTCTTGCATCCCTGGTGGGCGAAGGCCAGCCGCCCTTCATCCTATACGCCGACCACATCGTCGGTCATGGCGAGAAGCTGCTGAAAGCCATGTGCGACGCCGGCCAGGAGGGCATTATCTCCAAGCGCGCCGACGCCCCCTATCGCGGCGCGCGAACGAAAAACTGGCTGAAGATCAAATGCACCAATCGCCAGGAATTCGTCATCGTCGGCTGGACGCCGAGCGAGAGCAAGGGCCGGGCGCTGCGCGCGCTGCTCCTCGCCGTCCATGAGGACGAGAAGCTCCGCTACACCGGCAAGACCGGAACGGGCTTCTCGATGGCGACCCTCCAGGATTTGCGCGAAAAGCTGGGCAGGATCGAGGTCAAGAAGGCGCCGGTCGAAGCGCCACGCTCCGAAACCCGCGGCGCGCACTGGGTGAAGCCGGAACTGGTCGCTGAGGTCGCCTTCGCGGAATTCACCTCGGAGGGCGTCGTCCGCCATGCGAGCTTCCTCGGGCTTCGCGAGGACAAGCCGGCCGAGGACATCGTCGAGGAAACGCCGCAGCCGGTCGAGCGGGCGGGCGACGACGACGTCAAGATAAGCAATCCCGGCCGCGTCATCTTCCCCGAGTCGAAGATCACGAAGGGCCAGCTCGCCGATTATTATCGCGCCGTCGCGCCGCTGATGCTCGCCTGGACCGCCAACCGTCCGGTGAGCCTGGTTCGCTGCCCGCAAGGCCGCGCCAAGAAATGCTTCTTCCAGAAGCATGACAGCGGCAGCTTCGGGAAACACGTCCTCCACGTGCCGATCGCCGAGAAGAAGGGCGGCACCGAAGACTATCTCTATGTCGCCGACGCCGCCGGCATCCTCGCCTGCGTCCAGATGGGCACGATCGAGTTCCACGGCTGGGGGTCGAAGGTCGATGCGGTCGAAAAGCCCGACCGCCTTATCTTCGACCTCGATCCCGACGAAGGCCTCGGCTTCGACGCCGTGAAGAAGGCCGCGCGCGACCTGAAACGCCATCTCGCCGACATGGGCCTCCAGACTTTCCCGTTGCTGACCGGCGGCAAGGGTCTCCACATCGTCGTGCCGCTGACGCCGGAGGCGAAATGGCCGACGGTCAAGGACTTCGCCAACCGCTTCGCCCTGGCCCTCGCCGAAGCCGAGCCCGACCGCTTCACCGCCACCATGTCGAAGGCGAAGCGCAAGGGCCGCATCTTCCTCGACTGGCTCCGCAACCAGCGCGGCGCCACGGCGATCATGCCCTACAGCGCCCGCGCCCGCGAAGGCGCGCCGGTCTCGGCGCCGATCAACTGGGACGAGCTCGATGAGATGAAGTCCGGCGGGCGGTTCGGCGTGAAGGACGCCGAGACCCTGCTGGAACGCGCGTCCAGCCGCGTCCTTCAGGGCTGGGGCGAGGCGGAACAGGTGTTGCCGGATCTCTAGGCCGCGTTCCCCGGCCTACTCCGCCACGTCGGTGACCGTTTCGCCGACCGACTCGACGTCACGGCCAACGCCGGCGATGGTGTTGCAGGCGGCGGTAATGAGGGTCGTCGCAGCCAATCCGGCCAGCATCAACTTACGAAGCATCGAAAACTCCAATTCCGGGCAGTGACCGGGGCCAACAGCGCGAACTCTTGCGTTTCGCTGCTCCTGTCCCGATGATCGGGACGGAGATATCCGTTGGACGACTGCTGCGCAAGCAAGGCGAGCGATCTGGAGCGGCTGGCGCGCCAGGCCGAGCAGCGCCGCGTGCTCGTCGTCGTCCTTGCCCTCAACGCCGCCATGTTCGTCATCGAGTTCACGGCCGGCCTCATCGCCGGATCGGCGGCGCTGATGGCGGATTCGGCGGACATGTTCGGCGACGCCAGCGTCTATGCCTTGAGTCTCTACGCGCTCGACAGGAGCGCGCGCTGGAAGGCCGGCGCGGCGATGGCCAAGGGCATCTTCATCCTCGCGCTCGGGCTCGGCGTCCTGTTCGAGATCGGCGTCAAGCTCCAGACCGGCGTTCCGCCCAACTCGACGCTGATGCTCGCCTTCGCCGCGCTCGCGCTTGCGGTGAACCTCTTCTGCCTACGTCTTATCTGGCGCTTCCGATCCCTCGACATGAACATGTCCAGCGCGGTCGAATGCTCGCGCAACGACGTGATCGCCAACCTGGGTGTGCTGGTCGCGGCCGGCGTGGTCGCCCTGTCCGGCTCCTTCTGGCCGGACATCATCGTCGCCTCGGTGATCGCCGCCCTCTTCCTCCGCTCCGCAGCGAGGATGATCGGCGAGGCCTGGCCCGTCCTTCGCCATGTCCATGGCTGATTCTGCTATCGCGGCGCGAACACCTCCATCGGCGCCGCCACCCCCTTCAATCGAAAGTCGCCGATCGAACGCATCGGACGCTTGCTAGCCGCGACGAAGGGCGCGCTGCACAACATCGTCTCCCCCACCTGCTTGGTCAGACCCTCGATTCGGGACGCGATATTCACCTCGCGTCCGATCAAGGTGAAATCGAGTCGCTGGCGGCTGCCGATATTGCCATATTGCGCATTGCCGAGGTGAAGCGACACGCCGTGTTCCAGAGCAGACTGGCCGTGTTCGATGCGACTTTCGTTCAGGACAGCAAGACGGGCGGCCGAGTCTTCCGCCGCCAGCAGCGCCGCCTCGCATGCCCCTTCGGCGCCATTGAAGCTCGATACGGGGAAGATGGCGAGTATGGCGTCGCCGATATATTTCAGAACGTCGCCGCCCCGTTCGTAGATCGCCTGCACCACCACCTCGAAATAGGCGTTGAGGATGTCGATAAGCTGCTCGGCGTCCATGCCATCGCTGATCGCCGTGAAACCCCGAAGGTCCGAGAACCAGATCGCGGCCTCCAGCGATACGACCTCCCCCATGCCGATCATCCCGTCGCACACGCGGCGCCCCGGATCCTCGCCGATGTAGGTGCGGGCGAGCGTGTTCTTGATGCTGTATTCCATCAGCGTGTTGAGGTGGAGGGTGAAGAGGTCGAGGCTCCACCGCAGATTTTCGATCTGCTTTTCGCACAGCCCTTGCGGTAGCATCGTCACAAGCCCGATCTGCTGCCGGACGCCCGCGAAAGACTTCAGGTAGAGGCCGAAATAGCCCGAGCAGCCTTCCTTCGCGAGATCATCGAAAACGGGAAATGGCTGAGGCTCGCCGACCGGGTGGATGGGCTCGTAGAGTTCGCCGCAGCTCAAAAGGCGATAGAAGGGGCTGGCCAGATACTGGGGGTTCTCCTCGTTCATCGCGTTGAAGTAAATCTCGTCGATCATCGCGTCGCCGATGCGATATTGCCGGCGCCTGACGACTACCATGGGATTGACCGGTATCACTTCGACCGGATGGTCGGTCCAGACATGGCGGATCGCGACCATCTGGGGATGAACGGTCCGCGTCGCGAGGTTGCAACGCCGAATCGCGAAGCCCTCCCTGTTCAGGAAACGGCAAAAGCCGTCGAGAAATTCGGCGACGGAATGATACGCGGCGCCTTCGTCCGTCAGCCAGGCTATGAAACGTTCCTCGTAGCGCCTTGCGCCCATCCGCCGCTCGCTCCCCCATCACGCGTCAACGGGCATAGCAGCAAACCCGGTCAGGTCCATTCGATGCGGTAAGTGCCGGGTTGCGGAGTCTTCGCGACCGACCCTATCGTTCCGGCCCCGATCGATCAGACCCGCGAGGCGCCCGTGACGAAATCCTTCCTTCTCTCCGCCACCCTTCTCGCGAGCCTTTCCGCCATCGCCGTGCCCGCGACCGCGCGGACGCCGCCCGCGACCGCCGGGCAGAGCAGCGCCGATGCCCGCCTTCGCGCGCTCTACGAGGCCGAATGGCAGTGGCGGATGAAGGAATATGGCCGGGTCAAGGAAGAAGGCGAATGGGTCGAGGGTGACACGCTTCCCCATGTCGACGCCGCGACCCAGCTTCGCCGGCTCGCTTATTGGGAGAAGACGCTGGCGGCGCTGAAGGAAACCCCGGTTGACCAGCTCTCTCCGGAGGAGCGGATCAACGCCGCCGTCTTTCGCACCAATCTGGAGCAGGACATTTCCGACGCCGAGTTCCGCGAATGGGAGATGCCGTTCAACAGCGACAGCAGCTTCTGGTCCTATCTGAACCCGCGCCAGGGTTATCGCACCGCCGAGAAATATCGCCGCTACCTGGGCCGCATGCGCGATGTCCCGCGTTATTTCGACGAGCATATCGTTAACATGCGCGCCGGTCTGGAACGCGGCTTCAGCGTGCCCCGCGTGACGCTGGAAGGCCGCGACGCCTCGCTCGTCCCGTTCACCAGCCCCGATCCGGCCGAGAATCCCTTCTACGATGCCTTCGAGGACATGCCGGACAGCATCCCCGAGGCCGAGCAGGCGAAGCTTCGCGCCGAAGCCGAGACGATCATCCGCGAGTCCGTGGCGCCCGCCTATGCCGAGCTCCTCACCTTCATTCGCGAGGATTATTTTCCGAACACGCGAAAGACGCTCGCCGCCAGCGACGTTCCGGACGGCGAGGCCTGGTACCTCTCCAATATCAAGCAATATTCGACGCTCGACCTCACGCCGCGGGAGATCCACGAGATCGGCCTCAAGGAAGTCGCCCGCATCGAAGCGGAAATGAAGCTGACCATCGCCGAAACTGGTTTCAAGGGCAGCTTCCCGGAGTTCCTGCAGTTCCTGAAGACCGATCCCCAATTCTACGCCAAGACGCCGGACGAGCTGATGGGCGTCTCCTCCTATGTGGCGAAGCGGGTCGACGGGAAGCTTGACGACACGATCGGCCGCTTGCCGCGCGGCCGCTTCACCATCCTGCCGGTGCCCGACGCGATCGCGCCCTTCTACACGGCGGGCCGGGGCGGCCTCGGCAGCTGCCTGATGAATACCTATAATTTGCCCGTGCGCCCGCTCTACAATATCCCCGCCCTCACCCTGCACGAATGCGCGCCGGGCCACAGCTTCCAGGCCGCACTGGCTCTGGAGGCACCCGAGCGGCCAGATTTCAGGGGCGAGACCTATTTCTCGGGCTATGGCGAGGGTTGGGGCCTCTACACTGAATGGCTGGGCATCGGCATGGGCATCTACCGGACGCCCTATGAGCAGTTCGGCCGCCAGTCCTACGAGATGTGGCGGGCGGTCCGTCTTGTCATCGATCCCGGCATCCACGCTATGGGCTGGAGCCGCGACAAGGCGATCGACTATCTCGCCGGCCACACCGCCCTCTCGCAGCACGAAGTCGAAACCGAAGTCGACCGCTACATCAGCTGGCCCGGCCAGGCCGTCGCCTACAAGCTAGGTGAAATGACGATCCGCCGCCTCCGCGCCAAGGCCGAGAAGGAACTGGGCGACAAGTTCGACCAACGCTATTTCCACGACACCATTTTAGCGCTGGGCTCGGTTCCGCTCCCCGTTCTCGAATCCGAGATCGAACGCTTCATCGCCGGCGGCGGCCAGAATCCCTATCCGGAGGGTGAGGGGACCGACTGAGAAGCCATCTCGGCTTCTAGTTCAGAAGGTGTAGGTGAGTCCCCCGCCGACGAAATACTGGTCGGCGTCGCCCGCCTCACTGACCAGCGGGCTTTCCTTGAATTCGCCCAGCATCGAGGAATAGCTGGCGATGGCGAAGAGGCCGAGGCCGCCGGTGGTGAGATCGCCCTGGAGCTTGTAGCTGCCGAGCAGGCTGACGCGGGCATTTTTCCAGCCTTCGTCGATAGTGAAGGGGGAGAGGCCGCTCGCCACCGCGCCGGCCGGGGTGACGCCGTAATAGGTGGCAGCGAAATCCTGCCCGACATAGTCGGCGGAGAGCTGGAGGCCTGCATAGGCCTTGCGGCTGAGCGGTGTGCCATATTCCAGCGCGGGCGTGACGATAAAGCCGTCGTGCGTGTCGGTGACGTCGTGGAGCCAGGAAATGCGGGCAGTGATGGTGTCGTACTCATGGAACACCCGGTTGAGCGCGACGCCGGCGAAGGCACCGGCTTCAATCGCAAAATCCAACTCGCCCAGCGCTTTCACGCGTGCATCCTCGATCCGACCCGCCCGATCGACGCGGAGATTGGCGGCGGGGCCAAAGGCGAGATCGACTTTGGCGTCATAAGGATCGCGCAGGACGTCGACGTAAAGCGTCGTCGCCCGCGTATAATAGGCAAAGCCGCCAACCTTGCCGAAAGCGAGCCCGGCGGGAACAATGATGTAATCGTCCGAGCCCTCGTAGGAAGGTGCCATGGCGGCGCCGAGACCGAGCGTGATACTGTTCGGCTCCGAAGCCTTGGGCACGTCCGTGTCCTGAGCAAAGCCCGGTACGGCAACAAGAAGCGGCAGGGCGAGCATGGCCCTGACGGACGACGAGGCAATCTTCACGCGGCTGTCCCCCCTGTGTCGGAACCCTTGGATAGCCTTTTTTTCAATCCGGGCGAAGCCACAACCTCATCGATCGCGGTGCGTTCCCCGGCGCCATTTGCGGCCGCCCGCGCCCCTCTTCAGCGCTGGCGGGTCCAGCGTTGGGATTGGCAGATGAAGAAAACGCAGCCGGAAACCTTGAGCGAGCCGTCCTTGTTGAGGCGGAGACGGGAGCGATAGGTCTTGCCGGACTCCGGGTCGTAGATGCGGCCATTCTTCCATTCGCCGTCCTCGGCCTTGAAGCCGCTCAGGATGGTCATACCGATGACCGGGCGCTTCCGGAGCGCCGGATCGGGATTCTTGACGTCCGTCTTGGGGTGGCCGGGCTTGATCACCAGCGCCTTGGCGACCTTGCCGCAGACGCTGTTTCCGCAGCGGCTGATCGCGATAAGACCGGTGCCGTCCTCGGTGACCCAGTGGCCGGTCACATCGGGCGGAGCCGCGGCTGTCAGGAGGAGGAGAGGCAGGGCGAACAAGAGACGGTGCATGACAAGCCTCCGTTTCCAATCCTTGCGCGATAACTTGGATCGCGCTGCGGTCCTGCAAGCTTCCGGCGGCACCGGATCAGCCGGACCCGGAATCAGTAGCGTGTTATCGAAATAAGACAGCATTTACCCTTGCGCTAGGGGCGGTGCGTGCCCCATCTTCCGGGGCGAGCCGCATGAGAAGGGGAACCCCATGGCGACCGAGACTAAGCTGAAGCTGGATGCGCCCGAAGCGCTGCAGACCGTGACGCCCCAGGAGGCGGCGGGGCTGGTGCCGCTGAAAGAGGAACAGCGGACGGCGTTGGAAGAAAAGGTGGACGACTTCGTCGCCGATCTGGTCGCGACCGACGCCAATTCGCCCGAGTTCGGCAAGAAGGTCGATCAGCTCACCTCCATGGGCCGCAAGGAAATCGCCGAAGCCGCGGGCCATTCCAACCGCTTCCTCGACCGGCCAGTGAAGGCGATCGACAAGGATACGGGCATCGGCACCAATCTGACGCAGCTCCGCAAGACCGTCGAGGAGCTCGACCCCGGCCGCGGCGGCGCCCTCACCAAGCCGCGCAAGCTGTTCGGGATCATTCCGTTCGGCAATCGGATGCGCGGCTATTTCATGAAATACCAATCGGCGCAGACCCACATCGCCTCGATCCTCGCCGCGCTCGCTTCCGGCAAGGACGAGCTGCTGATGGACAACGCCGCCATCGACACCGAGCGCGCCAACATGTGGAAGACGATGGGGCGTCTCGAGCAAATGATCCACATCTCCAAAACGATGGACGCGAAGCTGGAGGAAAAGGCGAACGAGCTCGATGCCACCGATCCCGCCAAGGCCAAGGCGATCCGCGAGACGGCGCTCTTCTACACCCGGCAGCGCACGACCGACCTGTTAACGCAGATGGCCGTCACCGTGCAGGGCTATCTGGCGCTCGATCTAGTCAAGAAGAACAATGTCGAGCTGGTGAAGGGCGTGGACCGGGCGTCGACCACCACGGTCTCTGCGCTCCGCACCGCCGTCACCGTCGCCCAGGCGCTCACCAACCAGAAGCTGGTGCTGGAGCAGATCACGGCGCTCAACACCACCACCGCCGGCATGATCGATAGTACCGGCACGTTGCTCAAGACCCAGTCGGGCGAGATCCACAAGCAGGCGGCGTCTTCCACCATCCCGCTGGAGACGCTGCAGCGCGCCTTCCAGAATATCTACGACACGATGGACACGATCGACCGCTTCAAGCTGGAAGCGCTCGGCAACATGAAGCAGACCGTCACCGTGCTGACCAGCGAGGTCGAGAAGAGCCGCGGCTACATCGCCCGCGCCGAAGGCGTCGAGCAGAACCGCCTCGCCGGGACGCAATCCCCGCTGACGGCGCTGGAGGGGTGAAGATGGGCACTTCTCGTCATTCCGGCGAACGCCGAAACCCAAGAACACCGGCGCCGGCGATACACAAAGGTCCGTGTTCCTGCGTCCCGACTTTGGTCGGGATGACGCCATGGGGAGCGCCCTGACATGACCCGCCACCCCCGCGGCGTCGACGAGGCGATCGCCCGCTTCGACGAGATGGCGGCGAGGCTCGACGGTCATCCGCCGGCGGCGAGCGCGGCGGTGCGGCGCCATTACGGCCGCAGCGCGCGGATCGTCGGCCGCAGACTTGCCAATATCGGCATGGCGATCGGCGCGCTCATCGTCGCCACCATCGCCTTCGGCCTGTTCGTATCGCCGATCGGCTGGACGGGCCTCTTCCTGGTCGCGGTGGCGATGCTGTTCATCCTCATCTTCTTCTCGGTCTGGCCGTCGGACGCGCCGGTGGTCGACTATAAGGAGGACATGCCGAACCGGGCGGTGGTGCAACGGCTCGACAGCCTGCTCGTCCGCCGCCGCGCCGCCCTTCCCGCGCCCGCGGCGCGGCGGCTGGACGCGATCGGCCAGCAGCTTCCCCTCCTCGAACAGCGACTGGCCGAGACCAACATTCTCGACCCGCTCGCCCAGGATGCGCGCCGGCTGATGGGCCGGCATCTGCCCGAGCTCATTGAACGCTATGAACGGGTTCCAGCCCAGTATCGCCACGAGCGCGACGCCGAGGGCATGACGGTCGACGAGCGCCTCGTGTCCGGCCTCGACGCGGCGAAGGAGGCGCTCGACGATCTCGGCCGCAAGCTGGCGCACGAGGATTTGACGGCGTTCGAGACGCAGGGGCGATTCATCGAAAGCCGCTATAAGGACAGCGACGACGCCATCCGGGGCGAATGACGATGGGTTTCGAGCTTGAGCGCGTCCTCTACGAAACCGAGGATTTCCTGAGGCGAAACCTCGGCTCCCGATCGCGGCGCGAGGCGAAGAAGCGAAAGCTGCGCCGCAAGTTCGAGGAGTGGATGCGCCGGGTGAGGCGCGCGGCCGTGATATTCGCCGGCCTGCTCGTGGCGCTGATCGCCTTCAGTCTGTTCATCGACCCGATCGGCTTCTTCACCTGGTTGGTGGCGCTGCCGACCGCCGCCTTTATCGCCTTCCTCTCCCTCTTCTGAGGTTTCGGCAAGCGCGCCGTACCTTCCGATCCGGCGACACCGCCCGCGCTCCCGCTGCCCGAGCTGGCCGCGCGCGTCGAAGAAGGTCTGCTCGACCGCTGCGACGAGCTTCCCGGTCGCGCCCTCCCCGCCGCCGACGCGATCATCGCCCGTCTGGCCGAGCTCCAGCAACACCTCGGCGGTCTCGATCCGCAATCGTTGCTCGCCGGTGAGGCGCGTAGGCTGATCGGTCAGCACCTCCCGCGCCTGGTCGACAGCTACCTTGACCTTCCCGCCAGCGCGCGCGTGCCGACCTCCGAAAGCAGCGAACGCTTTACCGAGAGCCTCGGCATCGTCGCCAAGGAGCTGGACGAGCTCCTCGACCAATGCTGCCGCGACCGCCACGACGGCTTCGAGACCCACCACCGCTTCATTGAAACTCGCTACCGCGACGACGACAGCTTCGGGGAGGGTTGAATCAGAATTGGCCGGACGCCGATAGGACGTAGCCGTTGTTCGTGAGGCTGAAGCCCGACGCCAGCAGCCGGTCTCGCATCATGTCGTCGGTGGGGCGCACGGCCAGATCGACTTCGTAGCGGCCGTCCTCGAACAGGCGGATATTGAGCGCCTCCATGCCGGTCTGGCTGACCAGGGGGAGGAGCAGCGCGCTCTCGTCGCAACGCACGTTGCCGCTGAGGCCGGCGGGCAGCGACAGATCGGCGATATCGCCGGCGATGGTCGCCTTCACCAGCCCTTCGGCGCGGCTGCACTGGCCGTCGGTGAGATGGGCGTCGACGTCGCGCAGTTCGAGGCTGGCGATCGGCAGCGGTGCGAAGGCCGAGCCGACATCGAGCACGCCCGTCACATCGTCGATGCCGAAATCGTGGCGCGAGACCGTGATCGAGCCCCGGAACGGATTCGCGTCGCCGCCGCGCTCCAGGTCCATCCGTGCCCGGCCGACGAACAGCGGCAGCGTCCGGAGGCGCGCCTGGAGGTCGCCAAGCTCCACGGATCCGAATTGTGCTTCGCTGAGTGCGCCGAGCCAGAGACTGCCCTTCGCCTCCCGCGCGGCGAACCCTCGTTCGTCGAGGGCCAGCCAGTCGAGTGCCAGCCGCAGCGGGAACAGCGCCACCAGCGCGAACAGGATGGCGCAGAGGACGAACAGCCGGCGCCCAAGCGGAAGCCTGAAGCGCATCAGCCGCCCCTCGCGCGGAAGGTGACCTGGACCGCGAGGCTCTGGTCGCTGTTGGTGCTGGCGGTCAGCCGCTCGACGACCAGGCCGCGCCCCTCCAATCGACCCACCCAGCCGAAAAAGGCCTGCGGTCGGACCGCGTCCATGACCACCGTCGCCGCCGCCGCGCCTTCGCGCTCTATCCGGCTGACTGAAAAGCCGGCATCGACCGCCGCCGCGCTGACGATCGTATCGACGGAGGCGCCAAGACTCGCAGGCTCTTCCCGCTCGATCCCGGCGATCAGCGCGGCCCGCGCTCGCGCCTCGGCCAGGGCGACGACCGCGTCGCCGTGGCGTTCGCGCGCATTCGACAGGGCATCGTCCAGGGGTCGGATGATCAGCAGCCAGGCAAAGACGACAAGGGTCATACCAGCCATCGCCAGTAGCAGCCTTTGCTCACGCAGGGTCCGCGTCCGCCACCAGAGCTGGAAGCTGTCTCTCATGGCGCGCGCACCGTCACTTCCGCGGTTGGACGCCCGCCTCCGCTGCGGATCGGGCCCACTTCGGCGGCGAGCCCGCCGGCTTCGATCCGCTGCTCGAGTGCCGAAAAAGCGGCGGGCGTGTCACCCTGCACCGTCGCGCGGAGGCTCCCTCCGCGGTCGAAGGTGAGAGCCGTCAGCTGCACGTTCGGCGTCGCCCGCACGGCGCCGAACAGCCCTGAGGCAAGCGCGCCATAGCCCGTACCGGCGCCGCCGAGATCGGCCAGCCGGCGTTCGAGCTCGCGGGCGGGATCGGTGACGGGGCCGCTGCCCGGCAGGACGCTCGCCGCGACCGCCGCCGTCTCGGCCTCCAGGGCGTCGGCGGCGAAGGTGTAGCGGAAGATCGAAGCGACCTGGATCGCCAGCGTCAACAGCAAGATGCCGGCGACCAGCCAGGCCATGCGGCGCACAAGCGGCCATTCGACCTTCCACTGTCGCCGTTTCGCAAACGCGCCCTGGCGCAGGTTGACAGGCGGCGTGGCGATCGCGTCGGCGAGGCCGGTTTCGAACCGGCTGTCGTCGATCGTCTCGACCGCCGCGTCACCGACCACCAATGCGGCAAGGTCGGGCTCGACGCTGAAAGCATCGCTGGCCCCGCGATAAAGAGGAACGGCGCCGCGATCGTAGCGCACGAAACCTTCCTCCGGCGGCCCAACCAGCAGGGGTTCCGGTATGACAAGATCGGGATCGAGACCCTGAGCCTGAAGTCGGCCGAGCCAGCCCGCCATGATCAGCGTCGGCACCAGCGCGACTGTGCGAAGCGGAATACCCTCCGACTCGGGCCCCACCGCCACGTGGATGTCGGCGATAGGCGCGGCGCTTACTTCCGCGGCCATCAGCCGCGCCGCGGCTGCCGCTTGGGCGGGGGCGAGGCCGGCGGGAACCTCCAGCCAGTGGACGGTAACCGCATCGCCGGGCACGACGGCGGCAATCCGCAGCGGATCGCCGGTCGTGGCATCGACGAGATCGGGCAAATCCTCCAGCTCGGCGCCCCGCGCCGCCACGGCCCCGTCCCGCAGCCGCAGCCAGCCTTCGAAACCCTCTTGCCTGTTCAGAAAGAGGAGAAGGGCGTCGCTCGCGCTCAATCGTCACTCCCCCAGCGCCTGACAACCACTCGCGCCGGTGCGATCCGGGCATCGACGAGAGCGGCTTCGCGCAGTTCGGCCCCGGGGAGATCGATCCGGAGGTCGAGCGCGAACCATCGCGTCCTTACCTGAGGTTGAAGCTGAATGTCGACGGGAAGGACGACATCTTCCAGTCCCGGCTCACTATAGAAATCGACGAGATTGCCCCAGCCCGCCGTCGGTCGATTGGCGATCACCCGCCGTGCTTCGTCGATGCCGATCTGGTCGGGTGCCAGCATGACGAGTAGCGGCGCCTGTTCGACCGACAGGGTGTTGACGTTGATCGGCGACAGATCGGTCGAAGGCAATGCGCAAAGCCACGGCCGCGCCCGTTGGTAAATCTCCGGCGTCATGCCGTTCACCGTGCGAAGCTCGCTCACATCGGCGAGGTAGGTATTGGCGGCCCGGTAGGGCTGCTCGGCGCCCGCATAGGCGCGGTCCTCCGCGCCCTCGCGAGTGGGATTCGAGTCGGCATCGACCCAGTCACCCGCACCCTCGGCGATACCGCGCGCGGTCCCTTCCGGCACTTCCAGCAGGCGGAGCAGCGCCGTGAACTGGTCGACGCCGGCGGCGCGCGGGGTGAGGGCCGTGGCAAACTGGCCGTCGGCGACGCTGTTGATGTTGAAGCAATTGCCGCCGTCGCGGATCGTCGCCTCGGCGAGCCCGCCGCCCGGCATCGGCAGGCGCCTCGTCTCGCCGTTCCAGCCGCCGGCCAGGGTCGTCCGCTCAGGGCTCATGGCGATCAGATCGTCGATGCGGAGCGCGAGCAGCGATTCCACGCCGACGGCGAAGGCCCGCGCCTGATCGAGCCCCGCGCTGTTGACCGCGAGCGCAGTGGAAAGGCGCAGCTTCTCCAGCGCCGCCGCGGCCAGAGCCCCCATCACCGCCACTAGCAGAAGGACTGTGA
>NZ_DATCYB010000068.1:0-8553 GCF_036570505.1 Allosphingosinicella sp. | reverse complement strand
CCGAGCTCACAAGCCTGGCGCTGGAGGAGTCCACGCAGCCGGCCAATCCGCTCGACCAGCAGGCCATCGAAGCGACCGAGGCCGAGACGCAAGCACTCGCCGACCGTCAGGCGGAACGGCTGGAAGGACTGAAGGCCTCGCTTAGCGACCTTTGAGCTGTTCGGCATGCGCCTTGGCGAGAGCGACATAGTGCGCAACCCCCGCCCGCATTCCAGCCAATTCTTCAGGCGTCAGATCCCGCACATACTTGGCCGGCCGGCCCGCCCATAGTTGCCCGCTGGGGATGCGGCGACCCGGAGTCAGCATCGCACCGGCCGCGAGCATCGCGTCGCTTTCCATCTCGCAGCCGTCCATGACGATGGCGCCCAGGCCGACAAAGGCGCGATCGTGGAGAATGCAGCCATGGACCATCGCCATATGGCCGATCAGCACCTCCTCGCCGATCAGCGTGGGATGGCCCTCGGGTTCGCCAGGCTTGGGCGAATCGCAGTGCACGACGCTGCCGTCCTGGATGTTGCTACGCGCGCCGATGCGGATGCGGTTCACATCGCCCCGGATCACGCAGTTATACCAGATGCTCGCCCCCGGCCCGATCTCGACATCGCCGATAAGGCGCGCCCCGGACGCAACGAAGGCGGTGGGTTCGATGCGTGGTGCCTTGCCGCCGAACGGAAGGATCGTCATCCTTTCCACTCCCGTTTGTCTATCTCGTAGATGATCGTGGGATTGAGGTTCGGGAAGCGGGGATCGTGATAGTCGAGATCCTCGCGCCGATGCATTCCGAGCCGTCGCATCAGGCCCCAGCTGGCTTCGTTCTGATTGAAGGTGATGGCGAAGATCCGCTCCGCCGCGAGCGTGTCGAAGGCATGGTCGAGGGACGCGCTCGCGGCTTCCCGGGCATAGCCCCGGCCCCAGCTATCCTCGCGAAAACGCCAGCCCACCTCATATTCGCCCGTGATGGTGCCGGCCGGATCGTCGGCGATCTTGAGTCCGCAAAAGCCGAGGAACGCGCCGTCCTCCTTCCGCTCCACGACCCAGAAGGTAAAACCTCGCTCCTCCTGCCATCGCATCAGGCGATCGGAGACCTCGCGCAGGTCCTCGCGGCTTTTCACCCCACCGAGCCAGCGCATCACGGCAGGTGTATTAGTGTGGACGTGAAAGGACTCCGCGTCGCTTTCGCGCCAGTTCCTGAGAAGCAGCCGTTCCGTTTCGATCATGCCGCGCGGAGTAGCGCCGGAGCGTTCATTCCGTCCAGCCTTCGATCAGCGGCAGGATGCTGGCATAATCGTCACTCCAGCCGGGGAATCCCGGTCGGGGCTCCAGATCCTGCCAATAGCCATTGCTGCCGCTGGCGAGCATCATCGTGTCGAGGGCGTCGCGGCTTTTCGATAGGGCTATCCAGACCGACGCCGTCGCATAGTCCTTCGCGTCGTCGTCCGGTCGGTAGTCCATTAGGGCCGCTTCCCACCCGCCACGCGTCGCGGCGGCCGCGAGGACCGGCTCGAGATCCAGATAGCGGTTGGAAATGTGGACGAGGAGAATGCCGCGCGGCCGCAGCGCGCGGGCGTAGACCCCGAACGCCTCGCGCGTGAGCAAATGCATCGGCACCGAGTCCGACGAGAAAGCGTCGATCGCGAGGACGTCGAGGGTCGCGGCCCGCAACCCGGCGATCTTCAGCCGCGCATCGCCGAGGATGATATCCGCATCCGGCGCACAATTTGGAAGGAAAGTGAAATAGCCGCTTTCCGTCGCGATCCGCACCACCGCCGGGTCGATCTCGAAGAAGCGCCATTGCTGGCCGGGCTCGGCATAGCAGGCGAGCGTTCCGGTTCCGAGGCCGACGATGCCGATATCGGCATCGGCGCCGTAAAGCTCTGGTGCCGCGGAGAGGACATGGGCGACGCCGGATCCCGGGGCATAGTAGCTCGTGGGCGCAAGTTCCGCACCCGGCATCCGGCTCTGTACGCCATGCAGCGTGGTTCCGTGCGTCAGCATGGTCGCATAGCCGTCCGGGGTGGAGCCGATCGTATAGACGCCGAAATAGCTGCGCGTGCGCACGTCCAGGACCGTCAGCCTGAGGGTGTTCCAGCCGCCATAGCTCAGCATCAGCGCGGCAAGACAGGCGACGAAAACCCATCGCTGCCCCAGGCTGAACAAGGCCAGGAAGGCAATGATTCCGCTGACCCCATAAGTAACGACCTCGGGAAGGTCGAGCCAGTCCGCCCCCGCCAGCGAGAGAAGGACGGCGAGGCCGGGCAGAGCATATGTCAGGCGCCCGCGCCAGAGACGGTCGGACCAGAGACGGTCGATCGCCGGAATGTAGCTCTGTGACGGAATGAGCAAGGCGGCGGCGAGGATTAGCAACGGGTGCTCGTAAGCCCAGTCGAACAGTATCGGCGCCACCACGGCGCAAAAGGCGCCGCCCAGCACGCCGCCCACCGACATGGCGAGGTAGAAGCCGGTCAGGCGGTCGGTATGCGGCCTCAGCCGGTACATCTCGGCATGAAGCGTTACCGCCACCACGAACAGGAGGCCGAGACCGGCCGTGGCCATGAAGAGCGGTCGCTGCGTTCCGCTCGCAAAGGCGAAGGCGCCCGCGGCGAGGATGACGAGCGGGGCGACCAGGGTGATGAAGTCGGCAAGGCCGCGCCGGGCGGCGAAGGCGACGGTGAAGCTCAAGAGATAAAGGCCGAGCGGCAACGCCCAAAGGAGCGGCATGGCGACGATGTCAGTGGTGAGATGCGTCGTCGTCGAGAGCATCAGCCCCGACGGCACCGCCGCCAGCGCTATCCAGTGCAGGACGCGGCGACGGCTCGTCGGATGCGAGCGCGTGCCGGGTTCCTGTTTTGCTGCCTGGCGGGGGATGGTGAGCGCGCAGCCGATGACGAGAGCGAGGAGGAGGACGAAGCCAGCCGTCCAGAGCCGGCTCTGCTGTTCCAGGGTGAGCAGCGGTTCAACGATTAGCGGATAAGAAATGAGGCCGGCGAAGCTGCCCAGGTTCGAGGCGGCATAGAGCGGATAGGGATCGCCCCGATTCGTTTCCAGCGCGTACCAGCGCTGCATCAGCGGTGCCTGGGCGGAGATGATGAAGAAGAGCGGCCCGATCGAGGCGACGAGAAACCAGGGTACCCAGAAGGCCGGTGCAAAGTCGGTCGGCGGAATTGCCGCGCCAAGGCCGATGGGGAGCCACAGCGCGGCCAACCCGAACAGGCCGAGGTGCACACCTGCCTGCTTGCGAGGTGCCAGCCGCGCGACCGCGTGCGCGTAGGCGTAGCCGCCAAGCAGCAGTGCCTGATAGACCAGCATCGCGCTGTTCCACACCGCCGGGGCGCCACCCAGCCGCGGCAAGGCCATGCGCGCGATCATCGGCTGGGTGAGGAAGAGGAGGAAGGCGCCGGTGACGACGGTCGCCAGGAAGAGCGGCCTCGCGAACCGTTCCCGCGTGGCGGCGGCGGTTACCGATTGATGCAGTGCCGATCTCCCGTCTGGCCGCCCGTCGCCGCTAGACAAGCATGACGTCCGTTAACCGCCGCTGAGCAGGCGCGCGGCCTGGGCCGCGTAATAGGTGAGCATGCCGGAGCATCCGGCACGCTTGAAGGCGACCAGGGTTTCCAGGACGAGCGCATCACGATCCCCTGCCCCGGCCGCGGCGGCAGCCTCGATCATCGCATATTCGCCCGATACTTGGTAAGCGAAAACAGGGACTTGGAAAGCGTCTTTCACGCGGCGAACGATGTCGAGATAGGGAAGGCCAGGCTTCACCATCACATAATCGGCGCCCTCGGCGAGATCGAGCGCGACTTCCCGCAACGCCTCCTCAGCATTGGCCGGGTCCATCTGGTAGCTCTTCTTGTCGCCCTTCAAGAGGCCGCGCGAGCCGACCGCGTCGCGGAAGGGGCCGTAGAAGGCGGAGGCATATTTGGCGGCATAGGCCATGATGGCGACGTTGGTGTGACCTTCATGCTCCAGCGCCTGGCGGATCGCGCCGACGCGGCCGTCCATCATGTCGGAGGGCGCGACGATGTCGGCGCCCGCGGCGGCCTGGACCAGCGCCTGCTCGACCAGGATGGAGCTGGTCTCGTCGTTGAGGACATAGCCGGACGCATCGGTGATGCCATCGTGGCCGTCGGCCGTATAGGGATCGAGGGCAACGTCGGTGAGGATACCGATTTCCGGCACCGCATCCTTCACCGCATGGATGGCTCGGCACATGAGATTGTCCGGATTGAGCGCCTCGCTCCCTCTCTCGTCGCGCAGCTTGAGCGGCGTGTTGGGGAAGAGGGCGATGCACGGGATGCCGAGATTCCTGGCTTCGCGCGCGCGTTCAACCAGCCTGTCGACCGACCAGCGCGAGACACCGGGCAAGGTCGCGATGGGCTCCTCCACCCCCCTTCCTTCCGTCACGAAAAGCGGCCAGATGAGATCCGATGCGTTGAGAACCGTCTCGGCGACCAGCGATCGCGACCATTGGGTGGCGCGCGATCGGCGCAGACGGACAGCGGGAAAGGAAGCAAGGGTCATGTCAGATGCGGCTGTAGCGCGCCCGCTTTCAGGTGCAAAGGGACTGGTTGAATGACGCTGACCGATCCCGTGCCCAGAGAGGCCGTGCTGGTCGTCAACGCCCATTCCCGCAGGGGCCGGGATTTGTTCCGCGAAGCGAAGGAGAAGCTGGAAGCGGCCGGCATTTCCCTTCGGGCCGCCCATGCCGTGCGACACCCCAAGGAGCTTATCCCGACCATGCGCCGGGCCGTTAAGAGCGGGGTGCCGATGGTGATCGTCGGCGGCGGCGATGGGTCGCTTTCGTGCACGGTCGACGACGTCGTGGACCGCGACTGCGTCTTCGCCCTGCTTCCGCTCGGCACGGCCAACAGCTTCGCCCGCACGCTCGGCATTCCGCTCGACCTCGACGGCGCCATCCGGACGATCGCTACCGGGCGGCGGAGGCGGATCGACCTGGGCATGATCGATGGCGACTATTTCGCCAACGCCGCTGCGATTGGCCTCTCGCCGATGATCGGCGACAGCGTGCCGCACAAGCTGAAGAAGTATCTCGGCCGCGTCGGCTATCTTGTCTGGGCGATCCGCTGCTTCTTCCGGTTCAGCCCATTCCGGCTGTCGGTCGACGACGGCACGCGCGTGCGGCGGCTGTGGAGCACCGAGGTCCGCATCTTCAACGGCCGCTTCCATGGCGGAGTCGAGCTGACCGAGACGACCGACGTCGACAGCGGCGACATCGTCATCCAGGCGGTCACCGGCCGCAGCCTCGCGCGGCTGGTATGGGACTGGTACGCCAAATTCTTCAAGCTCCGCTCGCGCGACGACACCACCGAGGAATTCCGGGGCAAAAGCCTGCGCATCGACACGAAGCCCCACCACCGCATCTCGATCGACGGCGAGATACTGGCCCGGACGCCGGCCACGGTCTCGGTCGCAAGCAAGGCGATCGAGGTGGTGGTGCCTCAGGAACCAGAGCCAACTCGCTGATTCCGTTCGTTCGGGACGAACTAATCTTCAGCTTACCCCAACCGTGCCAGCGCCGCCGCGTAACGCTCAGCGTCCGAGGCTTTTTCGGCATGGTCCGCCCTCGCCTTCTCCACCGCCTCGGGCTTGGCCCTCTCGACGAAGCTGGGGTTGTTCAGGCGTCCGGCAAGTGAATCCCGCTCCTGCTCTGCGGCGTTAAGGGCCTTGGCAAGGCGGGAGCGTTCGGCGTCGAGGTCGATCACCCCTTCGAGTGGCAGGACGAAGATCGCTTCGTCGACGATTACTTGCGCCGCGCCGCCGGCGAGGGCGGCAGCGCTGCCGATCGTTTCCAGGCGGGCGAGGCGCATGATCGCCGCCTCATGTCGCTGAAGACGCTCGATCGTTCCTGCCTCGGCGTCGCGAACATGCAGTGCCAACTTCGCCCCTGGCGGCACGTTGAGCTCGGCACGCGTCCCGCGAATGCCGCTGACGAGGCGGATCAGCCAGTCGATCTCTGGCCCCGCGTCCGCATCGAGCGCGCGCGCATCGGGCATCGGCCAATTGGCGAGGATCAGGGGATAGGGCCGCTCGCCCATCGCATGCCATAGCTCCTCGGTGATGAAGGGCATGAACGGGTGAAGCATGACCAGAATCTGATCGAGCACCCAGGCGGCGACGTCCTTCGTCTCCGCGTCGATCTGGCCCCTCTCGTCCCCGATCGCGACCGGCTTGATCAGCTCCAGATACCAGTCGCAGAAGGTGGCCCAGGTGAAGTGGTAGATGGTGTTGGCGCTTTCGTCGAAGCGAAGCTCGGCCATGGCGAGATCGAGCGCCTGCACCGTCTTCACCGTCTCGCCGACGATCCAGCGGTTGACGGGGAGCGTGGCCTCGGGCGGCTCGATCGTCCGGCTCGCGCCGATGCCGTTCGACTGGCAGAAGCGCGCCGCGTTCCAGAGCTTGGTGGCGAAGTTGCGATAGCCCTCCACCCGCTTCTCATCGAGCTTGATGTCGCGGCCCTGGCTCTCCATCGCGGCCAGGGTGAAGCGCAGCGCGTCGGCGCCATATTTGTCGACGAGGCCGAGGGGATCGACGGTGTTTCCCTTCGACTTGGACATCTTCTGCCCCTTGGCGTCGCGGACGAGGCCGTGGAGGTAGAGCGTGTTCCAGGGCTTTTCCTTCATGAACTGGAAGCCCTGCATCGCCATGCGGGCGTCCCAGAAGAAGATGATGTCGAAGCCGGAGATGAGTACATCGTTCGGATAGTGCCGCTTCAGCAGTTCCGTCTCCTCGGGCCAGCCGAGCGTGGCGAAGGGCCAGAGGGCGGAGGAGAACCAGGTGTCGAGCACGTCCGGATCGCGGCGGAGCGGCCGATTGCCGGCCTCGCGCCGCGCCCCCTCCTCGGATTCGGCGACGAAGACATTGCCTTCATCGTCGTACCAGGCTGGTATCTGATGGCCCCACCAGAGCTGGCGGGAGACGCACCAGGGCTGGATATTCTCCAGCCAGTTGAACCAGGTCTTCTTCCAGGTTTCGGGCACGACGCGGATATCGCCGTCGCGAACGGCGGCGATGGCCGGCTTGGCCAGGGTCGCGGCGTCGACATACCATTGGTCGGTGAGCCAGGGCTCGATGACCGTCCCGGAGCGGTCGCCGAACGGCGTCTGGACGACACGGTCCTCGACTTTTTCGAGAAAGCTTTCTGCCTCCAGCAAGGCGACGACCTTCTCGCGCGCCTCGAAGCGGTCGAGGCCGAGCAGCGCTTCGGGGATGCCGCCGCACTGCACGACCTGCGCCCGAGCGTCGAACATGTTCAGCATCTCGGTCGGCTTGAAGCCGGCGCGCTTGCCGACCTCAAAGTCGTTGAAGTCGTGGCCAGGGGTGATCTTGACCGCGCCCGAGCCGAGCTCCGGATCGGCATGCTCGTCGGCGATGATCGGGATGAGACGGCCGGTGATCGGGTGTCTGATCTTCTTGCCGATCAGGGCGGTGTAGCGTTCGTCCTCCGGATGCACGGCGACGGCCATGTCGGCGAGCATCGTCTCCGGCCGGGTCGTGGCGACGTGGATGAAGCCGCTGCCATCCTCCAGCGGGTATTTTAGGTGCCAGAATTTGCCCTGCACCTCGCGCGTTTCGACCTCCAGGTCGGAGATGGCGGTGCCGAATTTCGGGTCCCAGTTGACCAGCCGCTTGTCGCGATAGAGCAGCTTTTGACGATAAAGATCGACGAACACCTTGAGGACGGCGCGGGAGAAGCCCTCGTCCATGGTGAAGCGCTCGTTCGCCCAGTCCATCGAGCAGCCGAGGCGGCGGAGCTGGCGGGTGATCTGGCCGCCGCTCTCCTCCTTCCACTCCCAGACCCTGGCGATGAACTCCTCGCGGCTCATGTCCGCGCGGCTTTTGCCCTCGGCCTCAAGCTGCCGCTCGACGACCATCTGCGTGGCGATACCGGCATGGTCGGTGCCGACCACCCACAAAGCGTCCTTGCCCTGCAGCCGCGCATGGCGCGTGAGAATATCCTGGAGCGTGTTGTCGAGCGCGTGGCCGATATGGAGCGAGCCCGTGACGTTGGGCGGGGGGTTGACGATCGTCCAGGGTTCCGCCTCCGACCGCCCGGGACGGAACAGGCCGTTCTCCTCCCAATAGGGATACCAGCGGGCCTCGATGGCGCCCGGATCGAAGGTCTTCGGCAATTCGCTCATAGGGGCGCGCTTAGACGAAGCGCGGGCGGCGGGCCAAGCCGTTTTCACGTCATGCCGGCCAAGGCTGGCATCTATTCCAACGCTGAATGGACGCCAGGCAACGCTGGGGTGACGGTCAGTGCCGGCCCCCGCGTCAGAGGCTCTTGCCGGTGATCCTCGCGATTTCGCGGGCAACCATGGTTTCCACCATTTCCGGGAGGCGCTGGTCGAGCCAGTCCTTGAGCATCGGCCGGAGCATTTCGCGCACCGCATTGGCCAGAGCGGTATCGGTCGGGGTTGCTTCGGACAGGGCGACCGGCTCGCCGTTTTCCGGCTGTCGGAGGGCGGAGAGCGCCGCGAGCTTCTGACGGGCGGCGGCGGTCGTGTCGTCGGACGTGAGTCCGTCCGCTTCGGA
>NZ_DATCYB010000067.1:0-24386 GCF_036570505.1 Allosphingosinicella sp. | reverse complement strand
TGCACGGCGGCAACGGCATCAGCGCCGAATTCCAGGTGATGCGCCACGCGGCCAACCTGGAGACGGTCAACACCTATGAGGGCACGCACGACGTCCACGGCCTGATCCTCGGCCGCGCGATCACCGGTATCCCGGCTTTCTGATGACCACGTTCTTCTACTCGATCGTAGAAGTTTGATGAGGCCGGTCTGGCACGGTAGGGGGAGGCAGAAACTTGCAGCTTAAAGTTTTCGCCTCTCCTGGCGGATGTAGCGGCCGAATAGCGATCCCTGGCCCTCTACCGCCCCGGAAATGTCGCCTGCCGTTGGAACGGCCTCATGTCCGTTTCCGCTGCCGCAGCCGTTCCAGATAATCCGACCAGAATTGCATCATGCGAACGCGCTCGCTCCAATGCTCGCCCCGAAGATAGGCGCGCCGAACATCATTGCTCTCCACATGCGCGAGCTGACGCTCGATTGCATCGGGATGCCATTTCCGGCTTTCATTGAGCAGGCTGCTGGCCATCGCCCGGAACCCGTGGCCGGTCATCTCTGTCTTGTCATAGCCAAGCCGACGCAGGGCGGCATTGATGGTGTTGTCCGAGATCGCCCGATCGTTCGACCGCACGCTCGGGAACAACAGCCTTGAGTTCCCGCTGATTGGGCGCAGCTCTTCCAGGAGCGCCAGCACTTGGCGGGATAGCGGGACCTTGTGCGGTAGGCCCATCTTCATCTTCTCGCCCGGAATCGTCCAGACTGCGGCCTTGAGATCAAACTCAGCCCACTCGGCCGAGCGCAGCTCCCCCGGGCGGACGAATACATGTGGCGCCATACGCAGCGCGATTCCGACCGTGGGTTGACCTTCATATTCCTCGATTGCCCGGAGCAACGCGCCGACCTTGGCCGGCTCGATGATGGACGCATAGTGCTTCACCCTGGGAGCGATGAGGGCGCCCTGCAGGTCGACGGTAATGTCTCTCTGGGCACGCCCAGTGGCGATGGCGTATCGGATGACGCTTCCGCAGGTGCTTCGTAGCCGTCGCGCGGTCTCATATCGTCCGCGCACTTCGACCGTTCGAAGGACGGTCAGCAACTCGGGCGCGGTCACTCTCCAATGGGGCGCGGGCCGATGAGGGGTTTTGCGAAATCCAGCAGCCAGCGCAGCTTTTTCAGGGTAGAGGGAGAGCGGCCCTCCGCTTCCAGCTTGCCGAGCCATTCGTCGGCAACGATCTCGAAGGTGTCACCGGCCCCGATGGCACTTACACCGCGTGTCAGCTTCTTATAGGCGGATGGGTTAACGCCCTTGTCGAGGAGCTTGCGGGCATTGGTGCGTTTCTCCCGTGCCTCCTTGAGGGATACCTGGGGGTACACGCCGAGCGCTAAAGTGCCCCGCTTCCCCGCCAGACGGTAGTCCATCCGCCAGTATCGCGCGCCATCCGGCCTCACGAGCAGATAGAGCCCGTGCATGTCGCTGGCCTTGAACGGCTTAGGCCGCGGCTTGAGTCGGCGGATGGCTGCGTCGGTCAGCATGACGGTATCTGCTCCGGTATCGTGATCAGATACCGTCAAGATACCGTCAGAGCAGCTGGCTTTCAACGGATTGGGACGGACAGGTGCCGGCCAGATACCGTCAAAAAAGCTTAGAAATCCGCCGGTTTCCGGACTTCAGTGGACAGCGATGGATGGGGTGATGGTGCCCAGGGGCGGAATCGAACCACCGACACTGCGATTTTCAGTCGCATGCTCTACCAACTGAGCTACCTGGGCGTATCCGGCGGATGCGGAAGACGCGCCTATAATGGCGGCTAGCGTTCGCTGTCCAGTCCATCCGACGCAAAATCCACCGCGCCCTCATCGGCGGGCGGACCGGGCACGCGATAGCCGTCGCCCAGCCAGTTCAGCAGATCGCGGTCGCGGCAGCCCTGGCCACAGAATGGGGCATGATCCACGCTCGGCGGCTTGCCGCAAAGCGGGCAGCCGTCGCGGCGTTTTTTAGATTTGGGAGGCATGGACATGGCCCGCCGATATGGCGAGCCCCGGCTCGGCCCGCAAGGCGACCGTTCCTCCAACCCGCGCGGACAGGGTGTGGAGCCATTCGGGGTTGGCGTCGATCCGCGCGATGACCGGTGGCGCCGCATGAAGGAGCCGCCCGCCCGGTCCTCCTGAACGCTCCGCCCGCCGCAGCAGCGCCCGCGCCGCCGCGCCGACCCGGTCGGCCTGAAGCAGCTCGGGCAGCGAGGCCCGCTCCCGCTTGCGCACGACCTGGAGGAACCCGAAACCGTTGACGGCGGTACGCTCGAAAGGCTGGGGTAGCACGGCGTCGAGCGCCGCGGCCGCCTTCTGCCGGTCCTCCTTCGCGGCAAGGGTCGGAAGGTCGATCCCGATCGAACCGCCTATGCCGAAGCGACGGACCGCCCGCCCCGCCGCCTCGGCGCCCGCCACGGCGAGGGCCACGACATCGAGGGCGCCGTCCACGTCGAACAGGGTCATCGCCGGGGTCAGGCTCATCCGCAGTCCGCCACCCGGAAAGGCGATCTCGCCGCCAATTGCCTCCTCGATCAGCTCCGACCAGCCGGCGTCCTCCAGTGGATCCGCGCCCACCGTCGGGACCATCGTCATCTCACGGCCCGATGCCGCAAGCCTTTCGCGAAGCGATGGTCCGTCCCGCTCGGGACTGTCAGTGGCCCGGGCCTTGGGAAGCTTCGCGCGGCCCTGTTCAGCAAAGCCCTCCCGGACGATCTCGACATGCAGGGTCGCGCCTTCGGTGAACTTCGCCGTCACCGGCTCCAGCAAAGCCTCGCCCCCTCGGAACAGCGTCACGATGGCGCGTCTGCCGGGGATAAGGATCGTCGTCAGGCGACCGGCGGCAATGGTCCCGGCGCGGAGCTCACCGGGAAGCTCTACGATCGCTTCGGCGATGGAGCCGTCTTCGATCAGGGCGGCGCGATTCTCGCCGATCCCAGACTCGTAGAGCCATTCAGCCAAGGTTGTAGCCCGCGGCGCGGAGCAGCGCGCGCGTCTCGTAGAGGGGAAGGCCGACCACGCCCGAATGGCTGCCGGCGAGGGCGCGGACCAGCGCCTCGGCATGGCCCTGGATCGCATAGCCGCCCGCCTTGCCTTGCCATTCGCCGGTGGCGATATAGGCATCGAGCTCGGCGTCGCTGAGACGCTTGAAGGTGACGATGGACGTCGAGAGGCGGTGGCGGGCAACGCCTTTGGCATCGATGAGCGTCACCGCCGAATGGACGCGGTGCCGCCTTCCGGAAAGCAGCGTCAGCGCCCGGCGCGCCTCTCCTTCGTGGGCGGTCTTGGGGAGGATCCTTCGACCCACGGCGACCACCGTGTCGGCGGCGAGGATCAGCGCGTCGACTTCGCGCGCATGCACGGCCGCCGCCTTCTCGGCCGCCATGCGGACGGCATGATGGACGGGCAGATCGCCCTTCTTTGGAATCTCGTCGATCTCGGCCGGGATCACGGCATCGGGCACGACACCGATCCGCTTCAGAAGGTCGAGCCGGCGGGGGCTGGCGGAGGCGAGGACGAGCCGCATGGCGCGGGCGTCCACCTTACTTGAAACGATAGGTAATCCGACCCTTGGTCAGATCATATGGGGTGAGCTCGACGAGCACTTCGTCGCCGACGAGGACGCGGATGCGGTTCTTGCGCATCTTGCCGGCGGTGTGGCCGAGGATCTCATGATCGTTTTCCAGTTTCACGCGGAACATGGCATTGGGCAGCAGCTCGACGACCTGCCCGCGCATTTCCAGAAGTTCTTCCTTGGCCATCCGGTTTTCTTCGTCTCGGGTCAAAAAGGTGGCCGGGCTTTAGCGATTATGATGCGGAAAGAAAAGCGCGCCGATCATCGACTTCCGAACCGGTCACCCGCCTCTTTGATCGCTTCGAACAGACGGTCGAACTGTCCGCCCGTCGTGCAATAAGGCGGCATGACATAGACGATGTTGCCCAGCGGCCGCAGCAGCAGTCCGCGCTCAAGGAAAAGGCTGCGGAGCGCGGGCGCGATGTCGGAGAGATAGCCGGCGTCCCCGGTCTTGATGTCGAGGGCGGCGATTGCCCCGATCTGGCGGCCATTCTCAAAGGCAGGATGCGAGGACAGCGTCCCCATGTGTGTTGCGATCGACTGCGACAGCGAGGCTATGCAGCCGAGCACATCTTCCTCTCGCCAAATGGCGAGATTGGCGCTCGCGGCGGCGCAGGCGATCGGGTTCGCAGTGTAGCTGCTCGAATGGTAGAACATATCGGCGCGGTCGTCCGACCAATACGCCTCGAAAATAGCCTCGCTGGCGAGGGTGGCAGCGAGCGGGAGGGCGCCGCCGGTAAGGCCCTTGGCGACGCACATCAGGTCCGGCGCGGCATCCGCTTGTTCGCAGGCGAACAACGTGCCGGTGCGGCCCCACCCGGTCATCACTTCATCTGCGATCCAGAGGACGCCGTGTCGCCGACAGATCGCTGCCATCTCGGTCACCACCCAGGCCGGATAGATCAGCATCCCGCCGGCGCCGAGAATCAGTGGTTCGGCGATGAAGGCGGCGGGCTTGTCCGCGCTTTGGCAGGCCGCATCGAGCGCGTCGAGGCTCGCCTGTTCGCGGCCTTCGGCCGGAAAGGGAATCGTGCCGACGTCGAAGAGCAGAGGTTCGTAGCGGCGGTTGAATACGCCGCGCTGGCCGACCGACATCGCACCGATCGTGTCCCCGTGATAGCCATGCTCCAACACCAGGATGCGGTGCCGGGGCTCACCGCGTCGGTGCCAGTAGCCGAGCGCCATCTTGAGCGCGACCTCGACCGAGGTGGAGCCGCTATCAGAGAAGAAGACGCGGGTGAGACCTGCGGGTGCGAGCCCCAACAGCCCGCGCGCAACCTCTTCTGCTGGCTCGTGCGTGTGGCCCGCGAAGATCAGTTGGTCGAGCCGCCCCGCCTGTTCGGCGATCGCCGCCGCGATGCGGGGATGGCAATGGCCGTGCGTCGTCACCCACCAGCTCGAAATGCCGTCGATCAAAGTCGAGCCGTCGGCGCAGTGGAGCAGCGCGCCTTCCGCTCGCTCGATGAGGGGAATCGGCTCCTCCAGCCCGTGCTGGGTGAAAGGGTGCCAGATGGGCGAGCTCACAGAAATGCCTTCAGCGGCGCCAGATCGATATGCGTGCGCATCGCGTATCCCAGCGTATCGCGGTCGAGCGGGTCGAGCCACGGCAGGCGGCCCAGCGACGGAACGCCGGCCAGCTTCGGCACGATATGCTCGTTCTCGGCGTGGGGATCGCCGATGAAGACCACACCCAGCACTCGCACGCCGGAGGCCCGAAGGGCCCGTGCCGTCAGCAGGCTGTGGTTGATGCTGCCGAGGCCGGTCCGGGCGCAGACGATGGCCGGCGCGCCCCAGGAGGCGAAAAGGTCGACCATGAGCAGGGCTTCGCTGAGTGGCACCAGCACGCCGCCGGCCCCTTCGACGATGAGCGCGCCGTCGACTTCGGGTAGGGCCAGGTGCTCGGCTTCGATGACCAGTCCCTCCTCCCGCGCGGCGAGATGGGGCGAGGCGGGCAGTCGGAGGCGATAGGCCTCCTCCAGCAGGCGCTCCTTCGGCAGGCCCGATAGCCGCGCCACCGTCGCGCTGTCGGTCTCGGGTTCCACGCCGGCCTGGACGGGCTTCCAGTAATGGCCGTCCAGCAGGCCGGCAAGGCCGGCGGCGAAGACGGTCTTGCCGATGCCGGTATCTGTGCCGGTGATGACGATCGGGCGGGTCATCCCAGCACGGGGGCGAGCGCATCGGCGAGCGCATCGACATCGGCCGCCCCGACATTGAGCGTGAGGGAGATACGCAGCCGCGAGGTCCCTTCGGGCACGGTCGGCGGGCGGATGCCGCGCACGTCGAAGCCGGCCTTGCGGAGGGACGCGGCGGCGGCCATCGTCCTCCGCTCGTCGCCGAGGATGAGCGGGATGATCTGGCTGACCGAGGCCGTCACGCCGAAGCGACCGGCCAACACATCGCCCGCATGGGCGCGCAACCGGTTCAGCCGGACGCGCAGATCGTCGCCCTCGGCGACCCGGTCGAGCGCCGCGCCGACCGCGACCGCCATCAGCGGCGAGGGTGCCGTCGAGAATATGAAGCTTCGCGCCCGGTTGACGAGGAAATCGCGGATGATCCGGGGCGCGCTGACCAGCGCGCCTTCGACGCCCAGGGCCTTGCCGCAAGTGTGGAGGGAGATGACGTTCTCCTGCCCTTCCAGGTGCGCGGCGAGACCCCGGCCGCGGGGACCGAACACGCCAGTGGCGTGGGCTTCGTCGATCAGGAGCCAGGCATCTTCGGTCCGCGCCAGCGCCGCCAGGTCGTCGACCGGGGCGATATCGCCGTCCATGCTGTAGAGTGTTTCGAACGCGATCCACGCCCGCCCGCGCCCGCCCGCGGTCCGCCAGCCGGCGATGGCGTGGGCGAAGTTATCGACATCGTTGTGTGCGGCGAAGACATGGTCCGCCCTTGTGCGGCGCAATCCCTCATGGGCGCTGGCATGGACGAGCGCGTCCGCTACGATGAGGTCGCCCTTCTGCGGAAGCGTGGCGAACAGGGCCATGTTGGCGGCGAAGCCGTTCGCGAAGAACAACGCCGTCTCCGATCCGAAGAAGCGGGCCGCCTTTTCTTCGAGCGCCTCATGTTCGGGTGCGTTGCCGCGTAGCAGGCGCGATCCGCCCGACCCGACCGGAACGCCGAGCGTGATCGCTTCGGCGACGGCCCGGCCGATCTCCGGATCTCCGGCGAGGCCGAGATAGTCGTTCGACGAGAAGTCGCGCCCCGCCCTCGGTTCGAGCCTTCTCAGCCTGCCGGCACGACTCAACGCCGCATGCTGCTCTTCGAAGATGGCGGTTCCCGTCACGGCGGCCCTGATAGCCGCATGCCCGGCCCCTGCAACAGGAAAGGCCCGCCGGGATCGCTCCCGGCGGGCCTTCAAAGGTTCGATCAGCCGAAGATCAGCCGGCGCCGTTCGCGGCCAGGGCCGCGAGCAGGAGCAGGGCGACGATGTTGGTGATCTTGATCATCGGGTTCACGGCGGGGCCGGCGGTGTCCTTGTAGGGATCGCCGACAGTGTCGCCGGTCACGGCCGCCTTGTGGGCTTCCGAGCCCTTGCCGCCGTAATTGCCGTCCTCGATATACTTCTTGGCATTGTCCCAGGCGCCGCCGCCCGAGGTCATCGAGATAGCGACGAACAGGCCGGAGACGATGACGCCGAGGAGGAGGGCGCCGAGAGCGGCAAAGCCTTGCTCGCGCCCGGCGATCGCCGCGATGACGAAATAGACGACGATCGGCGTCAGCACCGGCAGCAGGCTGGGGACGATCATCTCCTTGATCGCCGCCTTGGTGACGAGGTCGACCGTGCGGGCGTAATCGGGCCGCGACGTGCCATCCATGATGCCGCTGTTGCTGCGGAACTGCTCGCGGACGTCGAGCACCACATTGCCGGCCGCGCGGCCGACCGCGGTCATGCCCATCGCGCCGAACAGGTAAGGGAGCAGCGCGCCGAGCAGCAGGCCGACGACCACGTACGGGTTCGAGAGCGAGAAATCGACGCCGGCCGGGCCGATGCCGAGTTCGACCGCGTAGCGGTCGAGGTCGGTCGTATAGGCGCCGAACAGCACGAGTGCGCCGAGCGCCGCCGAGCCGATCGCATAGCCCTTGGTCACCGCCTTGGTGGTGTTGCCGACGGCGTCGAGCGCGTCGGTGCGGCCGCGGACCTCGTCCTCCATTCCCGCCATTTCGGCGATGCCACCGGCATTGTCGGTGACGGGGCCGTAGGCGTCGAGCGCGACGACCATGCCGGCCAGCGCCAGCATCGCAGTGGCCGCGAAGGCGATGCCGATGAGGCCGGCGAACTGGTAGCTGACGATGATGCCGACGCAGATCACGATCGTGGGCATCGCGGTCGACTCGAGGCTGACGGCGAGGCCCTGGATGACGTTGGTGCCATGGCCGGTCTCGGACGACTTGGCGATCGAACGGACCGGGCGATAGTTGGTGCCGGTATAATATTCGGTGATCCAGACGAGCATCCCGGTGACACCGAGGCCGACCATCATGCAGTAGAACAGATCCATGCCGGTATAGGTTTCGGTGGTTTTTCCAATCGCGCCGATTGCCGCGTTCATATCGCCGAGCGTCTGCGTCGTGACATAATAAAGGGCGGGCACGGAGAGGATCGCCGTCGTCCAGAAGCCCTTGTAGAGCGCGCCCATGATCGACTGCTTGGCGCCGAGGCGCACGAAATAGGTGCCGATGATCGAGGTCAGGATGCAGACGCCGCCGATGATGAGCGGAAGGCTCATCAGGCTGGTGAGCTGCTCCGTCGTCCCCGCGACGAGCAAAGCGATCAGCACCATGGTGGCGCCGACGGTGACGACATACGTTTCGAACAGGTCGGCGGCCATGCCGGCGCAGTCGCCGACGTTGTCGCCGACATTGTCCGCGATGACGGCGGGATTGCGGGGGTCGTCCTCCGGGATTCCGGCCTCGACCTTGCCGACCAAGTCGGCGCCGACGTCGGCGGCCTTGGTGAAGATGCCGCCGCCCAAGCGCGCGAAGATGGAGATGAGCGAGGCGCCGAAAGCGAGCGCGACGAGCGCCTCGATCACTTCACGATCGGTCGGGCCGTGGCCGATGCCCTCGACGAGCACGTAGAAGAAGATCGAGATGGCGAGGAGCGCCAGGCCCGCGACCAGCATGCCGGTGATAGCGCCGGCGCGGAAGGCGACGGTGAGGCCTTTCTGCAGGCTGCTTCGTGCCGCTTCCGCCGTGCGGACGTTGGCACGCACCGAGATGTTCATGCCGATATAGCCGGCCGCGCCCGAAAGTACCGAACCCAGCACGAAGCCGATGGCGGAGGTTGCCCCAAGGAAAAGGAAGACCAGCACGGCCACTACGGCGCCGACGATGGCGATGGTGGTGTATTGCCGCCCCAGATAGGCCTTGGCGCCTTCCTGGATGGCGCCGGCGATGTTGATCATCTTCTCGCTGCCGGCCGAGGCGGCGAGCACCTGGCGGCTGGTAATGATGCCGTAGAGCACCGCGGCGAGGCCGCAGGCAATGGCGATAAGCACGACATTCATGAAACGTCCTTCCCCTGAAAATCCCCGGGCAGGGTAGACCCCCTATGGCGGACGCGCCCGGATATGGCCGAGGTCTTAGGGACAAGACCCCGTGGTTTCAACTAGCTGAAATGTTCATAGCCGAGACGTTTCGGCAACTGCACTTCTTGCCCGCCGTCGAACAGCCGAATCCCGGAGCCCGGATCGAACCGCCCTACCCGGCTCAGGGGAATCCCGATGCCCTCGGCCAATGCCAGAAGTTCAGGCGCCCGGCCCTTATCGGCCGCGAATAGCAGTTCGTAATCGTCGCCGGCGGTTGTCGCGAACATCCGGGCGCCGCGATCTTCGCCCAGCATTTCCATGAACGCCGCCGACAATGGCACGTCGCCCAGCTCGATCTTGAGGGCGAGGGCGCTGGCGTCCGCGATTCGCGAGGCGTCGACCAAGAGGCCGTCCGACACGTCCATCATCGCGCTGACGAGGGGAGCCAGCGCGATGCCGAGCTCGACGCGAGGGCGAGGCTGGCGATAGCGCTCGACAAGTTCGGGCGGGCCGCTTTCGCCCTTGAGGATGCGCAGCCCCGCCCCGGCGTCGCCGATCGACCCGCTTAGCCACAGTTGGTCGCCGGGCCGGGCTCCGGCGCGAGAGGGGGCCCGTTCGGCGGTTCCGATGGCGGTCAGTCCCAGCATGCGCGGCGCGCCTTTGGGCACGGACACGGTGTCCCCGCCCAGTAGCGCCAAGTCGAACGCAGCCAGCGCCAGCCGGAGTCCATCGACAAAAGCCCTGTCCCACTCATCCTCTCCGGCGAGCGAAAAGCCGAGCAGCACGCCCAACGGCCGGGCGCCCTTGGCGGCGAGATCCGACAGATTCACGGCGACCAGTTTCCAGGCGACGTCGCCGGGCGGATCGTCGGCGAGGAAATGGACGCCTTCCACGATCATGTCATGGGAGAGGACGAGGTTCGTGCCGCCGATCTCCAGCACCGCCGCGTCGTCGAGGAGTCCGCGCGCGGCGGGATCGGTCGCGAGGCCACGCAGGGCGGCGACGAAAGCGGATTCAGTGGTCACGGGCTCTCTTATAGACAGCCGTTCGTCCCGAGCGAAGTCGACGGGCGGATGTGATGAGTCCGTGCCAGCGCTCCTCGACTAGGCTTGGGACGCACGGGTTCTGCGGGGTTAGCGTCGGACGTCCTTGGCCACCGCATCTAGCAGGCCGTTGACGAACGAGGCCTCGCGCTTGTCGTAGAAGGCCTTGGCGACATCGACATATTCAGAGATGACACTGCCGGTGGGCACGTCGATGCGGGCGACCAGTTCATAGGCGCCGGCGCGCAGGATCTGGCGCATCGGCTTGTCGAGCCGATCGAGCGACCAGCCCTTGGCGAGCTTGCCGGCGATGATGCCGTCGAGTTCCGCCGAGCGGGCATGGACGCCGCTCACGATATCGTCGAAGAAATCGACCTCCGCGTCCGCATATTCGACATCCTCGATCGTCGCGCCGAGGCGGTGATGGTGGAATTCGTGGAGCAGGGTCGGGAGCGGAGTCTTCTCCATCTCTTGCTGGTAAAGCGCCTGCACGGCGGCGAGCCGCGCGGCGGAACGCGATTTCGAGCGGGCGGGTGTGTCGGACATCGGCGGGGCCATAGCCAAAGCCGAGGGCCCTAGTCGAGCGGAGTCTCGGCGAGGAAGTCGCGGATGGCCGACGTCACGGCCTCCGGCTTCTCCCAGGGGATGAAGTGGCCGGCATCCTCGACCGGGGTGAGGCGGAGATCATCGACAAGGTCATGCAGGCCGCCTAACTGCACGCGGAGCAGGGCCTTGTCCTTCATACCCCATAGGACAAGCACCGGCATCGACAGGCGCGGGAAGGGCGCCCTGGTCCAGGGCGGCGGCTCCGCCTCGACGCCCACCGCCGGCACCTCGATTTTCGAGGCCCGATACCAGTTCAGCATCGCCGTCAGCGCGCCGGGCCGGGACCAGTCGTCCAAATAGGCCTTCTTCTCCTCGTCCGGGATCGCGGAAAGGTCGACATGGCCGCCGAAGCTCTTCTCGAAGAAGGTTTCCAGCCCCATCGCCTCGATCATCTTTTCCATCCCGGGGCTTCTAAAGGCGCGCATATATTGAGAGGCGGCGCGCTGCGCCTCGTCCTCGATCACGGTCTTCTGGAAGACGAGCGGATGCGGCGCGTTGGCGATCACCAGCCGCTTGACGCGCGAAGGGTGGGTCAGCGCCGCCAGCCAGGCTACTGCCCCGCCCCAGTCGTGGCCGACGAGCGTGAAGCTCTCGATCCCGAGCGCGTCAGCGAGCGCCATAAGATCGGCGACGACCCTGTCGGTCCGATACGCGTCCACCCCCTCCGGCTTGTCCGAGGCGCCGAATCCCCGCTGATCGGGCGCGACGACGAAATGGTCGCAGGCGAGATCGGCTAGCTGATGCCGCCATGTGCGGTGCGATTCGGGAAATCCGTGGAGAAAGAAGATAGGCTCGCCCTCGCCGCCCAGCCGCACGTTCAGGCTGACGCCTGTGCTAAGCGCGATCCGCTCGTCGCGAAGGCGGCTCACCCGATCTCCGAGGGCGCCACCGCCTTGATCGCCAGCGCGTGCACCCGATCTTCGAGCAAGGGCGCGAGGGCCCGGTTCACCGCCCGCTGCCGTGCCACGCGATTCTCGCCTTCGAAGGCTGGGGAGACGATCTCCACGGTGAAATGGCTTTCACCGCGCGGGTCGTGGCCGGCATGGCCGCGGTGCTGCTCGCTGTCGTCGCGGACGAGAAGATGCGTCGGGCCGAGGGCGTCGGTGAGGCGTCTGGTGATCTCGGCCGCCACGGGGCCGGTTAAAGGCTCGCTCATTTCGCTTATATAGGGGGTTTCGGAAGGAGCGTAAGTTGGCGAGTTCGGGCAAGCGGCAGAGCCGATTCCACGGCCGCATCGAAGGGCGCGAACAGCCCTGCGCCCATCCCGGCTGCGCCGAGCCGGGCGAGTTCCGCGCGCCGGCCGGCCGGGGACCGAATTTCGACGGGCCAGGCGACTGGCGATTTCTCTGTCTCGACCATGTCCGGGAGTTCAATATCGGCTACAATTATTTCGAAGGGATGAGCCCGGAGGAGATAGAGGAGGCGCAGACGCCCTATGGCGGATGGGAACGACAGACCCGCGCCTTTTCCACCAACGGCTCGCCGCCGCCCCGATGGGCCGATTTCGTCGATCCGCTCGACGCCATCGGCGCCCGGTTCCGGCCGGTCGAGGCCAACCGCAAGGATGGACGGCCGCTCAGTGAAGCCGACCGCAAGTCGCTGCGCGTGCTCGGTCTTGGAACCGATGCCGACCGCAACGCACTGAGGCGACGCTATGCCGAGCTCGTCCGCCGCTACCATCCCGACCGCAATGGCGGCGACCGCGGACACGAGAAATCATTGCAGGCGGTGATCGAGGCTTATACGCAGCTCAAATCGCGACCCGCCTTCGCCTGACCCTTTTTGGACAAACCCCATGGCCGAGATTCCCAACGTGAACCCCGACAGCCGCGCCGCGACGGTGATGGAAGCGCCCGACAAGATGGTGAGGGTGCGCGAGCTGTTCGGAATCGACAGCGACATGGAGGTGCCGGCCTTTTCCGAAGCGGACGAGCGCGTGCCGGATCTCGATCCGGCCTATGTCTTCGATCCGGACACGACGCTCGCCATCTGCGCGGGCTTCGGCAAGAACCGCCGGGTGATGGTGCAGGGCTATCACGGCACCGGCAAGTCGACCCATATCGAGCAGGTGGCGGCACGCTTGAACTGGCCGCTGATCCGCATCAATCTCGACGCCCATATCAGTCGGATCGACCTGATCGGCCGCGACGCGATCGTGCTTCGCGACGGGCAACAGGTGACCGAGTTTCAGGAAGGGCTGCTCCCCTGGGCGTTGCAGACCCCGACCGGCCTCGTCTTCGACGAATATGACGCCGGCCGCCCAGACGTGATGTTCGTCATCCAGCGCGTGCTGGAGACGGAGGGCAAGCTGACCCTGCTCGACCAGAACCGGGTGATCCGCCCCAACCCCTGGTTCCGCCTCTTCGCCACCACCAATACGGTGGGGCTCGGCGACACGACCGGCCTCTATCACGGCACCCAGCAGATCAACCAGGCGCAGATGGACCGCTGGAACATCGTCGTGACGTTGAACTACCTGCCGGCCGAGACGGAGGCGCGGATCGTCCTCGCCAAGTCCGGCGAGTACGACCACGAGGGCGGGCGGCAGGAGGTCGAACGGATGATCAAGGTCGCCGACCTCACGCGCCAAGGCTTCATCAATGGCGACATCTCGACCGTGATGAGCCCGCGCACCGTCATCACCTGGGCGCAGAACGCGCTCATCTTCGGCGACCTCGGCTTTGCCTTCCGCCTCTCCTTCCTCAACCGCTGCGACGAGGCGGAGCGGCCGCTCATCGCCGAATATTATCAGCGCGTATTCGGCAAGGACCTGCCCGAAAGCGTGGTGGGCCGGGCGTGATCAGCACATGCGAACGCTCAAGATAGCTGTCGCAGTGATATTCCAGGTTCCTCTGTTGTATTTCCCGTTCCTGTTAGCCGGGGCTATCTACCTCGGTAGCGGATTGGGGATTTGAGAGCCGAATGGCCGATCAGAACCCTCTCGAAGTCTTTCGCCAGGTCCTGACCGGAGCCTCGCGCGCCATCGCGCGGGAGGCCGAGTTGGAGCTGAGCTTCACCGCCGACGTGCCGATGGCGGCGGGTAAGGCGGTGAAGGTGCCGATGCCGGGACGGACACTTCCTGAGCGCGAGGTGGCGGAGGCGCGGGGCCATGCAGACGCGGCGGCGCTGAAGCTTCGCTATCACAACGCTGTGCTTCATGCGCGCCATGCGCCGGCCGACGAGACGGCGCGGGCGGTGTTCAACGCGGCCGAGCAAGCGCGGGTGGAGGCGCTGGGCGCACGGGCTATGGAGGGAGTGCGCGCGAACCTCACCCGCGCCGTCGAAATGCGGATGCGCACCGATCCGATCACTCGGGCGAGGAGCCGCGAGGAGGTTCCGCTGTCGACCGCCGTGTCGCTGATGGTGCGCGAACGGCTGACCGGCGAGGCGCCGCCCGAAGTGGCGCGCGAGGGGCTCAAGCTCGTCTCCGATTGGATAGAGGAGAAGGCGGGCTCCGATCTCGACGCGCTCGGTCTCGCGCTCGACGACCAGGCGGCGTTCGCGGCGCTGACGAGCAAGCTGCTTCGAGACCTCGAGCTGGTGGAGGGCGACCTCGATGCCGAGCATGAGCCCGAGGAAGGCGAGGAGGGCGAAGGCGAGGACCAGGACGAGGGCGAGTCGGACGAGGACAGCGACGACGATGCCGGCGGCGGCGAAGGCGAGGCCGACATGCGCGTCGAGCAGGGCGAAGCCGGCGAGGAGGAGAGCGAAGGCGATTATTCAGAGGAGATGGCCGAGGGCGACGAAGGCCTCGGCGAAGAAGGCATGGAGGGCGTGCTTCCTGCCCGCCCGAATCGGCCGCTCTCCCATCTTCCGCCGCACTTCGACTATCGGATATTCACCGACCGCTTCGACGAGATCGTGGAAGCAACCGAGCTTTGCGACGAAGAGGAATTGGGGCGGCTGCGCTCGTATCTGGACCAGCAGCTCGTTCATCTCCAGGGCGCCGTCACCAAGCTCGCCAATCGGCTGCAGCGGCGGCTGATGGCGCAGCAGTCGCGCAGCTGGGATTTCGACCAGGAGGAAGGGTTGCTTGACGCGGCGAGGCTGGCGCGCGTAATCGTCAATCCCGTCCATTCGCTGTCCTACAAGATCGAGAAGGACACGGATTTCCGCGACACGGTCGTCACCTTGCTGATCGACAATTCGGGATCGATGCGGGGGCGGCCGATCTCGATCGCGGCGATTTCGGCCGACATTCTCGCGCGCACGCTCGAGCGGTGCGGCGTCAAGGTCGAGATACTGGGCTTCACCACCCGGGCCTGGAAGGGCGGGCAGGCGCGCGAACGCTGGCTGTCGGAAGGGCGGCCGCCGCATCCGGGGCGCCTCAACGATCTCAGGCACATCATCTATAAGAAGGCCGACGAGCCCTGGCGGCGCGCCCGCAAGAATCTAGGGTTGATGATGCGCGAGGGGCTCCTCAAGGAAAATATCGATGGCGAGGCTTTGCTCTGGGCGCACAACCGCTTGATCGCCCGGGTCGAGGAGCGGCGTATCCTGATGGTGATTTCCGACGGCGCCCCGGTCGACGATTCGACCCTGTCGGTGAACAGCGGTACTTATCTGGAGCGGCATCTGCGCCAGGTCATCGCCTGGATCGAGAATCGGTCGACCGTTGAACTAGTCGCCATCGGCATCGGCCACGACGTGACCCGTTATTATCAAAAGGCGGTGACGATCATGGACGCCGAGCAGCTCGGTGGAACCATGATCGAGCAGCTGGCGGGATTGTTCGACACGCCATAAAGTTGGGGCCCGGCGCGATCTCTCGCACCGGGCCCCGCCCTCGTTACGCGACTCGAGGGATAGGTTAAGCCTTAGCAATCACGATCGATGGCGCGTCCGGCGAGGGCGCCCGCGGCGCCGCCGACGATGGTGCCGACAGTGCGGTCACCGCGTCCGGCCACTTCGCGACCGAGGAGACCACCGGCGATGGCGCCGAGGATGGTTCCGGTCGTGCCCTTGTCGCGGCAATAACGCTGGCCATAATGCCGACGATTGTAGCGGCGATCGGCACGACGCTGCTGACGGTGGTAGCGCCGTTCGGCCCGACGATCATAGCGGTCGTAGCGATCATAGCGATCATAGCGGTCGTAGCGATCATAGCCTGCTTCATAGTGGTTGGCGCCGTAATAGCCGGGCGAATAATATTGCGCTTCGGCGGCGGCGGGCAGCGCGGTCATGGCGGCGACGGCGGCGGCGGCGCTGAGGGTGATTTTCTTGAACATACTCTTTACTCCTTCGGGTCGACTTCCGTCGGCGTCGGCGGGGCACCAAAGCCTTTCCCCTTCGTCGACTTGGCCTCCTTATCCACTGATTCGCTTGAGCCGCCCCTGAATGCCCCCGTCAGCCGCCGTTCATGGATATTAACGGGTGTGGCCCGCCGCCGGCCGCGCTATCAGGCGGCGATGCGTTTCCTGTTGGCACTCGCCGCCCTCCCCCTGCTGACGACCTTCGCGCCGTACGCCTTGTACAAGGAGCCAGTGCTGCCGCCCCAGCCGAAGGCTCGCCTCGTGCCGGTGCCGCTCGACGAGGGCGACCCGGCACGGCGGTTGGGCGGCCTTCTCTTCCTCGGCGGCTGGGCGATCGAAAGCAACGATCCCCGTTTCGGAGGCATTTCAGCCATGCATGTCGAGGGTGACCAGGTACTTGCGCTCAGCGACGCAGGCTCTCTGATCCATCTCGCCCTTCCGGCCACCGGGCCTGCCCAGGTGGCGATCCGATCCCTGCCGGACGGGCCGGGATCAGCCTCCAGCAAGTTCGATCGGGACGTCGAAGCGATGACCGTCCATGGCGGCCATGCCTGGCTCGCCTTCGAGGGTCGAAACGCAATCTGGCGTTACAACCGCGGCGACTGGTTGAGCGATGCCGCGTTCCAGCCGCCGGCGATGCGGGACTGGCCCGGCAATGACGGTGGCGAGGCCATGCTGCGCCTGGCGGACGGCCGCTTCCTGGTATTTTCGGAAGGGAGAAGGCGGGCGGACGGTTCGAGCGAGGCGCTGCTCTTCGACGGCGACCCCGCGCACGCCGATACCACGACCTTCACGCTCGGCTACCGGGCGCCGGAGGGATATCGAATCACCGACGCGGCGCGCCTTCCCGACGGACGCATCCTCTACCTCAACCGCCGTGCCTCGATTCTGGAGGGATTCTCGGCGAAATTGACGGTCGGCAACGGGAGCGATTTCGAAGCCGGAGACATCCTGACCGGTCGCGAGATCGCCCATTTCAAGGCGCCGGTCACGGTCGACAATTTCGAAGCGTTGAGCGTCGACCTGGAAGACGGGCGAACCGTCGTCTGGATCGCGTCCGACGACAATTTCAGCGCGCTGCAGCGAACCTTGCTGCTCAAGTTCGCGCTGGCGGAATGACGCGAATCAGGCGGCCTCGGCCGACTTCTTCTCGATCTCGCGTTTCAGGCGTCGGGCCTTGAGGCTCAATTTCTCGTCCGAGGTCTTGGCGAGCCAGTTGTCGAGACCGCCGACATGCTCGACCGAGCGCAGACCGCTCATCGACACGCGCAGCTTCACGCCGCGCTCCAGCGCGTCCGACATCAAGGTCACGTTCTGCAGGTTGGGCAGAAAGGTGCGCTTGGTCTTGTTGTTGGCGTGGGAAACGTTGTGACCCACCAGCCGGCCCTTGCCGGTCAGCTCGCAAATGCGCGACATCTTACATCTCGTCCTGGAGTTGGGGACCATGTGTCCCCGGAAAGGGGGCGCGGATAGCCTTAGCCGCCGCTTTCGTCAACCACTCAGTCCTTTGACGCGAACCGCCTGCCGTGCAAGATCGTTGCGGAACTGCAACCGATCGCCACAAGCTGCGTTGTGGGTTCCGAAGCTGTTTGGGGCTCAGATGGAGGAACGCTATAATGTCACGCAAGATTCTCGCTATTCTCGCCATCATCGTCGTGGTGGTGATCATCCTGTTCGCGACCGGATTCTGGGACGTCCAGCAGACCGAAGAGGGCGCCCTACCCGAAGTCGACGTCAGCGCCGAGGGCGGCGAATTGCCCGCGTTTGACGTCGATTCGAAGGAAGTCGTCGTCGGCACGACCGAGACCAATGTCGAGGTTCCCACGGTCGAGACCGAGGAAACCCAGATCGATGTCCCGGTCGTCGGGGTTCAGGACGACGAAAACGAGCAATAAGCCCGTTCTGGAGGCCACATCGACGGTCTCCTCTTATCGATCGGTCAACCGTCCCGGACTGTGGTCCGGGACGGTTATCGCATTCTCCGGCCGACGGCGCTAACGATCGGCATGGCCTTCCCGCTTCCGGACCCGATGCGGCTCGCGCTCGACCGGGCGCATGAGGCGGCGCTTACCGGCGAAGTGCCGGTCGGCGCTGTGGTGACGCGCGAGGGTGAAGTCGTCGCCGTCGCCGGCAACGCGATGCGCGACCGTCATGATCCCACCGCCCATGCCGAAATGGTGGCGCTGCGCGAGGCGGCGCGGGCGCTGGGCACGTCACGCCTCGACGATTGCGATCTATGGGTGACGCTCGAGCCTTGCGCCATGTGCGCCGGCGCGATCGCGCTGGCCCGGATCGCCCGCCTTTATTTCGCGGCGCCCGACCCCAAGGGCGGCGCCGTCTTTCATGGCCCCCGCCTTTTCGGTCAGCCCACCTGCCACCACGCGCCGGACGTCTATCCCGGCATCGGCGAGGAAGAAGCGGCGGCGATGCTGCGGCGCTTCTTCCAGGAACGCCGCGGATAGGGCGCGTTAGAGGCGGCCGAGCCTGCTTCCCAGATTGCGGCCTCGCCGTGCGAGCAGGAACAGCATCGCGGGCCAGAACAGTGTGTTCAGCACGTCGACCAGAGAGCCCCACAGCGGCCAGGGTTCTGGGCCTATATAATCCACGACCTCGTTGGCGACGGCGAAAAAGGCGACGGCCGCCAGCGGCCAGGGCGAACGCATGCGGCGCTTCAGCAGCAAGGCGGTGATGACGAAAATGAGCAGCCCGAAGTGGACGTGAAGCAGTCCCTCCTGGGCGCCCGTATATTCGGAGAGCCATGACTTCAGCGCCGAATATTCCCTGACAATTTCCACTTTACGACCTCCCAGGCTCGCTCTTGGGACGCGGCGTGGCCGAGGTCAAATCGTGGCATCGCAGATGCCGGAGCGCCCGGATGTCCGGGCGCTCCGTCTCGTCCGTATGCGGAGGGTGGGATCAGCCGCCCGTGTTCTCGATGGGAACGATCCGAATCTCGACGCGGCGGTTGGCGGCGCGGCCTTGTTCGGTGTCGTTAGAAGCGATCGGCTGGCTCTCGCCGAAGCCCTGCGTCGCGATGCGAGCTGCGGCGACGCCGCGCGCGGAGAGGTAATTGGCGACCGACTGCGCCCGGTTCTGCGACAGCGTCATGTTATAGGCGTCGGTGCCGACCGAATCGGTATGGCCATAGACGTCGATATAGGTGGACGGATAAGCGGACAGCGTGCGCGCGACCTCGTTCAACGTATCTTGGAACTGGGGCTGGATGTCGTAGCGGTCGAAGGCGAAGGTGATCGCCGAGGGCATGTTCAGGATGATCTCGTCACCTTGGCGAACCACCTCGACGCCGGTGCCGGCCGTGCGTTCGCGAAGCTCGCGTTCCTGCTTGTCCATGTAGGCGCCGACCGCGCCGCCGGCGATCGCGCCGATGCCCGCGCCGACAATCCTCTCGGTCCGGTCCCGTCGGCCGCCGATCAGGTCGCCCGCGAAATAGCCGCCGACTGCGCCGATCGCGCCGCCTATGGCAGCCTTCGAAATCTTGCGCTCGCCAGTCACCGGGTCGGTGACGCAGGCGCTTGTGGTAGCCATCAGCGCCGCCGCGAAGGCAACGCCCGTGATACGCTTGGAAACAGACATACTCATTCCTTTCCCATATGGGGCTTGAAACGTTGGACAAACCGATCGCCCGCTCGGCTTGTTCCACGCCCGCACTGAACGGCACCAGACGAAGAGGTTGCCGCTCCGAAAGATTCGCGGCTAAGAGGAGCGCCGCAGCCATGTCGCCCGCACCCCCCCTCACGCCCTTTCCCTGGTTCGACGTCGTCATCATCTTGTTGCTGGTGACCTTGAACGGCGTCTTCGCCATGTCCGAGCTGGCAATCGTTTCTTCGCGAAAGCCGCGGCTGAAGGCGATGGCGAAGGCCGGACGGCGCGGCGCCCAGACGGCGCTCGACCTCGCCGCGGATCCGGGCCGATTCCTGTCGGCGGTGCAGATCGGGATCACCCTTATCGGCATCGTCGCCGGCGCCTATTCGGGCGCGAGCCTTGGCGGGCCCACCGCTGAAAGACTGGCGATGCTGGGCATCGAGCCTGAGACAGCAGAGACGCTTGGCTTCGGCATCGTCATCCTGCTCACGACCTATGCTTCGCTCGTCGTCGGCGAGCTCGTGCCCAAGCAATTCGCGCTTCGCTCGCCGGAGCCCATCGCCGCCAAGATCGCGCGCCCGATGCTCTGGCTTTCGCGCCTGACCGCCCCCTTCGTCTGGGTGCTCGACCGTACCAGCGCGCTTATCTTCCACCTGCTGGGCCTGCGCCGCGAAGCCTCGAGCAAGGTCACGGCCGAGGAGCTGAACCTCGTCGTCGCCGAAGCGCATAGCGCGGGCGTGCTGGAAGAGAGCGAGCGGGCGATCATCACCGGGGTGGTGCGGCTCGCCGACCGGCCGACGCGCGAGGTGATGACGCCCCGCACCGACGTCGATTGGATCGACGCCGACGCCGATGCAGAGACGATCCGCAAGTGCCTGCTGGAAACGCCGCACAGCCGTCTGCCGGTCGCCGAAGGCTCGGTCGACCGCCTGATCGGCATCGTTCAGGCGGGCGACATCGTCCGCGCCTTCATCGAGGGGCGTCCGCTCGACCTCAAGGCGCTGATGCGCGAGGCCCCGGTCGTGCCCGACCAGATGGATGCGATGAACACCTTGTCCGTGCTCCGCGGCGCCGACGTGCCGATGGCGTTCGTCCATGACGAATATGGTCATTTCGAAGGTCTGGTAACTCCCGCCGACCTGCTTTCGGCGCTGGCCGGAGTCTTCGCCTCGGACGTCGATATCGATACCGAGCCGCCGCTCGTCGAGCGCGACGACGGCAGCTGGTGGGTGTCGGGATCGCTCTCCGCCGATGCGCTCGCCGACACGCTGGGCTTCGGCCTTCCGGCGGATCGCGACTATGCCACGGCGGCGGGCTTCGCCCTGTCGGTGCTGAAGCACCTGCCGGAGGTCGGCGAGCGCTTCAGCTATCGCGGCTGGCAGTTCGAGATCGTCGATCTCGACGGCCGCAAGATCGACAAGCTCCTCGCTTCGGAAATCGTCAGGAAGCGGCGCGGCGGCTAGCCGCTGCATCCGTTGGAGGTGGAGCGAGTTCAGCCCAGGCTGCCGAACTTCGCCTCGAAACCGTCCTTGTCGCCGCGGGCGAGATAGCTCGCCTGCTCGACCACCCGGTCGCGGGTGAGGCGGCCCTTGAACGGCCCGAGCCTGTCTTCGAGGATCGCCACTTCGTTGGGGCTGAGTCGCGCGATCTGGTCGAAGCGGATGATGCCGTTCTCGTTGAGCTTGGTCGCCAATTTGGGACCGACACCCTTCAGCAGCTGCAGATTGTCGGGCGGGCCGCTGGCGCCGGGAAGCTGGCCGTGGACTTCCACGCCCAATATCTGTCCGGCGACGTCGGTCGTCGCCGCCGCGCCCTGGTCGACGAGGCTGTTGCCCTCCGGACCATCTGCGCGTCGCGTGGTCGGTTTCGGTATCGGCGTCTTGGGTTGCGCCACGGGCGGCGCTTCGCTGGTTTCGCTGGGGCGGTGGGAATCGCCGATCGTCCGGGTGTCGGATTTCCGCCCGAACGCCCACCAGGCGATGACGACGCCGATCACGAGGGCGATGATGATGGGGACCAGATAGGCTTCGAACACACTCGTCATGGCGGGTCTCATTCCTTCGCTAGTTCAGTCGAGAAAACTTTCCTTCTTCGGCCGGCCGAAAAAGAGCCGCCCGAGACCCAGTCCGATGAGATAGGCGACGACCATCGCCAGCACGGCCTCGAGGATCAATGGAGTGCCGGTGGCGATATCGCCCTCGTCCGCCCATTGCACGTCCGAAACGCCTTCGGTTTCGCGGACAATATCGTTGAGCCCTTTGAGCTCGCCCTGTCCCTCGCGCTGGAATTGGTCGGCCGGGCCCGAGAGCGTGGCGGTGCGTGACATCGGATCGCGCCCCAGCCGCACCACGATCCCGGGCAGGTCGGTTTCGGCGATTGCGCGCTGTGCCGCGCCCTGGACGCGGTCGATGAACGCCGCCCCATTGCCGAGCGGGCCGTGATAGACCCAGCCCATCAGCAGCACCGCCCCCAGTCCGAACAGCAATTTGGCGGTAGGCGACACGCTTCTTCCTCCCCTGCCCGATCCGGCTCGGTCGACTATCCCCCGGACCCGCCCCGGGTTCAAGAGGCGCCGAGCCTTTCGACTTCGCGCCATCCGATGTCGTGCCGGAAGAAGCCCGTCGGAAAATCGATCGCCTCGACCGCGGCATAGGCGGCCTGCCGGGCGTCCCGAACATCCTTGCCTTTCGCGGTCACGGACAGGACTCGCCCGCCGCAAGCGACCAGTTCATCCCCCAGGCCGGAGGTGCCGGCCTGGAAGACCGTGGCGCCCGTGGCTTCCGCACTATCGATACCGGCGATGCGTCCGCCCTTCTCGGGCGTGCCGGGATAGCCGTTGGCGGCCATCACGATGGTGAGCGCCGTTTCGTTCGAAAAGCGCGGGGTGGCGATCTCGCCCAGCCGGCCGCGAGCGATGGCGTACATGATCTCCAGAAGGTCGCTCTCCAGCCGCATCATCAGCACCTGGCATTCGGGATCTCCGAAGCGGGCATTATATTCGATGAGGCCCGGCCCCTCGGCGGTGAGCATCAGCCCCGCATAGAGGACGCCGGAATAGGGCGTGCCGTCCTCCGCCATGGCGCGGATCGTGGGACGTATGATCTCGTCCATCACCCGCGCCTCCAGCTCCGGCGTCAGGATGGAGGCGGGGCTGTAGGCGCCCATGCCGCCGGTGTTGGGGCCGGTGTCGCCGTCGCCGACGCGCTTGTGATCCTGGGCGGAGCCGAAGGGCAGGACGGTCGTGCCGTCGGTGATCGCGAAGAAGCTCGCTTCCTCGCCGGTCAGGAACTGCTCGATCACCACCTCGGCGCCGGCGCCGCCGAAGCCGCCCTCGAACATCATGTCGAGCGCCCACTGGGCCTCCTCCGCCGTCTCGGCGATGATCACGCCCTTGCCGGCGGCGAGACCGTCCGCCTTGATCACGACCGGCAGGCCGAAATCGCCCAGCGCCGCCTCCGCGGCCGCGAGGTCGGAGACGCGGACGTAACGCGCCGTTGGGATGTTGTGGCGGGCACACAGATCCTTGGTGAAGCCCTTGGACCCTTCGAGTTGGGCCGGAATCCTGTTCGGCCCGAAGACGCAAAAGCCCATGGTGCGAAGATTGTCGGCGAGGCCGTCGACCAGCGGCGCCTCCGGCCCGATGACGATCAGCTCGACCGAGTTCTTGAGGCAAAAATCGACCGTGCCGCGATGATCCGCAGGGTCTATATCGACGATCCGGGCGTGCCGCGCGATGCCCGGATTGCCGGGCGCCGCGAACAGCTTGCCGAGCTTCGGTGATTGCGCGAGCTTCCACGCCAGCGCATGCTCGCGCGCGCCGGAGCCGATAAGCAGGACATTCATGGACGATTTCCCTAACGATGATGGCGGCCTGTTAGCAACCGAGGCGCCCGGGGACAACGCGCCGGCGCTTTCCGTCTCGGAGCTGTCGATGGCGCTGAAGCGCGCGGTCGAAAACGCCTTCGGTCACGTCCGCGTGCGGGGCGAGATTTCGGGGTGGAAGCGGGCGGCGTCCGGCCATTGCTACCTGACCCTGAAGGATGAAAGCGCCTGCATCGACGGCGTCATCTGGAAGGGGCAGGCGGGCGCACTCCGTTTCAGGCCCGAGGACGGGATCGAGGTCATCGCGACCGGTCGCCTCACGACCTATCCGGGCCGCTCGCGCTACCAGATCGTCATCGACCGGCTGGAACTGGCCGGCCAGGGCGCGCTGATGGCGCTGCTCGACAAGCGGCGTCGGGCGCTGGAAGCGGAGGGGCTGTTCGCTGCGCAGCGCAAGAAGGCGCTGCCGTTCCTGCCGCGTACCATCGGCGTCGTCACCTCGCCGACCGGCGCCGTCATCCGCGATATCCTCCACCGTCTCGACGACCGCTGCCCCAGTCACGTCATCGTCTGGCCGGTGCCGGTGCAGGGCGAAGGTTCGGCCGCCCAGATCGCGGCAGCGATCCGCGGGTTCGACGGGCTCTCGCCAACGGGACCGGTTCCCCGGCCCGATCTCATGATCGTCGCGCGCGGCGGCGGCTCGATCGAGGATCTGTGGGCGTTCAACGAGGAGGAAGTCGTTCGCGCCGTCGCCGGCGCGTCGATCCCGATCATATCCGCCGTCGGCCACGAGACGGACACGTCGCTCTGCGACTTCGCCGCCGACGTGCGAGCGCCGACTCCCACCGCCGCCGCCGAGATCGCCGTCCCGGTTCGCTCCGAGCTCCTGGCCCAGATCGGCCAGCTCGGCCTTAGCGCCGCGCGCTCGGCCGAGCGGACCCGCGAACGCGCCGCCGAAC
>NZ_DATCYB010000066.1:0-10514 GCF_036570505.1 Allosphingosinicella sp. | reverse complement strand
CGAAAATGCGAAGGGAGTCGTTCTCGTAACCGGGGCGAGTGGCTTCATAGGCTCCGCCGTCATTCAGAAGCTCGGCAACGATTACCAAGTCGTCGGACTTGACCGGGCCGGGCCTCCGGATCCTCCGTCACCAGCGGTCGCTATCGACTTCGACCTCGGATCGGATGAAGCAATCCTCAGTGCCTTCGAAGAAGTGAGATCCCGGTTCGGAAACCGCATAGCTTCAGTCATCCATCTCGCCGCCTATTACGACGTTACAGGTGAACCCAGTCCGCTCTACGAGAAGATTACCGTCGAGGGTACGAGACGGCTGATCGATGCTCTGAAGAGTTTCGAGGTCGAGCAATTCGTCTACGCGAGCACGATGCTGGTTCATCGCGCGACGGATCGCCCCGACGAGCGCATCGATGAGGATTCGCCCATCGATCCGAGTTGGGCTTATCCCGAATCCAAGGTTCGCACGGAGGCTGTTCTCAAGGAACGGCACGGCGACATCCCAGTGGTCTTTCTGCGCATCGCCGGCGTCTACGAGGACGAGGGCCACCAGCCATTCATCGCGGAACAGATTGCCCGAATTTATGAGCACCGGCTGATCGCCCACGTCTATCCTGGCATGCTCTGTGCGGGGCAGTCGTTTGTGAATCTGGACGACCTCACCGATGCAATCGCGAGGCTCGTGGAACGCCGCCCCGATTTACCGGCCGAACTGCCGCTGCTGATAGGCGAGCCCGAAGCGCTCGGTTATGCCGAGGTGCAGGACATTATCGGCTGCACCCTCCACGGCGAAGGGTGGGGCACAGTCCGGATTCCGCAGCCGATCGCGAAGGCCGGGGCATGGGTGCAGAATGAGGTGCTCGGCGGAGAAAGCTCGATCAAGCCGTGGATGGTCGAGGCGAGCAACGACCATTATGTCCTCGATATCGACCGGGCACGCCAGCTTCTCGGCTGGGAGCCGAAGCACCGCCTGCGCAATGCGCTTCCGAAGATGGTCGCGGCGCTCAAGCGCGACCCGCAAGGCTGGTACAAGGCCAACAAGCTCAATCCTGCACTGGTCGCCTGGTATGGACAGCGCCCCGTCACGCCTGCTCGTGCCAAGCATGACGGCGGTGCCGATCCCGGCATGGATCACATGGCGATGGGTCACACGAAAGGCGGCCACGACGAGTCCGAAGATATGAGCCACGGGCACGATGTGGAGCCTGCGATGGAGCATGATGGCGGACACGATCATATGGCGAACATGGATGCCGACGCCCGCCGCACGCGCTGGGTCCATTTCGCGATCATCGGTCTAGGCGCCTGGCTCGCCGCAAGTCCGCTAGTCTACGACGCCGTGACGAGTGGAACCGTGGACGACGCCGTTCGTGCCGTCACCGTCGATCGCGGGCTGCCATCCGTCGAATGGCGGGCGAGCGTGCTGATGGCCAGCGATGTGATCAGCGGCATGCTGCTGATGCTGTTCGGAGCGATGTCGCTCTCCAAGCGGACGGCGTGGTTCGGACAATGGGCCGCCTGTTTTGTCGGCATCTGGCTACTTTTCGCGCCGCTCATCTTCTGGAGCCCGAGCGCGGCCCAATATCAGAACGACATGCTGGTGGGGGCGCTGGCCATCGCCTTCTCCGTGCTTGTGCCGATGATGCCTGGAATGAGCATGGCCGGCATGATGGATCCGAAGTCCATTCCGCCCGGCTGGACCTATGGGCCCTCCACCGCCGCCCAGCGCCTCCCGATCGCCGCGCTCGGTTTGGTCGGCCTACTTATCTCGCGGATGCTTACGGCCTACCAGCTCGGCCACATCGACTCCGCCTGGGAGCCCTTCTTCATGGGCTCCCCCACCGACCCTCGGAACGGCACGGAGGAGATCATCACCTCCGATGTCTCCAAGGCTTGGCCAATCCCGGACGCCGGGCTCGGGGCGGTGAGCTACATCTTTGAAATTCTAATGGCGGTGATGGGCACTCGCGATCGGTGGCGGACGATGCCCTGGATGGTGACCTTCTTCGGCATATTGGTGATCCCGCTTGGGGTCATCTCGATCTACTTCATCATCATCCAGCCGATCATGATCGGCACCTGGAGCACGCCGGCATTGATTGCCGGCCTCGCCATGGTCGTCATGATTCCCTTCGCCTTGGACGAAGTCATCGCCATGGGGCAGTTCCTCTATTGGGCCCATTGCCGTGGCAAGCCGTTGATCCGGACCTTCTTCAAAGGCGATGCGGTCGACAGAGGCGAAGAATATACGAGCGATGCGCTGTCTGCCTCTCCCACAGCCGCATGGGCCGAAGCCAGACGGGGCGTGGCGCTTCCATGGACGCTGACCTTGAGCACCGTGATCGGCGCCTTCCTCATGCTGACGAGGCTGGTGTTCGGCACCGAGGGCGCGATGGCGAACAGCGACCACCTGGTTGGTGCGCTAGTTATTACGGTCGCCATCATTGCCACGGCCGAAGTCGCGCGGGCCCTGCGGTTCGTCAACGTCGCATTCGGCGCCTGGCTTGTCGCCGCACCGTTCCTGCTTGAGGGAGCCAACAGCACCGCGACTATCGCCAGCATAGCAATTGGTCTTGCGCTGGTGGCGTTGAGCCTGCCGAGAGGCAAGCGGAGCGCCGAACATTATGCGGGATGGGACAAATATGTCGTCTAGTTGTCGGTGCGGCTATCGCCGAAGAACCGAAAGATGAGCGCAGATAAAAAAGGGCGAGTTGCCCGATTCATCGATCTTCCCGAGTTCAATGTCTTTATCTTCGCCGTTCTGCTGAACTACCCTTGGGAATTTCTGCAGGCGCCGCTCTACCGAGGCATGGCGACGGCTGATCACTGGTACGGGGTGAAGATATGCACGCGGGCCACCTTGGGAGATGGGGTCATCATGCTGATCGCGTTCTGGGCGGTAGCCGCCGTCTCTCGAAGTCGGTGGTGGCTTCTTCGCCCTGATCGAAGACAGGTCGCGGGCCTGGTCGCGGTAGGCGTCGCCATCACGATCCTGTTTGAACGACTGGCGACCTCATCCGTTCATCCCGGTTGGGGGTGGCGCTACGCGGATGCCATGCCCCTGCTGCCGGGAACCGAAGTGGGACTTTCGCCCCTAGCGCAGTGGATAATTCTTCCGCCGCTCGCGATCTGGTTCGTTCGGCGACAGCTCGAAACCAGGGCGCCGCAGCTCAAGAGCGACAATGAATGAAGGATAGACATTGACATGAAGCGACGCCCGCGTAGGCTAAAAGAGTGACAAGATTTATCTTGGCCCTCTCGATCGCGCTGTCGCTGATCGGCAGTCCCGGTCCGGCGTTTGCGGCGCCGTCACCGACGTGCTCCATGCCCGGCGCCGCAGTGGGCAGTCCTGTTGATCACGACGAAATGGGTTGCTGCACTCCGGACTGTGCGGTGTCTTGTCCTGCCGCCGTGGTGCCTGCTGATGCGTTGCCTGAACCGACGGTCGTGCTTACCGGTGATGCAACTTGGGTACCGACGGCCACTGGTCTTCACTCGATCAATCCGGCTGCGGTAGACCCTCCTCCAAGACCCTCGCTCGCCTGATTTCTTAAGCTCGGCCCCCGCTTGGCGGCCGTGCGGCTGTGATGGGCTCTGAGCTCATCCGCGAACTCAATTCACGAGCCAACGCCGATTCCTAACCGGGCTTTGCCTGCGCTGCGCTGCGCTGCTGCTGAGCAGTGGCATCGAAGGGATTGGCGTCGAACGAGGGTAATTCGATGAACAAGATCTATTTTGCCGGTGTGTTGGCGCTGCTTTCCGGCGTCGCTGCCTGCAGCGAACAACCGAACGCCAACCGTGAAGCCACTGGCGCTCCCGCAGAACAATCGACGACCGTGCGGACGGACGCGGTGTACTCGGCTACGGGCGCAGTTACGGCCGTCGCCGGTGAGACCGTGACGATTTCGCATGGGCCGGTGCCGGACCTGCAGTGGCCCGCGATGACAATGGAGTTCCGGGCGCTCAGCTCGGACATGCTCGTCGGCATTGCGGCCGGAGACCAGGTGTCCTTCGCCTTCCGCCAGGCGGACGGCGGCTATGTTCTGACGTCGCTGACCAAGAACTGAGGAAGAGGCTGACGAAGGCTCGCATGCGCCTTCGTCAGCCCCCTGGCAGGATAACACCCATGAAATCTTTCGCTTCTCCGTGGCGTGGATCGGTGGCAATCGCGCTCGCGCTCGCCGTCGCTCAACCGCAACCCGCGCTCGCGCAAGCCACTCTCAGCCTCGATGAGGCGCTCACGCTGTCGGTCGAGCGGCAACCCGCGCTCAGCGCTTTCACACGGACGGCCAGAGCGGCTGAGGAGGCGGCCGTCGCCGCGCGCCAGCTCCCCGACCCGCAGCTGACGATCGGCATTCAGAACCTGCCCGTCACCGGGTCCGAGGCGTTCGACCTCAATGCCGACTTCATGACCATGAAGTCGATCGGCATTATGCGCACCCAAGTCAGGGAGGCGAAGCGGGATGCCGCTTCCGCCCGCTATCTGGCGGAAGCTGCCGTTTCGCTCGCCGAGCAGGATGTGCTCGCGCGTCGCATCCAACGTGAGGTGATGCTGGGCTGGATCGAGGTCATTGAGGCTCAGCAGAAGCGGGAGGTGCTGAATTTCCTGATCGAGAAACTTGAAGCCCGTCAGTCGCTCGTTGAAGACAGCATACTCGACGGCACCGCCACGCCGGCGGACGTTATCGCCATCGAAGCGGAGATATCGGCTGCCCGCGCTGAGCTTCTCGCCGCGCAAGATGCCGAAGCCGCCGGCCGCGCGATGCTCGCGAGGTGGATCGGCGATGCCGCCCAGCGGCCGCTCTCGACGAATCAACTTCCCATCTGTCGGCCCTCGAACAAGCAGCAGGCCTTATTGGCGGTGGCTGAGCATCCGCTGATTGAGGTGGCCCGGCGTCGAGAGACAGTGGCGGAACGCGCCATCGACATCGCTCGCGCCGACCGAAAGGCCGATTGGGGTTGGTCGGCAATGTACGGCCAGCGCGGCGGCGGGCGCTCGGACATGGTGACGCTCCAGGTCACTATCGATCTGCCGCTCAACAAGGCGCGCCTTCAGAACCGCCGGATCGCCGAGGCTTCGGAACTCGCCGCCGCCGCCCGCGACAGGGCGGAAGACACGCGCCGCGAAGTGGTGTCGGATTTCGAACAGGCCTGGGCCCAGTGGAGTGCCGCCAACGCCCGGCTCACCACCACCCTTGGCGACACTTTGCCGGCGCTGGAGGCGGTCGAGCGCGCCTTGGAGGCAAGGGTCGCCGGCGGCCAGCCCGCGCTGACCGACGTCCAGGCCGCGAGCGAACGAACAACCCGGACCGCGCTCGAAGTCATTGATCAGCGCGCCGCGCTCGCCCGCGCCAGCGCCGACTTAAGCTTCTATGTCGAGGAGTGCGCCTGATGGTAGCTGACCGCGTTATCGGATCGCTCCGTTCCATGGACCGCCAGAAGCGAACGATGATTGTCGCCGGGCTGGCGCTGGCGATCTCGACCGCCGGCGTCGGCTATTGGGCCGGCTCATCCGGCGTATTCACGGAGAACGGATCGTCCGCCGGGGCCGGAGAGGGCGAAACCATCGATGGCGTCGTTCAGGACGGCTCTGGCCGGAGGGTGCTTTACTGGTACGATCCGATGATCCCAATGGAGCGCTACGACGCTCCCGGCAAATCGTCGATGAACATGGAGCTCATTCCGAAATATGCGGATGAGGCCGCTGACGGCGGCGTGAGAGTATCGCCGGCCATGACTCAGAGCCTTGGGGTGCGGATCGGGGAGGCGCAGGTTCGTGATCTAGCGCCGACCGTACAGGGCGTCGGGCGGGTACAGATCGACGAACGCCTGATCGAAGAGGTGCAGACCTTCGCTCCCGGCTTCGTCGAGAGTCTGGCGGTGCGAGCCGAAGGAGAACCCGTCCAAGCGGGGACCAGGATCGCCAGCGTCTATGCGCCGGAGCTGCTGACCGCCCAGCATGAATACAAATCGCTGCTCGGCATGTCGCGAGACGTGGCGCCCCCGAGCCTGAGAGAGGCCGCCCGCAGCCGGCTCCGACTTCTCGGCCTCTCCAGTGGCGCCATCCAGCGTCTCGAGAGCGGTGCTGCTCCCCAGCGTACCTACGCCGTCTTCGCGCCTGCCTCCGGAATCGTGACGGAGATCGGCGCCCGCCCCGGCGCCAGGGTCGAGCCGGGTCAGTCAATCGTCACCATCGCGGGTCTGTCGCGAGTCTGGGTGGTGGCGGAAATCCCCGAGGCAGCTCTCGGGGAATTGAACGTCGGCCAGCCGGTCCGGGTCACCTTCGCCGCCTATCCGGGAGAGGTCCGCGAGGGGAGCGTCGACTATATCTATCCCTCGCTCAATCCCGAGACCCGCACGGCGCGCGTTCGCGTCACGCTCGCCAACCCCGGCCTTCGACTCAAGGAAGGCATGTTCGCCAATGTGACCGTCCAGGGGACCGGCGGCACGACCCTGACGGTGCCGAGCGAGGCGGTCATCGTGACCGGAGAGCGAACGGTCGTCATCACGCGGCGGAATGGAGCCTTCGTCCCCGTCGAGGTGCGGACGGGCACGGTGGCGAACGGCTTCACCGAAATTCTGGCCGGGCTCGAGCCCGGCCAGGACGTCGTGCTCTCGGGTCAGTTCCTGATCGACTCGGAGGCTTCGCTCTCGGGTATTGTCGACCGCCTCGAAGCGGCGGCTCCGACTGCCGACGAAGCCGCCGCTCGGCTCGCGCGAGGCACGGGCACCATCCAGTCGCTCGATCCGACTCAGCGCCGCATCACCATCGCCCACGGTCCGATACCGACCATGAGCTGGCCGGCGATGACGATGACGTTTGGCGTGCGCGACGCCGAGATGCTTCGCGGGTTCAAGCGTGGCGACCGGGTCGACTTCGCCTTTCCGAATACCCAGCAGGGCGGCGCTTATGTGATCGAGCAGCTTTCGCGGGACGCCGATCGATGATCGCAAGCATCATCCGCTGGTCTGCGGCCAACCGGCTGCTCGTCCTCCTCGGCGCCGTCTTCATCGCAGTTATCGGCATCTATTCGGTGCTGCGGACGCCGCTTGACGCCATCCCCGACCTGTCGGACGTGCAGGTGATCATCCGCACGCCCTATCCGGGCCAGGCACCGGAGATCGTCGAGGCGCAGGTCACCTATCCGCTCACCACGACGATGCTGTCGGTGCCGAAGGTGAAGGCCGTGCGCGGCTACTCCTTCTTCGGGGATTCCTATGTCACCGTCATTTTCGAGGACGGGACCGACCTCTATTGGGCCCGCTCCCGCACACTGGAATATTTAAGCCAAGCGAGCGGGCTGCTGCCCGAAGGCGTGACGCCGGCGTTGGGGCCGGACGCGACCGGCGTCGGCTGGGCCTTTCAATATGCACTGGTCGACCGCACCGGACAGCATGACCTGGGGCAGCTGCGCGCTCTTCAGGACTGGTTCCTTAAATATCAGCTGAAGCAGATCCCCGGCGTCGCCGAAGTCGCGTCTCTCGGCGGAATGGTCCGGGCGTACCAGATCCAGCTCGATCCGGAGCGGATGCAAATCTACGGCGTCTCCGTCCAGGAGGTGATCGAGGCCGTCCAGGAGGCCAATGATGAAGCCGGCGGGGCGGTCATCGAGCGCGCCGAGGCCGAATATATGGTCACCGTCGGCGGCTATCTCGAGGATCTCGACGACTTTCGGAATATCCCGCTGTCAGTCAGCGAAGGGGGGACGCCGGTCACCGTCGGCGACGTGGCCCGAGTGCAGATCGTCCCTGACTTCCGGCGCGGCATCGCCGAGCTCAACGGCGAAGGAGAGGTGGTCGGCGGGATCATCGTCGTCCGGCAAGGCGCCGACACGCTGTCGGTCATCGAAGCGGTCAAGGAGAAGCTCGCCCAGATCAAGGACGGACTGCCGCCGGGCGTCGAGGTAGTCACCACCTACGACCGGTCCTCCCTGATCGAGCGGGCGGTCGAGAATCTCTGGGAGAAGCTGTTCGAGGAGTTCCTCGTCGTAGCGGTGGTGACGGCCTTGTTCCTCCTCCATCTCCGCTCCGCCCTGGTCGCGATCATCATGCTGCCCTTGGGCGTGCTGGCGGCGTTCACGGTCATGTATTTCCAGGGCGTCAACGCCAACATCATGTCGCTGGGCGGGATCGCAATCGCGATCGGAGCGATGGTCGATGCGGCGGTCGTCATGATCGAGAACGCGCACAAGAAGCTCGAACACGCCAAGGACGAAGAGGGGGAACTCACCGAGCAGCGGCGTTGCCAGGTGCTCACTGAGGCAGCGGTAGAGGTCGGTCCGGCCCTATTCTTCTCGCTCCTCATCATCACGCTCTCCTTCCTGCCCGTTTTCACTTTGGAGGCGCAGGAAGGCCGGCTGTTCAAGCCGCTGGCATTCACCAAGACCTATGCGATGGCGGCGGCGGCGGGTCTCTCGGTCACGCTCGTGCCCGTGTTGATGCTGATGTTCATCAAGGGCCGGATCCGGCCGGAGGCCGCCAATCCGGTCAACCGGGCCCTTATTGCCGCTTATCGCCCGGGCCTTAGCTGGGTGCTGCGTTGGCCGAAGCTCACCCTGGGTCTGGCGGCGGCCGCGCTGGCGCTGACCTTCGTTCCGGCGAGCCAGCTTGGCGGCGAGTTCATGCCCCCGATGAACGAGGGCGACATCCTCTACATGCCGACGGCTCTTCCCGGTCTTTCGGCCTCCAAGGCATCGCAGCTCCTGCAGGTTACCGACCGCATCATCAAGACGGTGCCCGAGGTGAAGACGGTGTTCGGCAAGGCTGGCCGCGCCGACACCGCCACCGATCCCGCACCACTCGAAATGTTCGAAACGCTGATCCAGCTGAAGCCGCGCGATGAATGGCGGCCCGGCATGACGATGGAGAAGATCATCGAGGAGCTGGATTCCAAACTCAAGATACCGGGTCTCGCCAACGTTTTCGTCCAGCCGATCCGCAATCGCATCGACATGCTGGCGACCGGCATCAAGACCCCGGTCGGCGTGAAGATCTCCGGGCCCGATCTTGCGACGCTGGACCGCCTGGGCCGCCAGGTAGCGCAGGTGGTGAAGGATATTGAAGGAACGTCCTCGGCGGTCTCGGACCGCATCTCCGGCGGCCGCTACATCAATATCGCGATCGACCGCTTGATGGCTGCACGCTACGGCCTCTCGGTCGAAGACGTTCAGGCCACCGCCGCGACAGCGGTGGGCGGCGAGCAGATCGGCGAGAAGATCGAGGGGCTCGCCCGCTTCCCGATCGAGGTTCGCTTCCCGCGCGAGATGCGCGACAGCGTTCAGGCGCTTCGCCAGTTGCCGATCATCGCGCCCTCGGGCGCGGTCGTGACGCTCGGCATGGTCGCCGATATCGCGGTTGAGGACGGTCCGACGATGATCAAGAGCGAGAACGCCCAGCCGTCCGTCTGGGTATATGTCGACGTGCGCAACCGGGATGTGGTCGGCTATGTCGACGAGGCGCAAGAAAGAGTGGCCGAGGCAATCGATCTCCCCCCCGGCTATTCGGTCGCCTGGTCGGGGCAGTTCGAATATGCACAGCGGGCCGCTCAACGGATGATGTGGGTGGTGCCGGCGACGATCGGCATCATCTTCATCCTGCTCTATTTCGCTTTCCGGCGCGTGCGGCAGCCGCTGATCATCCTGCTGACATTGCCGTTCGCGCTCGTCGGCGGCGTATGGCTCATCTATGTCCTCGGCCACGCCGTCTCCATTGCCACGGCGGTGGGCTTCATCGCGCTTGCCGGCCTCGCGGCGGAGTTCGGGGTGGTGATGCTCGTCTATCTCGATCGCGCCATCGAGGAGCGCGTCGAAACGGGGCGTTTTTCGGAGCCGCAGCATCTCGACGAGGCCCTCATGGACGGGGCGGCGCTCCGCGTCCGCCCAAAAGCGATGACGGTCGCCGTCATCCTTGCCGGGTTGTTCCCGCTTCTGATCGGCACCGGCACCGGCTCAGAGGTTATGCAGCGCCTCGCCGCGCCGATGGTCGGCGGGATGATCACTGCCCCGCTGCTGTCGTTGTTCGTGCTGCCGGCCATTTACAAGCTGCTCGGCCACAGTCGATTCAGCAGAGAAGCTCGGGATCCCGACACGCCTCCTGTCGATTCAGGCGGCAGGCCGGAGCTCAGCGTTTGAGGAGATGAAGGAGAAACATGATGATGGAGGGTTGCCCAATGATGCAAGGGGGAGGCGGCGCGATGATGATGATCGGTATGGGCCTGATAGGGCTCCTAATCGTCGTAGCACTGCTTCTCGTTATCGCTGCACTCGTGAAATATCTGCGTTCTGGATCTAAATAGTCGCGGCGGCGGAGACGATGGTTTTGAATCAGTCTGCCGCATGCCTGAAGTCCACCGGACCGCTCGGAATTCTATCGATGGCGGATGTCCGACGGCCCCGGAAGTTGAGAAACGCGCTTGAGCACGCGTGCTGGTCGCTGCGGCTGACGGCCGCATTTGTACCAGCCATCCAGCGCCGCCGAACAGCGAGAGGATAAGGCGCGATTTGCCTGACCGGCAAGCCAGA
>NZ_DATCYB010000065.1:0-15928 GCF_036570505.1 Allosphingosinicella sp. | reverse complement strand
TGCCGCCATCGCCGAGGTCCGCGCCAAGGCCGCGAGCGCCGCCGCCGCCGCCGCGGCGAAGCTCATTGCCGAGCAGCACGACGCTGCGGCCGACAAGTCGATGGTCGACAAGACCATCGCGGGGCTTTCGCGTCCCCACTGATTTTCCTCCCCACGAGCTCCGCTCGCAGGGAGGACAGGGTGGCGCAGCCCCACCTCGCCGCCTAAATCCATAATGTGAACGACCCCACTTCCTCCGACCGCTTCCACGAGGAGCGCGCAACCTACACCGTGCGCGGCAGCGACAAGCCCGATATCGAGGCGGGAGTCGCGGCCATTCGCGGGGTGGTGAAGACACTGCCGGTCCGCCCCGGCGTCTACCGAATGCTCGATGCGCGCGGGGACGTGCTGTATGTGGGCAAGGCGCGGGCGCTGAAGAACCGCGTCACCAACTACACCCAGGTCGCGCGCCTCACCAAGCGGCTGCAGCGGATGGTCGCCCAGACCCGCGCGATGACCATCGTCACCACCAACACGGAGGCCGAGGCGCTGCTGCTGGAGGCGCAGCTGATCAAGCGGTTCCGGCCACCCTACAACGTCCTGCTGCGCGACGACAAAAGCTTCCCCTTCATCCTGCTGCGCGAGGACCATGCCTTTCCGCGCGTCCAGAAGCATCGCGGCGCGCGGCGGGCGAAGGGCCAATATTACGGTCCCTTCGCCAGCGCCGGCTCCGTAACCCGCACGCTTAACGCGCTCCAGAAACTGTTCCTGCTAAGGAGTTGCTCGGACAGCTTTTTCGCCAATCGCTCGCGACCCTGTCTGCTCTACCAGATCAAACGCTGCTCGGCGCCCTGCGTCGGTCGTATCGACGAGGCCGGCTATGCCGAGCTGGTCCAGGACGCCAAGGATTTCCTCGGCGGCAAGTCGATCAAGGTGCAGGCGAAGCTCGGCGGCCTGATGAACGCGGCGGCCGAGGCGATGGATTACGAACTCGCCGCCGTCTATCGCGACCGCCTCCGCGCGCTGACCTTCATTCAGGGCACGCAGACCATCCATGCCGAGGGTCTGGGCGACGCCGATATCTTCGCGCTCGCCGGCAAGGGCGGCGTGATGTGCATCCAGGCCTTCTTCATCCGCGGCGGCAACAATTGGGGCCATCGCAGCTTCTTTCCGGCGCACACCAACGACGTGCCGGAGGAGGAGGTGCTGACCAGCTTCCTCACCCAATTCTACGAGGAAGTGCCGCCGCCCAAGCTTATCCTGCTGGATCGCCCGTTGGGGGAGTCGCAACTGCTTTCCGAGGCCCTGTCGGAGCGCGCCGGACGTAAGGTGACTCTCAGGGTGCCGCGGCGGGGCGCCCACACCAAGATGATCCGGCAGGCCAAGCGCAACGCCGAAGAGGAACTGGACCGGCGCCTGGCCGAGACCAGCACTCAGGCGCGCAATCTCCGCGCCCTATCGGAGATGTTCGAGATGGAGGGCCCGCCCGAGCGGATCGAGGTCTATGACAACAGCCATGTCATGGGCACCAACGCCGTGGGTGCGATGATCGTCGCCGGGCCCGAAGGGTTCCGCAAGAACGCCTATCGCAAGTTCAACATCAAGCGCCCCGAGACCGTCCCCGGCGACGACTTCGCGATGATGCGCGAGGTGCTCGGCCGCCGCTTCGCGAGGCTGGAGAAGGAAGATCCCGACAAGAGTCGGGGCGAATGGCCGGACCTGATGCTGATCGACGGCGGCAAGGGCCAACTCTCCGCCGTGTGCGAGGTAATGGAGGATGCGGGCGTCCATGACGTGCCAGTGGTCGCGATCTCCAAGGGCCCCGATCGCAACGCCGGCCGCGAGGTCTTCCATCTTCCCGGCGGTCGCGAGATCACGCTGCCGCCCAACGATCCTGTCCTGTTCTACCTGCAGCGCCTTCGTGACGAGGCCCACCGCTTCGCCATAGGCGCCCACCGCACCAAACGCGCCAAGAGCATGGCGGTCAGCACCCTCGACGACGTCCCTGGCATCGGCCCCAGTCGCAAGCGCGCGCTGCTGATGCATTTCGGCACGGCCCGCGCGGTCAAAGGCGCGGCGCTCGAGGATCTCGAAAAGGCGCCCGGCATCTCGCGCATGATGGCGCGCCAGATTTACGATTATTTTCACCCCCGCAGCTAAAGGGGGAGGATGGATTGCCGCGTCCTCCTCACCGTCGACACCGAGCTGACCTGGGGCCACCATGTCCGGGGCTGTTCGTGGCGGGAAAATTTTGCCCGCAGCTATGAGGCGGCGGGGGTCGGCATTCCCTGGCAACTCCGCACGCTGGCCGAGCATCGGCTCAAGGCCTGCTTCTTCGTCGATCCGATGCCGGCACTGGTCCATGGCATCGAACCGATCCGCCGCATGGTCCGGCCGATCCTGGACGCGGGCCAGGAGGTTCAGCTCCATCTCCACAGCTTCTGGCACGATCTCGCCGAGGGGCGGGACAAGCCACGTTTCGAGCTGACCGATTTCGATGCGGCCGGACAGCACGATCTCATCCGCACGGCGCGCGACCTGCTGATCGAGGCGGGAGCGCCCGATCCCATCGCCTTCCGCTCGGGCAGCTATGCGGCCGACGAGTCAACGCTCGGCGCGCTCGCCGAGCTCGGCATCCGCTACGACAGCAGCCACAATGGCAGCCATCATCCCTGGCCGAGTGCCCTGCCGCTCGATCCGGCGCAGATCGCCCCGTTGCGGCAGGGCGTCGTCGTCGAAATTCCCGTCGCGCAGATGGAGGACAGAGCCGGAAAGCTCCGCCATCTCCAGCTTTGCGCCATTTCGGCGGAAGAACTTCGCCAGGCCTTGCTTCACGCCGCGCGCCATGGGCACCCGCTGACGACCCTCGTCAGCCACAGCTTCGAGCTTGCGACGCGGGACGGTCTGCGGCCCAATCGCACCCTCTGCCGTCGCTTCGAACGCCTCTGCGCGTTCCTCGCCGGGGAGAGGGATCGCCTGTCCACCGTGCATTTCGCCGACCTGGACGACTTGCCTCTGGGTGCGTCCGCCGTTCCGATGCCGGCCAGCAAGTTGCGCCGGGCGCGGCGGATGGCGCAGCAAATCTGGTCCAATGCCGTCTACGAGCGCGCCCTGTGACGGCCGCGATCTCCCTTCCCCTGCGGATCGGCGCCCGTACCGTCTGGCGGATAGACCGACGGCTCGTGCCGGTCTCGATCTCGCTGGGTGATGGTTTGCGCGGCGCTCCGCCGGTACTCCCACCGCTGCCGCGCGAGGCTGACGGCTATCTGATCCGCGCCCTTCCGGCCGCCCTGCTTGCTCTCGTGACGGCGTCGAGACCCGATCTTCGGCCGTTCGTCCGCCAGCGATACCAGCGCAGTTATGCCTCGCTGGAGGACGGCTTCGACGCCTATCTGGCGAGCTTCTCGGGCAAGAGCCGATCGACGCTCAAACGCAAGCTGCGGAAGCTGGCCGAGCGCTCGGGTGGCATACTCGACATTCGGTCCTTTCGCGCGCCGGAGGATGTCGATGCCTTCCACCGCGATGCCCGTGGGGTGTCGGCGAAAAGCTATCAGGAGCGGCTCCTCGCCGACGGCCTCCCCGATGGGGAAGAGGCCACGGCCGAGATGCGGGACCGCGCCGGCCGGGATGCGATGCGGGGCTGGCTGCTGTTCGTGGACGACGTTCCGATCAGCTATCTCTACGCACCCGCCGAGGGTGACACGTTGATCTACGCCCATCTCGGCTACGACCCCGCTTTTTCGGAATTCTCGCCCGGCACGGTCCTCCAGCTCGAAGCGATGCGCGATCTGATGGGGGAAGGCCGCTTCCGCCTGTTCGATTTCACCGAGGGGGACGGGCAGCATAAGCGCCAGTTCGGCACCGGGACCCTCGAATGCGTCGATCTGCTGCTCCTGCAGCCGACGCTCGCCAATCTTCTGATCGGCCATGCCCTCCGCGCGTTCGATGGCGCCGTGGCGCTCGCCAAGGCAGTAGCCGCCCGCAGGGGGCTCGAAAGGCTCGCCCGCTCCCTGCTGCGCTGATATCCGGGGTTCATGCGGCTCCAGACCCAGGCCACCGTCATCGCCGTCCGCGCTCATGGCGAACATGGCGCCATCGTTCGCGCGCTGACGCCCGACGATGGCGTCCAGCCCGGCTATGTACGGGGCGGCCATTCCCGCCGCCTGCGCCCGATCCTGGTCCCCGGCAACGTCATCCAGGCCGAATATCGCGCCCGTACCGAGGATCAGCTGGCCCAGCTCAGCGTCGAGTTGGTCCACAGCCGCGCGCCGCTCCTCGCCGAAGCGCTTCCCGCCGTCGCCATCGACTGGGCCTGCGCCCTCACCGCCACGACCCTGCCTGAAGGTCAGGCCTATCCACGGCTTTATGAAGCGCTGGACGGCGTGCTCTCCGCGGTCGAAGCCTCGCCCAACGGCAAGGGATGGGCCGCCGCTCTCGTCCGTTATGAGCTTCTGATCCTCGCCGAGCTGGGGTTCGGCCTCGATCTCAGCCAGTGCGCTGCCTCCGGGGCCAGGGAGAACCTCCTCTATGTCAGCCCGAAGAGCGGCCGGGCGGTCAGCGAGGTGGGCGCGGGCGAATATCGCGACCGCCTCCTGCCTCTCCCACCCTTCCTCCTCGCTGGCGGCTCCGCCGAATGGGATGATATCTTCGCCGGCTTCCGCCTCACCGGCCATTTCCTCGCCCGCGACCTGCTGATCGAGCGTCAGGCGGATATTCTCGCCGCGCGCGATCGCCTGCTGGAGCGGCTGCGCCGCGTCACGCGTTGACGGCCGTGCCCGGAAGATGGAAGGGTCGATGCGTGAAGAGCCTTTTCCCCCACAGCGCGACGACGCGCGACGTCACGATCCGCGTATCGGTCAGCTTCCTTCCCGAGCAGTCTGAACCCGGCAAGGGCCGATGGTTCTGGGCCTATCATGTCCGCATCGAGAACGGGGGCGAGCAAGCCGTCCAGCTGGTCAGTCGGGAATGGACGATTGTCGACGGCCGCGGCGGTCATCATGAGGTGCAAGGCGAGGGCGTGGTGGGCGAGCAGCCGGTGATCGAGCCCGGCGGCTCATTCGACTATGTCTCGGGCTGTCCGCTCCATACGCCGACAGGCTCGATGGAGGGGCAATATCACATGATCAGAGAGGGCGGTGGCAACTTCGCGGTCGCGATCCCCCGATTTCCCCTGGTCGCTCCCGCGGTGACCAGCTGACGGCTCAGACGCAGCGCCTGATGTCGGTGGCCTTGAGGAACATGCCGCCCACATAGCCCGACTGGCACCAGGCGATCCGGGCGCGCACCAGACCAATCTGGGGCAGATCTATCGACACGAAATCGCCGCGAGTCAGCGGCTTCTCGCATTCGGCGCGGAAGCCGCGGAAGGAGAGATTGCAGATGCGCACATCGGCCTGATCGAAGCCGCCATGCCGGAGGCGCGACGGGATGGAAACGTCGAGCCTCTTCCCGGAGCGCTTTTCCGCACTGGATGATACCGTAGCCATGGTCCCTGGCTCCTTGCCGATCTTCGCCCGCGCGAAGCTCCCGGAAACCCTAGCGCGCTTTTTCTAAGGAACGGTGAATAGGCAATTTCCCGCGCAGGCGGGCTGATCACGCGAGGAGCGCGCCCAGCGTCTGCGTCGTGGGGATAACGAGCAGGAGCGCCAGGGCGACATCGAAGATGCGAAGCGGAATCAGCCGCTCTCCCCTCCGGCGATGGAACAGGAGATCGGCCGTGGTGATCCAGAGGATCGACGCACCGCAAAAGGCGGCGATCGCCAGAGCCGCCACGTAGGGAAGCAGCAGCGGCTCCTGCAGGGTCGCATAGGCCGGCCACAGGATCAGGGCAGCGAGCCCGGCCACCGTGCCGACGCCGGTGGCGCGGCCGATCGTCCACCATTGGAACATCGTCACTTCCTCAGTGGCCGCCGAAGCGGTTCACGCGTCGATCTCTTCCTCGTCCAGCTCGGCGGCGTGGCTCTGGATGAAGGCGAAGCGGTGCTCGGGGTTCTTGCCCATCAGCCGTTCGACCAGGTCGCGGACGGCGGAGCGTTCCTCATATTCCTGGGGCAGGGTGATGCGGATGAGGCTGCGCGTCTTCGGGTCCATGGTGGTTTCGCGGAGCTGCTTCGGGTTCATCTCGCCGAGGCCCTTGAAGCGGCTGACTTCGACCTTCTTGCCCTTGAAGGCGGTGTGCTCCAGCTCCGCCCGTTGCGCGTCGTCCCTGGCATAAGCGACGGTGCCGCCCGACACTAGCCGGTAGAGCGGCGGCTGGGCGAGGTAGAGCGCGCCCTTCCTCACCACGTCCGGCATCTCCTGGAAGAAAAACGTCATCAATAACGTCGCGATATGGGCGCCGTCGACGTCGGCGTCGGTCATGATCACGATCCGCTCGTAGCGCAGCGTGTCGATCGTGCAGCGCTCGCGCGTGCCGCAACCCAAAGCGAGGATGAGGTCGGCGATTTCCTGGTTTGCGCCGATCTTGGCGTTGTTGGCCGAGGCGACGTTTAGGATCTTGCCGCGGATGGGGAGAATGGCCTGCGTCTTGCGGTCGCGGGCCTGCTTGGCCGAGCCGCCGGCGCTGTCGCCCTCGACGATGAACAGCTCCGTCCCCGCCGGATCGTCATTGGCGCAGTCGGTGAGCTTGCCGGGGAGGCGGAGCTTGCGCGACGAGGTCGCGGTCTTGCGCTTCACCTCGCGTTCGGCGCGGCGCTTCAGCCGCTCGTCCATCCGGTCGAGGACGAAGCCCAGAAGGGCGCGGCCGCGGTCCATATTGTCGGCCAGGAAATGGTCGAAATGATCGCGGATCGCCGTTTCGACGAGGCGCGCCGCGTCGGGGCTGGTGAGGCGGTCCTTGGTCTGGCTCTGGAATTGCGGGTCGCGGACGAAGACCGACAGCATGATTTCCGAGCCCGAGACGACGTCGTCCGCCTGGATATCCTTGGCCTTCTTCTGCCCCGCCAGCTCGCCGAAGGCGCGGATGCCCCGCGTCAGCGCCGCGCGGATGCCCTGTTCATGGGTGCCGCCGTCAGGCGTCGGAATGGTGTTGCAATAATAAGAGGAACCGCCCTCGCTCCAAAGCGGCCAGGCGACCGCCCATTCGACCGAGCCCTGCTCGTCCGCAAAATCCTGCTTGCCCTTGAAGAATTCGGATGTGGCGCATTCGCGTGTCCCGATCTGTTCCTTCAGATGGTCGGCAAGCCCGCCCGGAAACTGGAACACCGCCTCGGCCGGCGTATCGTCGTCGATCAGCTCCGGGTCGCATTTCCAGCGGATTTCCACGCCGGCGAACAGATAGGCTTTCGACCGCGCCAGCCGGTAAAGGCGGGCCGGACGGAACTTCGCATGATCTCCGAAAATCTCGGGGTCCGGTGTGAAGGCGACGGTGGTGCCGCGCCGGTTCTGGGTGACGCCGATTTTTTCCAGCGCCGTGGTCGGATGGCCCCTGGAGAAGCTCTGGCGGTAGATCTCCTTGTTGCGCGCCACTTCGACGACGGTGTCATTTGACAGGGCGTTGACCACGCTGACGCCGACGCCGTGGAGACCGCCCGAGGTCGCATAGGCCTTGTGCGAGAATTTGCCGCCCGAATGGAGCATGGTGAGGATCACCTCGAGCGCCGATTTCCCCGGATATTTGGGATGCGGGTCGACAGGCATGCCGCGGCCATTGTCGGTGATGGTGAGCCGGTTGCCGGCCTCCAGCGTCATCTCGATGCGGCTGGCATGGCCCGCCACGGCCTCGTCCATCGAATTGTCGAGAACTTCGGCGGCGAGATGGTGCAGCGCCCGCTCGTCGGTGCCGCCGATATACATGCCAGGGCGCCGCCGGACCGGCTCCAGCCCCTCCAGCACCTCGATCGAGGAGGCGTCATAATCGTTGCTGGCGGAGGCGGCGGACGAGAACAAATCGGACATGTCACCGCTATAGGGCGGCGCGCCTCGCCCTGCCAAGCGCGGTATCGAACCGGCGCGCGGTGCGCAAAGCGTTAACGCTTTGGGCATAGCCTTCCGCCTTCGACTCAGGGGCTTTGTGGGAGGCCTTCATGCTTGTTGGGCTCATTCGACGGGGGATTGGCGGCCGCCGGTCTTATGGGAGCGAGCTCGCCTTCGAATCCGCGACCTTCTCGCTCTCCACCCAGGTGCCGCGTCCGACCGACCGGCGGACGGAGGATCGGATCGCGCCCGACCTTCCGGTCGCCAAGCTCGTCCTCGACGATCGCGAGGATTTCTGCCGCGTGCGCAACATCTCGGCGGGCGGGGTGATGGTCGAGACGACCGGCTATGTGCCGTCGGTCGATACGCCGCTCCATATCGAATTCAACTCGCACCACCGCATGCGCGGCCGCGTCGTCTGGACCCGGCCGCCGATGATGGGGATCAAGTTCGACGAAACGGTGGATCTCCGCGAGCTGCTCGCCAGGCCGACGCCGCGGGGCGGCCATATCCAGCGCCCGCCGCGCCTCGAAATGCGCTGCGGCGCCAGCGTGCGCCTCGGCAAGCTCTACCATAAGGTCGAGGTGCGCGACATTTCCCAAGGCGGCGTCAAGGTACGGATCAACGACTGGACATGCGTCGGCAAGCCCGCCGTGGTGACGGTCGAGAACCTCCGGCCGGTCAAGGGCATCATCCGCTGGTACCGCGAAGGCCATGCCGGCATCATCTTCGACAAGCCGCTCTCCTTCCAGGAGCTGGCGGAATGGCTCGGCAAACGCGTCGAGGTCGCCAGCCTCAAGACGGGGGCCTGGGACAAGAAGGGGTAGGAGGTTTTCCGCTCCGTCGTCCCGGCGTTCGCCGGGATGACGGTGGGGGTTAGCTTCTGTGCGTGGTCGTTCCCTTAGCGTCGCTCACATCTGAGTTGGTCCGTCCCATCGGCTCGCCTTCGATCGATGGAAATGCGTCCATCGCTATCCTCCCGGTCTGCCTCGTCGTCGTCTCGTGCCTGCCGCAAAAGGCAAGCTACCGACGGAAGTACGCGAGCCGGTCACCATCTGAGCAGCCTCGGGCCTGCCGCGAGGCCGATCACCCCGGGAACGAGCATTCCTAGCGAGTACCAGCTCAACAGGAATGTCGCGGTCGTTTCCGGGCAAAAGAGCGCGTAGAGGACAGCGCCCGCCGATCCGGCCACCAGTCCGGCAAGGAGACCCGCGAGGCGCAGGCGCGTGGGCGCGAGGCATTGAAACGCCCACAGGACCCCGGCAAACACCGGCAGCGACAGCAGCGCGATCGCGGCGACACAGGTCTGCCAGGTAGAGCCAAGCCACATTGCCTCGCGCTGGGGGGGCGTCGCCATCGACAGCTCCGTTACCGCGCTGATGGCGACGACCGCCGGCGGCATGAGCAGCCAGAGCCACCGCTTGCCCAGCTCGTGGCCGGGCCGGCCCGCAACGAACAAGAGGACGAGCGCTATCCCGAAGAGCGCCGTCGAAAACAGCAGCTTCATGGCGAATGCCGCCGCGCCGGTGTGGTGCACCGCCTGTAAGGGCATTCCAAACGAGGTGACCGTCGCAACCGACGCGGCGACGACGCCAATGGCAAGTCCGATCGAAAGGCGGCGCAAGACCGCGCCGGGGCGCGGAATCGCCTTTGCATCGGCGGCGAGCTGCCCGATGAGCTCGTTAGTCGTCGTCATGACTACCCTTCACGCGCGCCATCAGGCGCTTGATGCCCCGATGGACGCTGATCTTCACCGCAGATGGTGAGCGGCCCGTCATCGCCGCCACCTCGGCCGACGAGTAGCCTTCGATGCGGGTCAGCCTGATTGACAGTCGACGCTGCTCGGGAAGCGCCTGGAGCAGCTTTTCGACGTCTGCGGCAGCAAGGCAGGCTTCGAAATCGTCCGCAGCGGCGATCTCCCCCGCCGTCTCCAGAGGAACATGCTTGCGGACGCCGTGTTGTCGCAGATGATCGATCAGTTTGTACCGTGCGATAGCGTGCAGCCAGGCCGTGAACGGCAACGTCCGGTCGTAGCTCGCGCGCTTCCGGTGAATCGCGATCAGCGTCTCCTGCACCAGATCCTCCAGGTCCGCGCAATCAGCGCCCGCACGGCGCGTGAAGTAGACCCTCAGACGCTGTGCAACGGCCTCGAGCAACTGATGGTAAGCTTCTGCATTGCCCGCCAGGCCGGCGACCATCAGGCTCTTCAAGCGGGCTTCTACCGAATCCACGGCCGGAGCTTATAGCCGGCTCCGGCGCTCGCGCGTAACTCACCGCTCGGTTTTTGCCCGAGTTAGAACTCGCCGCCTCATGCCGGCTGTTCGCTCGCGCCAGGCAATCGGGTCCTCGCCTCGATGGTCTGATAGACGCCGCCCGCCACCGCGCCGAAGGCGGCATGCGCGACAATCCCGATCGTCCCGCGCCCCATGGCGAACCACGGGAACAACGCCGTAAAACCGTAGAAATTGATGTAATAGACCGTGAGTCCGAAGACCGCTCCGGCGACGATCGACACGACCAGGCCCAAGCCGAAGCGCGAGATGCCCCAGCCAAGTATAATCGCCAGCACAACAGCAAGCGCGAAGTGAATCGCCATCGCCACGGCAAAGACGCCCGCGTCGAACGTCGCGGGAGGCGGTAGCACGCCCTCTCCCATGCCGATTGCGGCGATCATCCTCGGCGGTGCCCAGGGACTGTCGCCCATCACCAGCGCGACAAGAGCCATTTCCAGCACCATGAAAACCACACCGGCGGCGACTCCCGCCCATATGGCGCCCTTGAGATCAAGCTTCCTGCCCATTTTCACTCTCCGTCAGATCGACAGCGTCGCGCAAACGGCGCGCGCTGCCAGTCTATTCGGACGTACTATCGGGTGGGTTACACCTGCTTGCGCAGAAAAGTGTCCGGTCAGTGGCCTGTTGTCTGGAAGCTGCCGCTGACCTACGTCGTGCCCTTTGTTGTGGCGAGCTAGGCAGTTACGCCGCGTTCAGGACCGTCGGCTAGCGGACGCCGTTCATGTCCGCATTCGACCGTAGATTCAGTTGATCGACGCACACTTTACCTTGGAGAGGGTGAGGTGGTCGATGGGACAGGAGCGAAGCTTTTCCGCAGCGGAGAGTGCGGAGATCTGGGATCGCTGGCAGCGCGGCGAGGGGCTCAAGCTGATTGGGCGTATGTTCGGCAAGAACTCGTCTTCGATCTTCGCCCATCTGCGGCCTCACGGTGGCATCAGGCCGGCGCCGCGACGACGCTCGCGCAGGGTGCTCGGACTTGCTGAGATCGTCGCAGGCAAGCTGGAGCAGAACTGGTCGCCCGAGCAGATTGCCGGTTGGCTGAAGCGTACCTATCCGGACGACGAGGCTTATCGAGTGTCACACGAGACGATCTATCGCAGCCTTTTCGTCCAGGCTCGAGGCGTCCTGAAGAAGGAGTTGATGGCGCATCTGCGTTCGCGCCGGGCGATCCGTCGTTCGCGCCATGCAACCGGCAAGGGAGACAAGCGCGGCAGCATCGTTGACGCGGTGTCGATCCGCGAGCGTCCTGCCTCGGTTGAGGACCGGGCGGTGCCCGGTCATTGGGAAGGCGATCTGCTCTGCGGCTCCTCGAACAGCCACATCGTGACCTTGGTCGAGCGGCACTCACGCTACGTGATGCTCGCCAAGGTCCCGAACCGCGACAGCCGCTCGGTGATCAGCGCGCTGATCGAGCAGGCGCGCAGCCTGCCCGACGAGCTTTGCCGGTCGCTGACCTGGGACCGCGGCAAGGAGATGGCCGAGCACAAGGGGTTCACGCTCGCCACCGACGTCGCCGTCTACTTCTGCGATCCTCACAGCCCCTGGCAGCGCGGCTCCAACGAAAACACCAATCGCCTGCTGCGCCAATACTTCCCCAGGGGCACCGACCTGTCCGTCCACGATCAGGAGCGGCTCAACGAGGTCGCCAGAGAGCTCAACGCTCGACCTCGCAAGACCCTGGAATACGAAACCCCAGCAGAGCGTTTTGAAGCGTGTGTTGCGATGACCGACTGAATCGACAAGCCATTCCAGACATTATCTGGCTGATCGATCAGTCCGGCTCGCGCGCATCGTCAGGAGGACGGCGAAAAGCAGCTCGATCGCACCCACGGCGAGGATCGGACCGCCTGGGATGGGAACGACCTTGAAGATGCCGAGGATTCCTGTGGCCGTGATGAGCCCCCCTAGAACCCAGAAAAGAGCGTCCCCGTAGACTGTCTTGAAGACCGCATAATGTGTACCGACCGCGATCGCGGCGAGCGGAAAGACATAGGTGGGCTGGAAGGGAAGGAAGAGCCAAGCCGCGAAAAGGCCGCCGATCATCGCGATGGTGCTCTCCAGGGCAGTGGCGCCGAGAGGATTGCCCGACGCTTCCTTCTCCCTTCTGAACAAGAGTCGAGATGCGATGGTAGCTAGAGGTAAGATCAGCATTCCCCCAAAAAACAGCACAGCGAACGCGCGACCGATACCCTCGCTATGTTCGACCGCTGCTGCGGCGAACCAGACGAGAGCGGAAACGAAGACTCCCGGCCCTCCCCCGACAAACGCCCGGCGGAGATCGCGTTGCGCGTCACTAACGTTCATTCTGCACCCCCTGTAAGCGACCTGTGCGTCAGCTTCGGCGTCCGGCCGAGAAATAGCCGATGCCCGCCCCTACCACGGCACCGAATAGTGGGCCCACGAACGGGACTGGAATCGCAATGACGGCACCGATGGCAGCCGCAATAGCCGTCCGCTTGGCAACGGGATTATCAAACATCACTTCTACCTCCTGATCCGGTGTATTATATGGACAACACAGATGCTCGTCATCTAAAATCGGGCCCTGGCCCTCGGCGGGGGCTATGAGGGCCCGGGCAGATCGCCGGACCGGGCGGACGCGATGGTGTGGGCGATGGCCGAGCTGATGCTGGTGCCGGTCCGGGCGGAGCCGCAGATCAGGCTGTTGTGACGCTCGCGGCCGATGTCCAGGATCAGGCGACCGACGTTGGTTCCTTTACTTCGGCCCGCGAAAACGGGCCCAACGCTCGATCCAGCCCCATTCCCATATGGCGATCACCAGGAACAGGCCGGTTGCGGCCATGTGGAGCTGCAGTGGCGGCGGATGGGCGGCAAACGCCCACAGGCCGAACAGGGCGAAGAGAAGGCCGGCGAGGTGCGAGCGCGGCCACCGGCCTGTGGCGCCGGTCAGCCGCTTGAAGGTCATGGTCCCGCTGATGAACAGCAGACCGCCGCCGAGCAGCGAAATGATCAGGGAGGTCGCGCTGTGCCCGGTGGGATGGGCCAGCACCTGCTCGTTCGCGACCGCCAGGACGATGATCCCGGCGACGATCGGTATATGGGCGTAGGTGTAGGCGTCGCGGCCGATCAGGCCGGGGCGCTCGTCATGTTCGATATGATCGCTGCCGCGGCGCGCGCCGATATCGAAATAGATCCACCGCATGGCGACCGAAGCGACAAAGGCGCTGAGGAAGGCGAGACGTGCTGACCCGCTCGGCTCCAGCTCCGCGAAGGTCGCCCCGGTGACGAGGATTCCTTCGCCCAGCGAGATGATGATGAACAAGGCGCAACGCTCGGCCATATGAGAGCCGCTGATATTCCATTCCTGCGGCGTCGAGCGACCGAGCGCGGGGATCGCGAAGAAGAGCAAAGGCCCGGAATATTCCACCGCGAGCACGGCTGCCCACCAGATCAGACGGCGTATCGGATCATCATCCAGCCCGCCCGCAATCCAGAGCGGCGCGGACAGGATGAAGTAGATCGTCGCGCGGGTCATGTTCCTGGAGGCGCCGGCCTGCCATTCGCCCTTGGCCCAAGCGGTATAGGCCGTGCGGCCGACCTGTATCGCGACATAGGCCAGCGCAAAGTAGAGGCCGTAGCGGCCGAATATTCCGGGAATCGCGCTCGACAGGACGAGGCTCAGCAGCATGATTATCGCGAGCACCAGTCGAACCGGCGGAAGATCGGGGTCGATCCAGTTGACTGCCCACGCGGTGTAAATCCAGGCCCACCAGACCGCGAGGAACATCACCAGCGTCTGCAGCGCGCCGAGGACCGCGTGGTGCTCCAGCAGATAATGCGACAGCTGGGTAACGGCGAACACAAACACCAGGTCGAAGAACAGCTCCATCGGACTGACCCGAGGGTCGGCATGCTCGCTCGTGTCGCGCAAATAGGAGCGTCGAGGCATGGCCGCATCAGGTCCGATTGCATTCCGATGCGCAAGCTCGGCCCTTATGGCGCTCGGCTAGCCGGGCAAAGCGCAACCACGCGCCCGGCCAGTATAGTGGCCCTCGCGGAGCAGGATCAGGCGGCGCGGCTGGCCTTCTGGCCCTGGAGGATCGACAGCGCGACATTGTCCCAGTCGGAGAGGCCCCAACGGCTCGGGTCCTCGCGCGCGACGATCCGGTCGGGCTCGGGCACTTCGGCAAGGTCGAGCTCGTGGACCGGCACCTGGGCGCGCTGCACGATCGAGTAGAAGACCCGGACCACCGGCTTGGTGAGCTGGTTGCGACGCTGGGCCGCGACGCAGCCCAGCCTCCGCGATTCCAGCCGCACGAGGCTGCCGACCGGGTAGATTCCGATGCTCTTGATGAAGCTGTTGAGCAGGCTTTCGTCGAACTGACCCTTGAGCTTGTACATTTCGGCGACGGCGTCGGCCGGGCCGCGGGCCGGACGGTGCGGACGCGCCGAGACAAGCGCGTCGTAGGTGTCGCAGATCGCGGCCATGCGGGCGAACAGGCTTATCTCGTCGCCCTTCAGGCTATGCGGATAGCCGGTTCCGTCATGCCTTTCATGGTGGTGGAGACAAACGTCCGCGACAATCTTCGACATGTCGCCCGAGGCCTTGACCGCGTCCGCGCCGAGCTGCGGGTGGCGGCGCATCTCGGCCCAGTCCGCCGGTCCATATTCGTTCCGCTTGCCGAGAAGCTCGGACGGAAGAAACGCCTTGCCCACGTCCATGAACAGGCCAGCCGTGCCCGCCTGTTTTATATAGTCGGGCGGCAGCTGGAGCTGGCGCGCGAGGTTGATCATCAGCGCGCTGACGGCGACCGAATGCATGTATGTATATTCATCCAGCGTCCGCACGCGGGTGAGCGTGATCAGCGCGTCCGGATTGCGCTCCACGGATTCGGCAATGCCGCGGACCACGGGGGCCGCGTCCTCGATCGCCGCCGCGCTGCCGCTCTGCACCCGGGCGAAGAGCTGGCCCACCGCGGCCTTGCAGTCCGCCAGCACCGTCTCGGCGGCGTGAAACTCGTTGGGGTGCGAAGGGCGCTGCGATCGGGGCTTGGGCGTCGACGCGGCCTTGACCGGTGCTTCGGGTGCGAGCTCTTCCAGCAGCCTTGATCTCGGCGTGGGCTCCTGCGGCATGAGGTGGGCGAGGGCGGGCGCGAGGCTCTTCGATTCGTCCACCCAGACATCGACGTCGCTGCCTTGCAGCGAGCGAAGGTCATCCTCCTCGGTGAGCAGGAACTTGGACTTCCAGAACGGATGATCGAACCAGGAGCCCTCCAGCGACTGGATATACATTCCCAGCCGGAGATCCTCTTTCTTAACGCGTATCATGCGAAGTTCCCCTGAAAGCTCCGCCAGATTGCCTGTCAGGTAGTTGAAATTCCTTAAAGCCGCAGCGCGGACAGTGCGAGGTCCCGCTCAGCGGATGCGGGGGCCCCCGAAGGGGAGGGGCGGGGGCGGCCTGCGGTCGCGGCGCGGCAGCTGCGCCTGATAGGCGACGCCACAATGGTCGACGCAATAGGGAAAGCCCGGATTGGACGGACGCCCGCAGAAATGGAAATCGGGCTCGCCGGGATGGCCGAGCGGCCACTTGCAGATCTTCTCGTTGAGATCGAGCAGGCTCGTCTTGTCGGCGATCTCCGGGCTCGGCTTGGCCGGCACCAGGCGGCGCGGCGGAGCCGGCGGAATCGGCGCCTGCTGGTCTCCGGGACCCTGGCGGAGGAAGCCGCCCGGCCCCACCGACACGATGCGCGGCTGCGGCTGTGACGGCGCGGCCTGCTGAG
>NZ_DATCYB010000064.1:0-96161 GCF_036570505.1 Allosphingosinicella sp. | reverse complement strand
GATCGCGGTCGTCGGCGCGGGGGCGATCGGCGGCTGGATCGCGGCCCGGCTCGCCGAAGCTGGCCGTGACGTCGCCGTCCTCGCCAGAGGCGCGACGCTCCAGGCCATTCGGACGAACGGGCTTGTCTTGCGCGGGGATGTTGAACGGACCATCCCGATGGAGGCGTCCGACGATGCCGCACGGCTTGACCTCCGCGATCTCGTCATCTTCGCGGTCAAGGCACCGGCTCTCGCCTCGGCCGCGTCGGCCGCGCGGCCAATGATCGGCGCGGACACGCTGATCGTACCGATGCTGAATGGCGTTCCCTGGTGGTTCCTCGCCGATCGCGGTGAGAGTCTTTCGTCGGTCGATCCGGACGGCGCGGTCGCGAGCGCGCTTCGACTGTCGCAAGTGATCGGCTGCGTCGTCCATGCCAGTTGTGCGACGACCGCGCCGGGAATTGTCCAGTACATCGCCGGAAACGGCCTCATCTTCGGTGAACCCGCAGGGGGCGCGAGCGAGCGCCTGACCGCGCTAACCGCCCTCTTTTCCGATGCCGGTTTCGCCGCGACCGCCAGCCCCCGCATCCAGAAGGACATCTGGTACAAATTGTGGGGCAATATGACGATGAACCCGCTGTCCGCCCTGGCGGCCGCGACCTGCGACAAGATTCTCAACGACGAGCTGGTCGAGGATTTCATCCTGCGCATCATGGCCGAGGCGTCGGAAATCGGCGCGCGAATAGGCTGTCCCATCGAGGAAAGCGGCCGCGACCGCATCGCCGTCACCCGCCGCCTGGGCGCCTTCAAGACCTCGATGCTCCAGGACGTCGAGGCGGGCCGCGCTATCGAGCTCGACGCCCTTCTCGGCGCCCCGCGCGAGATCGGTCGCCTCGTCAACGTCGACACACCCAATATGGACGCCCTCTTCGGTCTCGCCCGCCTGTTCGCGCAGGGGCGGGGCCTTTATCCACGGAGCGCCTGAGCCCGGCTTGGCAAGAAGGTCGGCGCCGTGCCATCGTGTCCCGTCGCCATCGCTCCCCGGGGGACTTCATGAACCGTCTGACGCTTGTCCGCGCCGCTTTGGTCTGCGCCTCCTTCACCCTCCCGTCGCTGGCGCCCGCGCAGCTCCCGGAGCCTCCCGTCGCCGCCAAGAAGCCCCACGAGGTTCGCGCGCCGCACGGCGCGGCTCGGCAGGACGAATATTACTGGCTCCGCGACGACAGCCGCGAAGACCCCGAAATGCTCGCCTATCTCAAGGCCGAGAACGCCTATGCCGATGCGGTCCTCGCCCCTACGAAGCCGCTTCAGGCCAAACTCTACGAGGAGATTGTCGGTCGCATAAAGCAGGACGACAGCTCCGTGCCCTATCGCCTGCGCGGCTATCATTATTATTCGCGCTTCGAGGAAGGGCAGAACTATCCAGTCATAGCTCGCCGCGAGGGCAGCATGGACGCGCCGGAGGAAGTGCTGCTCGACCAGAATGCCATGGCCGAGGGTCACGGCTTCTTTCAGGTCTCCGACTGGGTGGTGAGCCCTGACAACAAGCTCCTCGCCTGGGCCGAGGACACGGTGGGGCGCCGCCAATATGTGCTGAAGGTCAAGAGCCTCGAAACCGGCGAGATGCTCCCCGATATCGTCACCAATATCGAACCGAACATCGTCTGGGCCGACGACAACCGCACCCTGTTCTACATCGACAAGAACGCGACGACCCTGCTCGGCAAGCGGGTCAAGGCGCATGTGCTCGGCACGCCCGCCAGCGCCGACCCGCTCGTCTATGAGGAACAAGACGACACCTTCTACATGGGCATCGATCGCACCCGCGACGACGATTTCATCTGCATCTATGTCGAAAGCACGGTCAGCAGCGAGCAGCGCTGCACCTCGGCCGAGACGCCCGGCGCGTTCGCCGTCATCGCCCCGCGCGAGCGCGACTTCGAATATCAGGCGGATCATCTGGGCGGCCGCTGGGTCATCCGCACCAATTGGGACGCGCCCAATTACCGGCTGATGACCCTGGCCGATGGGCAAAAGCTTGGCGATCGTTCGCTTTGGAAGGACAGGGTGCCCCCCAGCGCCGACGTCTTCATCGAGGGTTTCGAGCTGTTCGACGGCTTTACCGCCATCGAGGAACGCTCCGGCGGCGTGAAGCGCCTCCGCACCCTCGCGGCGAACGGCAAGAGCGATTTCGTCGCGTCCGACGAGCCGGCCTATGCCATGGCGCTGGGGAAGAATGCCGAACCGGACACCGAATGGCTGCGCTACGAGTATACGTCGCTGACCACGCCCGACACGACCTACGAAGTGAACATGGCGACCGGCGAGCGGAAGCTCCTGAAGCGCATGCCTGTCCTCGGCGGCTATGACCTCGCCCATTACGTCACAGAACGGCTGTGGGCGCCGGCGCGGGACGGGACGAAGATCCCGGTCTCGATCGTCTACAAGAAGGGCTTCAAGCCGGACGGCACCGCCGCCCTCCTTCAATATGGCTATGGCAGCTACGGCTCGTCGATGGACCCGGCCTTCGACTATGCCAGGGTCAGCCTGCTCGACCGCGGCATGGCCTATGCCATCGCCCATATCCGCGGCGGGCAGGAGATGGGCCGCGCCTGGTACGACGACGGCCATCTCATGAACAAGAAGAACAGCTTCACCGACTTCATCGACGTGACGCGCTATCTGGTCGCCGAAGGCTATGCGGCGAAGGACCGGGTGGCGGCGGCGGGCCGCAGCGCCGGCGGCCTGCTGATGGGTGCCGTCGTCAACATGGCTCCAGACGATTACGAGGTGATCGTCACCCATGTGCCGTTCGTCGACGTCGTCACCACTATGCTCGACGAAACGATCCCGCTCACCAGCAACGAATGGGACGAATGGGGCGATCCGAGGGAGCCGGAGGCCTATGCCTACATGCTGTCCTATTCCCCTCACGATCATGTCGAGGCGAAGGCCTATCCGGCGATGTTCGTCGGCACAGGCCTGTGGGACTCGCAGGTCCAGTATTTCGAGCCGGCCAAATGGGTCGCCCGCCTCCGCGATCGCGGGACGGGCAGCGAGCCGCTCGTCTTCCGGACCAACATGGAGGCGGGCCATGGCGGCAAGTCCGGTCGCTTTCACAAATATCGCGAAACGGCCGAATATTACGCCTTCATGCTGGATGAGTTGGGCGTGGAACGGTGAAGCTCGAAGCGGCGGGCGCTTGACACGGGACCGCGCCGCCGCCACCTTCGCCGCGCATGTCCTCGACCGCGACCCTTTCGGCTGAATGCCGCTTCCGCGCCGCCACGGTCGCCGCCGCTTATTATTATTCCTATGCCAGCCCTCGGGCGGGACCGAACTGACGCGCCTTCAACAGTCGCGTTTTCTTCGACCCCGTCCGGCTCTCCGGGCGGGGTTTTTCATTGTGAACCGCCTTCACGTCTTCCAGCCCGCCGCCCTCGCCCGCGCGCGCGCCGGGCGCGGCCGAGGATTGGACGATCCCGCAGAACTGGCATGCCTTCACGGCCGAGGAGCATCGCGTCTGGGACCTGCTCTTCGCCCGCCAGCAAGAGCGCCTCGCCGGCCGCGCCGTTCGCGCCTTCATGGAGGGCCTCGACCTCCTGCGCCTTTCCCGCCCCGGCATTCCGAACCTCGCCGAGCTCAACCGGACGCTGAAGGCGCGCACCGGCTGGCCTCGTCCCGGACGACGTCTTCTTCCATCACCTCAGCGAACGCCGCTTTACCGCCGGCAACTTCACCGCCGCGCCGACCAGCTCGATTATCTGGAGGAGCCGGACGTCTTCCACGACCTGTTCGGCCACGTCCCCCTGCTCGCCGACCCCCGCATGGCGGACTTCATGGTGACGCTCGGCCGCCTCGGCCTTCGCGCGCGCGCGGAAGGCACGCTGGAACGCCTCGCCCGTCTCTACTGGCATACGGTCGAATTCGGCCTCGCCTGGGAGGATGGCGCGCTGAAAATCTACGGCGCCGGCATTGCCTCCAGCTTCGGCGAAACCGCCTATGCGCTGGAGAGCGCCGAGCCTGACCGGCCAGCGTTCGACGTCGCACACGCGATGGCGACGCCCTACAGGAGCGACACCCTCCAGGAGCGCTACTTCGTCGTCGACGATCTCTCCGCCCTGCTCGCGGTGACGGAAGGGGACCTCGAACGCCTCCTGTGAGTCTCAGTGTGCCCGCCGCCGCCATCTCGGCGTGAGCATGCCGGCCCGGCCGCGATATTCCTCATATTGCGGACCGAAGAGACCGACGAGGTCGCGCTCCTCGTAGCGAATGGCGATGAGGATGTAGATTGTCATCCCCGCCGCCAGCAGCGCATGACCGGCGCTCATCTGCGGAATCGCCCAGAACGCCAGGACGAAGCCGGAATAAAGCGGGTGGCGGACCTTCTTGTAGAATAAGGGTTCGCGGAATGTCGGTGGCGGAACGGCTCTGCCGCGCGCATGGCTCCACACCTGTGTGAGGCCGAACAGCTCGAAATGGCTGAGCAGGAAGGTGCTCATTAGAACGATGGCCCAGCCGATGGCGAACAGGGCCCACATGAAAACGGCGCCGATCGGATTTTCGATATTCCAGACCGTCGTTGGAATGGGTCGCCAGAAGAGAAACATGACGATCAGCGCGAGGCTGGCGAACAGCATATAGGTGCTGCGCTCGATCGGATGCGGGACGATGCGGGTCCAGCCTCTCTTGAACCCTTGCCGCGCCATCACGCTGTGCTGGAGGCCGAAAAGCGCGATGAGCGCGATGTCGACCACGATGGCCGCGCCGACAGCGCCCACAGGCCCGCGATCGACGGTACGCGGAACGCCGGGCAGGTCGCCCACGAAAGCGATCAGGTAAAGGAAAGTCGCGAAAAATATGCAGTAAGCAACGACACCGAACAGCAGATACAGAGCCCGCGCCATGGCTGCCCCTCCTCTCTCTCAGGTCGGGCGGTTTTATAGCACGAGCCGCGGGCCGCGGCGAGGTCGATCGGCAACTCAGCAATAGGCGCGAAGCACCCGGTCGGTCATCGCCTCGCAGTCGGCGCCCGCGAAGGGGAAGGTACCGGTGAGCGCCGTCCTGAGCTCCGGCGCCAGTTCCTCCCTCAGCCGCCGCCGGGCGCGGTGGTGGCGGGTCTTGACGGTCGCTGGGGGGATACCGATCGCCTCGGCCGTTTCCTCGACGCTCAGCTCCTCGACCTCGCGCATCACGAAGACCAGCCGGAAGCTGGCGGGGAGCCGCGAAATCGCCTCCTCGAGCATTAGCCTGACCTCGGTCCGCGCCAGGGCGCCGTCGGGCAGCAATTCCGTCGTCGATCCGCGCATAAGCCTGTCCCGATAAAGCTCCATCACCGCCACCCCGCCGCCGTCCAGATGCTTTCGTCGCCGCCGCGCCGCGCGCGCTCGCCCCAGCGCCTCGTTGATCACGATCCGCATCAGCCAGGTGCCGAGCGACGAGCGCCCCGCGAAATCGCCGATCGCGGCGAAGGCGCGGAGATAACCGCTTTGCACGGCGTCCTCCGCCTCGGCGCGGTTCCGGACGATGCTCCAGGCGGCGCGGTAGAGCCGCTGGTTGTTGCGCTCCGTGACGAGACGAACCGCCGCCGGATCCCGCGTCGCCACCTTTCCGGCCAATGCGAGATCGTCCAGCCCCTCGAGCTCAAGCTTCGCCAGCGTCGCCATGTTCTTCCTCCCGACATCCTTGGATGCCGTCTGCCGTCAGAGGTTCCCGAATCCCGTCGCTCCCGTTCCGGGCAGCGCCGCGATCAGCTCGGCCCGGAGGTCCGGATCGCTCCGGAACTCACCCAGCCAGCATTTGGTCACCATCGTCACGCCATGCTGCCTTACACCGCGCGTCGCCATGCAGCCATGGGCGGCCTCGATAACAACGGCAACGCCCCGCGGCTCCAGCGCGTCCTCCAGCGCCGTCGCGATCTGGCGGGTGAGGCGCTCCTGGAGCTGCAGCCGCCGGGCGAAGGCATCGACCAGCCGCGACAGTTTCGAGATGCCGACGACGCGGCCATTGGGCCTGTAGGCGACATGGGCCTGGCCGATGATCGGCGCCAGATGATGCTCGCAGGTGGATACCAACGGGATGGAGCGGAGCAGGATCGTTTCCTCATAATCCTCGGCCTCGCCGAAGGTCGTTTCGAGCAACCGTGCCGGATCGACCGCATAGCCGGCGAACCACTCGCCATAGGCGCGCGCCACCCGCGCCGGCGTGTCCCTCAAACCCTCGCGCGCCGGGTCGTCGCCGGTCGCCGCGATCAGGGTTCGCACCGCCGCCTCCACCGCCGGTCTGCCCGGCTGGCGGAGATCGAACGCCTCCTCTTCATCCGCCGCGCGGTGCGGCTCGAACGCGTACAATTCCATCCAGGTGTCTCCCTCTCCGAACCCCTTTGATGTCCGGTCGGCGCGATCCGTTCCCGGGAACCTTAGCGCGCGGGCGGCATCAAAGAGGCGTCAACCGGCCCCGCCCGACGGCGGTGCCCAATGGGAGCATCGAATGACCATCAAAGTCGCACTAGCCGGGGCCGCGGCCCTTATCCTTCTGGCGGCGCCGGCCCTGTCGCAGGACGCCGCCGGCCCCACCGACGCCCAGATCGCCCATATCGCCTATACGGCCGGGCAGCTCGACGTCGAGGCGGCGAAGCAGGCGCTGGACAAGTCTCGGGACGCCGACGTCCGCGCCTTCGCCGAGTCGATGGTGCGCGACCATGCGGCGGTGAACGACAAGGCGCTCGCGCTGGTGAAGAAGCTCGGCGTCACCCCCGAGGCCAACCCGACGAGCCAGGCGCTCACCGATGCCGCCGCCACCCAGCACCAGAAGCTCGCCTCACTCAGCGGCGATGCCTTCGATACCGCCTATGTGAAGAATGAGGTTGCCTATCACGCCACCGTGAACGGCGCGCTCGCGGACACGCTGATCCCCAGCGCCGATAACGCCGAGCTGAAGGCGCTGCTGGAGACCGGCCTCACCCTTTTCCGCGAACACCAGGCGCATGCCGAGCAGCTCGCGGGTACGCTCGACTGACCATGTCGAGGCTCACCATTCTCGCAGCGGGGGCGGGTCTCACCCTTCTCCCGTCTCCGCCGACCCTCGGCGCCCCGGCATCTCCCACCGCCGGGCCTGCGCCGAGGGTCCACAAAGTCGTCATCGACAAGATGAAGTTCGGTCCCGTCCCGGCCGGCATCCGCGCCGGCGACACGATCCTCTGGATCAACCGCGACATGTTCCGGCACACGGCGACGGCGCGCGACAAGAGCTTCAATATCGACCTTCCCGCGGGAAAGAGCGGAAAGACCGTGGTTACCAAGGGCGGAAAATTTCCGTTCTATTGCGTCTATCACCCCGGCATGAAGGGCGACCTGACGGTAGCGCCGCGCTAGTTACCCGAGCGCCTTCTTCAGCAGTTCGTTGACGACCTGCGGGTTGGCCTTGCCCTGCATCGCTTTCATCGTCTGGCCGACGAAGAAGCCGAAGAGCTTGTCCTTGCCCGAGCGATATTCGGCGACCTTGTCGGCGTTCGCCGCCATCACGTCGGCGATCACAACTTCGATCGTGCCGGTGTCCGAGGTCTGCTTAAGACCGCGCTCATTGACGATCCTGGCAGGGTCGTTGCCGCTTTCGAGCATGATCTCAAAAACCTGCTTGGCGAGCGTGCCGGAGAGCGTGCCGTCCGCCACCAGCGCCAGCAATTCAGCGCCCTGAGAAGGCGTTACCGGGCTTTCCTCGATCGTCTTGCCAATCCGGTTGAGGGCGCCGAACAGATCGGAGATCAGCCAGTTGGCAGCGGCCTTGGCGACCTGGGTCTCAGGGCGCTCCTGCTTCAACGCCCCTTCGGCGAGCAAAGCCTCGAACCAGCGGGCGGTCTCGGCCTCGGCGGTGAGGACGGCGGCGTTATAGGGGGAAAGACCCAGTTCCTCCTCATACCGGCGGCGCTTGGCGTCGGGCAGTTCGGGAAGGCTGTGGCGGCATTCGTCGATGAATTCGGGCGTCAGCTCCAGCGGCAGAAGATCCGGATCGGGGAAATAACGGTAATCGTGCGCGTCTTCCTTTGACCGCAGCGGCCGCGTCTCTACCTTGTCGGGATCGAACAGGCGGGTTTCCTGAACGATGGCGCCGCCGCCCTCCAGCACGTCGACCTGCCGGTTCGCCTCATATTCGATCGTCGCCATGATGAAGCGGACCGAATTGACGTTCTTGGTCTCGGTGCGGGTGCCGAATTCCTGGCCGGGCTTGCGGACCGACACATTGACGTCGGCGCGCATCGAGCCCTGCTCCATATTGCCGTCGCATGAGCCGACATAGCGGAGAATGGACCTGAGTTTCCTGACATAAGCCCCTGCTTCCTCGGGTGAACGCATGTCGGGCTTGGACACGATCTCCATCAGGGCGACGCCGCAACGGTTGAGGTCGACATAGGAGAAGCTGGGATGCTGGTCGTGCATCAGCTTGCCCGCATCCTGCTCGATATGGATGCGCTCGACGCCGACCGTCTTAGTCGCCCCGCTCTCCAGTTCGATCTCTATCGCGCCTTCACCCACGATCGGGTGATAGAGCTGGCTGATCTGGTAGCCCTGCGGCAGGTCGGCATAGAAATAATTCTTCCGGTCGAAGCGCGAGAAGGCGTTGATCTTCGCCTCCAGCGCCATGCCGGTGCGGACGGCTTGACGCACGCATTCGACGTTAAGGACCGGCAGCATGCCCGGCATCGCCGCGTCGACCAGGCTCACCTGCGTGTTCGGCTCCGCCCCGAATTCGGTCGAGGCGCCGGAGAAGAGCTTGGCGTTGGACGTGATCTGGGCGTGGACCTCGAGGCCAATCACAACCTCCCATTCGCCCGTGGCGCCGTGGATTCGATAATCAGACATGGACAAGTCCAAACAGTTCGTTGGGGGGCGTCCTGACGTTCACCACCATGCCTCCGGACGGGCCGTGAAGCCGGCGCGTTCCTCGAATGCCAATCCCGCGTTCAGCACGCCCTGCTCGTCCAGCGGCTGGCCGATGATCTGGAGGCCGAGCGGCAGGCCCAAGGCGTCGAGGCCGGCGGGGACCGACATCGCTGGAAGGCCGGCGAGGCTGGCGGGGACGGCGAAGACGTCGTTCAGATACATGGCGATGGGGTCGTCCGATTTTTCGCCCAGCGCGAAAGCCGCCGATGGGGCGGTCGGCGTCAGGAGAATGTCGCAATCCTGCCATACACGCTCGAAATCGCGGGCGATCAGGGCTCTCACCTTCTGCGCTTGGTTGAAATAGGCGTCGTAGAAGCCGGCCGAAAGGACGTAGGTGCCGATCATGATTCGCCGCTTCACTTCGGCGCCGAAGCCGGCGGCGCGGGTGGCGTTGTACATGTCGTCGAGGCTGCCTCCCCTCCCATCTGAAGCGTCGGGCGCGCGACGCTGGCCGTAGCGGACGCCGTCATAGCGGGCGAGGTTGGACGAGGCCTCGGCCGGGGCGATGATGTAATAGGTCGGCAAGGCGTATTTCGTGTGCGGGAGCGAGACCTCGACGATCTCGGCGCCGGCATCCTTCATCCATTCAATGCCCTGGTCCCAGACCTTGCCGATCTCCTCGGGAATACCGTCGATGCGATATTCCCTGGGGATGCCGATGCGTTTGCCTCGGATGTCGCTGGAGAGGCCGGCCTCCCATTTCGGCACCGGGAGGTCGAGCGAGGTCGAATCCTTCGGATCGAAGCCGCTCATGGTCTCGAGCATGATCGCGCAATCGCGGACGTCCCGCGCCATCGGACCCGCCTGGTCGAGCGACGAGGCGAACGCGACCATCCCGTAGCGCGAACAGCGGCCATAGGTCGGCTTGATGCCGGTGATGCCGGTGAAGGCGGCAGGCTGGCGGATCGAGCCGCCGGTATCGGTGCCGGTCACGCCCGGCGCAATGCGCGCGGCGACGGCAGTGGCCGAGCCGCCCGAGGAGCCGCCGGGGGTGAGCGGCGTATTGCCGCCGTCGCTGCGCCGCCAGGGCGAGATGACGTTGCCGAAGGCGCTGGTCTCGTTCGAGGAGCCCATCGCGAACTCGTCCATGTTGAGCTTGCCGAGCATGCCCGCCCCGGCGGCGAGCAATTTGCCGCTGACGGTGGATTCATAGGTCGGCGTGAAGCCTTCGAGCATGTGGCTGCCGGCGGTAGTCTGATGGCCCTTGGTGGCGAACAGGTCCTTGATGCCGAGCGGCACGCCTGACAGCGGACGGAGCTTTCCTTCGGCCCGCTCGCGGTCCGCCTCCTCGGCGGCGGCGATGGCGTGATCGGGCGTCTCAATGACGAAAGCGTTGAGGCGTCTCGCCTTCTCGACGGCGGAAATGAAGGCGTCGGCCACTTCGCGGGCCGAGAAGCTGCCTGCCTTCACCCCGTCGCGGATCGCCGCGACGCCGAGATCGGTAAAACTGGTCACTATTCGATCACCTTGGGAACGGCGAAGAAGCCATGTTCGGCCACCGGCGCATTGGCGAGGACGTCGTCGCGCTTGTCGCCGTCGGTGACGATATCGTCGCGAAGGCGCAGATGATTGGGGATGACGGCGGTCATCGGCTCGACGCCGGAGACATCGACCTCCTGCAGTTGCTCGATCCAGCCGAGGATGTTGTTGAGCTCGGGCACCAGCGCCTCGACCTCGCCGTCGGTGACGGCGATGCGGGCCAGCTTGGCGATATGGCGGACGGTGGCGGTGTCGACGGACATAGGTCGCGCCGCTAGCATCGGCGGGGGCGGGCTTCAAGCAAGGCTTGCACTATCACCGCGCTTGCTGTTGGGAGCGCGGCTGTTTGATTGGAGAAGTGGATGTTGGCGCGGCGTTTCCTTTGGATAGTGGCGGGACTGGTGGTGCTCCTGCTGATCGGCGCGCTCGCCTATCGCATTTTCCAGATGGACCTGATGAAGGCGGCACTGGTGCCGACCGCCGAGTTCGTCGAGCAGGAGAAGCCGGAACCGGGACCGACCTATGCCGACGCCGCGATGTGGATCGCGAGACCGGATATCCCGAACAATCCCGCGGCATGGACGCCGGAAGGCTTCGCGCCGACAGCGGAGCCGAGAGCATCGCTCTTCTTCATCCACCCAACCTCCTATCTGGAGCGGTCGCACTGGAATGCGCCGCTCGACCATGAGGAATCGCAGGAACGGGCGGAGCTGTTCGTGCGCAGTCAGGCGAGCGCCTTCAACGCCATCGCGGAAATCTGGGCGCCCAAATATCGCCAGGCGACGTTCGGCGCGTTCCTGACCACCAAGGCGGATGCGGAAAAGGCGCTGGATTTCGCCTATCGCGACGTCCTCGCGGCGTTCGAGGCGTTCCTCGAACAGGCGCCGGCGGACCGCCCGATCATCCTTGCGGCGCATAGCCAGGGCAGCCTGCACCTGATGCGGCTGCTGAGGGACTGGATCGCGGGCTCGTCTGTCGAGCAGCGCGTCGCCGCCGCCTATGTCGTCGGCTGGCCGATCTCGACCACGGCGGACCTGGGCGCCCTCGGCCTCCCCGCCTGCGAAGAGGCGGAAGATTCGGGCTGCATCCTCAGCTGGCAGAGCTTCGCCCAGCCGGCGGACCCCCAAATGGTGACCGACGTGTACGACGCCTCGGCCGCGCCCGATGGAACCTCGCGCGCCGGCTCGCCCATGTTGTGCGTCAACCCGATCACCGGCGAGCGCGGGGGCGATGCGGTCGCCGACGCCAATCTCGGCACGCTTGTTCCCAATGGCGACCTTACTGAGGCGGAGCTGGTCGAAGCGGCGGTGCCGGCGCGATGCGACGTGCGCGGCTTTCTGCTGATCGGCGAGGACGCTCCGGACATGGGCAACTATGTGCTGCCCGGGAACAATTATCATGTGTATGACTATGCGCTGTTCTGGGCGAACATACGCGTCGATGCCGAACGGCGCCTGGAGAGCTTCCTAGGCGCCGACCTACCCGCTGAACCGTCACCCTGAACTCGTTTCACGGTCCAATTTTCCAACCAACGGGTGCTTGTAATTGGATGCTGAAACAAGTTCAGCATGACGGTAGGGGTGCGCGATGATCACCATGACCGTTCTCGCCTTTCGCGACGCCCTGCCGGGTGGCGGAAGGCTGATGGGGCTGGACGTGGGCACGAAGACGATCGGCGTGGCGCTGTGCGACGCCGGCTGGACGATCGCTACCGCCGCCGAGCTGATGAAGCGGGGCAAGTTCTCGGCGGACCTGGAGCGGCTGAAGGTGACCGTCGCGGGGCAAGGGGTGAAGGGCCTCGTCGTCGGCCTCCCCCTCAACCTCAACGGCAGCGACAGCCCCCGCACCCAATCGGTCCGCGCCTTCGCCCGCAATCTGGCGCCGCTTGGCTTGCCCATTCTGCTCTGGGACGAGCGCTGGTCGACTCAAGCCGTCACTCGGACCCTGATCGACGCCGACGCCAGCCGTGCGCGGCGGGCCGAGCTGGTAGACAAGATGGCCGCGGCCTACATTCTGCAGGGTGCTATCGATGCTCTTACTATGAGCTAGCGCGGGAGAAGTTTCGCTGATATAGCCGAGTAACACACAGAGGGAGGGGTTATGGGTTACCTGAAGGCTTCCGCGATTTCGCTCGCTTCGACCTGCCTGGCGCTCGGCGCCGCATCGGCCCAGGCTCCCGCCGAGCCCGTTCGCTATTCGGCCGAAGCCTTTTACGACACGACCAGCTTCGTCATGGCCTCGCCCGCCGGTTACGGCTTTTCAGCGGACGGTCAGGCGATCCTGATCAGCAGCGACAACTCGGGCGTCTTCAACACCTATGCTCTGCCTGTGGCAGGCGGAACGCCCGTGGCGATCACGAACTCCCCCGACAACGCGACCTTCGCGGCGAGCTATTTCCCGAAGGACGACCGCGTGCTGTTCACCGCAGACAAGGGCGGGAACGAGCTCGACCATGTCTATGTCCGCGCCGCCGACGGCACCGTGCGGGACCTGACTCCGGGTGAAAAGGTGAAGGCGGACTTCATCGGCTGGAGCGCCGACGGCGAGACTTTCTGGGTGACGAGCAACGAGCGCAACCCGCAGATGTTCGACATCTACGCCTATGACACCGACGATTATGAGCGCCGCATCGTCTTCCAGAACGACGGTTACAATGTCGGCGGCATTTCGCGCGACGGGCGCTATGTCGCGCTGGTGAAGGAACGCACCAGCTCCGACAACGATCTCCATCTCGTCGACCTCAAGGCCGCTTCGCCCGAGCCGAAACACCTCACGCCGCATGAAGGCAATGTCAGCTACGGCGTCTACGATTTCACGCCCGACAGCCGCGCGCTGGTCTACGCGACCAACGAAGCCGGGGAATGGAACCAGGCCTGGCGCTACGACCTGGCGACCGGCGAGAAGAAGTCCGCGATCGAAGGGGACTGGGACGTGATGTACGTCTCCTTCTCGCCCTCGGGCCGCTACCGCGTGTCGGCGCTCAATAACGACGCCGCGACAGACCTCACCATCCAGGACCGCGAAGGCAAGGCCCTGACTCTGACCGGCATTCCCGATGGCGACATCGGCGGCGTCCGGTTCAATCGCGACGAGACGATGGTGGCATTCACCGTGGCCGCCGACACCTCGCCCGCCGACATCTTCGTCGCCGACCTCGCCACCGGAAAGGCGCGGCGGCTGACCACGGCGCTCAATCCAGATATCGACGAGAACCAGCTCGTCGAGGCGACGGTGGCGCGCTTCAAGAGCTATGACGGGCTGGAAGTGCCGGGCGTCCTCTACAAGCCGCGCGAGGCGAGCGCCTCGAATCCGGTGCCGGCCCTGGTCTGGGTGCATGGCGGCCCGGGCGGACAGAGCCGCCGGGGCTATAGCGCGACCATCCAGCATCTCGTGAACCACGGCTATGCCGTCTATGCGATCAACAACCGGGGTTCGTCGGGCTACGGCAAGACCTTCTTCCACCTCGACGACAAGAAGCACGGCGACGTCGACCTGAAGGACGTGGTCGCCTCCAAGGGCTATCTCCAGTCGCTGGACTGGGTGTCGGACGACGACATCGGCATCATCGGCGGCTCCTATGGCGGCTATATGGTCGCCGCCGCCCTCGCCTTCGAGCCGCAGGCGTTCGAGCTCGGCATCGACATTTTCGGCGTCACCAACTGGGTGCGGACGCTCGAATCGATCCCGCCCTGGTGGGCCGCGTTCCGCGAGGCGCTCTATGACGAAATGGGCGACCCCGCGACGGACGCCGAGCGGCACCGGGCGATCTCGCCGCTCTTCCACGCCAAGAACATCGTGAAGCCGCTGCTGGTCATCCAGGGCGCCAACGATCCGCGCGTGCTGAAGGTCGAGAGCGACGAGCTCGTGGCGGCGGTGAAAGCCAACGATGTGCCGGTCGAATATGTGGTTTTCCCCGACGAGGGCCACGGCTTCCTTAGGAAGCAGAACCGCATCGACGCGTCCGAAGCGTATCTGAAGTTCCTGAACGCGCAACTGAGATAGGCAAATGACCCCCCTGTCGCGACGCGATGGGGACGGCTCAGGCGTGCTTGAGATCGGCCTCATCCGTCCCTAGAGCGGCTTTGATGTCCAGCGCCTTCCCGCACCGCCATCTCCTCGGCATAGAGGGGCTTTCCGCAGACGATATCCGCTTTCTTCTCGACGAAGCGGAGCAGTGGGTGGAGTTCAACCGCCGCGCCCGAAAGCAGGACGGGCGGCTGATCGGGTTGACGCAGATCAACGCCTTTTTCGAGAACAGCACGCGAACGCTTTTCTCGTTCGAGATCGCGGGCAAGAGGCTGGGCGCGCAGGTCGCCAACTTCCACGTCGACTCGTCGAGCGTGAAGAAGGGCGAGAGCCTGACGGATACGGCACTGACCCTGAACGCGATGCAGCCAGACGTGCTGGTCATCCGCCACGAGGCAAATGGAGCGGCGGCCGAAGTCGCCGAGGTCATGGGCTGTCCCGTCATCAACGCCGGCGACGGCAGCGGCGAGCATCCGACCCAGGCCCTGCTCGACGCGCTTACGCTCCGGCGCCGTTTCGGGCGGATCGAGGGGCTGAAGATCGCGATCTGCGGCGATATCCGCCACAGCCGGGTGGCCGGATCGAACCTGCATTCGCTGCCCTTGCTGGGCGCCGAAGTCAGGATCGTGGGGCCGGAGGAGCTCCTGCCCCCCTCCCCGCCGCCCGGCTTCGCCTCCTTCACCGATTTCGAGGAAGGCATATCCGGCGCCGACGTCGTCATGACGCTCCGCATCCAGCGGGAACGGATGGAGGAGGCGCTGTCGGATTCGCTCGGCGATTATCACAGCCTTTATGGCCTCACGCGCGAACGTCTGGAGCGGCTGGCGCCGAACGCGGTCGTGATGCATCCGGGGCCGATGAACCGGGGCGTCGAGATCGACGGCGACGTGGCGGAAGACCCCGAACGGTCACTGATCCTCGACCAGGTGGAAATGGGAGTCGCCGTCCGCATGGCCTGCCTCGACGTCTTCACCCGGCCGGACCGCGGCGCCTAGAGAAAAAGGCGGCGGCCGTTGGCCCGACCGCCGCCCTCCCGAGGGAACTGCTATGCAGGAATCAGCCGTTGCGGGTGTAGCGCGAGGCCCAACGCACCGGCGCGTCGCCCGCCGTTTCGCGGACGAAGCAGGCACCGCCCTTGGCGCGGATTTCTCCGCAAAGACCGTTGGCGTCGCCGCGCGAGTCGAACCCGGACACCGACAGGCGGTGGAAGGTGCCGCGGCCCGGGATGGTGACCGTGGTGCTGAGCGGCACGCGCTCGGCGGTGGTCGGGAAGCGGTCGATCGCCATGACCCATGCGCGCTCGACATTCTCGGGCGTGCTGAAGGCGCCGATCTGGACGACGAAGCGGCTGGGCCGTGCGCCGAGCGCGACCCGCACTTCTTCCTGGCGCTCGGTCCGCCCCGCGATGCGCGGGGCCTTCCTGGCGGGCTCGAAGGCCGGAACGGAGGCCTGGATAACCGGCGCCGAAGCGCGAACGGACTCGGGCTCGGGCTCGACCAGCGCCTGCACGGCCTCGGCGAAACGGGTTTCCGGAGTCGCGACCGGCACAGGTGCGGACACGATGGTATTTTCGGGCGTCGGAGGAGCCGCGAAAGCGACTTCAACGGGGGCCGGCTCGATCGTCGGGGCCGGAGCCGGGCTTTCGACCACCGCCTCGGCGAAGCGGGTTTCCAGAACCTCGGGCGCCAGGGCGAGCCGGACCGGCTGGCCCGGATCCGCGACCGGCGTGACTCCGAGCAGCGCCGCGACTCGGGTCGAACCGGCATCCGGCTGGGCGAGCGCGGCCCATTGCTCCATGCGCTCGCCCAACTGGGCGGGCGAAATGTCTTGGGCGGCCGTGGTGCGCGCCTTCAGCCAATCGCCGGCAAGGGCATAGGCGAGCGCGAGATTCTGGCGAACGCGGGCGTCGGCGCCCGGGGCGCGCGCGGCGGGCTCGAGCATCGCGATGGCGCGCTCCGGCTGTCCGGCGAGAGCGTAGGCGAGGCCGATATCGCCGGGCTTCGCGGTTTCCGTAAGGCCATCGAGCTGAGCCGTCGCCTGATAGCTGTTGCCGAGGGCGATCTGCGTGAGCGCGAGGCTGAGTGCGGCGCGTTCGTTGCTGGGATTGAGAGTTAGTACATCCTTGAAGCTGGTGGCGGCCGAGCGAAAACGGCCGTTCTTCAGATAGAGATCGGCGAGGACCATCCGGTAGCCGACGTCGCGGGGCTCCAGCTCGACGGCCTGCTCGGTCAAGGTCAGCGCTTCCGACAACCTCCCCTGCCGCACGGCTTCCAATGCCTGGGCATGAAGCTCGGCTGCCTGCACTACGGTTTGCGGCGCCTTGGAGGAGAAAGAGGACGGACGCGACATTTCGGGCGACGGCGTGCAACCCACCATGGTGACGCCGAGCACCAGCGTCGAGGCCGCCAGCTTTACAGCTACATTGTTGTTCATGATGACAACTCCGCTTTTCAGCTGCGCTTGCCGAGCTTGGCAGGCACCTTGCCCGCCAACACGTCGAGCTCGGGCAGCGCATCGAGAAACTCGTCGAGAGCTTCGCTGACGATCTGCTGCGCCGAGCGATGGGTGACCGCGCAGGCGAGCCGCAATTTCAGATGACGCTCCGCATCGAGGCGGAGGGTGAAGGCCGCCTTACCCCTGGCGCCCGGCTGCTGGCGCTGACGGGCCGGCAGTGTGACGACATCGGCCGCCTTTCCGGCTTTCGGCTTCTTGAGCGGGACCTGGACCTCTTCATCTTCCGTGGCGAAGTTGGCCTCGATCGCGCGCTGCTGCTCGACGACGGACGGCGGCGCGAATTCCTCTTCCTGTTCCTGAGGGGCGCTTTCCGGCTCCTCGCCGAACTTGGGCGCCGGCGTCAGCGCCGAGATCTTGCTCGGCACGCGCTCAGGAATATCGTGCTCAAAATCCGGATAGGGCTCTGCCGGAGCCGGCGCATAGCCCATGTCGTTCCAGCCGAGGTCCTCGGTGCCGACGCCGATCTGGCCGAAGCCCTGCGGGCGCATGGCCGGCTTGGCCGCGCCCTTGCGGGCGAGCAGGCCGGACGACAGCGAGGCGAAGGGTTTGGGCTCGCTCATCAACCGCCCCCCCACCTTACTGGCCCACCACGCGGCGGCCGAAGCCGCTGGCCGCGGGGCGGGGAACGGCGTGCGGCGAAAGGCCGCCCGGGGCGGAGAAGATCGTGCGGCGGAAATTCTTTTCGAGCCGGTCGGCGACATAATCCCACAGCTCGGCCACTTCGGCGGCCGACTTGCCCTTGGGATCGACCTCCATCACTGTGCGGCCGTCGATCATCGAAGCGGCGAAATCGGTGCGGTGGTGGAGCGTGATCGGCGCGACGGTGCCATGCTGCGACAAAGCGACCGCGGCTTCGTAGGTGATCTTGGCCTTGGGCGTGGCGCCGTTGACGACGAAGATAAGCGGCTTGCCGGCACGTTCGCAAAGGTCGACGGTGGCGCCGACGGCGCGCAGGTCGTGCGGGCTCGGCCGCGTCGGAATGACGACCAGCTCGGCCACCTGGATGACGCTTTGAATGGCCATGGTGATCGCCGGCGGCGTGTCGATGACGGCGAGGCGGAAACCCTGCTGCCGCAGCACCTCCAGATCGGCGCCGAGGCGCGCGACGGTGGTCTGGGCGAAAGCGGGCATTTCCGATTCGCGCTCGTTCCACCAGTCGGCCAGCGAACCCTGAGGGTCGATGTCGATCAGGCAGACCGGTCCATAGCCGGCAAGCTGGGCCTGCACGGCCAGATGGCCGGACAGCGTGGTCTTGCCCGAGCCACCTTTCTGAGACGACAATGCCAAGACGCGCATGATTTCCCCTCGGTTCGCGGACCTTCGGAGAGAGGATTGCGCCTCGGGCTGCTAAAATCTGGTTAACATCTGCGGGACGGAATGACGCCATGGCGCGCTCATAGCGAAGTCGCTGACTTTAATGTAAAGAACGTCTTAAGGATAAGCCGCTAGGCCGCCGCCTCGGCTTTCATGCCTTGGGGGAGGTTATCAGATGCACCATCGTCGGCACATTCTCATTGCCGCGGCCGCGGCATGGCTCGGCGCGACGCCGGCCGCCGCCGACGTCAAGGCCGGCGTCGATGCCTGGAACGCCGGCAACTACAGTGCCGCCATCGCCGAATGGCGGCCGCTCGCCGACAAGGGCGATGCCGACGCGCAGTTCAACATGGGCCAGGCCTACCGATTCGGCAAAGGCGTGCCCAAGGACCTCAGGATCACGCAAAGCTGGTACGAGAAAGCGGCGCAGCAGGGCCATGAAAAGGCCCAGGCGAACCTCGGCATACTCCTGTTCGACACCGGCAAGCGGACGGAAGCCATGTCGTGGATCAGGAAAGCCGCCGATCGCGGCGATCCGCGAGCGCAATATGTGCTGGGCACCGCCCTGTTCAACGGCGACCTCGCCGCCAAGGACTGGCCACACGCCTATGCCTTGATGACGCGCGCCGCCGCGGCCGGCCTGCCGCCGGCCGCCGACAGCCTCGCGCAGATGGACAAATATATGCCCGCAACCGACCGCCAGAAGGGTGTTGCCCTCGCGCGGCAGATGGAAAAGGGCTCCGCCGTGGCGAGCGTGACGAAGGCGCCTCCGCCGAAGCCGGCGCGCGTGGCCGGAACCGGGTCGGCCCAGGCCAAACCTTCAGCGCCCAAGCCTGTCGCGCCCAAGCCCGCTCCCCCTGCCGCCACGGGCCGCTGGCGCGTTCAGCTCGGCGCCTACAGCAGCCCCCAGTCGGCGCGAGAGCAATGGACCGCCGCCAGCGCAAAGATTGCGGCCTTGAAAGGCCTCCAGCCCAGCTACGAATCCGCCGGCAAGCTCACGCGCCTTCGTGTCGGGCCGCTCGCCGACAAGGCCGCGGCGGAGCGGGTCTGCGCCGCCGCCAAGGCGGCGGGGCAAGGCTGCTTCACCGTCGCGCCCTAGGTTCGCGCCTTAACGAATTTTTCGTTCCCCTCTCCTAGCCTCTTTCCGGGGATGCGTATTCGCTCGGGGGAAGGCAGATGGGGGCAAGGCGGCAATATGTCGGCGCTTCGGCGATGGCCTCGCGATGGCGGCGCCGGCGGATGTGCGTTCTGATCGCCGAACTGCCAATGCCGGCGGCGCTTCGCGAGGTTTCCGCAACCGGCGCCGTCCTTGAAACCAACGCCCGGCCGCCACTCGGCGCCGACGTGGAACTTCACCATCCCGAGGCGGGAGCCATAGCCGGCACCGTCCAATCCCTCGCCGACGACGGCATCGCCATCGGATTCGACTGCGGCGAGCATTCGGTCGCCTTCGCGCTGGCCGCCATCACCGCCGACATGAGCCAGCCGGCGGCCTAATTCGCTTCCCACTCGCTCCGGGCATAGCCCTGGGCGAACAGCAGTGCGCCCACGTCGCCATGCTCGATCCGCGCGTCCGCGGCAGCGGCGACCTTAGGCTTGGCATGATAGGCAACGCCGAGACCGGCCGCCTTAAGCATGGGGATGTCGTTGGCGCCGTCGCCTATGGCGAGGCTCTCGCCGAGCTCGATCGCGCGCGCTTCGGCGGCATCGATCAGCGCCTGCAGCTTCCCCTCTGCTCCGACGATCGGTTCGCCCACGGTGCCGCTCAGCCGCCCCTCCTCGACGAGCAGCGTATTCGCGACGGCGCCGTCGAAGCCGATCGCGCCCGCCACCCGGTCCGCGAAGGCCGAAAAGCCGCCGGAGACGAGCAGGCAATAGGCACCCTCGCGACGCATGGTGCGGACCAGGGCCCGCGCGCCGGGCGTGATCCGCACCCGCTCGTCGTGACAGCGGTCGAGCACCGCCTCTTCCAGTCCCTTGAGAAGCGCGACCCGGTCGCGAAGCGCGGCGGTGAAATCGATCTCGCCGCGCATCGCCCGTTCGGTGATCTCCGCGACTTCGGCCTTGCGCCCCGCATAATCGGCGAGTTCGTCGATGCACTCTACGGTGATCATCGTCGAATCCATGTCGGCGACCAGCAGCCGCTTGCGGCGACCCGCCTCGCCTTGAACGACGAGGTCGGCTCCTGAGATCATCCCTTCCAAGGCATCGCGGGCGATCGTCGGGTCGGCCGAAAAGAGGATGTCGCAGGCCTTGTCCTCTTCGATCCAGCTGCGGCCCATCGGCTCGATGCCCCGCTCGCGCAGGGCATCCTCGGCGAGCGAAATATCGCCGCTCGAAATCCGCCTGGCTGCTATCAGGGTGGCGATGAACATGGATTCCCTTCCAAAACCGAGGCTGGCGCTTATCGCGGGAGCGACGGCGAGCGGCAAGTCGGCTCTGACCTTGTCGCTGGCCGAGCGGCGCGAGGGCGTCGTCATCAACGCCGACAGCGCCCAGGTCTATCGCGATCTTCGGATCGTCACCGCCCGGCCTTCGCGGGAAGAGGAAGACCGCGCGCCCCACCGCCTCTATGGCTATCGCGACGGTGCCGAGCCCTGCTCGGCGGCCGCCTGGGCCGCCGACGCGAAGGCGGCAATATGCGAGGCTCACGGCGCGGGCCAGCTGCCTATCCTGGTCGGCGGGACCGGCCTGTACGTCAGGACCCTTCTGGATGGCATCGCCCCCATTCCGCCGATCGACCCCGACATTCGCGCGACTGTCCGCGGACTTCCGGTTGCGGAGGCTCATGAGGCGCTAAGGACCGAAGATCAGGCGGCGGCGGCGCGGCTTCGGCCGAGCGATACCAGCCGGGTCGCACGCGCCCTAGAGGTGGTGCGATCGACCGGCCGGCAGCTCGGTGAGTGGCAGGCGGAGAAGGTCGGCGGGATCGCGTGCGACATGCAGCTCGTACCGCTGGTCCTCTTACCGCCGCGCAACTGGCTCTACGCGCGCTGCGACCGGCGCTTCGAGACAATGATGAGCGAGGAGGGATTGTCGGAGGTCCGCGCGCTGCTGGCGCGGGGATTGGACCCCGCCCTTCCGGTCATGCGCGCCATCGGCGTGTCCGAAATCTCGGCCTTCCTTTCGGGCGAGCTCAGCCGGGAAGCCGCGCTGCAAGCAGGCCGAACTGCGACCCGGCAATATGCCAAGCGGCAATATACCTGGTTCTCGCGGCAGCCGCCGGCGGACTGGCCCCGCTTTGGCGAGCCCCTCGATTGCGAGGGCATGGCAAATGCTCTAGCGCGGCTCGAAGGGCAGATGGAAAGCTGATGCGCGTCTATTTCGAGGCCGATGCCGACCCGGGGCTGATCCGGACCAGGAAGATCGCCATCCTGGGCTATGGCAATCAGGGCCGGCCGCAGGCGCTGAACCTGCGCGACAGCGGAGTCGAGGAGCTTCGGATCGCCCTCCGCCCCGGCTCCGCCGGCGCCGAACGCGCCCGTGCCGACGGATTTGACGTCATGACGCCGGATGCGGCCGCCGGCTGGGCCGACGTCGTCGTCATGCTCTTCCCCGACGAGGAGCAGGCCCGGGTCTATCGTGAGGAACTGGCGCCGAACCTTCGCCCAGGCGCCGCCCTCGCCTTCGCCCACGGGCTCGCCATCCGCTTCGCGCTCATCGAACCCCGGCCGGACCTCGACGTCTTCCTGGTCGCGCCCAAGGGGCCTGGCACGGCGCTTCGCGAGGAATATCTGAAGGACGGTGGGCTCATCTCCCTTTTCGCCGTCCATAAGGACTCGACCGGTTCGGCCCGCGCCCTCGCCCTCTCCTATGCGGCGGCGCTGGGCAGCGGCCGGGTCGGCACGCTGGAGACCAGCTTCGCCGAGGAATGCGAGGCCGACCTGTTCAATGAGCAGGCCGTCCTCTGGGGCGCGATCCCTGAGCTGATTCACGCCGGCTTCGATACGCTCGTGGAAGCTGGCTTCTCGCCCGAAGTCGCCTATCTCGAATGCCTCACAGAGGTGAAGCTGATCGCCGATCTCATCCACGCGCGCGGCATCGCCGACATGCGCGAAGCCATCTCCAACACCGCCGAGTTCGGCGCGCTCAAGGGCGGAGACCGCATCATCACCGCCGACACCCGCACCGAAATGCGGCGTATCCTGCGCGAGGTCAGAAACGGGAGCTTCGTCAAGGATTTGATCGCCGATGCTGAGGCCGGATATCCGCTTCTGAAAGCGTCGCGAGCCGTGGCGGCGGCGCATCCCATAGAGGCGGCGCGGGCGCGACTGCGCGACCTGACGAAACAGCCATGATCTTCGCCCGCACCGACCGCCTGATCCTGCGCAAGGCGCGGGAGGAAGATGTCGAGCCGCTCCTGCTGAGCTGGTCCGATCCGGACATGACCCGGTATACGGGCCTGCGGCCCAACATCCGGCAATTCCTCGCCGGGATGATCGCCGACATGCAACGGAAGAACCCGGGCGACACTGAACCCGGCGGTCCCTGGTACCAATATGTCGTCGAGCGCGCGGCGGATGGCGTTCTGGTGGGCGACGTCGGCGTCGGCTTCGGGGTTCCAGGCGAACGCCAGGTCGAGCTCGGCTACCGCATCCTGCCCGCTCATCATCGCAAGGGCTATGCACGCGAGGCCGTCGGCGCGATCCTCGACCATCTCGTCGCGGACCACGGCATCCACCGCTTCGTGGCCGTCGCCGCCACGGCCAATGACGCCTCGACCGCCCTGCTTCGCTCCCTCGGCTTTCGCAAGGAAGGGCATTTTCGCGAGAGCTTCCTGTGCCATGGCGAATGGCTCGACGACGATTATTCTGCGCTGCTCGCCAGCGAATGGACGGAACGGCGGCGGGCCTAGCGCGGCGAAATCGTCCAGAGATAAATGTTGGCCCGCTCGGTTGTAACCGTCCGCTCGGGCTTCCAATCGCCCATGTCGTGCCAGTAGCTGACGACCCGCGTTCCCGGCCTCAATTGGCGGAGCAATATCGGTCGCAGCTTCAGATTGACGTCCGCCGAGAGGAACAGCGTCACCACCGTCGCATCGCTGAAATCCGCTTCGAACAGGTCCTCGTTGCGGAAGCTGACCCGATCGGTGACGCCGGCCTCGCGCGCATTCGCCTCCGCCTCGGTGATGCGCTTGGGATCGATATCGATCCCCACGCCACGCGCGCCGAAGACCTCGGCGGCCATGATCGGTATCCGCCCATCGCCGGAGCCGAGATCGTAGACCACATCCTCAGGGCCCACCTCGGCAAGCTCCAGCATATCCCGAACCACCGGCTTAGGGCTAGGCTCGTAACGGACGTCAGGCTCGCGAGGCGTCGTAACGGCCAGGCTGCCCTGCGACGCGCCCTCCGGAGAGGCCGGAGCGCAGCTGGCGAGCGCCGCCAACAACAGGGTCAGAAGGGTCTTCACCGCTATTTCCTCCCGAACAGCTTCTCGATGTCACCATGCCCCAGCTTCACCCAGGTCGGACGGCCGTGGTTGCACTGGCCGGAGTGGGGCGTGACTTCCATCTCGCGCAGCAGGGCGTTCATTTCGGCGACCGACAGCAGACGCCCCGCCCTCACCGAGCCGTGACAAGCCATGGTGGCGGCGACATGATCGAGGCGTTCCTTAAGGGAGAGCGCTTCGTCATAGGCGGCGAGCTCGTCGGCGAGGTCGGTGACGAGGCCCTTGATGTCGCCTTGGCCGAGTAAGGCTGGCGTGGCGCGGACCAGGATGGCGCGGGGCCCGAACCGCTCCAGCTCCAGGCCCATTTTGGCGAGCTCCGGCGCGCGCGATTCGAGACGGTCGCAGGCGGGCTCGTCGAGCTCCACGACCTCGGGGAGGAGCAGCGCCTGGGCGGCGACGCCGCCATTCGTCATTGCCTTACGCATCCGCTCCAGAACGAGGCGTTCGTGGGCGGCATGCTGATCGACGAGGACGAGCCCGTCTTCGGCTTCGGCGACGATATAGGTGGCGGCGACCTGGCCGCGGGCGACGCCCAGCGGGAAGGTGCGCGCCTGGGGCGGGGCCTCGACGGCCGGCTCGGCGCGGGCATGGAGCGGCGCGGCATAATCCTGGTGGCGATCCCACACATTCGTCTGGCCGGGCGTCGCCATCGGAAAGCTTGGGCTCCGCATCGGCTGCGCGGACTCCTGACGCCAATTGCCGAGCGCCGCCGCGGAGGGACGCTGAGCACTGCGGTGGCCGGCCGAGTCCAAAGCGTGGCGGAGGCCACCGATGATGAGGCCGCGGATGTTGCCGGGGTCGCGGAATCGGACCTCAGTCTTGGCCGGGTGGACGTTGACGTCGACCTCCTCGCCGGAAAGATCGATGAACAAGGCGACGATCGGATGCCGGTCGCGGGCGAGCAGGTCCTGATAGGCGGCGCGGACAGCGCCGATCAACAGGCGGTCCTTCACCGGGCGGCCGTTGACGAACAGATATTGATGGTCGGCGATGCCGCGGTTGAAGGTGGGAAGGCCGGCCACGCCGCCCAATCGCGCGACGCCCCGCTCATAGTCGATGGCGACGCTGTTGTCGGCTAGGCCGCGATCGGTGAGGGCTGCCACGCGGGCGGGACGATCCTCGCCCGGCTGGACCGACAGGCCGCGGCGCCCGTCATGGTCGAGGCTGAAGCCGATATCCGGACGCGCCATGGCGAGCCGCTTCACCACGTCGACCGAGGCGCCGTATTCCGACCGTGTCGAGCGGAGGAACTTGCGGCGCGCCGGCACCCTCGCGAACAACTCCTCGACGGTGATTCGCGTGCCGGGCGGGAGCGCTGCCGGCCCCTCCCCCGCCGGCTTTCCATTGTCGATCGTGCGCGACCAGCCGTCCTCTCCCCGCACCCGGCTTTCGATCCTGAGTCGGGCGACGCTGGCGATGGACGGCAACGCCTCTCCCCGGAAGCCCAGGGTCGTGACCGTCTCGATCGCGTCGCCGGGCAATTTGGAGGTGGCGTGGCGTTCGAGCGCCAAGGCCATGTCGGCGGGGCTCATGCCGCAGCCGTCATCGCTGACCTCGACCCGGTCCGTGCCCCCGCCCGATAGCGAGATCGCGATCCGCGTCGCGCCGGCGTCGATCGCGTTTTCCACCAATTCTTTCAACGCACTGGCCGGTCTTTCGACCACTTCACCGGCGGCGATGCGGTTGACGAGATGTTCAGGAAGACGGCGTATTGACATGGACAAGGCTCTAGACCAATCGGCGCGCTCCCGCGAGGCGTTAACTGTTTTGTGGACGCGGCGCGCGGGGGCACCCTATAGAGGCGATACTGGCGGAACCGGCCTCGGCCCGGCGCCGCGATTCCGAGGAAGCGAGACCCTGCCACTATGTCATTTTTCCGTTTTCTGAAGTTCCCGTCCCACGACATGGCGATCGACCTCGGGACGGCGAACACCGTCGTCTATGTGCGCGGTCGAGGCGTGGTCCTGAACGAGCCGTCGGTGGTGGCGATCGAGACGATCAACGGCGTCAAGCGTGTCAAGGCCGTGGGCGACGACGCCAAGCTGATGATGGGCAAGACTCCCGATCAGATCGAGGCGATTCGCCCCTTACGCGACGGCGTCATCGCCGACATCGACGTCGCCGAGCAGATGATCAAGCATTTCATCCAGAAGGTTCATGGCAAGCGCCGCTTCCCGCGCTGGCCGGAGATCGTGATCTGCGTCCCGTCGGGCTCGACGTCGGTCGAGCGCCGTGCGATTCGCGACGCCGCCTCCAACGCCGGCGCGTCGCAGGTGTGGCTGATCGAGGAGCCGATGGCGGCCGCGATCGGCGCCGACATGCCGGTGACCGAGCCGATCGGATCGATGGTCGTTGACATCGGCGGCGGCACGACGGAAGTCGCCGTGCTCTCTCTCCGCGGCCTAGCCTACACTACGTCGGTGCGCGTCGGCGGCGACAAGATGGACGAGGCCATTTCCTCCTATGTCCGCCGCAACCACAATTTGCTCATAGGCGAAGCGACGGCCGAGCGCATCAAGCAGCAGGTCGGCATCGCCAAGCCACCGGCGGACGGGGACGGCCTTACCGTTCATATCAAGGGCCGCGACCTGGTGAACGGCGTTCCCAAGGAAATCACGATCAATCAGCGCCAGATCGCCGAAGCGCTTTCGGAGCCGGTCGGCACGATCGTCGAGGGCGTCCGCATCGCGCTCGAGAATACCGCGCCGGAGCTGGCCGCCGACATCGTCGACCAGGGCATCGTCCTCACCGGCGGCGGCGCGCTGTTGCAGGGTCTCGACGAAGTGCTGCGCGACGAGACCGGCCTCCCCGTCACCGTCGCCGACGATCCGTTGACCTGCGTCGCGCTGGGGACTGGCCGGGCGCTGGAAGAGGAAATCTTCCGCGGCGTCCTCACGACGGCCTAGTCGGGGCGGGACGCGACCATGGCGCCGCCATCGACCCGGCGCCCCGGATTTTCCCGCAGGGCGCAATATGGACTGTTCATCGGCTATGTCGTGGCCGTCGGCGGAGTCCTGTTCGCCGTTCTGCTGCTGATCGTCGCCATCCTCGACCCAAAGGGCTTCAATGTGCTCCGCGGGGCCGCGCTCGACGCGACTCTCCCGATCAGCTCCGCCGGCCGGAGCGTCATCCGCGGCGTCACCAACAGCGGCGATATGGTCAGCAATTATTTCCTGGCCGCGTCGCAGAATGACGACCTGAAGCGGGAGCTCGAGGCCGCTCACAACCAAATCGTGGAAGCGCGGGCGATCGAGCTCGAGAACCAGCGGCTGAAGCGGCTCTTGAAGCTCACGCAGGACCTGACCGACGAGGTGACCACGAGCCGCATCGTTTCCTCATCGTTCGAATCTAGCCGGCGCTTGGCGACGCTCGCTGCCGGCCGAGGCGACGGCGTCCAGATCGGCTATCCGGTCCGGGCGCCCGAAGGACTAGTCGGCCGAATCGTCGAAACCGGCCAGTTCGCCTCGCGCGTCCTCCTCCTCACCGATGGAGCGAGCAACGTTCCGGTCCAGCTGGCAAGGGACGGCACGCCGGCGATGGCGACCGGCCGCGGCGACGGGACGATCGAGGTGAAGCCGCTCGAGCTGGGCGAGAATCCCTTCAAGCGGGGCGACATCTTCGTGACTTCGGGCACCGGCGGCATCTATGCACCCAACATCCCGGTCGCCATGGTCGTCACCGCCGACCGCGACAGGACCATCGCCCGTCCGCTCGCCGATCCCGCACGCATCGATTTCGCGGTGGTGCAGACTCTTTACGAGCCGGCGGCCGGAGAACCGCTGACCCCGGCCCGCTCCGTGCCGGCGAGCGCGTCGCGATGAGCCGGATAGCGCTCACCCAAGGCGATGTCCGCATGGCGGGCTGGCGGCGGCGCTATGTTCCGATCGCCTCGACCATCGCCGCCTGCCTGCTGACCGTGCTGCCAATCGTGGTGACCTCGCCGATCCTGCCCGATTTCGCCTTCCTGACCCTGGTGGCATGGCGGCTGCTGAGGCCCGAAATGTGGTCGGCGACGACGGCGCTCCCGCTCGGACTGCTCAATGATCTCCTGGCGGGCCATCCGATCGGTCAGTCGATGGCGCTGTGGACGATTACCTTCCTCGCGTTCGACCTGCTCGACAGCCGCGTCCTCTTCCGCGACTATTGGATGGACTGGTTCTTCGCCGCGCTGGCGATCCTCTTCTATGTGTGGAGCGGCTGGCTGATCGGCCAGCTGATGGGAAGCAGCGTTGCCTTCGCCGTAATGGCGCCGCAGCTCGGCGCGTCGGTCCTTGCCTTTCCGCTGGTCGCCCGGATCGTCCTCGGTCTCGACAGATGGCGACTGTCGCGATGAATCGGCGCGTTCCCCTCGTCACTGAGAACAGCCAGACCTACACCTTTACCCGGCGCGCGCTGGTGCTGGGCGGGCTGCAGGGCGGAATCGCGGCTCTCCTCGCCGGCCGCATGGCCTGGCTCTCCATCGCCGAGAATGAGCGTTACAAGTTGCTGTCGGAGAGCAATCGGTTCCAGATGGTGCTGATCCCGCCGAGGCGCGGATGGATCGTGGACCGCGCGGGTCAGCCGATCGCCATCAACCGCAGCGACTATCGGGTCGACCTGATCCCCGACCAGCTCGAGCAGCCGGACTGGATCATCGCTCAGCTCACCAAGCTCCTCCAGCTCCCGCCCGAGGAAATCCAGCGTATCCGCACGGATCTGGACCGTGCCGCCGGCTATCAGCCGGTGCCCGTGGCCGAAAATCTGAGCTTCGATAAATATGCAGCCGTCACTCTCCGCCTGCCCGAGCTGCCGGGCGTGTCACCGACGCGAGGGTTCAGCCGCTTCTATCCGGACGGCGCCGCGGTCGGCCAGCTGGTCGGCTATGTCGGCATCGCCAACAAGGAGGAATATGAGAAGGAAAAGAATACCCTCCTCATCACTCCTGGTTTCAAGATCGGCAAAGATGGTCTTGAAAAGACGATGGAACATCGCCTGCGCGGCATGCCGGGCGCCAAGCGGCTCGAGGTAACGGCGCGCGGCAAGCTGGTGCGCGAGCTTTCGACCGTTTCCGACAAGCCCGGCGCGACCCTGCCGCTGGCGATCGACGCCGGACTCCAGACCTTCGCCGCGCGGCGCCTCGGCGACGAATCCGGCTCCGTCATCGTCATGGACTGTCACACCGGCGACATCCTGTGCATGGCGTCGATGCCCTCCTTCGACCCAAACAGCTTCTCCGACGGCATCAGCCATAACGAATGGAACATGCTGTCGAAGGACGAACGCCGGCCGCTGGTCAACAAGGCGCTGAGCTCGCTCTACCCGCCGGGATCGACGGTGAAGCCGATGGCGGCCATGGCCCTGCTGGGCGCCGGCATCGATCCGGAGGAACGGGTCTATTGCGGCGGCGGATACCAGCTCGGCAACCGCTTCTTCCGCTGCCTCGGCCGGCACGGGTCGATGACGATGCACACCGCCATAGCCCGGAGCTGCAACACCTATTTCTACTCGATGGGGAACCGCATCGGCTACGACGCGATCGCGGTCATGGCCCGCCGTCTCGGCCTCGGCGAGGAATATCCCCTCCCCGTCGTCTCCCAGAGCTATGGCACCGTCCCCGACAGCGCCTGGAAGCTGCGCAAGTACAAGCAGGAATGGACCCGGTCGGACACCCTCAACGCGGTGATCGGCCAGGGTTATGTGCTGGTCAATCCGCTCCAGCTCGCCGTGATGGCCGCGCGGATCGCCTCGGGCCGAAACGTCCAGCCGATCCTCGTCGGTGGACGCGAGAAGCCGGCTCAGCCCCTCGACATGCCGCCCGAACATTTCGAGAAGGTTCGCCACGGCATGTGGGAAGTGGTGAACGGCGCCGGCACGGCCGGGCGCAGCCGGCTACCGCTGGAGGGGATCCAGATGGGCGGCAAGACCGGCACCGCCCAGGTCCGCCGCATCAGCGCCGGCCAGCGCGGCCAGGGCGGCGACTGGAAGTACCGCGATCACGGCCTGTTCGTCTGCTTCGCGCCCACCGACAATCCGCGCTACGCCGCCTCGGTGGTGATCGAGCACGGCATGGGCGGATCGCGCGCCGCGGCGCCGGTCGCGAAGGACGTGCTGACCTGGCTGTTCGACAAGCAGAAGGCGATGGACGCCCTGACCGCGCTCGAGGAAGGCTGGGGCGGGAACATCGCCGAGCGGATGAAGCGTGACGAGCGCCGCTGGCTCGCCACCCAGGCCGCGAACAAGGCCGCCGGAGCCGGAGAAGGCGTGGCATGATCGGCAGCTCCCTCGTCCCGGCCCCGATCGCAGCGCTTCCCTGGAAGCTCATCTTCCTCGTCCTCGCCATCGGCCTGTTCGGGGGAATGACACTGTTTTCGGCGGCCGGCGGATCGCTCAGCCCGTGGGCGCTCAATCACTTCGTCCGCTTCGTCGCGCTGCTCGCCGTCGCGATAGTCCTTTCCTATTTCCAACCCCGAACCTTTCGCGACTGGGCCTATCCCGCCTACGGACTTATCATCGTCCTGCTGATCGTCGTCGAACTGATCGGCGTGGTGGGGGGCGGCGCCCAGAGCTGGCTTGATCTCGGCGTTTTCCAGCTGCAGCCCTCGGAATTGATGAAGCCTGTCATTGTGCTCATCCTGGCCGGCTTCTACGCAGGCCTGCCGACCGGCGAAATCCGCAAATGGAGCGCGATCTGGCCGCCGGCGCTGCTCACCATCGTCCCGAGCGTTATGATCCTGCTCCAGCCTGATCTCGGCACGACGTTGCTGCTGCTCTTCTCGGCGCTCACCGTCATGTTCCTCGCCGGGCTGCCGCTCAGGCTGTTCATCGGCGGCGGACTGGCGGTCGCGGCGATGATTCCCATCGTCTACACCTTCTTCATGATGCCGCATCAGCAGAAAAGGGTGCTGATCTTCCTCAACCCGGAGGACGATCCCCTGGGCGCCGGATATCACATCACTCAGTCGAAGATCGCAATCGGATCGGGCGGGCTTTTCGGCAAGGGGTATCTCAACGGCACGCAAAGCCACCTCCACTACCTTCCCGAGCAGCATACCGATTTCATCTTCCCGGCGATGGTGGAGGAATGGGGGCTGATGGGCGGCCTGTTCCTCATCTTGTGCTTTGCCCTCCTGTTCCGCTGGGGCATGACCGTCGCGCTCGAGAGCAAGGACCGGTTCGAGCGACTGGCCGCCGCCGGCCTCACCATGACCATCTTCTTCTATTTCGCGATCAACCTCCTGATGGTGATGGGCCTGGCGCCGGTGGTGGGCATCCCCCTCCCCCTCTTCTCCTACGGCGGCTCGGCGATGCTGACCGTCATGCTCTGCCTGGGCATGCTGATGTCGATCGACAGGAACAACCGGCGCGAGCGGCACCGCCTCTGATTTTGATGGCGGGCCGGAGCGGGCGCCCCTAAACCCCCGGTTCATCCACCTTGTCGCATTTGGGAAAGAAAGGATGGACTCGCGCCAAGCCAAGGGCTTAGGCGCTGGCAATCGCGTGCGGGACAAATGAAGAATCGATGGTGAAAATGGGTCGGGGGCTGTTGCTGGCCGCGCTCGGATCGGTGATCCTGAGCGCGCCGGTCCATGCGCAGCAGGCTGCGCCGCCGGCACCGGTGAGCAACAGCGTCGGTCCGCCCGCGCTTCGCGACTTCGAGCTTCAGCCGGACAATCAGATGAGGTCGACGGCCGAGCCGGGGCCTATCATCGCCCCACTAGCCCCGTCCGCACCCACGGGGGAAAGGCAGCGGCCGCCCGCGTCCGAACCCGTCGTTTCCATTGCGCCTCCGCCCGCGCCCATTCCCGCGCCGACGCGGGAGCAGGTAACCGCCCCGAGGCCTGAGAATGTGCAGGAGCGATCGGTCGCGCCATCCGCTCGGAGCGAGACTGCCCCTGTCTCGCCAGCGGACCCCCTGGTGCGGGCACCACTGGAGGCGCAGCCGCTGCCTCCAACTCCACAGGCGGAACCGCCGGCGGCGCAGCCGACGCTGAACGCCGGTGAGACTTCCAGCAACTGGTGGCTCTACCTGCTGTTCGCCGGCCTTGTCGTCGGCCTCGGTTTCGTGGTTTTGCGCCGGAAGGGACGAGCGGAGCCGGCGATGGCCGCGCCCGTCGCCACGCGTGCTCCCCGAGCGGCCGTTCCCACGGAGCCTGCGCCGGCGCCTGTCGCCGAACCGCGACCCTGGATCGACCTCCAATTCCGTCCGAGCGAGGCCGGCACGAACGACAGCCACGCCATGATCAAGTTCGAGCTGATGGTGCGCAATACCGGCGATGGCGAGGCGCGCGACGTGAAGATCGACGGCCGCATGTTCAACGCCGGCACGCAGCAGGATAGTGAGATCGGCGTCTTCTTCGCCGCCCCCGGCGCCGCGGGCATTCCGGCGCCACGGCCGATCGCGCCGCAAACTCAGATGCCTTATCGCGGCACGGTCCTTCTGCCCCGCGAACAGGTGCGCGAAGTAAGCGTGCAGGGCCGGCGGCTGTTCATCCCCATGGTAGCGTTCAACGTCCACTATCGCTGGGGCGAGACGCAGACGGGCCAGACCTCGGCTTCCTATCTGGTCGGGAGCGAAAGCGATCCGCCCGCCGAGAAGATGGGCGCATTCCGGCTGGACCTAGGACCACGCATCTACCGCAAGGTCGGGCAGCGCGAGCACCGGCTGAAACGGCGAATCTGAATTCTATTCCGCGCGTTCGCGGGCGGTATCGGCATCCGAGGTTTCGCCACGCCTGCGGCCGCTCGGCGATGGATTCTGCCCCCGTTCCTTCACATTGCCGGTGACGTCGGCCTTTTCCTCGCGACGCTTTTCGGGCGCCGGGCCCTGATTGACGGTCTTCTCGTGGCCGCGTCCGCTCTTGGTCGTTCCCATTGAGATTCTCCATCGCTATGCGGAGCCAACGAACCGGCAAGGCAAGCGTTGCGCAGGTCATCCGCTCTCGGCTAGGGGTTGCCGCATGTCCGATGAAAGCGAGCCCGCCTCAGGCGCGAAGCCTGACGAATCCAGCAAGAACAAGAAACGACTGACTACCGGCGTCGCCGTCGGCATTGGGTCGGCGGCGATCGTCGCCGCCCTGCTCTACGCCAACCGGTCCAAGAAGACCGACAAAGACGGTTCTAGATAGGCAGCATGCCGAAATAGGCGAGGACCGCGACCACCAGGATCAAGAGCGCGATCGCGGCGATGATCCCACCGCCGCCGCCGCGTTCGACTATGACGGTTTCCTTCTCTTTCACGCCCTCGACGGGCTCGCGTTCGTCCATGTCGGCCTCCACCAATGATAACAGGAGTGTAACGCCCCCTTCGAGGCGCCGTTCCCCTGTTGCCGATCAGGCGGCGCGGGCGACCGTGCTGGCCAGCCAGGCGCGGGCCTGGCGCTGCGCCTCGGCGATTTCGCGCGCGGTCATTTCATCGGCGATCTCGGCGCGGCATTGCTGGCCCTTGCGGTTGCCGTTCAGCGCCGCGAGGTTGAACCATTTGTGGGCTTCGATGAGATCGACCTCGACCCCGTTCGATCCGGTGGAATAAGCGACACCCAGTTCATACAGAGCGACCGCGTTTCCGCGGGCCGCTTCCGCGAGTCTGCTTTCCATCAGGAAGCTCGCGGACTTCAGGCTGTTCCCCATAACATGCCCCCTCTCGACTTATGTCGGAGGCGAGTGTCGGCCCATCAATGCAAAGAAATGGTTAACGACCCAGTGAGGGTTCTTCATCCTCTTTCGGCAGCACGCCGAGGTTATCGATCAGGCGAGTCCCGCCGAGGCGGGCGGCGGCGAGGAGGCGGGCGGGACGGGAGAGCGCCGACACGGGCTCCAGCGTGTCCGCGTCTCGCAGCTCGACATATTCGACGGGATCGAACCCGGCCGCGCCGAGCTTGCGGCGCGCGACGGCGATGGCTTCCTCAACAGGTTCGCCGTCCCGGATCGCCTGGGCCGCCTCGCCCAGCGCCCGCGGAAGAGCACGGGCGGCGATCCTTTCCTCGTCCGAGAGGTAGACGTTCCGCGAGGAGAGCGCGAGGCCGTCGGCGTCGCGCTGGGTGGGCACGCCCACCACCTCGACGGGCAAGTCGAGGTCTCGCGTCATGCGGCGGATGACGGCGAGCTGCTGATAATCCTTCTCGCCGAACAGGACGACGTCCGGCCGCACCTGGCTGAAGAGCTTGGCGACCACGGTCGCAACTCCGTCGAAATGGCCGGGACGCGACGCACCGCATAGGCCCTCGCTGACGCCGCTGACGGAGACGGTCGTGGCATAGCCCTCTGGATACATCGTGGCGGCGTCCGGAGCCCAAAGTATAGCGCAGCCCGCCTCCTCCAGCATCCGGGCGTCGCTCGCTTCGCGGCGAGGATAGCTGGAAAGGTCCTCGTTGGGGCCGAACTGGGCCGGATTGACGAAGACCGAGGCGACGACATGCGCCGCACGCCGTTTGGCCTCCGCCACCAATGCCATATGACCGGCGTGGAGCGCGCCCATCGTGGGGACGAGCGCGATCCTCCCGCCCTCGCGAAGTGTTGCCACGGCGCTTCTAAGCGCGTCTATTTCACGGATTAATTGCACGGCCTCATGGCCTCCGGTACAGGCTTGGCTTATTCATGACCGGGCGCTCTGTGGTGGAGCGCGGCGGTGATATCAAGAGGGGCTGACAGAAGACCATGGCCGGGGTGAAGCCGCATTTCATCGTGTTCGCCAACGAAAAGGGCGGGACGGGCAAATCGACGACGGCGGTACACAGCGCGGTTGCGCTCGCCGCCGCCGGGCGCCGGGTGGCGGCGATCGACCTCGACACACGGCAACGGACCTTGGGCCGCTACCTCGACAACCGCGCCGCCTCAATCGAGCGGCTGGGCACGCCCCTGCCGATGCCGACCTACGAGACATTCGACCCCGCCAAAGGGGAGACGCTGCACGACCAGATCGAACGGCTCGCGGCCGGCGCCGAGGTGATGGTCGTCGACACGCCCGGCCGCGACGATCCCCATGCGCGCGAGGCGATGCTGCGGGCCGACACGCTGGTGACCCCGATCAACGACAGCTTCGTGGATCTCGACCTCATCGGCGAGGTCGATGCCGAGACGTACAGGATCCGGCGGCCGAGCTTCTATGCGGAGCTGGTCTGGAGCAGCCGCACCCAGAAGGCCAAGACGACAGGGGCAAGCGTCGACTGGGTCGTGCTTCGCAACCGCCTTCAATATGTCGAAGCGAAGAATATGCGCCGTGTCGGCACCGCGCTCGACGAACTGTCGCGGCGGGTCGGCTTCCGCGTCATCCCGGGGCTCGGCGAGCGCGTCATCTATCGCGAACTTTTCCCCAAGGGCCTGACCCTGCTCGACCTCGGCCATCTCGGCAAGGTCGGACTCAGCCACATCGCCGCGCGCCAGGAACTGCGCGAGATGATCGCCGGCTTCGGCCTTCCGGACGAGGCGCGCGATGCGCCGCCGCTCAAGGCCGCCGCGGCCGGCTGACATGCCTGTAGCATTGCTCCTGCTGATCGCGGCCGGGCTCGGCTGGGCCTGGTGGACCGGGCGCCTCAAGGGGCTGGCCTTCGAGGACGGAATCGCCGGGGCGGCTTTCCTGCTTGGGATGCGCTTCGCCACCACGGGCAAGCCGGCCCTCGGTCTTCCGCTGGTGGCCGGGGCGACGCTCTGGGCTTTCTATCGGCGCAAGCGTGCGCGCCCCCTGTCCATGCCGTTGGCCGAAGCGCGCCAGCTGCTCGGCGTCGACGAGAGTGCCAGCCTAGCCGACATTCGCGACGCCCATCGCCGGCTGATCGCCAAGGTCCACCCGGACACGGGCGGATCGGCGGAGCTGGCCCACCGGGTCAACGTCGCCCGCGACACCCTGGTGGAGGAAATGAACCGCAGGACGCCTCGCGCGTCTTGAAACTTTCACCCATGCCGGAGATCTCCATGAGCCATCGCTTCCATCCGACCTCGCTTCGCGAATATGACATACGCGGGATCGTCGGGGAGACGCTCGGAGAGGCGGACGCCCACGCGATCGGCCGCGGCTTCGCGACTCTCGTCCGGCGCGGCGGCGGCACGCGGGTCGCGGTCGGCTATGACGGGCGGGAAAGCTCGCCCGTCCTCGAAAAAGCCCTGATCCGCGGCCTCAACGAATCAGGCGTCGATGTCGTCCGCATCGGCCTCGGACCGACACCGATGCTTTATTACGCCGAGGCGGAGCTGGAGGTCGATGGCGGCATCATGATCACCGGCAGCCACAATCCCGCCCACTATAACGGCTTCAAGATGGTGATGTTCGGCGACGCCTTCTTCGGCGAAGACATCCAGAAACTGGGCGCCATGGCGACCGCGGGCGACTGGGAAGACGGCGAGGGGACTGTTGGCGATGCCGATATCATGGATCTTTATGTCGATCGCCTGCTTCAAAATTTCGATGGCGGAGCGTTCCGCATCGGCTGGGACGCCGGCAACGGCGCGGCGGGCCCTGTGGTCGAGAAGCTGGTCGCGCGTCTGCCCGGCGAGCACCATCTCCTCTATACCGACGTCGACAGCCGCTTCCCTAATCACCATCCCGATCCCACCGAGGAAAAGAATCTCGAGGATCTAAAGGCGCTGGTGGCCGAACGGCAGCTCGATCTCGGCTTCGCTTTCGATGGCGATGGCGACCGCATCGGCGCAGTCGACGGCGAGGGACGCGTCATCTGGGGCGATCAGCTCCTCTCCATCCTCGCCGAACCGGTGCTGGAAGAAGTGCCGGGGGCCACGATCATCGCCGACGTTAAGGCGAGCCAGGCGCTTTTCGATCGAGTCGAAGAATTGGGCGGTAAGCCATTGATGTGGAAGACCGGTCACAGCCTCATCAAGTCCAAGATGAAGGAGACCGGCGCCCCGCTGGCCGGTGAGATGAGCGGCCATATCTTCTTCGCCCACGATTATTACGGTTATGACGACGCTCTTTACGCGGCGGTGCGGCTGATCCGGGCGGTGACCCGGCTCGGTAGTTCGCTGACGGCGCTCCACTCGGCCATGCCCGACATGGTCAACACGCCCGAGATGCGTTTCCAGGTCGACGAGAGCCGCAAGTTCCCGGTGATTGAGGAAGTGCTTGATCGACTCGAGGCGAGCGGCGCGGAGGTGAACCGGACCGACGGCGCTCGCGTCAACACCGACGACGGCTGGTGGCTGCTGCGCGCTTCCAACACCCAGGACGTGCTGGTCGCTCGCGCCGAAGCGAAGACCCGCGACGGTCTCGATCGCCTCGTCGGGCAGATCGACGAGCAGCTTTCCCTGTCGGGACTGGAGCGCGGCCCCCAGGCGGGCCACTAAGCTTCAGGCAGCTTCGCGGGAGCGTTCGGACAGGAAGTCGAGCAACGCCTTGGCCGACATCGGCCGGCCGATGAAATAGCCCTGCCCGGTGTCGCAGCCCATCTGTTCGAGCAGATGGAGGCAGGCCGCCTCCTCGATTCCCTCGGCGACCACCTTCATGCCGAGCTCATGCGCCAGCGCCACCGTCGAGCGCACCATGATCGCATTGCGAGAGTCGGTGCAGATCGTCTGGATGAAGCTCTTGTCGATCTTTAGCTCCGTTGCCGGAAGCTTCTGAAGGTAGCCGAGCGAGGACTGGCCGGTGCCATAATCGTCGATCGAGATGGCCACTCCCAGCGCCCGCCAGCTCTCAAGGGCCGCGATCGCTTGCTCGGGGCTGTTCATGGCGGCGGATTCCGTCACCTCGATCGTCACCCGGCCTGTCGGCACAGCGCTTCTCGCGAGTATCTGTCCTACCAGTTCGATGAATTCATGATCCCTGAGCAGGGTCGCGGACACATTCACGGCGACGCCGATGGGATGGCCCTCCTCGCTCCAGCGGAAAGCGTCCTCGAGCGCCTGCTCCAGCACATGGACCGTCAGGTCGCGGGCGCGGCCATGTTCCTCGACGAGCGGAACGAAGCTGTCGGGAGCGATCGGCCCGCGCTCGGGATGCATCCACCGCACCAGGGCCTCGACCCCCACAATCTGGCCGGAACGGATATCCAGCTTCGGCTGATAGGCATTCCAGAGCTGGCCGGATTCCATCGCGGCATCGAGCTCGCCCAGCAATGACAGATGCCAGTTGGTCTCGTCGCTGTCGGCATCGACGAAGCGCTCCCACCTTATGCCCTTCTGCGACGCATGAAAGGCGGCGAGGGACGCGTTCGCGACCAGCTGCTTGGCATTGCCATGTTCCGCCGTGGCGAGGCCGAAGGCGAGCGTCACGTCGACAAGACGGCCGCATTCGACAGGCGAGCGCATCACTGCCGCGATGGCGTCGATCCGGTCGTCGAGGCTTTCCTCATCCCCCGGTCGTTCGATCCAGGCGAGGCTGGCCTCGTCGGTGCGGTAAATGTCCGTTTCCGCCTTGGCGAAACCGAGCCGCTCGGCCACCCGAAGGACGAGACGGGCCGTGGCGTCGGGACCGAGGCCGGAAGCGATGGCGGCGAAGCGGTCGATCCTCGCCACCACCACATTGGCCGGCGCGCGCGCGGTCGCGATCTCGAGCGCGGCCAGGTTGGGTAGCCCGGTCGCCTCGTCGGTCAGCGCGCGGCGCAGATATTGCTCGGCGACGAAAGCCGCACCGCTGAGCAGAGCGGCGGCCGCCAGCACGGCCAGGGCCGGAGCAAGAGGCAATGAGATGGAGAATAACGCCTCCGTGGCAAGCGGAAGGGTAAGAACACCTAGCGTGCTCACGACAAAGAAGGCGGATCCAAGCCGGCGGGACCGGATGCCGAGGCTCGCGGCGACGAATATCAGGGCGAGCAAAAGCGGGTAGACGGCGCTCCATTGCCGCGGGACGGGCCCGGCCAGCAGCGTTTCGGCCGCCAGCACCTGGATCACGACGCCGGGAATCACGCCGTGGCGGGGGACAGCATAACGATCGCCCATCTCGACGGCAGTGGCGCCGATCACGACCCGCTTGCCGGCCAGCGCGGCGTCAGGGATGTTTCCGCTGACCAGATCGACTAGGCTGTGGCGGGGAATACTGCTCGGCTCGATCGCATAGTCGATCCTGAATTGCCGCCCGATTCCGGCCTGGCGTTCGGCCACCATGCTCGCCAGCGATGGACGGGGGACGCCGGCGGTATCGAGGCCGAGCGGCATGTGCCGGATATAGCCGTCCGGGTCCGGAAAGACATTCACGGCGGCAAGAAACGCATTTTCTTTGAATGACTTGATCGGTATATTATCAACATAGTGCGAAGAATTCGAGCCCGCATATTGTCGGAATGTCGGCAGCACGACGCTGCCTCGGGCCCGCTCCAGCGCCGCGGCGAGACGGTCGTCTTCCGCCGGGCGGGACGTGGCCGAGAAATCGACGTCGAAAGCGATCGAGCGCGCCCCGGCGCGATGGAGGCGGTCGATAGCTGCGGCGTGGATGCGGCGCGGCAAGGGCCATTTGCCGAATTCCGCTAGGCTGCGCGCGTCGATCTCGACGATGTGGATTTCGCCGCTCGCCGGATGGGACCGGATCCCGTCGCGCATGTTCCGGAGCAGCTGATCGAGACCGGTGCCGGCGCCACTCAGCAGCAGGAACAACCCCAGCAGGCCGGGCAGCCAGAAGATGACTCTCCGGCGCCAGCGCGCAAAAAGAGGACTGAGACGGGCTAGATCAAACATGTCGAAGGCTCCCGTCCGCGACCGATGGTTCGGCCGCGGACGGTTGGCACCCATCTTCAGCGAGGGATGAAACGCCCGTCACCGGCATCCCTCAATTTGTCCAGCAGCGTTTCGACCGAGCCTGGGCGTTCGCCATCCGTCGAAGGCGGCGGTGTCCCGGATCCCGGGACGTCGGACATGTCCAACTCGTCAACCGGCTGGGAAACGTCACCGTCGTCACCGGATTTGTCGTTGTCGCCGCCGCCGCTGTGATCGTCGTCATCATCGTCGTCGTCGCCGCCGCCGCCGCTGTAATTGTCGTCACCGTCGTCGCCGCCGCCAGGACCGCTGTGATCGTCGTCGTCATCACCCATACCGGGCTTGTCGTCGTCACCGCCCTTCCCGGGCTTGTCGTCGTCATCGCCCTTCCCGGGCTTGTCGTCGTCGTTTCCGTGTCCGTTGTCGTCGTCACCGGGTTCAGGCTCTGGCTCTGGCTCTGGCTCTGGCTCTGGCTCTGGCTCAGGCTCCGGCTCGGGTTCCGGCTCAGGCTCGGGTTCGGGTTGCGGCTCAACGGGAGGTGTCGGGACCGGCTCGGGCGCAGGCTCGGGATCAGGAGCAGGCTGCTCGTCGGCCGTCTCGTTCGATTCATCAACGACCAAGGCGGTGGCGAGTTGCAGCGTCGCGTCGCCGCTCAGCAGGCCGTCCGTCACGTCCGATAAGGACTGCGGGCTCTCCGAAACAGGCGCGGCGATGCGGACGCTCGTGTCGGAGGGACCCGAATAGCTCGAGGAAGTTTTAGGCGGCGGAGTGGACGTGACGGCGCCTTCCACCGGAGCCTGATCCGACCGGATCACCTTCGCGTCGTCGCCTTCGACCGTCAATTGGTAGAGATCGCTCGCGCCGACGAGAGCGATGTCGCCGGGCGTGATAAGCTCCGCCGCGCCCCCATCCAGCGTCGTGACCTCCACCGCGCCCGCGGTGACCTGAACCGAGGCTCCCTCGGCGCCTACCGTCACCGTGAAGGTCGTCCCTTTCACGACGGCCGCGAGATAGGGCGTCTGCACTCCGAAATGCGGCGTGCTCTTCTTTTCGATATTGAAGAGGGCTGTGCCGAAATCCTCGATGATCTGCATTATCTTGTTCGGCGAATCGGCGGCCGGCACCCTCAGCTGGCTGGAGGGCGAGACGACCACAAACTCCTGGCCGCGAACGATCACGGCGCGCGCTTTGGGGCCGGTCGCGATGACCGCGCCCGATGACAGCAGTGCGCCCTTGGTCGCGGCGCGGGATCGCCCATCGTGGGTGAGGTGGACGTCGCCGGTGACTTCGCTCACCTTCCATTCGGGAGCCGCGGCGAAGGCGCCGCTGTGAACGGCCATCAGGACCGGCGCTAATCCCAGAACGATCTTACGCATGTCGATTCCTTTCCCCGTCACGACCGCAAAACTGCGGCTTGAGGGACGTCCTCACTCTGCCCGATAGAGCAAGAGGACTTGCCGGCGACCTAAGGGGATCAGTTAATTCGCCGATAATTAGTTGGCGTATAACGAAAAATTAGAATTGCTCGGGTAGTCGCGGCCTTAACCCAACAAGGGGTGGAGCCATCGATGACCCTGCGATGCATCCGATTGATAATGGCCGCGACGGCGGCAATCTGCCTGGCGCAGGCCCCGTCACTCGCCTCGCAGACGCCCGCCGATCGCGCCGACCCATCGGTCATCGAAGAAGAATTGCTGGACCAGCAGGTGCCCACGCCGAGGCCGAGCGAGCCTCTTTCGATACAGCCCGAGCGCCAGCCCGACGTCGCGGTGTCGGGCTCGGTCGTCGCCGGTGCAATTCTGGTCGAGGGCGCCGAAGCCCTGCCCGCTTCCGCCTTTGCTCCGGTCATCGCCTCCTATGCGGGACGCCCGCTCACGAGCGCGGACATGCAGGCGCTGGTGACCGACATCGCCAATGTCGCCCGCGGCGCCGGATTTGGGCTGGCGACCGCCTGGATACCTCCACAGAAGGTGACGAACGGCGTTCTTCGCGTGCGGCTCGACCCAGGCCGGGTCGACGCCATCGAAGCGGAAGGTGACGCCGCCGATGTCGCACGACGCTTTCTCGCTCCGCTCGCCGACGGGCGACCGGTCCGCACGGGCGAGCTGGAACGCCGGCTGCTGCTGGCCGGCGATATCGCCGGCATCTGGGTCGGAAACGCTCGCCTCGAGCGGCGCGGCGAGCGTAATATCCTGCATGTCGATACGCGCCGGGACCGGATCCGGGGCCGGGCCTATATCGACAATTGGGGCTCGTCCGCGGTCGGGCCGGTGAGCCTCTCCGCCATCATCGAAGCCAACGGTGTGCTGGCGGACGACGATCAGCTCATGCTCGGCGGCGTGATCACGCCCTTCGAGCCCGAAGAGTTCCAGCTCGTCCGGGCCGGCTATTCCAAGGCCTTGGGCATTGATGGAACGACGGTGGGTCTCGGCGGCTATGCCGCCTGGTCGGAGCCGGGCGGCGTTCTCTCCGGCAGGGATGTCGACAGCAGCAGCTATCAAGGATCGATCGACCTCCTTCACCCGCTGCTGCGGTCTCGCGCCGCAAGCCTTTGGGGCAAGGTGGAGTTCGCTCTTCGTGACGCGACGCAGAAGCGGACGGGCGACGTCACGCGCGATGATCGGGTGGCGAAGGTCACCGCCAGCGCGCTGGGTGTCGCCAAGGTCGGCGACGGTCGCGTGCGCGGGCTCCTCGCCGTCGTGCAGGGGACCGGCGCGTTCGATGCGACCCGCGAGGGCGATCCCGACGCCTCCCGTCCAGACGGCAGCGCCATCTTCACCAAGCTCGAGCTCTGGGCCGAATATCGGCAGCCGCTTGGCAACAGCTTCAGCTTCCAGCTCGAGGCCCAAGGGCAGGTCGCCTCGCGGCCGTTACTGTCCAGCGAGGAAATGGGCCTCGGCGGACGAAATTTCCTGCGCAGCTTCGATTATCGCGAAGCCTCGGGCGACAAAGGCATTGCCGGCTCAGCAGAGCTGCGCTTCGACCTCGAAAAACTGCCCGCCCCGATCGAGACAGCGCAGCTCTATGGCTATGTCGATGCAGGCTCCGTCGGCAATTACGGAGACGGGCGGGGCGGCGCGACACTGGCGTCAGCCGGCGGCGGCGTCCGGATGGACCTCGACGATATTTCCATCGGACTCGAGCTCGGTTTTCCGCTGACCGACAGCCCCTTCTCCGATGGCGATCGGAATCCGCGGCTCTCCTTCACCATCAGCACCCGTTTCTGAAACGGTCCGCGTTGACGCGGGAGGGCCTTACGTTAAGGGAAGGTAATGGCCCTCCCCCCTCTGTTCAGCCGGCTGCGGCTGCCCGTCATCGGCGCGCCGCTTTTCATCGTGTCGAACCCCGATCTCGTCATCGCCCAGTGCAAGGCGGGGGTCGTCGGGTCGTTCCCGGCGCTGAACGCGCGTCCGCAGTCGGTGCTCGACGAATGGCTCCACCGTATTACCGAGGAGCTCGCCCAATGGGATCGAGACCATCCGAAGGCGCCGGCCGCGCCCTTCGCGGTCAACCAGATCGTCCACCGCTCCAACAGCCGCCTCCAGGATGATCTGGCGACCTGCGCCAAGTGGAAGGTGCCGATCGTCATCACGTCGCTCGGCGCGATCGAGGAGCTCAACCACGCCGTGCACGGCTGGGGCGGGGTCACGCTCCATGACATCATCAACGACCGCTTCGCGCGCAAGGCGATCGAGAAAGGCGCGGACGGGCTTATCGCCGTGGCCGCCGGAGCAGGCGGCCATGCGGGACGGCTATCGCCCTTCGCCCTGGTGCAGGAGATCCGGGCCTGGTTCGAGGGGCCGCTGATCCTGTCGGGCGCCATCGCTACCGGCCGCGCCATCCTCGCCGCCCAGGCGATCGGCGCCGACCTCGCCTATATCGGTTCGGCTTTCATCGCCACGGAAGAAGCCAACGCCACCCCCGGGTACAAGGGCGGGATTACCGCCGGAAAAGCAGGCGACATCATCTATTCGAGCCTGTTCACCGGGGTTCACGGCAACTACCTTCGCCAGTCGATCGTCGCCGCTGGCCTCGATCCCGACAATCTGCCCGAGGGCGACCTCAAGACCATGGATTTCGGCACCGGCGAAGGCAGCAAGAAGGCGTGGCGAGACATCTGGGGCTCGGGTCAGGGGATCGGAGCGATCGACGAGGTGCGGTCGACGGCAGACTATATCGAACGCCTTGTTACCGAATATGCCGAAGCGAAGGCCGCGCTCCTAGAACGGGCAGGCTAGACGCGCAGCGTTCGGAGCGCATCCCGCCACCGTTCGGACAGTCGGGTCGGCCGGCGGCTTTCGCGATCGACATAGATATGGACGAACCGGCCTTCCGCCGCCGCTTTCGGCGCGTTCCCAGCAAAGACGCCTAACTGATAGATAACGCTTGAGTTTCCGACATGTTCTACGGCCAAGCCAATGTCGACGGCTTGCGGATAGGACAAGGCAACGGCATAGCGGCAGCCCGTCTCCACGACCAGGCCGATCGGATCGCCCCGGCGCGGATCGAGCAGCCCGGCCTCGATCAGCCAGCCATTCACGGCCGTGTCGAACCATTGATAGTAGACCGTATTGTTGACATGCCCATAGGCGTCGTTGTCGGCCCAGCGGGTGCCGATTTCGCGCCAGGCCTTGTAATGCTCGCGTCCTTTCAGCGCCTCCCGAGTCACAGCGCCGCCTCATAAAGGCGATAGGCATCGGCTTCGCCGATTGGACATGGATTGTTTACCAGCAACCGCTCCTGCTTCATCGCCTCCCGCGCCAGAAGGTCGAGATCGGCGGCCGAGACGCCGACGTCCGACAAACGCTGCGGTAGACCGGTCCGGCGGGACAACTCGCCCAATCGCTCGACGAACGCCCGCGCCTGCGCCTGTGCCCCGACCTCTTGCAGGCCGGGGTCGAGCAGCGCGCCGAGCTCCGCATATGACGTCATGGCGGCAGACATGTTGTGCCCCAGAACATGCGGCAGCATCAGCGCGTTGGACAGGCCATGCGGAACATGGAAATGCCCGCCCAGCGGATAGGCGAGCGCGTGAACGCCGGCGACTGGAGCGTTGGCAAAGGCGACGCCGGCGAGATGGGCGCCGAGTAGCATCGCACTGCGCGCCTCGATGTCGTCGGGCCGATCGCACACCGTCGCCAGATTCGCGGCGAGGAGGGTCAGCGCCTCGCGCGCCAGCATGTCCGATATCGGGTTCTTGAGGCGCGCGGACGTATAGGCCTCGATCGCGTGAACCATGGCGTCGATGCCGGTCGCGGCGGCGACGTCTCGTGGAAGGTCGAGGGTAAGCGCGGCGTCGAGAATCGCCCAGTCGGCGACCAGCGCCGGGCTGCTCACTCCCCTCTTCTCCGCGCCCGCCACCGTGACGACCGAGACCGGAGTCGCTTCCGAGCCGGTCCCGGCCGTAGTCGGGATCAGGACCAGCGGCAGGCGATCGCCCATGGCCTTGTCGACTCCCCAGAGCGAGTCGAGGTCGTCCCCGCTGCCGATCAGATAGGCCGCCAGCTTGGCGACATCCATCGGGCTGCCGCCGCCCAGCGCGACCACGGAGACGCAGCCTCGGGCCACGCCTGTCTCCACCGCCTTCATCAGTGTCCCGCGCGAGGGGTCTTGCTCGATCGCGTCGAAGATAACGGCCGTCACCCCGGCCGCCTCGAGCGCTTCCAAGGCGGCACTGGCCAGACCCAACGACAGGATCCGAGCGTCGGTGACGAAGAGGCATGGTCCGTCGGGGAGAAGCTCGCCGAGATGCCGAGTCGCCCCCTCCCCCGACAGCAGCCTTGGGCCATAGCTGAACCGGTAGTCGGTCATGAATGCGACGCTAGCCGGACCGCCGGGACCAGCGCAATCGTCAGAAGGAGCGTTCCAGGCGATGCAGCAGGCTGCGGGCAGGGCTCGGTTGCGGCTGGACGTCCGCGCTGCCCTCGTCGAGTCGCCGGACCCTCGCATAAAGGTCGCTGCTCGACCGCACGAGATGCAACGCCGCCTCGGGCAGCTGCTCCAGGAAACCGGGGTCGCTCTCCGCCGCCTCGCCGAGGCGTCGCGCGGGCTTACGCGCCTGCAGGGCGGTCAATTCGCCAGCTTCCACCGCGCGCTGGGTCAGCAGCCAGGCGATGACGTGCATCAGCCGCGTCGTGACTTTCAGCGACTCGCAGGAAAATCCGACTCGCACGACGGGATCCAGCGCCATCCGGTCGTCGCGTCCATTGCGGTCGAAATAGGCCCGCGCCTCATCGGCGAGCACCATCGCCTCGACATAGAGCGAGTCGATCAACCGGTGGGTCATCTGGCTGCGGGCTTCTTCAATCGCCATAGACGGACAGTGCCACAGGAGGCGGCCGCGGTGAACGGCGAAAATGGGTTAAGCCGTTGTGGCGATGTCGTCGGTCAGGCGATGATGTCGGGGACGAGCTGGTCCTCGAGCAGCGCGATCTCGTCCTTGAGGCGGAGCTTGCGCCGCTTGAGCCGGGCGAGCTGCAGCTGATCGGCCGCCAGCGTGCTCCTCAGCGCCTCGATCGCGGCATCGAGATCGCGATGTTCCATCTTCAGCTGAATGAGTTTCGCCGCCGCGCCGGGGTCGCCGTTCTCATTCGCTGCCATGGCCGCCCTCCCGCTACTCAAGCTTAGTCTTTTCCGGGTATAGATTCCGGGTATAGATAGAGCATCAACGGGTCGTCGAACAGGGATGACCGACTGTCTGATCAGGGGAGACAAGCCCGACCTTCCACGTTCTAATGATCCATACGACACCAGGCAGAGGAGATGGGAATGCAAAACGCGCATATGTCCGCACTGGAGCTGAAACATGCTGGTCTCGACGCTCGCATCAGTGAAGAGAATCAACGCCCCCATCCGGACATGGCCACGCTTTCCCGACTGAAAAAAGAGAAGCTCAGGGTTAAGGAAGCGATGCTCGGCATCTAGCCGAGCAGAGCTAGCGCGGGCGCTATGGCGCCCGCCGACCGAGGGGCTTTCGAGCCATCAGCGGATCGACTTCGACATCGAAGTTGACGCCGACCCTGCCCTTTTTAATCCATGCCACCTTCCCGGCGACCGAGCCGATCCCGCGAACCGTGACGATCACCGGCTCTCCGGGTACCGCGACACCGTTATAATCAGCCATCAGGCCAATCGCCGAGAGATTGCGAACGCGCACGGACATCGGCTCGCCAAGCGCGTCGTCGACCCTTTGGATCGTCGCGGAAAGAAAAAGGCTGTCCCGGCTGGACGTGCGCCGGGTGGGCGGCCTGGCGACTCCGCCTTGGACGATCTTGGTGTCGATCACGGACGGCTACCTATGCGGACCGCCTCCATGCGCGGCCCGCCCGAGGCCTAGCCTCAAATAGTCGAAATCGGGTTAACGTGTGGCCCGTCAGTCGTCGCGGGAAACGCGTTCCTGCCGCTCATGCCGCTCCTGCGCCTCGACCGTCATGGTCGCAACCGGACGAGCTTCGAGTCGGGCGAGCGAGATCGGCTCGCCGGTCACTTCGCAAAAGCCATATTCGCCCTGGTCTATCCGGCGCAGCGCAGCGTCGATCTTGGAGATAAGCTTGCGCTGGCGGTCGCGGGTCCTAAGCTCGATACCCCAGTCGGTTTCGCTCGACGCGCGGTCGGTAACGTCGGCTTCTCGGATCGGGCCGCTCTTGAGTTGTGCCATCGTGTCGCGCGATTCGCGGACGATCGCCTCTTTCCAGTCGAGCAGCTTCTTGCGGAAATAGGCGAGCTGGAGCGGGCTCATGAACTCTTCGCTGGCGCACGGCCGATAGCCGGCATCGAGCATCATCCCCACCGCCGGATTATATTGCGGTTCGTAAACGTCATTGAGAGCCGTAGCCATAAACCCCTCCACTCACCTGGCGTCCGGCCTGAAGGCCGGTCCGCGAACCTGGGCGCCGTCCGCTTTTCGCGTTGTGTCGGCACCTGCCCCAGCGCGCCTATAACTTCGCGGCTGGCGAAGAACAAGTCACTCAAAAGGCGATCGAAAATCCCGCGGATTTTCGGAGTGAAGCGTGACATTTTTGTCGCCGCCACGAGCGCCATTGGGCCGCCGGGATCCTTTCGAGGGGGAAGGGGGCCCGCGACTCGGCGCATCGGCGGCGAACGATTAACCACAGTCGAGGGGGACCTGAAGCGCCGGCCCCGTTCATGACTTCGGACACTCTGTCTTCAATTGGGACGGAACACTTCCAAATGGCCATTTGCGAGATGTAATATGGTTAACGCCCTTGCGCTTACCCCCTCCTTTGACATCACTGTTCCTGAAGCTTGGAGCGATGCCGGGTGTTTGGGGTCAATTTACCCGGCGCCGCAAAAGCTAAGAACAGGGTAGGTATCATGTCGATAAAGATGGCCTTGGCGAAACTCGGTGCCTGCACCTGCGGCGGCGCGATCATCGGCGTCGGCGCGATCAACGTGGCCGCGAACCCGCCCGCCAGGCCCGTGCTCGTCAAGGAGGCGAAGGCCGGCGCCGTCAAGCGCTCCGACCGGCCGGAGCGCGTAAAGAGAGTGAAGAGGGTCAAGCGCACCAAGGTCGTCAAGGCGGCCAAACGCAAGGTGACGCCCGTAACCACGGTCACGACGCGGACCGTGACTTATCCGCCCCCATTGCCCTATCCAATGCCGCCGCTCCCGCCCGTGGTCGTCCCGGCCGCGACCGGCGGCGCGGTGCCGATCGTGATCGGCGGCGGGGGCTTCGGCAGCGGCTTCGGCAGCGGCTTCTTCAGCGGCGGTTTCTTCGGCGGCACCAGCAGTGGCAACACCATCTTCACCGCATCGACCAGCACGTCGACCGGCGGAAGTTCTTCCAGCACCAGCGGCGGCTCCACATCGACGTCAACCGGCGGAAGCTCGACATCCAGCGGCAACGTCTCTTCGACGTCGAGCACCAGCGGCGGTTCGACCAGCACCTCGACCTCCAGCGGCAATGTCTCGTCGACGTCCAGCTCGAGCAGCTTCGGCGGCGGCACCAGCACATCGAGCAGCACCAGTTCTTCGACATCGAGCAGCACCAGCTCCTCGACCTCGACTTCCAGCAGCACCAGCTCGTCTACGTCCAGCGGCGGCTCGACGAGCACGTCCACGGGCGGCGTGCCGGTCCCGGCGCCGCCCATCGTCATCCTGTTCGGTGCCGCGGCGGCTGCCCTGGTCGCGCGAAAAAGGCTCGCCCGCTCGGCGGACTAGAGCCTCGGGGGGAATCCGGACAGGAAGAAGGCCGCGCCCGACCCTTTCAGGCGCGGCCTTCACCTGTTCCGACGAGGCTGATTACTCGGTCGGTTCGGTCGACTCGGTCGCCTGCGCGGTGACGGCCGTCCCCGTCTCGGTCTCCGCGGCCGCTTCGACAGCGAGCGCGGGAACGGCCGCGGCCACCTGGGTCTGGAGCTCGGCAGCGGTCATGGCGATCACCGGACCGCTCGGACCTGAGCCGAAGGCCGAGACGGGAAGCTGCACCAGCGAGTTGCCGGCCAGCTTCAGGGTCGCGAGCTCGCCCTCGACCTTCTGGATCGAGCCGACAAAGCCGCCGCTCGTGTCACGCACCATAGCGCCGACGGTGACAAGATTGTCCGCCTTGGCCAGGCTCTGCTCGACGGCGGCGTTCACCTGGGCCTGGGTCATCGCCATGATGAACCCGTCCTCGACGGAGGTGAACGAGGCTTTGGGCAGGCGGACCTCATGCTTGTCCGTCTTGAGGATGACAAACTCGCCATCGACGCTGGTGATCGTGCCGACGGCGCCGCCGGCCGTGTCACTCACCTTGGCGCCGCTGGCGAAACTCGCCTGGGCGAGGGCCGGCTGCAGCGCGGCCGAGGCCAGCAGGGCGGCGGAAACGAGAAAAGTCTTGCGGATGGTCATGGTCTCTCCTGAATATAAGCCTGTCCCGCTATAAATCATTGGAACTGAACAGAAACTGTCTTCCAGACAAGCGGGGGAGCGTCGCCGCTCCCGCGGCCACGAGAGGCACGTTATTCAGCGCGGATGATTTTTTCAATCTCTTCGACGGGGTGACCGGTCAGATCCTTGGCGATCTCGCCGGCGAGCCGCTTCTCCACTTCCTTGTGATAATGCTTGCGAAGCTCGCCCAGGGTTCGAGGCGGCGCCACCACGATCAGCGCGTCGAAATCGTTGCGCAACGCCCGCTCGCGCAGCAGATCGGCCGTCTCCGCGGCAAAGCGATCCTCCTCGATCTGGTGGAAATCGGCTTCCTCCATGGCACTGCGTCCGTTGCCGACACTCGCGAAGGCGCGGCCCGGGCTGTCGGTCTTGATGTCGCGGTTGGCCGGATTTTCGCTTTGCCTTTTGCGTTCCACTTCCAGCTTCAGATAGTCGCTGTCTCCATCATTGCGGAAAAAGAGCATTTTCTCGCCGTCCGCGACGACGACGAAGCTGTTGTGCGGAACGCGCATATCGGTCTCCTCTGGATTTACTCCGTCAACGCCGGAAATGTGGCGATAGTTGCCGCCGCGAGGCTTGCCTCGCCCCCGCCCCAACGCATAGCTAGGACCGATGCGCATCCTCCTCACCAACGATGACGGCGTAAACGCGGCCGGGCTCAAGGTATTGGAAAAGATCGCCAGGGAATTCTCCGACGATATCTGGGTCGTGGCGCCGACCGAGGAGCAATCGGGCGCCGGCCACTCGCTGACCCTTACCTTCCCAGTAAGGCTCAGGAAGCTGGGCGAACGCCGCTTCTGCGTCACGGGCACGCCTACCGACTCGGTGATGATGGCGATCGCCTGGATCATGAAGGACGATCCGCCCGACCTCATCCTCTCCGGCGTCAACCGCGGCGCCAATCTCGGCGAGGACGTTACCTATTCCGGCACCGTTTCCGCGGCGATGGAGGGCGCGCTCGCCGGCATCCCCTCGGTCGCGCTCAGCCAGGCCTATGCTCGCGAAGGCATGGGCGACACCGTCCCCTTCGCCGCCGCCGAAGCATGGGCGGACGAGGTGCTGCGCCCTCTCATCGCCGCGCCAATGGCGCCCCGCACGCTCGTCAACGTCAACTTCCCGGCCCTCCTTCCGACGAAGGTCAGGGGCATCCGCGTCACCCAGCAGGGCCTTCGCGATTACGGCCGGCTGCGCATCGTCCAGCGCACCGACACGCGCGGCTACGACTATTTCTGGTTCGGCCTCGGCCCCATGATCGAGACGCCCGGCCACTCCACCGACCTCGAAGCCGTCGCCGACGGCTATATCGCTGTGACGCCGCTCCATCTCGACCTTACCCATGGCCCCTCTCTCGGGCGCCTGGCGGAGCTTTATCCCTGATGCCGCGCCGCCGTCGCCGCAGGGGGCCGGATTATTCTACCCTGCAGCGCAAGGGAAGCCTTCCCGTCTGGGCGCAGATCAGCTGGCGGGCGCTGTTCGTGGTAGCCCTGCTCGGCGTCGCCGTGGCGGTGCACTGGTTCGAGCGCGACGGCTTACGCGACAATTTCGACGGGCACATCAGCTTCCTCGACGTCGTCTATTTCACGATGATCAGCGTCACGACTACCGGCTATGGCGACATCGCCCCAGTGAGCGACCAGGCGCGGCTGTTCGACGCGCTGATCGTGACCCCCATCCGAATCTTCGCCGTGCTGATCTTCCTCGGCACGGCCTACAGCTTCGTTTTCAAACGCACATGGGATAGATGGCGCATGGCGATCATTCAGCGGAACCTCCACGACCATATCGTCGTCGCCGGCTACGGCACCAGTGGCAACCAGGCGGTGGACGAGCTCATCGCGCGGGGCACGGACGCATCCTGCATCGTCGTCATGGACGCCGAAGCGGCGGCGCTTGAACGGGCCGAGTCGCTTGGCTGTGCGGTGATGCAGGCCGACGCAACGAGGGACAAGACACTCACGGCGGTCCGGATCGACCGCGCCCGCGCGATGATCGTCTCCGCCGGCAGCGACGACACCTCGATCCTCATCACGTTGACCGCCCGCCATCTCGCCCACGATATCCCGATCAGCGTCACCGTCCGCAATTCCGACAACGAGCTGCTCGCCCGCCAGGCCGGCGCGACAACCGTCATCAATCCGGTGAGCTTCGCCGGCCTTCTCCTCGCCGGCTCCACCCATGGGGAGCACATCGCCGACTATCTCGCCGACCTCGCCACCAGCAGCGGCCGCGTCCAGCTCGCGGAGCGCATGATCGGCCCCGACGAGCACGGCAAGCCGCTCTCCGAGGTGTCGAAGGGCATCGCGGTCCGCCTCTACCGCCAGGGCAAGCCCTACGGTTTTTGGGAGCCCGAGGCGGAAATGCTCATCTCCGGCGATGTCATCGTCGAGATCGTGCCGACCACGAAGGCCGAAGCGGAACCGCGCTGAATTCGGCGCCGGTGGTCGCCCCGGCGAAACGACTCATGCCAATAACGACGGTTCCACGGGACGAGCCGAAAACAGACCGGGAACGGAGATTTTCAAGGGTGGTTTTGGCTTTGGGCGGGGACCGCGGGGGCCCCTTCCTATCCATCCTTGTCACCTCGCAATCGCAACGGAGCACAGTATGCACCGCAATATCTTCTTTGCCACCATCCTGATCCTGGCCGCCCCGGTCGCAGCCGCGGATATCCAGCAGCCGCCGACCGATCCGCCGGCGGGCCAGACGGAAACGCCACCTGCGGAGACGAGTCCGGCTACCGAGGGTGGGGACGGTTTCGCGGCCCACGACACTGACCAGAACGGCAGTCTCAATCAGACCGAATTCTCGGCTTGGGCGCGCACGCAGGCCTGGGATTCGCCGCCCAGCGATCAAGATCTGTCGGCCGTCTTCACCCAGGCCGACGCCGACGGAAATGGCGAAGTCAGCGCGTCGGAATTGGCCGCGTTGAAATCGAACCCGCAATAATCAGCGGACGGGAGCGGCGGTGGAAAATCCCACCGCCGCTTTTTTTTGCCGTACGACAAGCACCAACCCCCACCCTGTGAATGATGTCGATGCATCGCTTCCTTTGAGGCTGGCGCCGGCCTGCCGATCAACAGCGCTCTAGGAAAATGCCGCGTCTGCCCCTATTTGGGCGCCACTCATGGTAACGACGCTCCCTTCTCCGCCGAAAGTCGGCATGGTTTCGCTCGGCTGCCCCAAGGCGCTGGTCGATTCCGAACGCATCCTGACCAAGCTCAGGAGCGACGGCTATGCGCTGTCGCCCGATTACGACCAGGCGGACGTGGTGCTGGTCAATACCTGCGGCTTCCTCGATTCCGCCAAGGAGGAGAGCCTCGCCGCCATCGGCGAGGCGATCGCCGAGAATGGCCGCGTCGTCGTCACCGGCTGCATGGGCAAGGAAGCCGACCTCATCCGCGAGCGCTTCCCCGAAGTGCTCGCCGTCACCGGCCCGCATCAATATGAGCAGGTGGTGGGTGCGGTCCACGAAGCCGCGCCGATGCCGCCCAATGCCTTCCTCAACTTGGTGCCCGAAGGCGGCCTCAAGCTCACCCCGCGCCACTACAGCTATTTGAAGATTTCCGAGGGCTGCAACCACCGTTGCAGCTTCTGCATAATCCCGTCGATCCGCGGCGACCTCGCCTCCCGCCGCCCCGACGCCGTCCTGCGAGAGGCCGAAAAGCTGGTCGCCGCCGGCACGAGGGAACTCCTGGTCATCAGCCAGGACACCTCGGCCTATGGCGTGGATCTCAAACACGGCTCCTGGCCCTGGAAAGGCGGCGAAGTCCGCGCCCACATGACCGACCTCGCCCTCGAGCTTGGGAAGCTCGGCGCGTGGGTCCGTCTCCACTACGTGTATCCCTACCCGCACGTCGACAAGGTCATCCCGCTGATGGCCGAGAGGCTGGTCCTCCCCTATCTCGACATCCCTTTCCAGCATGCGAGTCCTAAGGTGCTCAAGGCCATGAATCGCCCGGCCAACGAGGCCAAGGTGCTGGAGCGGCTGAAGGGCTGGCGCGAAATCTGCCCGGACATCACGATCCGCTCCTCCTTCGTCGTCGGCTTCCCCGGCGAGACCGAGGAAGATTTCCAGTATCTGATGGACTGGCTGGAGGAAGCCCAGCTCGACCGCGTCGGCGCCTTCCGCTTCGAGCCGGTCGAAGGCGCCGCCGCCAACGCCCTCCCCGGCGCCGTGCCGGAGGAAGTGAAGGAAGAGCGCTACGCCCGCCTGATGGAAAAGACCGCCGCCATCTCCGCCGCCAAGCTCCAGGCCAAGATCGGCCGCACGATCGACGTCATCATCGATCTCGCCGACGGAGAAGGCGGCGCCACTGGCCGCTCCAAGGCCGACGCGCCCGAGATCGACGGCGAAGTGCACCTCCGCGATGCCCACGGCGTCGGCCAGGGCGACATCGTCCGGGTCCTCGTCGAGGACGCCGACGAGCACGACCTCTACGGCGTTCCGCTCGCCTGACCGGCAGCCGCTTCGCGCCCCGGCTGCGGTGGACCGGTCTACGGGTCCGGGAACATCAGCGGCAGGTAGGCTTCAAGGCTCAAAGGCGTAACGGAGACGAGCGCGGGCTTGGCCGCCGAGGGGGCAGGGCAATCTCCAACGCTCTGCCGCAGAACCGCCTCGAGCCGCGCCTTGAGCAGTGCAGGGTCGCCCCTGCCTTCGGAAGCCATGAGCTCGGCCAGCTGGCGGATCAGCAGGTCGGCGGCCCGGGAGCGATCGGTCTCGGTAAGAAGGAATCTGGACATGACAGCCGACTGGCGCGATGCCGGATGGAGTCCAAGCCGATCGCGACGAACGGCAAGCCTGCGCGACGAGCGTCAGCCCGGCACATCCGATCGCGATTTCATCAGCGCCATCACTGCATGGCGATGATTGCGCCCGACCGGGATCAGGGCGCCGCTCTGCATCCGCGTCTGGAGCGCGCCGTAGCGCGAGCGCGCCAGCGCCACCACCGCGTCGCGCCGACACAGGGCGGAGCGATGCGTGCGAACGATGCCCGCACCGGCCAGCATCTTCGCGGCGGCGGTGAGGGTCATGCGGATCGTTCCACCGCCGTCCTCGTCGGCCGTATGGACGCGGATATAATCACCTTCCGCCTCCACCCATTCGATCAGCTCGATCGGGATGCGCACGCGCTCGCGGTGACGCTCCACCCACAGCGCATCGGCCGCCCCATCGGAAGCGATTGCCGGCGTCGGCGCCCCACGCCTATCCTGCCCGGCCAGGAAACGTTCGCTACGAAGGGCAAGGAAAACGGCGCAGCCAGCCAGGTAGTAGCCGAGCCAGACCATCAGCCAGCGACCGCTCTGCGGCAGGCTCGCGACAAGCCCGCGCGCCGGGTCGGCGTTGAGGTCGATCGCGGTACGGGCCACGGCGACGGCCACGGCGGCAAGCATCGCCCGACTCAGGATAAGTTTCGCATGGGCGGCGAGCGGCGCGGTCGCCCGCTGGGCAAGTCCGCCGATCATCGATGCGAAGAAGGCCGTGCCGAGGAGGCTGCTCGCCAAACGGTTGAGCTGGAACGCGTCGAACGCCAGCGGATCGCGCAACCACGAGCGCAGCGCGCTGACGCCGAAGATCAACAGGAAGAAGGCGGCTGCAAAGGCGAGAATCGTGCGCCGCGGCAAATCGCCTCGCCGAGCATCCCCGATCTGTTCGTCAGTGCCAGGGGCGCACGGCATCTTCATTATCACTCAACGACTCTGGCACGCATATGGGAAGGTTGGCTGCGGCACGCCACCCCGGCGGAAGGCCCTCGCGGTTCTTACGGTAATTCGCCGGACTCACTTGATGGAAAGGACAGTTGCCATCCCCGCCGCCAAGCTCCCGGGCTGAGGTCGGCCGTTCGGAAGGCGCGACCCTCTTCGGCGCGCCCGCCTAGGTGGCGGTGCTTTCCACCTTCTCGATCGGCGAATGCTGATGGAAGGCGAGCTTCCATCCCTCGGCACGCCGCACATAGGCGGAACTGATTAGCGCGTCGTAGGCCATATCGTCGGCGCGCTTCACACTAGCCCGGTAGCTGATGATCGCGACATCGTCCGCGGGCTGGAGCAGGTTGCGGTCGGAAATGCGCGAGCCCTTCCATCGGTTCGGCATCTGCGCGGTCGCCGCGATACGCTCGCGGGGATGAACGCCATGCATCTGCCCCATCTGCGGGAAGGCCAGCAGGCATTTCTCGTCGACATGATCGAGGAAATGCTACTCGCCCTTCAGCCAGAACCCTTCTTCGATCGCATAGAGGTCTTCTTCCATTGACACATTGCACCTTCCTTTTCGTCGCTCCGAACGTGGCGGGCGCCGGGCCGTTCCGCTAAGGCCGCCTGATGATCGACCTGAACAACCTCCTGAAGCCCGACCAGGGCCAGCCCGCCACCCTCCTCCATCTCGTCGACAAGAAAGGTTTCGACGCCTGGCTCGGTGGCCAGCCGGAAAGGGTGCGACAGGCGGTGTCGGCGCAGGGTTTCAAGGGAGAAGGGTTCCAGCTCGCTATCCTGCCCGGAGAAAAGGAGGGCTGGTCCGCCCTGCTCGGCGTCGCCAACGTCGAGGAGCTCAGCCCCTGGTGCCTCGCCAAGGCTGCGGAGGCGCTATCCGAAGGCACCTATCGCGTCGCCGATCGCGGGCCCGGTCCGGCGGTGCTGGGTTGGCTGCTCGGACAGTACAAGTTCGAGCGCTACAAGAAGGAGCCGTCGAAGAAAGGGCCGCGCGTCCTCCTCACCGACGAACCCGCGCGGATCGACGAGACGGTGCTGAGCGCCGAGGCCACGAACCTCGTCCGCGATCTGGTCAACATCCCGGCCGGCGCGCTCGGCCCCGCCGAACTGCAGAAGGCGGCCGAAGAGGTCGCCGCCGAATGCGGCGCCAGCGTCATCATCACCTCCGGCACCGACCTCGTCTCGGGCTATCCGATGATCCACGCCGTCGGCATGGCGGCGACAGCGGAACGCGCGCCGCGTCTCATCGAGTTGGAATGGGGCGATCCGAAGAACCCGCGCCTCGCCCTCGTCGGCAAGGGTGTCGTTTTCGATTCGGGCGGCCTCGACATCAAGCCCGCGGCCGGCATGCGCCTGATGAAGAAGGACATGGGCGGCGCGGCACATGCCCTCGCGCTCGCCCGGCTGATCATGAAGAGCCGCCTGCCCGTGCGCCTCCACCTCCTCATCCCCGCGGTCGAGAACGCCATTTCCGGCGGCGCCTTCCGTCCCGGCGATATCCTCAGGAGCCGCAAGGGCCTTACCGTCGAGATCGGCAATACCGACGCCGAAGGCCGTCTGATCCTGGGCGACGCCCTGGCCAAGGCCGCCGAAGGCAAGCCCGAGCTGATCCTCGATTTCGCGACCCTGACCGGCGCCGCCCGCATCGCTCTCGGCCCCGACCTTCCGCCCATCTTCACCAATCGCGACGATCTCGCCGAGGCGCTACTGACGAGCGGCGAGGCCGTCTCCGACTGCGTCTGGCGGATGCCGCTATGGAAACATTATGAGGAGATGCTCGCCTCCGACGTCGCCGACCTCGGCAACGCGGCCGACAGCGCCATGGCGGGCTCCGTCACCGCCGCGCTCTTTCTACAGAAATTCGTGCCGGAAGACATTCCCTGGGCCCATTTCGATACCTTCGCTTGGCGCCCCGCCGCCAAGCCCGGCCGACCCAAGGGCGGCGACGCCCTTGGCCTCCGCGCCGCCTGGCACATGCTGAGGGCCCGCTATCGAAAATGAGACGGAAATGCCCGTCCATGCGTCGAAATTCCGGCGGCTTAACGAAACGATTTGCGTTTTGACTGGTTTACCTTCCGAAACATCACTCGCGCGAATATCGGAGAAACATCGTGTCGGAACGCGCGCTGAAGAACTGGATGCATACGCTGATCGGCTATGTGCGGTCCGGTCAGCCTGATCTCACCAACCGCCAGATGGCCTTGATGCTGCTGGTCTATCTCACCCCCGGCCCGCATACGGTGCGCGGACTGGCGCACATATTGGGCGTTTCCAAACCCGTCATCACGCGCGCCTTGAACACGCTGGGCTCGCTCGGCTATCTCCGCCGGGTCCGCGACGAAGCGGATCGGCGAAACGTCTTCGTCGCCAAGACCAATACGGGACAGGAATTCCTTGACGGCTTCGAACGAAATATCGAGCTGGACGGCTCGTCCCGCCGCTCCGCCAAGGAACGAGGATTCATCCTCCAGCACAGCTGAGCGTTTCAGTCTCGCCGGCCCCTCCCTGATCCTCGACGCGCGCGTCCACGCCTATCGCCGCGACCTCGCCGATGTGGCCCTCGCCGGCCAGCTCTTCGCGCCGCACTACGCCCGCGCGCTCGTCCGGCAGTGCGGCTCGCGTCCGACCTTCGTTTTTTCCACGCCGTCGAGCGAGGGCCAGCCTGCTTCCGAGCTCCTGCCGGGCGAGGAGTTCGCCGTCCTCGAATTCTCCGGCCGTTGGGCCTGGGGCTATTGCCGCCACGACCATTATGTCGGCTATGTCGAGGCGATCGCTTTGGTCGAGCCGCAAGCGCCCACCCACATCGTCGCCGCCGCCGCCGCGCCAATCTTGCCGGAAAGCGATGTCCATGCGCCCGCCATCGGGCATTTGCCGATGGGGTCGCGGGTCTCAGGCCATGAGGGTCACGGCTTCCTCGCCACCGACAGCGGCTTCATCCCTTACACCCATGTGCGGGAATTGGGGGCCTGGGAGCATGACCCGGTGCATGTCGCCGAGCGCCTTCTCGGCTCGCCCTATCTTCTCGGCGGCCGCAGCATCCGTGGCATCGACTGCTCCGGCCTCGTCCAGCTTTCGCTCGGCCTGTGCGGAACGCATGCGCCGCGCGACAGCGACCAGCAACATGTGCTCGGGGAACGGCTCGACCCCGAGGCGCCGCTCCAGCACGGCGACCTCGTCTTCTTCCATGGCCACGTCGCCCTGATGATGGACGAGGCCCGCGTCATCCACGCCACGGCCCATAGCGGCCATGTTACGATCGAGCCGCTGGAAGCGGTCGCGTCGCGGACGGCCATCGTCGAGCGCCGCCGCCTCCGCTAGCCTACATCTCACCTCGCGCGCGGCGGATGGCGTACCATTTGGCGACGTTGGCATTATGCTCGGCCAGGGTGTTGGCGAAGATGTGGCCGCCGGTGCCGTCGGCGACGAAGTAGAGCGCCTCGGTCCTGGCCGGGTTGAGCACCGCCGCGATTGACAGACGGCCGGGATTGGCGATCGGTCCTTCGGGCAGGCCCGCCATCGCATAGGTGTTGTAGCCATTCCGGGCGTCCAGCTCCGACTGGCGGATACGGCGACCGAGCGGCTTGCCCTTGGTGATCGGATAGATGACGGTCGGGTCGGCCTGGAGCGGCATCCCCTTCTCCAGCCGGTTGCTGTAGACGCCGGCCACCATCCGCCGCTCGGCGGGCTTCGCCGTCTCCTTCTCGACGATCGAGGCGAGGATGAGGGCTTCCTCCCTGGTGTCGACAACCGAGTGCGGCTGCCGCTTCGCCCAGAGCGCGTTCAGCTCCCTGGTCATCGCCTCCTGCATACGCTTCAGCACGGTGGAACGGCTCTCGCCCCGCCGATAGCTGTAGCTGTCGGGGAGGATCGACCCCTCGTTCGGCACCGGAATTGTGCCGATGAGATAAGGGACCGCCATCAGCCTCTCGTGAACCAGGATCGACGGCATGCCCTCGGGAATGGTGACGAGGCGCCTGATCGGCTGGCCGTGTTGAAGCTGATCGAGAATTTCCGCGGCGCTCGCGCCTTTTGGGATGAGAAATTCCCCGGCCTGCACCGGATCGGGCGATCCGAACAGGCGGGCCATGGCTCGGAAGGTCGTGGCACTGCCGGGAATGGCGCCCATCGCGTCGAGCTGCTCCGCTACCTTGGTCAAGGTGGCGCCCTGTTCGATGACGAGCGTGTGCGGTCCCTCCTGTGGACCCGCGCTCGTCCACAAGGCGGTATACGCGCCGGCGGCGGCGAGCGCCGCCAGGCCGAGTAAAACCAGCAGCCATCGCTTCACTGGCGCTGACTCACACCGCCCGCATGATCAGGCTGGCATTGGTGCCGCCGAAGCCGAAGCTGTTGTTGAGCACCGCCTTCACCGGCCGTTCCTTGGCCACATGGGGCACCAGATCGACGCCCGCGCAGCCGTCGCCGGGATTGTCGAGGTTCAATGTCGGCGGGACGATCTGGTCGCGCATGGCGAGGATACAGAAGATCGATTCGACCGCGCCCGCACCGCCGAGCAGGTGGCCGATGGCGGATTTGGTCGAGCTCATCGACAAGCCGCCGATGGCGTTGCCGAACAGGCGCCGGACCGCGCCCAGCTCCAGCTCGTCGCCTAGCGGCGTCGAGGTGCCGTGGGCGTTGATATAGTCGATGTCAGACAGATCGAGGCCCGAGCGCTTCACAGCCACCTGCATGGCGCGGAAACCACCGGCGCCTTCGGGGTGCGGCGCGGTGACATGATAGGCGTCGCCCGACATGCCGTAGCCGATCAGCTCGGCATAGATTTTGGCGCCGCGCGCCTTGGCCCGCTCATATTCCTCGAGCACGACCACGCCCGCGCCCTCGCCCATGACGAAGCCGTCGCGATCCTTGTCATAGGGACGCGAAGCCTTCTCGGGCTGGTCGTTGAAGTTGGTGGCGAGCGCCCGCGCCTGGGCGAAACCAGCGATGCCCAGCGGGCAGAGCGCGCTCTCGGCGCCGCCCGCCAGCATCACATCGGCGTCGTCCATGGAGATCATGCGCGCAGCATCGCCGATCGAGTGCGCGCCCGTCGAGCAGGCGGTGACGACGGCATGATTCGGGCCCATCAGACCATATTTGATCGAAACCTGGCCCGAGATGAGATTGATCAACCGGCCGTGGACGAAATGAGGGGATACGCGACGCGGGCCCTTCTCGTGAAGGACGATCGATTCCTTCTCGATTCCCGGCAGACCGCCGATGCCCGAGCCGATCGAAACGCCAGCGCGGTAACGCTCTTCGTCGCCCATGTCGGTGAGGCCGGCATCCTCCAGCGCCTGGCCGGCGGCGTCTATGCCGTAGACGATGAACGGATCGACCTGCCGCTGCACCTTGTGGTCGACGCGCTTGCCGGGATCGAAGCCGTATTCGTGGTCGGGCGCCTTTACCTCGCACGCGATCTGGCAGGCATAGTCGGTCGGATCGAACCGCGTGATCCGGGTGGCGCCGCTTTTCGAAGCGAGGATGTTCTTCCAGCTGGTCTCGACGTCCGGTCCCAGCGGGGTGACGAGTCCGAGACCGGTGACGACTACGCGGCGCATTCAAAACTCCTGTATTCAGACGAAAACGGCCCCCCGGCCTTGCGACGGGGAGCCGTTTATCAAACTACGGCTCGATCTCGCCGGGCCGGACGCCGTGGGCCTTGCGGCTCAGGCCTTGTTCGCCTCGATATAGTCGATCGCGTCCTTGACCGTCATGATCTTTTCGGCGGCGTCGTCGGGGATCTCGACCCCGAACTCTTCCTCGAATGCCATCACCAGCTCGACGATGTCGAGGCTGTCGGCGCCCAGATCGTCGATGAAGCTCGCTTCCTCGGTGACCTTGTCGGCTTCGACGCCCAGATGCTCGACGACAATCTTCTTAACGCGCTCGGCGGTCTCGCTCATATTTTTGCCTTCCCTAGATATCGTTGTCATCCGCCCTAGCCGTTCGCAAAGCCTGATGGCAAGTGGCCGGGGTCATCTCATGGAATTACAAGGCCTTACGACGACGCCCTAGAGCATCGCCATACCGCCGTTCACGTGGAGGGTCTGTCCCGTCACATAAGCGGCTTCGCGGCTCGCGAGGTAAACGGCGGCCGCGGCCACGTCGTTCCCCTCACCCAGCTTGCCAGCCGGAATGCGGCCGAGCAAGGACTCCTTCTGCGCCTCCGGCAACGCGTCGGTCATCGCCGAGGCGATGAAGCCGGGAGCGATACAGTTAACCGTGATTCCGCGGCTCGCGACTTCCTGCGCCAGCGCCTTGGACATGCCGACCAACCCCGCCTTCGAGGCGGCGTAGTTGGCCTGCCCCGGATTGCCGGTCGCGCCCACCACGGACGTGATGGAGATGATCCGGCCATGTCGCGCGCGCATCATCGGTTTGAGCGCGGCGCGGGCGAGACGGAAGGCGGCTTCGAGATTGATGCGGATCACGTCGGACCATTCCTCGTCCTTCATCCGCATGGCGAGATTGTCACGCGTGACGCCGGCATTGTTGACGAGGATGTCGAGCTGCCCCAGCGCCTCGACCGCCTGCGGGACCAGCACATCGACCGCGGCGGAATCGGAAAGATTGCACGGCAGGACGATATGATCGCCGCCGATCTCCGCCTGAACGCGCTTCAGCGTCTCCTCCCGAGTCCCGGAAAGCGCGACCCGCGCACCCTGCCCCGCCAGCGCCTTGGCGATGGCGGAACCGATGCCGCCCGACGCGCCGGTCACCAGCGCCGTCATTCCCGAAAGATCGAACATGCTCAAATCTCCTTCACGAGCGTGTCGATGTCGTCCATCGAGATGACGCTGGTCGTTTTCACGTCGGGCGCGATGCGCTTCACCATGGGCGACAGCACCTTACCGCCGAATTCGACGAAGTGGGTGACGCCCGCTTCCGCCATGGCGCCAACGCTCTCGCGCCAGCGGACCATTCCGGTGACCTGCTCGACCAGCAGCCGCCGGATATCGGCGGGGTCATTGGCCGGCGCGGCGGTGACGTTGACATAGACCGGCAGGGCCGGCGCCCGAAGGCCGGCATGCGCCAGCGCCTCAGCCATCGCGTCGGCCGCGGGCTGCATCAAAGGGCAATGGAAGGGCGCCGACACGGGAAGCAGCAGCGCCCGCTTGGCGCCCTTGGCCTTGGCGATCTCCAGCGACCGCTCGACCGCCGCCTTGTGCCCCGACACGACCACCTGGCCCGGATCATTGTCGTTGGCGACCGTGCAGACCTCGCCCTGGGCGGCCTCGGCGGCGACTTGCTGCGCGGCCTCCAGGCCGAGACCGAGCAGCGCCGCCATCGCGCCCTCGCCCACCGGAACGGCTACTTGCATCGCACGCCCACGCAGCTTCAGCAGCCGCGCCGTCGTGGCGACGTCGAACGCCTCGGCCACGCACAGCGCCGAATATTCGCCGAGGCTGTGCCCGGCGACGAAATCAGCCTTGTCGAGCGAGATGCCGGACACCCGCAGCGTCGCCACCGCGTTGGCCATGATTGCCGGCTGAGCATTTTCGGTAAGCGTCAGCTCCTCCTGCGGCCCTTCGGCCATCAGCCGCGTTAGATGCTGGCCGAGCGCGTCGTCCACTTCCTCGAACAGTGCACGAGCGACGGTGCTCGCGTCGGCCAGGGCCTTGCCCATGCCGACAGACTGGCTCCCCTGCCCGGGAAAGATGAAAGCGCGCATGTCTGTCCTCCTGTTGGCGCGGCTGGTAAGCCAAGGCTTCGGCGAAGCGCAAGCCGCACTTGCTTTTCAGAGTGCTTTCCGCCATTAGGCCGCTCGTCCAGGGCGGAGGCGCTGCCTTCAGCCCCGGTCTGCATTGAACTGAAGCGATTTCGAGGTGGCGACGCCGCCGGCTCGAAAATCGCGACAAACAAGAATGAGACGATAGCCGGAGGGGCGTTCGCACGGTGCGGCGTCAGCGATCGGCCAATATGAAGGACGCACTCCATGCCTCTGTACGAGCATGTGTTTCTCGCGCGTCAGGACCTGGCGCAAGCCCAGGTCGACGCGCTGGCGGAAAGCGCCACCAAGATCATCGAGGACAATGGCGGCAAGGTCGTAAAGACCGAGACCTGGGGTCTTCGCAGCCTCGCCTACCGCATCCAGAAGAACCGCAAGGCGCATTACGTCATGCTCGAGGTCGACGCGCCCCCGCCGCTCGTCGCCGAGCTGGAGCGCCAGACGCAGATCAACGAGGACGTCATCCGCTACCTGACCATCAAGGTCGATGCGCATGAGGCCGGCCCGTCGGCGATGATGCGCCGCAACGAGCGCAGCGAGCGTGGCGGCCGCGACCGCGGCGGACGGGGCGACCGCGACGATCGCGGTCCCCGCCGTGACCGCGACGACCGCGACAGCTAAGCGAGAAGGATCAGACATATGGCACGCCCATTTTTCCGCCGCCGCAAGAGCTGCCCGTTCTCCGGCAAGGACGCTCCCGTCATCGATTATAAGGACGTACGCCTGCTCCAGGGCTTCGTCTCCGAGCGGGGCAAGATCGTCCCGTCGCGCATCACCGCCGTTTCGGCCAAGAAGCAGCGCGAGCTCGCCAAGGCGATCAAGCGCTCGCGGCATCTCGGCCTTCTCCCCTACGTCGTGAAATAAGGAGCAGACCCATGGACGTTATTCTGCTCGAACGCATCGAGAAGCTCGGCGCCATCGGCGACGTGGTGAAGGTGAAGAACGGCTACGCCCGCAACTTCCTCCTTCCCAATGGCAAGGCGCTGCGCGCCAACGAGTCGAACCGCAAGGTCTTCGAAGCCAATCGCGAGAAGATCGAGGCCGACAATGCCGAGCGCCGCAAGGTCGCCGAGAAGGATTCCAAGGGGATCGAGGGCGCCAAGGTCCAGCTGATTCGCCAGGCGTCCAACGCTGGCGCGCTCTATGGATCGGTGTCCGCGCGCGACCTCGCCGAAGCGCTCGAGGCCCAGGGTCACAAGGTCGCCAAGAACCAGATCATCCTCGACCGTCCGATCAAGGCGATCGGCGTCCAGGACGTGAAGGTTTCGCTCCACCCGGAAGTGTCGGTGATGATCCACGTCAACGTCGCCCGCTCGCCCGAAGAGGCCGAGCTCCAAGCGCAGGGCGTCGATGTCATGGCCGAGATGTTCGAGAAGGATGTCGCGACCTTCACCGAAGAGTTCGATGCCAATGCCGAGCCCGGCACCATCGCCTCGGAGGAGCCCGCCGCCGAGGCCGTCGCCGCTGCTGAGGCTGAGGCCGACGGCGAGACCGCCGAGGACGAGACAGCCGGACAGGGCTGATCCTGCATGATGCCCAACGAACAAGGCCGCCCGCTCCTATGAGCGGGCGGCCTTTCTTTTGGCTCCGCGCGGGGTGGCCATGATCGGACGCTCGCCCGAGTGGTTCCCGCACCAGATCGATCTAGCCACAGACCGGGTCGTGCTGCTTCGCATGAGCGAGGCGGACTACCGCGCGGCCAGCTTCCTCGACCAGCGGGCGCTCCGCCCAGGCGCAGAAATGCGAGCCGTTGAATGGAAGGCTTTGGCGGATGACGTTCCGCGGGACGCGCGGCGTGACGCCCAATATATTTTCCACATCGGCAATGTCGGCTCGACTCTGATCTCACGGCTGCTCGGTGAGTTGCCCGGGGTGCTGGCTCTTCGTGAGCCGCTTCTGCTCCGCGCTTTCGCGGAAATGCTGGGGCCCGTGTCGCCGCCGTCGCCCTGGGTCGACACCGATGGGCGGCTCGACACTCTTACGGCGCTCCTCTCGCGTACTTTCCGGCCGGAGCAGCGCGCCATCGTCAAGGCAACCAGCTTCACGAGCGAGATCGCCCGCCGTCTCATCCCACCCGCCTCAAACACCCTGTTCCTCTTCGCGACGCCGGAGCATTATCTCGAAAACATCCTCGCCGGCGAGAATTCGCGGAAGCTGCTCCAGATCGTGAGCCCTTCGCGCCTCCAACGACTCCAAAGCCGATGCCCGGGTCTTGAACTGGACCTCGCTCCCATGTCCGAAGCCCGCAAGGCGGCGCTGGGTTGGGCCTGCGAGATGACTTCCCTCGAACTCAATGCATCTAAGCTCCCCGCTGACAGCGTCCGCTGGATGGACTTCGACCTGTTTCTGGCCGACCCCGCCCGCCATTTCGCCGAACTCGCCGCCTTCTTCAGCCATCCGGTCGAGGCCGCCACCGCCCAAACCGTATGCGACGGGCCGCTGATGCGCCGCTATTCCAAGGCGCTGGAATATGAATACAGCCCTGAGCTTCGCCGCGAGATCCTGGCTGAGGCGCGGGCCACGCATGGCCCCGCCATCAGCGACGCTCTTGGCTGGCTCGATGCCTTAGCGAGCGACTATCCTGCCGTCGCGCAGGCGATTCGGCGCGCGCGAAGGGAAGCATGATGTTCAAGGAAATCGAGCTGCTGAACGCCAGCCAGATCGAGGAGCTGCGGCAGATCGCGGCTTCGGCCAATTTCGTCGACGGCCGCATCAGCAACCCGCACTCTAAGGTGAAGCAGAATCTCCAGCTTCACGACGAGGCCGCCTACCGCAAATCCTCGCAATTATTGTCGCAGGCGATGCTCGCCCATGAGGACTTCCGCAATTTCGCCTTCCCCGTCGCGATGCTGCCACCGCTGATGACGCGCTACACCGCCGACATGCATTATGGTGCCCATGCCGACGCCGCTTTCCTCCAGCTCGGCAGTATGTCGGTCCGCTCCGACCTCAGCTGCACCATCTTTCTCGGCCAGCCCAACACCTATGAAGGCGGCGCGCTCCGCATCCAGCTCGGCACGCGCGATCTCCGCTTCAAGGGCGAGGCGGGGACGGCGATCGTCTATCCGTCCGACAGGCTCCACGAGGTCGAGCCGATCACCAAGGGCGAACGCTGGGTCGCCATCACCTTCATTCAGAGCCGCATCGCCGACACCTCCCGCCGCGAGCTGCTCTATGAGCTCAACGAGGTCGCCGCGCTCGAAGGCCTCAACATGGCGCCGGAGAATTTCACCCGGCTTCAGCTCGTCCAGTCGAACCTGCTCCGCCGATGGGGTGACCGGCCCTAGGCCCTAGCCAAGACAGAAGCTCGCCTATCTGCTATAAATGCCAGTTCGCATAATCTCATCGGCTGGAGGTGAGGATGAAGCGTACCCTGACAGCGGTCCTGACAATCTTCCTCACCGGTGCAAGCCCGACCTTCGCGGCTGACGCGCCTGGAATCGGCCTCATGCCATCCTCCGGAGCGCGAAGTCACGATTTTCGCGATCACGGGCGTTTTCATCGCCGGTGGACGCCCGGATTTGTCTGGGTGGGCTATGGGCGCGACCCGCTATGGTCTTGGGACGATGGTTTCTTCAGGGACTTGCAATACAGGCACTACCGATACGGATATCGGCCTTACCGAAGGCACTATTCGAGCGGCGCTGTCGACGTCGTCAACGGCGAGGCGCGCTACCGTTACGACCGGGGCTATCCCTACGATCATTACGACTATGGCCACGGCGGCTATGACCGCGGGCCAGCCTTCCATGACCAATCCGCTTCCGTCAGCTGCCGCACTCAATGGGTGTGGAGCGATCGGGACCGGGAGGAGGTGCCGGTCCGGATCTGCTCCTGACTAGCGTATCGTCGACAGCTCCACGCCCTTGGTCTCACGCGCCAGCAGCGCAGTGATGCCGCTGATCGCGCAGGCCGCGCCGACATAGATCGCCACCGGCAGGGCGGATTCATATTCCCTGTAGAGGGCGAGCGCGATGATCGGCGCCAGCGAACCGGCCACGATCGAAGTGAGCTGATAGGCGATCGACACACCGGAATAGCGGATGCGGGTGGGGAAGAGCTCGGCGATGAAGGCCGCCTGAGGTCCATACATCGCGCCGTGGAGGACGAGAGCGATGACGATGGCGGCCACGATCGCCGCCGAGCTGCCGCTGCCCAGCATCGAGAAGAAGACGAAGCTGAAGGCGGCGAGGCCGAAGCCGCCGAACGCGTAGACCGGCCGTCGCCCGATCTTGTCCGAAAGCAGCGCGAGCAGCGGGATGGCGAAGAATTGCACGATCGCGCCGATCAGGATCGCGTTGAGCGCGAGGCTGTGGCTCTCGGCGGCCACTTCGGTCAAGTACGTGATCGAGAAGGTGGTGATGATGTAATAGGAGATGTTCTCGCCGAGCCGCAGCCCCGAGCCAAGGATCACGGCGCGCGGACACTCCCGGATCACGTCCAGCGCCGGCGCCTTGGGCGGCATCTCGGCGGCCTCCAGCTGCTCCTCGAACGTCCGGCTCTCAGCGACGGACGTCCGTATCCACCAGCCGACCACGACCAGCACTGCCGACAGGACGAAGGCGACCCGCCAACCCCAGGCGACGAAATCGGCTTCGCTGAGAGTCCCGGCGAGGATCGCGAGCACGCCGGCCGCGAGCAGGCTTCCGGCGGGAACACCCGCCTGCGGCCAGCTCGCCCAGAAGCCGCGCCGTGCGGCATCGCCATGCTCGGCGGCGAGCAACACCGCGCCGCCCCATTCGCCGCCGACCGCGAATCCCTGGACCAGCCGCAAGATGATGAGCGCGATCGGGGCCCAGATACCGATCTGGGCGTAGGTGGGAAGCAATCCGATGAGGATAGTGGCGACGCCCATCAGGATGAGGCTGAACATCAGCAGCTTCTTGCGGCCGATGCGGTCGCCGAAATGGCCGAACACGATCCCGCCGACCGGGCGCGCGATGAAGCCCAGCGCATAGGTGGCGAAGGCGAGCAAGGTGCCGACCAGCGGCTCGAACTGGGGAAAGAACAGCTCGTTGAAGATCAGCGCCGCGGCCGAACCGTAGAGGAAGAAATCGTACCATTCGATCGTGGTGCCGATCAGGCTCGCCGCGACAACCCGCCGCAGCGGTGTCTTGCGATCCTCCGTCGGAATCGCCGCGTCGTTCATCACCCCTCTTCCCGCCGCCGGATCACCAGGTTCCGGATTTCGGTCATGTCCTCGATGGCGAAGCGGATGCCTTCGCGGCCGAGCCCCGAATCCTTGACGCCGCCATAGGGCATGTTGTCGACGCGGTAGCTGGGCACGTCGTTGATGACGACGCCGCCGACTTCGAGCCGATCCCAGGCGTTCAGGGTCTTGAACAGGTCGCGGGTGAAGATGCCAGCCTGGAGGCCGAACTTGCTGTCGTTCACCTCGTCCAGCGCTGCGTCGAAGTCGCTGAACTTCGAGAGGATCGCGATGGGTCCGAACGCTTCCTCGCGATAGACGGTCGCCGAGCGATTGACGCCTTCGAGCAAGGTCGCCTCCAGCATCGCGCCGTCGCGCTTGCCGCCCACGAGCAACTTGGCGCCACCTTCGACGGCTTCCTGAATCCAGTTGTCGAGGCGTTGCGCTTCCTTGACGTCGATCATTGGGCCGACAAAGGTCTTGCGGTCGTGCGGATTGCCCGCGACGAGCGTCTTGGTTTTCGCCACGAGTCGCTTCTTGAGATCGTCGTACACCGCTTCGTGGATGATGATGCGCTGGACCCCGATGCAGCTCTGCCCGGACTGGTAAAAGGCGCCGAAAGCAATGCGTTCCACGGCATCGTCGAGATCGGCATCGGCATCGACGATCACCGCCGCGTTGCCGCCCAGCTCCAGCACCACCTTCTTCTTGCCGGCCTTGGCCTTCAATTCCCAGCCCACGCCCGGCGAGCCGGTGAAGCTCAAGAGCTTCAGCCGGTCGTCCTCGGTGAAGAGGTCGGCGCCGTCGCGGCTGGCGGGGAGGATCGAGAAAGCGCCCTTCGGCAGGTCCGTCTCGGCCAGCACCTCGCCGATGATGATAGCGCCCAATGGCGTCCGGCTGGCGGGCTTCATCACGAAGGGGCAGCCGACGGCCAGCGCGGGCGCGATCTTGTGGGCGGCAAGGTTCAGCGGGAAATTGAACGGGGCGATGAAGCTGCAAGGCCCGATCGGCACCCGCTTCCAGATGCCGAGATAGCCCCGCGCGCGCTTGGAGATGTCGAGTGGCTGCACTTCGCCCGTCATCCGCACCGATTCCTCGGCGGCGATGCGGAAGGTGTCGATCAGCCGCGTGACCTCTCCCTCGGCATCGTTGATCGGCTTCCCCGCCTCGACGCACAGCGCATAGGCCATCTCGTCGAACCGCTCCTTGAACCGATCGACGCAATGCTGGAGCACCGCCTGCCGCTCATAGCTCGCCATCCGCGCCATCGGCTCGGCCGCCTCGACGGCGGCGGCAATGCCCGCATCGATCGTTCCCGCGTCCGCTAGCGCCGTCCGAAACGCGACCTTGCCGGTATATTTGTCGGTGACTTCCAGGTCGGTATTCGGCTGCTTCGCCTCATTGGCGAGGTAGAGAGGATAAACGTCCTTCAGCTTGATCATGTCGCTTTCCCTGGCGTCACCCCGGCGAAGGCGGGGTCTCGTGGTGAAGGGCCGTGTGTGATCGTCCTGAGATCCCGCCATCTGCCGGGATGACGGTCACACCGCCGCGCTCAGCTCCTTGATTTCCTTGTTGAGGATACGATCATTGTCGACATAGTCGATCGGGCAGTCGACCAGATGGACGCCGGGTGTGTCGAGGCATTGCTTCAGCAGCCCTGGCAGCATCTCGGCGCTTTCGACGCGATGCCCCTTGGCGCCGTAGCTCTCCGCATATTTGACGAAATCGGGATTGCCGTAGGTGAGGCCCCAATCCTTGAACCCCATATTGGCCTGCTTCCAGCGAATCATGCCGTAGCTGTTGTCGTTCAGGACCAGCACGGTGAGGTCGAGCCCGAGGCGGACAGCCGTCTCCATCTCCTGGCTGTTCATCATGAAGCCGCCGTCGCCGCAGATCGCCATCACCTTGCGGCCGGGGTGCACCATCTTGGAGGCCATGGCGGAGGGAAGCCCCGCCCCCATCGTCGCCAGCGCGTTGTCGAGCAGCACCGTGTTCGGCATCCGCGCGGCATAATTACGCGCGAACCAGATTTTGTAGACTCCGTTGTCGAGGCAGATGATGCCGTCGGCGGGCATCGCTTCGCGCACATGCTTGACGAGGCAGGCCGGGAAAATCGGGAACCGGCTATCGTCGCACATGCCGTCCCGGTGCGCGATCTCGGCCGCCCGCGCCTTCATGATCGCATCGAAGTTCCAGGCGCCGGAGGGCATGATGTCCTCCTTGATCTGCCAAATGGCGTTGGCGATGTCGCCGATCACTTCGATCTGCGGGAAATAGACCGGATCGACCTCGGCCGACTTGGTGCTGATGTGGACGACCTCGACGCCGCCCTGCTTCATGAAGAAGGGCGGTTTCTCGATCACGTCGTGCCCGACATTGATGATGAGGTCGGCCGATTCGATCGCGCGGTGGACGAAGTCGCCGGCCGACAGCGCCGCGCAGCCGAGGAATTTGGGGCTGGTCTCGTCGAGGACGCCCTTGCCGAGTTGGGTGGTGACGAACGGTATCCCGGTCTTCTCGACGAACTGGCCCAGCATCCGGCTGGTCATCTTGCGGTTGGCGCCCGCGCCGATAACGAGGACGGGGGACCGCGCCTTTTCGATGGCGTTCACCGCGGCGCGGACCGCCTTCACGTCGGCGGTGGGGCGGCGGTGGAGGCTGGCCTTCAAGGGTCGGGAATCGGTGCGTTCGTCGGCGATATCCTCGGGCAGCTCGAGATGGACGGCGCCCGGCTTCTCCTCCTCGGCCAGGCGGAAGGCCTCGCGAACGCGGCTCGGGATGTTGTCCGACGAGGCGAGCTGGTGGGTGTATTTGGTGATCGGCCCCATCATCGCGACCACGTCCAGTATCTGGAAGCGGCCCTGCTTGGACTTCTTGATCGGCTTCTGCCCGGTGATCATCATCATCGGCATTCCGCCCAGCTGGGCATAGGCGGCGGCGGTGACGAAGTTGGTCGCGCCGGGGCCGAGGGTGGCGAGACAGACGCCGGTCTTGCCCGTGTGCCGCCCGTAAGTCGCGGCCATGAAGCCGGCGCCCTGTTCGTGCCGGGTCAGGATGAGCTCGATCTTTTTGGAGCGCGACAGGCTGTCGAGGAAGTCCAGATTCTCTTCGCCGGGCACCCCGAATATATATTCGACACCCTCTTCTTCGAGGCACTGGATGAACAGGTCCGAGGCCTTGATTGCCATATCGCCGTCTCCGCTGAGTCTTGTTTTTGAGCACGAACTGTCGACGTAACCACATCGGGGCGAGCGGAGAGTCGCAACCGGTCCCCTTTTCCCCCGGGACATAGCTCTATCGGGCTTTGTTTCGGCTGTCATCCAACCAGTGAAGGCGTATCATGCGCTTGAAAGCGGCGGCGACTTTGAACATAGTCGCGGGCGAGGGCTGCCGCCCGACCCGTTCGGGCGGCGTGGGGGAACGAAATGGGGCGCAGTCGCAAACTGGCGATGATGACAGGGGCCGCGGGCCTCGTGCTCGCGCTCGTCCTGCTGTTTCTTTTCCGGCCAGGCGCGGCCGTGGCGACCGCGCAAGGCGCCGGCGGCAGCACGCTGGTGGGCGTAGCGACCTGCGGCGGCACAACCTGCCATGGACGCTCGGAGGCCGACGGCAAGATCGTTCGGCAGGACGAGCTGATGATTTGGCAGGACCCGTCGAGCCCGTCGGGCGCACACAGCCGGGCCTGGCAGGTGCTGACCGAGCCCCGCTCCCGCGCCATCGCCCAGCGCCTCGGCATCGGCGAGGCGGCGAGCGCGCCGATGTGCCTCGGCTGCCATGCGACGCCCGCGGCGGGCGGATCGCGGGGTTCCCGCTTCCAGACCTCGGACGGCGTCGGCTGCGAGGCCTGCCATGGCGCCGCCTCGGGTTGGCTCTCCAGCCATTATGCCGTCGGCGCGAGTCATGCCGCCAACGTGTCGCGCGGCATGATCCCGCTCGACAACCCCAAGGCGCGCGCCAGCGTCTGCCTCGACTGCCATTTCGGTTCGGCCGACCCGGGCCAGTTCGTCAATCACCGCATCATGGCCGCCGGCCATCCCCGCATCGCCTTCGAGCTCGATCTCTTTTCGACCCTGCAGCAGCATCACAATGAGGACGCCGACTATGCCCGGCGCAAGGGCCGGACCAACTCGGTGAAGATGTGGGCGGTCGGCCAGGCCATGGCTCTCGACCGCTCACTGACTCTTTTCGCCGACGCCCGGCGCGGCACCGAGGGCGTGTTCCCAGAATTCTACTTCCTCGACTGCCATAGCTGCCATCGCCCCATTTCCGACGATCCACGTTTCGAGCCGACCGCGCTCGACAATCCCGGCCGCCCCATCCCCGAGGGCATGCCGCCCTATAACGACGAGAACATGATCATGCTGTCGGCGGCGGCGAAGGTGGTCGCTCCTCAACTCGCGGAGCGCTTCGCACGCGACAGCCGCGCTTTCCACCAGGCGATGGGTAGGGACCGTGCCGCCGCCGTCGCCGCCGCCGTCATCCTGCGCGGCAGCGCCCGCGCTCTCGCCAATGCGTTCGCCAGCGCCGACCTCGGCCGGACACAGGCTTTCGCGATCATCGACGCGATCACCAGCGAAGCCATCTCCAGCCGCTTCACCGATTATGCCGGCAGCGTCCAGGCCGTGATGGCGACCGACACGTTGCTTTCGGCGCTGGTCAACATGGGCGGGGTCAGCCCCGGCCAGGCCGACGCGATCCGCTCCGACATCAATGCGGCCTATCGCGCCGTTCGCGATCCCAACGCCTATTCCCCCCGCGACTTCCGGGCGAGCCTCGGCCGGGCAGCGTCCTCCATCAGAAGTCTTCGCTGATGCGCTACGCCGGCACCAGCCTCGTCGCGATCGCCTCTCTGCTCGTCGCCTCCTGCGGCGGCGGCGGCGGAAGCGGCACGCCTACCCCAACGCCTACACCGACGCCCACGCCGACCCGCCTCTATCAGGCGCCCGCCCAGCTGGCGCTCACGTCCGCCGATGTCGGCAAGGTCATCGCCCAGGCCGTAGCCGAAGCGAGTGCACAAAGCCTCCCCGCCACCATCGCGGTGGTCGATCGGGTCGGCAATGTCCTCGCCGTCTTCACGATGAACGGGGCCAACCAGCGCCTGTTCGTGCCCCGCGGGCCCAATGGCAGCACGCATGATCTGCAGGGCGTCGATCTGCCCGCCGCGGTCGTGGGCGCGATCGCCAAGGCGATTACCGGTGCCTACCTCTCGTCTGGCGGCAACGCCTTTTCGACGCGCACGGCGAGCATGATCGTGCAGGAGCATTTCCCGCCCTCGGCCGCCACGCGCGGGCTCGAAAGCGGACCGCTGTTCGGCGTCCAGTTCAGCCAGCTCCCTTGCTCCGACCTCGCCGCCCGCTTCAACGGCACGACCGCCGCGAACAGCTTCATTGGTCCCAAACGCTCGCCGCTCGGCCTCAGCGCCGATCCGGGCGGCCTGCCGCTCTACAAGAACGGCGTGCTCGTCGGCGGCGTCGGCATCATGGCCGACGGCGTCTATGGTTTCGATCCGGAAATCCAGGACGTCGACAAAGACCCGGAAGAGATCATCGCGCTGGCCGCAACGACCGGCTTTGCGGCGCCGGAGGCGATACGCGCCAACCGCATCACGGTCGACGGCACCACCTTGCGCTTCGCCGAAGCCACGCCCGACGATTTCGCCAGCGATCCCGCGACGGCGCCCGGCTTCGCGACGATCGACCGGCAGGCGGGCGTGCTGACCTCGGTACGCGGTTATTATGACAGCTCCAGCGGCCTCGTCGCCGGGCGCGCCTACGGCACCGAGGCGTCGGGCATTCGCGCGGCGACGGCGTCCGAATTCGACAATCCGGACGCCTTCATCCTCTCCAACGGCTCGGGCGCCAACCGTTATCCCGTCCGCGGCGCCACCGACGCCGGCGACGTCGCAGGCCCCCTTACCCGCGCCGAGGTAGAGGCGGTTCTCGAGGAAGCGTTCGAGATCATGAGCCGTGCCCGCGCTCAGATCCGGCGGCCGCTCGACAGCCGGGCGCAGGTCACGATTTCGGTCGTCGACACGCATGGCGAAGTGCTGGGCATCGTTCGCGCGCCGGACGCGCCGATCTTCGGTATCGATGTGTCGCTGCAGAAGGCCCGCACCGCAGCCTTCTTCTCCAGCGCCCGCGCCGCGCAGCTCCTAGACGCCAATCCCGACCCCGACGTCAGCATGTATGTCGCGGCCGCGCGGACCTTCCTCGGCGATTCCTCGGCGCTAACGGGTCAGTTCGCCTTCTCAGATCGCGCCAACGGCAATCTCTCGCGGCCTTATTTCCCCGATGGCGAGCTCGGGCGCCCGCCCGGTCCCTTCTCTCGCCCGGTCGCCGAGTTCAATCCTTTCTCGACCGGCCTTCAGTCGGCCCTGGTCGAGAAGAACATCCGCGACCATGCCGCCTTCATCCTGGGTGCCGGCGCCGACACGCCGCGGCGCTGCACCCAGACGCCCGACGTGGCGCCAGGGCAGAACCCGCTGGAAAACGGCGTCCAGATCTTCCCCGGCTCCATGCCCATCTATCGTGGCTCGCAGCTGGTTGGCGGCATCGGCGTCTCGGGCGACGGCATCGACCAGGACGACATGATCAGCTTCCTTGGCCTCCACGAAGGCGGTCTCCGGGCGGGCGGCATCGGCAACGCCGATCCGGCCATCCGCGCCGACCAGATCGAGGTCGACCTTGGCAATGCGCTGGTGCGGCTGCGCTACGTCAACTGCCCGTTCGCGCCGTTCCTCGACACCAGCGCCCAGAACGTCTGCCAGGGCAAGTAGGCGGCATCGGTGCAGCTCTCCGCCCCTCTGATCCAGCTTGTCGCGTCGATGGGCGGCGCCGATATCGATCCGCAGACATTGGTCGTCGCGGCGGCGCCCCCACCCGAGGTCGATCCCGAGGCGGATGGCGCGCTCCTTCTGACGATGCAGAGCGCGTTGCCGCCGCCTCCCTTGCTGCTGACGATGCAGCAGGCGATCGCTCCGCCGCCCCTGCAACTGACGATGGCGCAGGCGCTGTCCGCGACGCCGGCGCCGGCGCCGGACGAGCGTTTCTACGATCCGAGAGTCTATGTCGATCAGATCACCGATATTCTGACGGACCGTAGGGTCGAATCCTCAAAAGTCGCGCAAGCGGAGAAAGTAGAATCCGCGCCATCTGCAGGTGCCGACCGGACTCTCGTGGCGTCCGCGGGATCGACCACGAGCGAGGCGCCCATTCCGGCTCTGGAAATCGTGCCTGTCGAAGCCGAACTCCTGGGTGATGGCGACTATATCCCGCTGACGCCGGTTCCTTCCGAGCGCGACGCCGCCCCATCTACGGGATTGACCGATGCTGGCGTTTCCGGCCCTCGGTCTGCGCCTGTCGCGCTCACCAGCGAGACGTCGGTCGAAACGATCCATTCGCCCCTTCCGAAAGCGTCCGCGTCGGAGGAACAGGCTACCGACGCGACTGATGAGAAGCCCGCCATCGAGGCGCCTTCGCCGCTGCCGCAAAACGGGCCATTCCCCAGCGAAGCCCAGGTCGAGGATCCTCTTCTCGAAGGCCGACGCCGGCCCGGCGTTCCGCAGCGCGAGCTTCCCGACGAAATCACCCAGACCAACGAAGGAGCCCTCCGCTCACCGCCGCCGGAAGCCTTCCCTACCGACCAGATTCCCGTGCCGGATCGCTGGCGGCTGATCGAGACGCTGGGCATCGTCAAGGAACGCTGGTGGGATCCCTACAACCAGAACACCCTGAAAGGAGATCGCCCGCTCTGCATACCGACCAAGGAGGAGCAGGCGCGGCGGCGCGAGGCCGGGCTTCCCAAATGCCGGACGCCCAAATTCCTCGGCCTGGAAGGCGACGACTGGTTCTTCGTCCTCAACGCCATTTCGGACACCGTGATCGAGCCGCGCACCTTCCCGATCCCCGTCGGCGTCCAGACCACCGATCGCCCCGGTAGCATCGACGTCTTCGGCAAGAATGACAGCCTGGTCCTGGCCCAAACGCTGATCGGCAGCGTGTCGCTCCTGAAGGGTTCGACCGCCTACAAGCCGCCCGACATCGAATATCGCCTCACCCTCGCGCTCCAGGCTAATTATGTCGACGTGTCGGAACGGCGCGTCCTGTTCGTCGAGCCGAGCAAGGGCACCGATCGCTTCGACTATTTCCTGGGCGTGCAGGAAGCCTTCGTCGACTACCACATCCGCAACGTCTCGGACCGCTACGACTTCGATTCCGTCCGGGCCGGCATCCAGCCGTTCCAGTCGGATTTCCGGGGCTTCCTGTTCAACGACCAGCAACTGGGCGTGCGCCTGTTCGGCAACCGCGACAACAACCGGTGGCAGTATAATCTAGCCGGCTTCTGGCGGCTGGAGAAGGACACCAACAGCGGCCTCAACGACGTGACGCAAAGCCCGCGCGACGATTGGGTCGTCACTGCGAACGTCTATCGCCAGGATTTCCCGGTCGTCGGCCTCACCAGCCAGCTCAGCCTCACCTGGAACGCCAACCGCGAGAAAGGCGAGATCGAAGTCGACGACAATGGCTTTCCTGTACGGCCCGCGTTGATCGGTAACCTGCGCGCCCGCGACTATGACGTCTTCTACCTGGGCTACGCCGCCGACGGCCGGATCGGGCGTCTGAACCTTTCGGCCCAGGCCTATGGCGCGTTCGGCACCGACCGGGACAGCATCTTCACCGGCGAGAAATCCGATATCCGCGCCTGGTTCGTCGCCGCCGAGCCCAGCTACGACGTCGATTGGCTCCGCTTCCGCGGCTCCTTCCTCTACGCCAGCGGCGACAGCGATCCCTATAATGACACCGAAGCCGGCTTCGACGCCATCTTCGAGAACCCGATCTTCGCCGGCGCCGACACGAGCTACTGGATTCGCCAGACGATCCCCTTCGCCGGCGGCGGCCGCGCCGTGTCGATCAACGGCCGCAACGGCATTTTGAATTCGCTCCGATCCTCCAAGGAGCAGGGTCAGTCCAATTTCAACAATCCCGGCACTATCCTCGCCGGCGTCGGCGTCGACGCCGACCTCACGCCCGAATTCCGCGTCAGCGCCAACGCCAACCATCTCTGGTTCGACGACACAGCGGTCCTCCAGGAGCTGCGCAATGAAGGCAGCATCCCCAAGGACATCGGCTTCGATCTCTCGGTCGCCACCATCTGGCGACCGAAGATGACCCAGAACATCGTCTTCCGCGCGTCGGCCGCCGCGCTCATCCCCGGCGACGGCTTCAAGGACCTCTTCGCCAACAGCGACCGCGACGACGTCTATTATTCCGTTCTGTTCAACGCGGTGCTGACCTTCTGATGGTCTGGCTCCGCACCCCTTCCCGCGTCATCCCGGACTTGATCCGGGACCCAAGAACACGGCTCGCGAAAGTCCTGCGCCTTCGGCGCTTTTGGGTTCCGGTTTTCGCCGGAATGACGGTTCTGGCCGGCATCATCACCGCCCCCCTACTCGCCGCCGAGATCGAAAAGGCGGTCGAACGTGATTACAGCCTCGTGCGCGCCGAGCCGGCACCGCGCACCCAGGAATGGGACATGGCGGACGCCAAGAGCGCCGGCTGCGTCAGTTGTCACACCGCGAGCGACGCCAAGACGATGCACAAATCGACTGCCGTCGTGCTTGGCTGCACCGATTGTCACGGCGGCAACCCCAGCATCGTCGCAACCGACGTGTCGGACCACGATGCACCCGTCTATGTCGCCGCCCGGAACCAGGCGCATGTGCTCCCCCAATATCCGGATAGCTGGCATTGGCCGTCGAGCGCCAATCCGACGCGCAGCTATACCTTGCTGAACCGGGAGGCGCCGGAATATGTCCGCTTCGTCAATCCATCCGATTATCGGGTAGCGCGCGAAAGCTGCGGCGCCTGCCATATCGAGATCATCGAGGCCGCCGAACGATCGCTGATGGCGACCGGCGCGATGTTCATGGGCGGTGCCGCCTACAATAACGGCATCGCGCCGATGAAGAATTACATCTTCGGCGAAGCCTATACCCGCAAGGGCGAACCCGCGAAGATCGTCTCGCCGACCGGGCCGGACGGCAAGCTCAGCGAGAAACAGGAGGCGCGCGGCGTCCTCGCCGAACTCTATCCGCTGCCCACCTGGCACGTCATTCCACCCGCCGACATCTTTCGCGTGTTCGAGCGCGGCGGGCGCACCATCAACACGCAGTTCCCGGAGATCGGCCTCCCCTCGCCCACTGGCTCGATCCAACGCCTCGAGGAATCCGGCCGCCCGGACATCCGCCAGTCGAACCGCGGCCCCGGCACGGGCCTGCGCGTCGCCATCCCTATTCTCAACATTCACAAGACGCGTCTCAACGACCCCTTCATGTGGTTCATGGGAACGAACGACCAGCCCGGCGATTATCGGCAATCAGGCTGCGCCGGCTGCCACGTCGTCTACGCCAACGACCGCGAGCCCAGGCACAGCCTCCTTTACGCAAAATATGGTCGCGACGGGCAGACCGCGACCGTCGATCCCACCATTGCGAACAAGCTGGAGCATGGCGCCTTGAAGGGCGGCGACGAACATGAGGCGCCCGCAGATTCAAATCATGAGGCGGTGAAGGAAAAGGGCCACCCCATCCGGCACGTCTTCACCCGCGCCATCCCGACCGCCCAGTGCATGAACTGCCACATGCACCAGCCCAACATCTTCCTGAACTCGTACCTCGGCTACACCATGTGGGACTATGAGTCCGACGCGCCGTTGATGTGGCCCGAGAAGCAGAAATATCCGACGGCGGAAGAGGTTCATGAGACACTGGAGCGCAACCCCGAGGGCGCGGCGCCGCGCGGCAAATGGTCCGACCTCGATTTCCTCCGCAATGTCTATGACGATGTAAATCCGAAGGCGAAACACACGCAGTTCGCCGATTATCACGGCCACGGCTGGAACTTCCGCGCCGTTTTCAAACGCGACCGCGAGGGCAATCTGCTCGACGCCGGGGGAAATATCGTCCCGCCCGACGATCCGGACAAATTCCGCCGGGAGAATGAGGGGCTATTCGTCGATGTCGGCGTCAACCCGGGCAAGGCCGTTCACCTCATGGATATCCATGCCGAAAAGGGCATGCAGTGCTCGGACTGCCACTTCTCCCAGGACAGCCACGGCACCGGCTTCATCTATGGCGAGGTAGCCAACGCCATCGAGATCGCCTGCAAGGACTGCCACGGCACGGCCAAGGACTATCCTACCCTTCTCACCTCCGGCCCCGCCGCGCCGCCCAAGGGCAACAACCTCGCGCTCATCCGCAACGAGGACGGCCGCCGCCGCTTCGAATGGATGACGGGCGACGACGGCCGCCGCGTCCTTATCCAGCGTTCGATCATCGACCCGACCCTCGAATGGGAAGTGAGCCTGGTCAAAGACAGCGTCGACCGCGATCACCCGAGCTTCAACATGAAGTCGGCGCGGGCCAAGCTGATGTCGAAAGCGGGCGCCGATACTGGCCAGTTCACCTTTGGCCCCGGCGTCTTCGACGAAGACCTGGCGCACAAGCCCGACGAGATGGCCTGCTTCACCTGCCATCTCAGCTGGACCACGTCCTGCGGCGGCTGCCACCTCCCGATCGAGGCAAACTGGAAGACCTCCAGCCACAAATATGACGGCATCGAAACCCGCAACTTCGCGACCTACAATCCGCAGGTCGCGCGAGACCAGATGTTCCAGCTTGGTATCCATCAGACAACCAAGGGCAACATTGTCGCCCCGGTCCGCTCGAGCTCGGCGCTGGTCCTCTCCTCAACCAACCTCAACCGCGAGCGCATCTACATCCAGCAGCCGCCGATCAGCGCCATCGGTTTTTCGAGCCAGGCCTTCGCGCCCCATTTCCCGCACACGGTGCGCAAGACCGAGACCAAGACCTGCTCCGACTGCCATTTGAGCGAGGCGAACGACAACAACGCCATCATGGCGCAGTTGCTGCTCCAGGGTACCAATTTCGTGAACTTCGTCGGCCTCCACGCCTGGGTCGGGATGGAGGACGGCTTCGAGGCGGTCCGGGTCACCGAATGGGAGGAGCCGCAGGCGGTGCTCGGCTCCTACCTCCACCGCTACGCCTACCCCGATTATTGGCGCCTCCACGTCGAGCGCAACGATCGCGAGCTGATCGAATGGACCCGCGGCAAAACCTTCGACAGTAATTTCAGCGGTGAGACGCAGGCCCTGGAGCAGTTCGCCAATGTCGTCCAGGACACGGACGGCTCCGCCCGCTGCCTGCAACTGCGCGGCGAATACATGTTCGTGGCCGAAGGCAAGGGCGGCTTTCGCGTCTACGACGTAGCCTCGATCGGCAACAAGGGCCTGTCGGAGCGAATCATCACCGCGCCCTTCTCCCCGCTCGGCCACGACGCCCATGTGAAGACGAAGAACGCGACCTGCATGGCGCTCCCGACCAACCAGTCGATCGCGCCGGAGCGGAACACCCCGGCCATGCGCGAGGCGAACCAGGAGCAGCCCTTCCACCCGATCTACAATTACGCCGTCGTCACCGATGCCGACGAAGGTCTCATCCTGGTCGACGTCAACACCTTCGCCGACGGCGAACCGCGCAACAACAACATCAAGCGCGCCGTCACCTGGAACGAGGGCGGCGTCCTCGCCGACGCGCGCCATATCACCCTGGCGGGCCATTACGCCTACATCACCGCCGCCGCCGGGCTGGTCGTGATCGACCTCGACGATCCGCTTCATCCCCGCCACGTCGCCACCGTGCCGCTCAACGACCCGCGCGCCTCGGCCCTCCAGTTCCGCTATCTCTGGGTGACGGACGCTGATGGCCTGAAGGTGCTGGACGTGACGCGCACGGACGAGCCGCGCTTGATCCCGGAGGCGACGGTGCCGCTGGCCAATGCGCAGGGTCTCTATGTCGCGCGGACCTATGCCTATGTCGCCGGCGGCCCCGAAGGCCTGGTGATCCTCAACGTCACCAATCCGGAGGCGCCAAAAATCTATCAGAAGGTGACGTTCGACGGCCGGATGAACGACGTCCGCGACGTGATCGTCGGCTCCACCAACGCCTCGCTCTATGCCTATGTCGCCGACGGGAGGAACGGCCTCAAGGTGATCCAGCTCACCTCGCCCGATAGCCAGCCCAATTTCTACGGCTTCTCCCCCGCGCCCAAGCCGGAGCTCATCGCCTGGGCGCGGACGCCGCAGCCTGCGCTGGCGCTATCCAAAGGTCTCGACCGAGATCGCGCGGTCGACGAGACCGGCGGCCAGATCGCCGTCTTCGGCCGCCTCGGCTCCCGCCCATTCAACCGGAAAGAGATGGAACGCCTGTTCCTCAACCGGCGCGGCTTCACCTACAAGGTCAGCGACACCGGCACCTTCGCCGATTGGGTGCAGTGAGGGTAGGCCGTCATCCTGAACTTGTTCGAGGATCCAGCTCTCCAGCGGCGCAGCGGCTCTTGGATGGATGCTGAAACGAGTTCAGGATGACGTCGAAGGTATCAGTCTTTGCCGTTCCTCTCCGCCACGAGCATCTGCACCAGCGGCTGCAGCGCGGGTTCGTAGCGGGCGAGGACAGTGTGGTCCTCGGCGGTGTCGTAATGCGATATTAGGCCCTCGCCGTTCCAGTAGTGGATCGCATATCCCGGCGGATCGGCGACGATCATCGGGCGGCCATCGGGTCGGTCGGGATCGATGTCGGCCAGATCGAGAGCGACCTGCGGCGCCGTCGAAGGGCAGACGGCGAGCGTCGTTCCGGCCCACTGGGTCGTGATCTGGCGGTGGAGATGACCGGACACCATGGCGACGATATTGCGGCGCGCTTCGACAATGCCCCGGAGCCGCCGCACCCATTCGGCATCGGGGTTTTCCGTCATCCAGCTTAGCCCAGTTTCGATCGGCGGATGATGGAGGACGAGGATGGTCGGCCGCTCCGACTGTTCGGCGAGGCGCGCTTCCAGCCACGCAGCGCGGATCTCGCAAAAGCCGCCGCCGTGCCGCCCTTCCTCCAGGGTGTCCAATACGAGGATGCGTACGGGAAAATCCTCGATCGCATATTGAATGAAGCCATCGGCCGTCGGCACGTGCGGAAAATACTTTAGGAAGGCCTCCCGATTGTCGTGATTGCCCATGCAGAACCAGACCGGGAAAGAACAGGCGGCGAGCGCGCTCTTGAGGCGCCGGTAGGATACCTCGTCGTCGCCGCTGTCGGATAGGTCGCCGGTCGCCAGCAGCAGGTCCGGCTGCGGCGTCATCGCGGTGAGGGCCCGAAGCGTCCGGTCCAGCCGCTTCCGGTTGAACTCGGCGGGATTGTTGGGCTCGAAGCCCAGATGGATGTCGGTGATCTGCGCTATCAGCATGGACGGCCTATCGTCTCTCGGCGGCGGCGCGCCGCAGGGTTGCTGTATCGGCTATGACCGTATCTTTCTTCTTACCGCCCACCCTCTGCCTGATCAGCATGGATGGGGCGCCCTCGTCCATATGATAATCGTGACACATGGCGCAGCCCGACGGCACTTCGGCGCGGGCGCTCTCGCCGCCGTGACATTCGCGGCAGCTGGCGAGGTCCGGCAGCAGCAGGTCGCTAGCCGCGCCGGACTTCTCCGCCAGGTGGCAGGAGGTGCATTCCTCCGTCTCGTGCGGCTTATGATCGAACCAGCCCTTGTGCATATAGCGCACCGGGAAGGCCACTGGGCGGATGTCGAAGGCGAGCGAGCCGGGCGGTGGCGCGACGACCTGATGACAGTCATAACAGGCACCGCCCTGCGAGAAGACCGCCCGGATCGCCTGGACCGCGCCCACTGAACCGAACGCGCGCCCGACCTGCCCGGGGCGCCGCCGGGTCGCGCCGGCGCGCGGAGCCGGCGAACGGGAGCGATAGAAGTCGCGCAGGTCGGCCACTACCTGCTCCGGCTCGCCATGCCGCAGGGTCCGGATCGTCCCCCCGACCCGATCGAAGGCGAGGCTGTGGCACATGGCGCAGTCCGCCTCCATGTTGACCGGCTGAAAGCGCACGCCGTCGGGCGTCGCGTCGTGGCAATCCTTGCAGACGAGCGCGTCGCCGAAGCCGAAATCGGTCCCCAGGCGCCGCGCCATCTGCGCGACGCCGCCGGTCTTCGACAGATGGAGGTCGTGCGGAAATTTGAGGTTGCTGTCCTCGCGGGGATTGCGCGCGAGCGACGCGCGCCCGAGGACCGGCCGATCGCCGTCCCAGCGGGTGATGAAGGCGGGCTGGAACTCGGGATGGGCGGTGCCGAAATCGCCGGCATTGGCAAGCTCGGTATCCGGCAGCTGTTCCTCCAGCGTCGCGTGGCAATCGCTGCAGAAACGCTGGGCGGTCGGCGCCATTTGGGTCGCGCCCTCATGCTCGGTATGGCATTCGACGCAGCGGCCGGGCGGGATGTCGAACGTTTCCTTGAAGGCGAGCTCGACCTTGCCCCAGGTGGTGAGGCCCGGCTGGGCGCGCGCCAGGCGGAACGGGTCGGCGTGGTCGTGGATGCCGGTGTGGCAATCCTTGCAGGCGGCGTCGGTCACCGCCTCGAACGCCCTTACGTGGCAAGCCTGGCAGTCGTTCTCGAGGGCGGTATGGGCGAGCGACAATTTGCCGCTGGACCACATCTCATCGGCATGAAAGCGCTCGACTGCCTCTTTCTCCTGTTGCCGGTCGATATAGCCCTTGATCGGCCAGGCAAGAAACACGGCGAGCACCACCGCGATGAGCGCCCAGGCGGCCGCACGCTTGCTCGGCATCACCGAGGTGAGCGAGAACATGCCTGCGGACCGGTCCTTGCTCCCTGCTTCCTCGACGCGCGAGATGTCGATCGCGACCTCGGCGCCGGCGGCGGCGGGAAGGACTCGGATCCGGTGGCTGGCGATGCGGATGTCGCCGCCCGCGGGAAGGTCGAACGACCCTTCGGTCGCCTTGCGCCCGTTCAGATCGACATAGAGCCCTTTCTCGGTCCTAACGCTCAGCCGATCCCCGGTTCGCTCGACGGTTGCGTGGTGAAGGGCGACGGCGAGATCGGTCAGGTGGATGTCGCATTCCGGGCCGCGGCCGATCGTTAGTCGGTCGCCTTCGACGCGCGAGGAGCGAACGATCTCGCGTCCTTCGGCGCTGCGCGAAATCTGACGGAGGAGAAAGGTCATCGCGCGCCGATCACCAGTAGAAGAACACGCTGATGATGTGGGCGGTGAGCGCCGCGATCAGCGCGAAGGTGACCGGCACATGGATATAGAGCCAGACCTCGAGCATCGCCCGGAGCTTGAGCTGGCGGCGGATACGGTCGAGCGCCGCGAGCTTGCGCTCCAGGAGGTTCGTGACCGTTTCCAACGCCTCCGCTTCTCTGCCCGATGAAACGGCCAGCCGCTGTTGCAGCTCGCGCAGCGCCCGCGCCGTTCCGCATCTCGGGTAGCGGCCGGAAAGGCGCCGAATCAGGCCCCCACCGAAGACATTGTCGTCGAGCGAAAGGCTGACGATTTCGGTGTCCCCCACGGTGAGCGGCTGCGCGGCGACCTGAAGCTGCCGGTCGAGCTTGGCCACCGCATCGATCATCTGCGGCTTGGTCATCTCGGCGCGATTGTCGCTGAGCTCCTGGGGCAGCGTCGCGTAGACCGAGATGCCGTAGACGCCGGAGGCGATGACCAGCATCATCAACGCATAAGCGAGCGTATGGACGTTCCAGCCGAACTGAAAACCGGTGTGGAGCGTCGCGACTACGATCAGCGACAGGCCGAGATAGACATGGGCCGACGTCCAGGCCTTCAGCGACCACCGTCCACTCGTCATCGCGCGCTTGCGAAGACCGAGCAGGGTCAGCCACAGGATCAACAGCGCTCCGATCGTACCAAGCGTATAACCGAGCCAGCTCCCTCCATTGTGGCGCGGCTGGACATCGGTGAAGGCGTAGACGAGCAAGCTCAGCAGCGAGAGCCCGAGCGTGATTTTCAGCCAGCGGAATCGCTTATGGCGGAGAAAGCCCTCATGGCTCACCCCATCCTTCAGCTCGGTGCGTGATATCCCCCTGCTGGCCATGGTCTAACGCACGATCCCCCTCGCCTTTCTCGCCGTCATCCCGGACTTGATCCGGAATCCATGAACACCGTCCTGACAGGATAGCCGCCGGCAGTGTTCTGGGGTTCCGGCGTTCGCCGGAATGACGAAGGACGGCATTTCATTCCCCCAGCCGCGCCACGGACAGAAACTGTTCCGGCGCGACGCGAATGGCGGCGCCGGTCGGGCAGGCACGGACACAGGCCGGGCCGCCGGAGATGCCGGCGCACATGTCGCATTTGATCGCCTTCTTCGGAGTCTCCGGAGAGACCCGCGCCTCGGTCCATTTCTTGGGCGGTTCGCCAGGGCCGGGGCCCAACCCCGCCAGCATCCAAGCGAGCAGGTTCGGCTTCTTGGGCGGCACCTTGTCCATGCGGATGACGCCATAGGGACAGTTGCGCTGGCAATTTCCGCAGCCGATGCATGTATCGTCGATGAACACCTCGCCGTCCGGGCCGCGATGGATGGCGTTGGGCGGGCAGTCCGCCATGCAGTGCGGATGCTCGCAATGGCGGCAGGAGGTGGGCACATGAAGGTGGGCGTAGGTCTTGCCCGCCTCGCGGTTGAGGCGGGATAGGCCCTCGTGGCTGTCCGCGCAGGCCTTCTCGCAATTGTCGCAGCCGACGCAGAGATTCTCGTCGATGAGGAGGACGTCGGTCGCCTCGCCGATGCCGTTCTCGACGAGGAAGTTGGCGACCGAGGAATACATGTCGACCACGCCCTCGAAACCATCCTTCTTGGACTCGACGAAGCTGGTCAGCGCCTTGCGCGAGGCCATGTCGGTCTCGGCCTTCATCTTGAGCTGCGGCTTCCTGGCGAGCAGTCTTCGGAAGGCGTCGCCGTCGAGCTTGATGACTTCCGACTTGATCGCGGCGCGAACGGTCGCAGTGCGGCGGCCGCCGTCGATCAGCGCCATCTCGCCGACATAGGAGCCCGCCGGGAGATAGGAGAGGAAGACGGGCTTTCCACCGATCGCCTTCTCCACCACCATCGAGCCCTGGCGGATGACATAGATGTCATAGCCTTCTTCGCCCTCGGTGATGATCGCCTCGCCGGCGCGAACGCGCTTGATCTCGGAGGTCTCCAATACTTCGGCAAGATCGTCGGGCATAAGCCCCGAGCCGAACATCTGGAGAAGCTGCCGCTCGGTCGAAATGCGGGTGATCGCACGCTTGGCTGCCGGCACGGTCGCCATCAGTTTCAGCGCGGCCGTCCGCGAAACCTCGACGAGGATGGAGTCCTCGGCGGTCCTTATGGTGGCGCCGCGGCGGCGTCCGGAAATGAGGCCCACTTCGCCGAAGATCGAGCCGGTGCCGATGGGAACGGTGATCGACGGGTCCTTCGGATTGACTTCGACCAGCACCGAGCCGTCCGCGATGGTGAAGAGTGACGAGCCCGGCTCGTTGCGCTCGAATACCAGCGACCCTGCGGGATAGTAGCGAACCTCGCTGTCCAACATGAACTCGCGTATCTGGAGCGGCGACAGCTCATTGAGGATGGTGACGTTGGCACGGAGAAACTCCAGCCACTCGTCGACGGCCTTGCGGCCCGGCAGCCCCCTGAACTTGGCCTCCAGGATCGGCTCGTCCGCGGGCTTCAGCGACCGGTTGCCGTTGATGAACTCGACGACGTCATAGCCCTGGTTCATGCAATGCTTGATCAGCGGATAGCCGGCCAGCGCGCCGATGACGTAGATGCCCTCCTTCGTGCTCTCGAAGCTCGGGTTGAGTTTCGGAAAGGCCTCGCGATCCTCGCTGCTGAATTCGATCCCGCAGCTCTCGACGAAAGCCCTGGGCGCCGCCGACCCCATACGGGCGATGATGCGGTCGCAGCGTATCTTCTGCTCGCCGTCGCGGGTGTCGAGGACCAGCGAGCCCGGCTCCACCTTCGAAGGCGAAGTTTCCGTCATCACGTTGATGCGGCCGCCGTCGCGCGCCTCCATCAGCAGCTTGACGTTGGCACCCTTGGCCCGCGCGAAATCGGCGCCGCGATTGAGGATGGTGACGACATTGCCCTGCTCGGGGTCCGCGGCCAGGCCCAGCGCATTCTCGATGCCGGCGTCGCCCGAACCGATGACGGTGATATGCTCGTCGACATACTCGCCTGGATCGTCGAGCTGATACTGGATGTGCGGCAAATCACCGCCCTCGCAACGCATCTTGTTGGGATTGCCCTGGGTCCCGATGGCGAGGATGACGCTGCCCGCCTGGATCGCTTCGCCACTGGTGAGGGTCAGCGTAAAATCGCCTTTTTCTCCGGTGATCGCCTTCACGTCGGCGTTGAGCATCACATTGACCTTGCGGCCCGCCGCCTGCTCGTCCCAGACGCCCAGCACCTTCTCGCGCTTGCCGGCCTCGAAATCCATGTCCGAGCGCAGCACGAGCTGGCTCGGCGTCGCCATCACGTGCTTGCCCTTCTGATATTTGTAGATGGTGTCGGAGAGATGGTCGGTCTTCTCCAGCAGCACATGGCTGAGACCCAGCTGCGCCGCCCGCGCCGCGGCGCTGAGGCCGGCGGGTCCCGATCCGACAATGGCGATGTCGAATGCCGCGGTCACTTTTCTCTCCCCCCTGCCACCGCGACCCTCGCACGCGTCCCAGGTTGCGCGCGACAATTCCACCGGTGAACAGCTGTCACATACTGTAGCAGCTTCAAGGCCTCACGCCAGACTTGACGGCGATTATTTTGCGAGGGACACCTTCGACTTATGACAGCTTCTTCATCGATCAGGTCGCGCCCGCAAATGGCCACCATTGCCCTGGTGGGGGCCGGCATCATCGCCGCCGCCTCGGCCGGAGTGGCCGTCTACCGCTCGGGAGAGGCTGCCTCCGAGGAAGCCGGGCCGCACGGCAGTGTCCCACCGGACGAGCCCGTTGCCGACGTCGGGACGATGATCGCGGGTCTCGAAGCCCGCCTTGCGCAGGATCCCAACAATGCCGAGGGCTGGCGAATGCTCGGCTGGTCCTATTTCGAGACCGGCGACCTGATGCGCTCCGCCTCCGCCTACCGTCGCGCCGCCGAAATAGAACCTGACAAGGCGGAAAACTGGTCTTCCCTCGGCGAAGCTCTACAGACCGCCAGTACCAGCGTCTCGCCCGAAGCCGAAGCCGCTTTCCAGCGTGCGCTGAAGCTCGACCCCGCGGACGCTCGCGCCCGCTATTTTCTCGCCGTGCAGAAGGATCTCAGGGGCCAGCACGAGGCGGCGATCGGCGACTGGATCGCGCTGCTGAAGGACACGCCGCCCGGCGCGCCCTGGGAAGCGGACCTTCGCCGCACCATCCAGCAGGTGGCGCAGAAGCAGAATATCGACGTCGCCGGCCGACTGCCGTGGGTTTCCCAAGGCTCTGTCGCCACGGCGGCCATTCCCGGCCCTACGGCGGAGCAAATAGCCGCCGCCTCCTCGATTCCACCCTCTCAGCAGGACACCATGGTGCAGGGCATGGTCGACGGCCTGGCCCGGCGTCTGGAGGCCAATCCCAAGGACGCCACGGGCTGGATCCGGCTGATGCGGGCCCGCATGGTACTGGGCGAAACCGACGCCGCTTCGCAGGCGCTACGGTCCGGTCTCGCCGCTTTCGAGGGCGACGCGACGACCACCGCCCAGATAAATCGCGCCGCCGAGGAGCTCGGCGTGCCGCGTGGGAGCTAGGCGGCCTCTCATTGCTTCGGTGATCGGGACTCGTCCCGAAGCCATCAAGATGGCGCCGCTCATAAGGGAGATTGGCCGACGCGGCCGCTTCGATCAGCAGGTCATCCTCACGGGTCAGCACTCCGGGCTGGCTGAGCGTTTCGGCCCCCTTCCCGTGCGCGCCCTCGCCATCGACCCCAGCCACCAGAGCGCCGGCGAAATCCGCGGAAGCATCCATCATGCGCTGTGCGGCCATTTCGTCCGCCGCCGCGCCGATCTGGTCCTGGTCCAGGGCGATACGAACGCCACTTCGCACAGGAACAACACATCGCCCTGATCGAACCGCTCGACTATGAGGGGATGGTCGCGCTGATGATGCAAAGCTGGCTTATCCTCAGCGACGGCGGCGGCCTGCAAGAGGAAGGACCGGCGCTCGGCCGGCCCGTCCTCATCCTGCGCGACGTGAGGGAGCAGGAGGAGGCAATCGCCAGCGGCAGCGCCGAGCTGGGCGGCACCGATCCGGAGCGCATCGTCGCCGCCGTCGCGGCGCTGGTGGCGGACCAAGCGCGATATGCGCGGATGGCCACGCCGGCCTTCCCGTTCGGCGAAGGCGACGCGGCCCAGAGGATCGCCGAGGCCATCGCCGAATTCCTGCTCGAACCGCAGCGCGCCGACCGCCTCTGACCAATCCCCCTTGCACTGCCCGCCGCAAGTCCTATGGCATCGCCGATGATGCCGGACTGGACCCCCTCGAGCTGGCAACGCCATGACGTACGCCAGCAGCCTTCATGGCCGGACGCCGGCGCTCTCGCCGCCGCGACCCGCGAGCTCGCCGCCTATCCGCCGCTGGTGAGTCCGGCCGATACTGACGCCTTGCGGGCCGCGCTGACTCAGGCGCAGGCGGGCCGTGCCTTCCTTCTGCAAGGCGGAGACTGCGCGGAAAGCTTCGCGGAATTCTCACCGGACAATATCCGCGCCAGCCACCGCCTGATCTCCGATATGGCCGACATCCTCACCGCGGCTTCGGGCCTGCCCGTCATTCGGATCGGCCGGATGGCCGGCCAGTTCGCCAAGCCGCGTTCGATCAGCGAGGAGGAGAAGGACGGGCGCGCCCTTCCCGCCTACAGGGGCGACATCGTCAACGGCATCGCCTTCGACGAGACAGCACGCATGCCGGATCCGGAGCGCATGTTCCGCGCCTACAGCCAGGCCACGGCGACGCTTGCGCATCTGAAAAACCTCGCCGCTTCTGAAGGCTCGACCTTTTACACGAGCCATGAGGCGCTGCTCCTGCCCTTCGAGCAGGCGCTCGTCCGCCGGGACGAACACACCGGCCGCTATTACGGAGCGTCGGCGCATTTCCTCTGGATCGGCGACCGCACCCGTTTCCCCGGCTCGGCTCATGTCGAATTCGCCCGCGGCCTCGCCAATCCGATCGGCATCAAATGCGGACCGAGCCTTGATCCCGATACGCTTCGCCGCCTCCTGGACAGGCTCAACCCGGACCACGCGCCCGGTCGCATCACCCTCATCGCCCGCATGGGCCATGACCGCATCGAGGCCGCCCTTCCCCCGCTCCTCCGCTCCGCCGGGCGGGAGGGTCATCCGGTCCTCTGGTCCTGCGATCCGATGCATGGCAACACGATCAAATCGGCCAACGGCTACAAGACCCGCCCGATGGCCCGCATCCTCGCCGAAGTCCGCGCCTTCTTCGCCCTCTGCCCGGCCGAGGGCGCTCGCGCCGGCGGCATTCACATCGAGATGACGGGGCAGAATGTCACCGAGTGCACCGGCGGCGCGGCGGCGCTCACAGAGCAGGACCTTTCCGATCGCTACCACACCCATTGCGATCCCCGCCTCAATGCCGCCCAGGCGATGGAGCTGGCGCAGTTGCTGGCCGACACGCTGCGGAAGCCGAACCGCGGCGCGTCGGCCGCCGCCTGACGGCTTGACAGACTCGCCTCCCGCCTCATATGCGCCGGGCCTCGCCCACGCGGGCATCCGCGTCGGCCCCTTCGTCTAGCGGTCCAGGACGTCGCCCTCTCACGGCGAAAACACGGGTTCGAGTCCCGTAGGGGTCACCAGTGATTTCAATAGCTTAGCCACTCGTTACGCGTTGCAGATCAGTACTTACTGCAAATTTACTGCAAAACCGTAGCAGGATTGCGGTGGATGTTAGCGCATTGTTCTTGGACAAGCGTCGCGCGGAGCAACCTGAACGTGGATTCGCTGATTGGCGCAGGACGAGTGATTCGCATCACTTTTGATCGCCCCCTATAAGGTGAGCCTGCGGCGAGGATTGGCCGCAAGCGGACGGTCAGCTTTGAAGTGGCAGTGCGAGAAACCGGATATAGTAAGGGCTGGTAAGAGTCGTGGACGCACGCGTCTTATTTTCCCAGAGGGCCGCATTTGAGCTGTATAGCGTATCTAGCCTCTCAGCAGCTCGATCGGGCTGCACGTACGTCTTTGGGCGTCAGCTGTCAGCGTCCGCAGCGAGCATCTTTGCCTCAGCTTCCAAGGCGCGCTCGCAGAAGCCACGTAACGCCCAAAGGTGAGCCCTCTCTTCCAACGAGAAGCGGTGCTTGCCGTGGTGCAGGATCCTAGAGCGCAAGCTGTAAATGTCGCGAAAGTCCCTGAGAACCTTCTCTCGATCTGCGTGGCTACGGCCAATCAGGTACGCCAAGCGATTCCCAAGCAACTCTCCAAGGCTCACCTTCGAGGTGTCAGCGTGCTCCCCGCACAGAATCTCAATGCAGGTCATCCGGCGGACATAAGTCAGCGTCTCATCCCGACCCTTGAAGCTGTCGAAAAACCATTCCGCAGCAAGTGCCACGTTCGTCGTGGCAGGCGCCCCAAGGGCAGCGCTAAGATGAATTAGCACCGATTGGAGCCACGGTATCTTGTGCTCCTCAGGATACGATGACTCAAAACTGTTCCAGAGTTTTAAGCCGTCCAACACTCCGGCATCGTCGCCGTCCACGTCCAGACGATCATGAATTCGCCAGTGATCGCTGTCCTTGGTGTGGATGATCCAGAAGCGCTTCGTGGGAAACGCCTTGTACTGTTGCTCGTAGGCGAACAGTTTCAATCCCAGCCCGAGCCCGACGAATCTCCGCAATGCGCGGTTCGCTTCGTCAAACTGCGAGCCTGAACCATAGGGACCGATGTATCCGGTCGCCTCTACTTGGAAGTAAGGCGCGTCGTCGGTCCAATTAAAATCATCAACTACCCCTAGGAACATGCCAGAACGACCGCTGATGCGGTCCATCACCTCTTTATCCTCGTGTTGCGTCGGGTACGCTTCTCGAAAAAAGAGATCACACAGCGCCAGACGTGAACGCCGACCTAGTTGTACGGCCGTTCGGTCCTTCGGAAAGGTCGGAAGCGCGTCGGGAAAATGCATGGTGAGAGTATATTTGTGAGGCAGGCGGTCGAACTCTTCCACGAGTGACTGTGCCAGAGCATCGGTGTCATTGAATCCTTCTATTTCTCCGAGCTTCTTAAGCTTATCCCCGCTCTCATATTTTGAGTCGCGTCTGAGCTCCTCCCGTAGCCGTCCTCCGACGAAGGTCGTCACCGGGGTATCATCGATCCATTCCTCATAGACGACACGTAATTTTCCGGTCTTCGGAATCACCTCTTCTGCCTTGTGCAGCGCCAAGAAGGCGATGAAGGACTCGAGGAACAGCCCGTGGCGGATTGCGAGCGAGGGCAGTGCCTTTTTCAACTCCTCCAATAGCCGTTTTTTAGCTTGAGGGTGCAACATCAGTGCTCTGTCCCCATTATGGCGATGCCGTGCGCGTCGGACTGCGGGCAGCGGAGAGCCGAAGGTAGTCCTCAAGTCGGCCTTGCAGTCTCTTCAGCGTGACACGATCGCTGACGGGTACGTAGAAGGCGCCGTATTTCACTTCCTGGGTGTACGTGCCGCGGATGAGTTGCTGGTGCTGAAAGCTCTCGACTAACCGCCATGTAACGCTGCCTCCGGCGACCCCGGCGCAGTGATAGTAGCGCAGTGGATGTAGCTGCATGTAGAAGCCACCCTTCACTAGGGGCGAAGTGTTGAGCGGCAGCTGGTCCAGCGTGTAGGTGGTTTTTTCCCCTGTGAGATCGTTCGTGTAGCTCACTGGATTGCGGAATGAAGTCGGCTCAATGCCGATGTTGCCCGACAGCGGGCGCGACATGCGCGTGACGAGCGTCAGCCGTAATCGCGCAAGCATCCCGGCCGGGAAGTGGTATTCATCCGGTGGCGAGATGACAACGCCGGACGGCAGTTCGATGGTCTCGGTCCTGCTCCTACCTTCCGCCAGCCAGCGCTGGGGCGCGGTCTGCATCACATCGCCGAGCGTGCGTCCGTCCCCAAGTAGGGTCTTCGCGGCGTAGTAGTTCATCTGCGACGCTTCGGACGGAACGGCGAACCGGCGGCCGTCGGAGTATTCCAGCTCCGCATCCTCGATGACATCGACAAGCGTCGGCTCGCCTATTGAAAGCTGCGGAATCGGGTCGCCCGCGTAGTCCGGGTTGTGGAGACTGATGTACGTCCCGGTCGCCGACAGCGTCGGCAAATTCTTGTCGAACGCGACGGTGAACAGGTCGACGCCGTGGCGCTTAGCCACGGCGACGGCACCTTCCTGGAAGCCTGCCACAGTGACGAACACGGCCTTGCTCGCCTGCTGGTCGCGGGCCTTGGTCACGAACGCCTCGACGTCCTGTGCACTCGCCCGCCGGCTCCGATTCTTGACCTCGACCAGCACAAGGTAGGCAAGTGTGCCCAGCTGGAAGCGAACCACCACGTCGAACTGGCGGCCATTGATGCTCTCGTTCCAAATGACCTCAGCGTCGCCGCTACTGACGGCGTGAATGCCGGCCACTACGCGCTCTAAGTATTCGTCCTCTTTGATCATGCCGTATGATAGCGCAGGATGTTCTTTCGGCTACAGGGGCATTAGCTGCCAAACGTACGGAGCTCTGAGATTGGCAGGATCGTCGCGGAGCGTCGGCTCCGGGCGCTATTCGGAAGCCGCGCCCTCTGGTTTGTCCAACTGCCTGAGGTCTGACATAACCCGATCGACGATCGCGTTGACGGCTATTGTCAGCGCCAGCGGATCAGCTGAACCGAAATAGCTGCGTTGCTGCGCGGGCGTTCTAATGAGGCTAGCCACCAGGATCGGAAGCAGCACAAGCGGGTCGATGGTCATAGGTTCCTTGTCGTTGTGCGCTGCCCGTCGGCGGCGCGTCGCCTTTCCACCATCGCCTCAAGGCTCTTCACCGGAACCAGCGTTATGGCGCCGACTTTGACGATCTCGATCTCACCTTGTGCGATGAGCTCATAGAGTTTGGACCGCCCGATGCCTGTCATGCGACAGGCCTCCCTGATCCTGACGGTGATAGGCTGGGGATTGCTGTCGATCATGCGCCGTCCTCCTTCACGGCTGTGGAGCCGGCAAGTCTGAGTGCACCTCGATTGCTGGCGAGCCGCCGGGCCACCTGGTCCATAAACCGGCGGTAGCGCTGCAGTCCCAACCTGCCCGTCTCTTCGTCGAACGGGGGCTGGTGGGCAACGAGGGTCAGCTGATGCGCGACGAACAGATCGAGCATCTCGGCCATGGCGTTGAGTGTCGCTTCGCTGCGCTGGGCGATGCGCTGCTGACGGTCGAGCCGCGGGCCGAACCGCTCGTCCAATTCATGGCCGGCTTTGCGCTCGAGCCAAGCGCGCAATGCATCGGTCAGGATCGCGGTTTTGGACGCGCCGGGCTTCGCTGCCAAGGCCGCGAGCGTCTCCGACAGGTCATCGGGGAGGTAAAATTGATGGCGGGTCTTGAGTGTCTTCATCGACCAATCCGCTGATCCAGACTATCCGCGATGATGCGACCTCACGCGCCCATTGCGAAGTACCTCGCTGGTGCACGGAGGGTGCATTTCGGTGTCACCATGATCGATTGACGATCGACTGAGAATGGCTCTCACAGGCCATCTTGGGCCGGGTCCGGGCGGGTCCGGCGCGAGATCACGAAATTTCCAGGCCGCGGCTTCGGCTGCGGCCGATCGTCCAACTGACGCCGCCCTCACGCATGATCCCCGCCACCTCCCGGCCGATCGAGCGTTCGAGCACCGGCCGCCACGGCACCAATGTAAACTCCCTGCTCTTCTCGATGAGCGCATATTTGCCGTCGCTCAATTGCACCGGGCGGCGATAGATGCCCTCGACGGGCTGCCCCGCCCTCGCCTCGGCGAACGGCAGTCCCAGTTCTGCGCTGAGCTGGCCGACGACGCGGCACAGCTCGCGCTGATGGAGAGTGGCCAGCAGGTTGGACCGCAGTCGGATAGCCTCCCCCTCCCCCACGGCCAGCTGCTGCTCGATCAGCCATTGCCGGCGCAGATCCAGCGCCTTGCGGACCTCGGCGCCATAGCCGCGCCCGGTCGGGATCGGATTTGCGCTGGTCAGCTCCCGGTCGAGCCAGGTCGCCCCGTCATGGCGGACCAGCTCCGCGAGCGGTCTATCGGACAGTATCTCGATCGCGACCGGCTTGTCCTTCGCCCTGGCCCTCTCATAGACCTCGACCCGAGCGAGATGATCGGCGGAAATCGCCCAGCTGCCATCCGGCCGGCGCTCGACGCCGGCCGTGCCCCGCCGGATCGCTTCCAGACGGCGCACGTGTGTCTTGGCGAACGCCTCGCTGGCGGAAGGATCGTGCTGCAAGTGCAGGTCGACGCTGTAGAGGCCGTCATGGGCAGCAGCGATCTCGACAACGGTGCGGTCGACCGCGCGCACTTGGATGCGCGTGGGTGCGACCCGCACCAGGCTCCGGTCCGGCGTGGCGGGTGCGTCGATCCCGATGTCGACACAATGGCTGAGCCCGTCCACGCCATCGACGATCAGATACTGGCGGTCGGCATGCTCGTCCGAGAGGCCTCGCGCCACCACTTTGCCGACGACCGGCAGCGCTTGGGCAGGATCGTAGATGGCATAGTCGGTCGGCGCCCGCTCGGGGAGGCGCTCGGTTATCGCGCGCTGCATCGTACGGATGATATCGCCCCGCTCGCCTATGCGGCGCAGCGTCTGTTCGAGGCCGGGATCGAGCCGCCAGAGCCCCCTTCTCTCCTCATGGGCGAGCCCCATGCGCCCGAGCGTCTGCAGGCGACCCGCGCGCAGCGACTGCTCGACCCCATCGCGATGGGCGGGACGGACCAGCCCGTCCTCGGCTTCGCGCAGCAGGCGCCGGTCGATGGTCGTGAACCGCTCCTGCTCGACCTCGCGCAGCTTCGCGCGCAGGATTTCCTGGGGCGAGCGGGGCCCCAAATCCAGGTCGACCAGTTCGGCGGCGCGGGCGCGCAGGCCGTGGGTCATATACTCGCGGGCGATGATAAGGTCCTTGCCTTTATCGTCCTTACCCCGAAGCATGACATGGGCATGGGGATGGCCGGTGTTGAAGTGATCGACGGCTACCCAGTCGAGGCTGCTCCCGAGGTCCTGGCTCATCTGCTTCATCCAGCGCCGGACGAGGGGTTTGAGGTCGTCATATTCGGCGCCGTCTTCGGGCGCGACGATGAACCGGAACTGGTGACGGTCGCCCTGCCCGCGTTCCAGGAACGCGCGGCCATCGGCGCGATCCGCATCGGCGCCATAGAGCGTGCCGCGCTCGCCCTCGCGGGTCGTACCGTCGCGCTGGAGATAGCGCAGATGCGCCAGTGCTGCCGCCTGGCCCTTGCCACCCAGCTTCACGATACGCGCCTTCACCACGACACGCCGG
>NZ_DATCYB010000063.1:0-29693 GCF_036570505.1 Allosphingosinicella sp. | reverse complement strand
GTAACCGTCGGCGTTCGCGCCATCTCCGCTTCCGAGACGGCGACTTGCGCGGCGATCCAGGATTCCGAGCCGGCGTCCCCCGCCTCCGCTACGGCCGTTCCGGCCTTCGCCGCCGCTTCCCCGAAGGCGCGGTCGCCCTCGTTGGCCGCCGCCCTCAGCTGGCTCAGGCGCGAGACCAGCATGGGATCGGCACCGGCCGGCGCGGGCGAAGGTGTCGGAGCGGGTTCCACCGCCTCCGCGCCGCCAAGACAGGGAGGAACAGGTTGATCACCGCCGGCAAAGTCGCGCTCCACGGCGCGAGGGGCGAGCGAGGGAAAGGAACCCTGTGCCGCACAGCCGCCGACCAGGGCCGACATGGCGATCAGGGCGGGCAAGCGAAGAGCGGCTCTCATCCGTCCCTTCCTATGCGCGCCGGCTTTTGCGAGCAACGGGCTTGCGCCCCCCAACGCTTCCCCCTATGTGCCAGCCCACCGCGCGCCCGTAGCTCAGCTGGATAGAGCACCAGACTACGAATCTGGGGGCCGGAGGTTCGAATCCTTCCGGGCGCGCCATTCCTCCATCGCCATGTAAGCGACGGTTCGCCCCGCATTTTTATCGGGCGCCTAATCCTTGCTTTTGTGCTCCGGTTTTCCCTTGCGGCTGGTCGAGGCCATTTTCTCCAGTTCTTTCTCGCTCATCGATTCCACCATCGATTTCGACGGGCCCTTAAGCTTGCTTTTGGGCGTGTCGCCGCGCTTGGCGGACAGGGCGGCGCCGGCGGCCTTTTGCTGGGACTTGGACTTGGCGGGCATGGCGTTCTCCTTCCTCGCGTCTGGAACACGCCGGCAAAGCGGGTTGTTCCGGGCGCAAGGCGGGGGCTATGGCGGGCGCAAACATCGGAATCGGGATCGAGACATGGACGAAGTTGAGTGGTGGGAGTTCGACACGCCCGCCGAGATGGCGGAACAGATAGCGGGCGACGTCGCCTTCGTGATCGAGAGCGCGGTCGAGGCGCATGGCGGGGCGCGCATGGCGCTGACTGGCGGCCGCACGCCCGACGTCGTCTATGAGGCTTTGCTCAAGAAGGAGATCGACTGGTCGAAAGTCACCCTTCTCCCGACCGACGACCGTCTCGTCCCGCTGGATGACCCGCTCAGCAACTATGCCAAGCTGACCGGCTTCTTCGGCAAGACCGGCGCCGAGATCGTCTCGCTGATCGATGAAGCGGCGCTGGGCGATTATCGCGAGGCGGGACGGCTCGGCGACGCGCGGCTGGCGCGGCTCGACTGGCCGCTCGATCTCGTCATGCTCGGGGTTGGGCCCGATGGTCACACGGCTTCGATTTTCCCCGGCCCCGATCTCGACCGTGCCATCGCCGGTCCCCGCGAGCGCCGCGCGGTCGGCGTGCGCCCCGATCCGATGCCTGCCGAAGCGCCCGTGGAGCGCGTGACCCTGACGGCGGAAGCACTCGCGTCGGCTCGCGCGGTGATGGTCGTGATCACAGGCGACGAAAAGCGGGCGCTGGTCGAGAAGGCTATACAGGAGGGCCCTCTCTCGTCCTCGCCGATCGGCCGTGTCGTTTCGGAGATAGACGCAGCCATCGACATCTTCTGGAGCCGCTAGGCGAGTTCGCTGAGTTCGAGCTGTTCGAGCAGTGCCGCTCGGGCCGCTTCGACGCGTTCCCTGAATTTGGGGTCGAGCAGGTCGGCGGGGGCGACACTCTCCGGCCAGCGTTCGCGGACTATCTCGGCGATGGCGTCGAGCTTCGCCTCGTCGACGATGAAGCGCGGGTCCACGGTGGCGGGATCGGCGACGACGCGGAGGCGAAGGCAGGCGGGGCCGCCGCCATTGGCCATGGACTGGCGCACGTCGACGACGAAGAGCTTGCGGATGGGGCCGTTGCCGGCGACCATCCTTTCGAGCCAGGTCCAAACCGGCGGCGTGTCGCGCGCTTCCTCGGGGAGGACGAGGCCCATGCCGCCTTCGGGCAGCGTGACCAGCTGGGCGTTGAACAGGTAGGATCTTACGGCGTCGTCGAGGGTGACGGCGCTCGCCGGCACTTCGATGATCTCGACCTCGGGGAGCAGGCGCTTCAGCGAGGCGTAGAAGTCCGCCCGATCCTCGAAGGCCTGTTCGTGGGCGAGCAGCACATTCTCGTTGGCGACGGCGACTACGTCGTTGTGGAAAGCGCCGGCGGCGATCGCTTCCTCCGACTGGGCGACGAACAGCGTCCGTTCCGGATCGAGCTGGTGGAGGCGGGCGATGGCACGGCTCGCTTCGACATGCTGGCGGGCGGGGAAGGCGCCGCCGCGCTGGCCGTAGACGAAGACCTCTACGGCCTTGCCGCCGTGGGAGGTGCAGAGGCGCATATGGTTGGCCGCGCCCTCGTCGCCGAAGGTCGGCGGCACGGGCTTGTGGACATGGAAATGCTCGCCGTGGGCGAAGGCGAGGCGAAGCTGCGAGAGCGTGTCCGGCCATTCATGGCTGCGATGCGGCATGGTGCGAAGGTTCGCGACGGTCAGGTGGCAGCGGCCGTCTGCCGTGTCCGGCGCGGGCGACACGGTGGCTGCGTTGGCGGCCCACATCGAAGAAGCGGAGAAGGCGGCGGGACGGATCGAGTCCGGGGCCTCCTCCGCGGTCGTGCCGAGCTCGCTCAGCCACTCGTGGTTGGGGCGGGGGAGGGGAACGAATATCCCTTGCGCCAGGCCGAGGCGGACATTGTGCCGCATCTTCTCGATGCCCTGAAGCGCCGCCGCGCGCGGCTCGGAGACGTGCAGCGCATTAGCCGCAGACGCGAGGTTGCCGAGGCTGAGGCCGGCATAATTGTGGCTGGGGCCGATGATGCCGTCGAAGTTGATCTCGCGAAGCATGTCAGCGCCCCATCGTCACGAACCGGTCGCCTGCCTCGATTTCGAGCAGTTCGGCGGCCTTGGGATCGATCGTCGCCCGGCCGTCGTCGTCCAGCCCGACATTGCCGTAGCAGGCGCGGAAGTCCTTCAAATGCCCCGCCGCCAGCATCACCGGCTCGCTGTCCCAGTCTTCGCTGACGCCGGACAGCGTATATTCGTTCGATTCCCGGATGGTCCGGATCTGGTCCGTCTCGACCGAGACGGTCGGCCCGCCGTCGAAAATGTCGATGTAGTGATCGTATTTGAAGCCCTCGCGCTCCAGCATCTTCATCGCGGCGCGGCCGGAGGGGTGGGGAACGCCCATCACCGCCCGCGCGCTTTCCGGCAACATGGCGGTGTAGATCGGCGTCTTGGGCATCAGGTCGGCGATGAACTGGTTGCCATGGGTGGCGTTGAATTCGTCCGCCTCCTGAAAGCTCATGCCGAAGAAGCGGCCGGCGATGGCGTCCCAGAAGGGGGAGCCGCCCGCCTCGTCGATGACGCCGCGAAGCTCCGCCAGCACGCGCTTACCGAAGCGTTTTCGGTGCTGCTTGACGAAGAGATAGCGGCTGCGGGCGAGCAGCATGCCGAGGCCGCCGGCGCGCTCGCCCGGGTGAAGGAAAAGACCGCCGACCTCGGATGAGCCTTCGAAGTCGGTGACGAGGGTCAGCATCTCGGCGCGGAACGTTTTGCCCAGCGCCTTGGAGGTCTGGGTGAAGGTGCTGATCCGGTAGCTGTAGAACGGCCATTCGGTGCCGACCTGCCCGAACATCTGACAGGTGCCGCGTATCTGGCTGGTCTCGACATTCTCCAGCACCATCACGAACAGGTCGTTGCCCTGCGCCTCGCTGTCGCTGGAGAAGGCTTCCTCGGAGCGGCTGAGCTTGGCCACGAGCGACGCCTTGTCGGCGGGGAGGTTGGTGAAGCCCCCGCCGGTCAGCTTCGCCATCTCGTAAATGGCCTGGAAATCGGCGTTGCTGGCGGGACGGATTCGAAAACTCACAAAGGGGCTCCGGAAGCGAGACGAAGGACGGTGAGGGCCGAGAGCTGGGCGCGCTCGGCGAGGCTCTCGACGATCAGATATTCGTCCGAGGAATGGATGGCGCCGCCGCGCACGCCCATCGTGTCGACGACGGGGACGCCGCAGGCGGCGATATTGTTGCCGTCGCAGACGCCGCCGGTGGCGCGCCAGCTGATCTCTTGGCCCAGATTGGCGCCGCAGCGGCGGACCAGCTCGAACAGTTTCTCGGCCTGGGGATCGACAGGCTTGGGCGGACGGCCGAAGCCGCCGTGGACGTGAATTTTCACGTCATGCTCGGCCGCGACGCCGGCCACGGCCTCGCCGAGCGCCGCCTGGCCTCGGCGTTGCTTCTCGGCGTCCACGGGGCGCATGTTTATACGAAGCACCGCATGATCCGGAACGACATTGTTCGGGCCGCCGCCGTCGATCCGAGCCGGGTTGACCGAGAGGCCGTCGCTTTTGGCGCGGGCGAGGCGCAGCGCCAGGTCGGCGGCGGCGACGATGGCGTTGCGGCCGTCCTCCGGGTTGCGCCCGGCATGGGCGCTGCGGCCCTGGATGAAGATCGAGAAATTGCCGCTCCCTGGCCGCGCGCCCGCCAAGGTGCCGTCGGGGAGCGCGGCGGGCTCATAGGTGAGCGCCGCCTTCTTGTCCCGCGCCGCCTCGGCCAGCAAAGCCGCCGAGCCGGGCGAGCCGACCTCCTCGTCGCTGTTGATGACGATCTCGTAGCCGAGGCTCTGGGCCGCCGCGCTTGCCTCGACCGCCTTCAGCGCCGCCAGCATCACTGCGATCCCACCCTTCATATCGGCAACGCCGGGCCCGCCGAGCACCTTGTGCTTCTCGCGCCAGAAAACGTCCTGGAAGGGGTGATCGACGCCGAACACCGTGTCCATATGGCCGGTGAAGACCAGTTGCACTGGCGCTTCGGGTCGCACCTTCACATGCAGGTTACAGCCATGCCGCACCGGCTTCAGCGATCCATTCGCCTGCATCGCCTCGACCGGCGAAGACTCCTTCAGCGCCAATTCGCCCGGCAGCGCGGCGAAGGCGTCGGCATAAATGGCCGCCATCGCCGCCAGCCCATCGAGGTTGCGCGAGCCGCTGTTGACCGCCGCCCAGTCCGTCACCTGGTCCAGCATCGGCTCGCCCGCGGCGCGCTCCAGCACCGCGCGTTCGTCATTCGTCATGCCCTGCATATCGGGCGCCTTAGCCGATGATTCGTGACGGTGCCACAGCTGGAAGCGGACACGCGGCACCGCTGTGTGCGTTAGGCGCTTTATTCAATGGCAGTTCAGGGCCGGCCGAATACCGCACGCCCAGGGGAGAGATCATGTCAATTCGCTATATAGCCATTGCCGCCGCTGCCCTCGTAACGCGCGCAATCCCGGCTGCAGCCGATCCGGGCGATCAATGGGAGAAGCAGTGGGAAAAGCGAGCGGAGTGCGACAAGAAGCTCTACGAGGCGAAAAGCCGGAAAGACTTCTATCAGAAGGCCAACGAATGCAACCGAGAGCTGGCCAAGCTGGACCGGGAGCAGCGCAAAGAGGCGGCAAAGGCGTGGCGCGAGGCCGAAAAGAAGTGGCGTGAGCGCTATCACGACTATGATGGGCCATATTATCGCTGGGACGATTGAGCCCCACCCGCTTTGGCGATGTCCCGCAATGCCGGGGCCCGCAAATGGCTGCTCGCCGCCCGCTACGGCGGCGCTCACCCTCTCGAACTTCGCCTAAACTCCTCCGTCGCCAAGGCTTCGTATCCTCTCCCGTCAAGGGAGAGGGGGGGCACCTAAAGCCACTTCTCGAACGCCTTGAGCACATTCTCGTAGAGCGTCTTCTTGAAGGGCACTATCATCGCGGGAAGCTCCTTGGGATCGGCCCATTTCCAGGCGCGGAATTCCGGGTGCTCCGTCTCGATGTTCACATCCTCGTCGCGGCCGGTGAAGCGGCAGAGGAACCAGGCCTGGCGCTGGCCGCGCCATTGGCCCTTCCACATCTTGCCGACGAGATCGTCCGGGAGGTCGTAGGTGAGCTCGACAGGGCAGCGGCCGATGATCTCGACCTGCCCGCGCTTGATGCCGGTCTCTTCCTCCAGCTCCCTGAGGGCGCCCGCCTCGGCATCCTCGCCCTCGTCGAGCCCGCCCTGAGGCATCTGCCAGGCCTCCAGCGTGCTATCGAGCCGCTGGGCGACGAATACCCTGCCCTCGCGATTGAGCAGCATCACGCCCGCGCCGGGGCGATAGGGGAGGGCGTCTTTGTCGATCTGGGCGGGCTCGGCCATGGATTCTCCGTTTAACAAGCGAATCGCGCGCACTATGTTAGGTTCCTTAAGCGAACTCCGGCGGGCTCATCCATTGTGGCGGGCCGAAGCAGGGGCTAGGGGTCGCCGAACGATTGCTTTGAAGGACTGACATGGCGACGGCCACCCATCTCGTCACCCCTGAAGACGCCCAGGCGACGGCGCCGCTCGAATCCGTCGTCGTGCGCTTTGCCGGCGATTCCGGCGACGGCATGCAACTGACGGGCGGCCAGTTCACCCTCTCGACCGCGCTAGCGGGCAACGACCTTGCCACCTTCCCAGACTTCCCGGCGGAAATCCGAGCGCCACAGGGGACGACCTTCGGTGTTTCCGCTTTCCAGATCAATTTCGGCTCCTCGGCGATCGAGACGGCCGGCGACGCGCCCGACGTGCTGGTCGCGATGAATCCGGCGGCGCTCAAGACCAATGTCGAAGCGCTGAAGCCTGGCGGCCTCATCATCGCCGACGAGGGCGAGTTCGGCGCCCGCAATCTCGCCAAGGCGGGTTATGACGCCAATCCGCTCGAGGATGACAGCCTCGCCAGGTGGCAGCTCGTCCATTTCAATATCAGCCAGCTCACTCTCGAGGCCGTGAAGCCTTTCGGCCTCGGCAACAAGGAGGCGCTGCGCTGCAAGAATATGTGGACGCTGGGCCTCGCGCTCTGGATGTTCGACCGCGAACGCGGGCCGATCGAGGATTGGCTCAAGACTAAGTTTGCCAAGATGCCGGTGCTCGCCGAGGCCAATATCGCGGCGCTCGCCGCCGGCCACGCCTATGGCGAGACGGCGGAGATCGGCGGGCAGCTCCATCAGCAGCACATCGACGCCGCCCCCGCCGAGCCTGGCCTCTATAGGACCGTCACCGGCGCTGAATCCCTGTCACTCGGTCTCGTCGCCGGCACGCAACTCGCCGGGCTGCCGATGTTCTTCGGCGGCTATCCGATCACGCCTGCGAGCGCGATCCTCCACCATCTCTCGCGCCTCAAGGAATATGGCGTGACGACCTTTCAGGCCGAGGACGAGATCGCCGCCATCGGCAGCGCCATCGGCGCGAGCTTCGCCGGGTCGCTCGGCGTCACGTCTTCTTCCGGCCCCGGCATCGCGCTCAAGACCGAGGCGATGGGCCTCGCGATCATGACCGAGCTGCCGCTCGTCATCATCAATTCCCAGCGCGGCGGCCCTTCGACCGGCCTTCCCACCAAGACCGAGCAGTCCGACCTCTATCAGGCGGTCTATGGCCGCAACGGCGACGCGCCCATGCCGGTGATCGCCGCCCGGTCGCCCGCCGACGCCTTTGACTGCGCGATCGAAGCGGTGCGGATCGCGACCCAATATATGACGCCGGTGATGCTCTTGACCGACGGCTATATCGCCAATGCGGCCGAGCCCTGGAAGGTGCCGGACATGGGCGGCTACGAGCCTTTCCCGGTCCATTTCCATGATCAGGCGCCGGCTGAAGGTGAGAGCGTAAACCCCTATGCCCGCGACGAAAAGCGTGCGCGCGTCTGGATCAAGCCGGGCACGCCGAGCCTGATGCACCGGATAGGGGGTATCGAGAAGAATGTGGGCACTGGCCATATCGACTATGACCCGGCGAACCATCAGGCGATGACGGAAATGCGCGCCAACAAGGTGCTCGGCGTCGCCGACTCCGTCGCACCGCAGGAGGTGTGCCTCGGCGAGGAGGGCGGAAAGCTCGCGGTGGTCGGTTGGGGCTCCACCTACGGTCCTATTCATCAGGCCGTTCGCCGGATGCGCAAGCGCGGTCTCGATGTGAGCCACATCCACATCCGCCATATCTGGCCGCTGCCGAAAAATTTGGGCGGTCTGCTAAGGTCTTATGAGCGGATCATCGTTCCCGAGATGAACACGGGACAGCTCAAGACCGTGCTCCGCGACCAGTTCCTCGTGGATGCGAAGCCGCTCAACAAGATCTCCGGCCAACCCTTCAAGATCGCCGAGATCGAGGCGGCCATCGAGGAGGCGTTATCGTGACCGCTCCGTCGCTTCGTCACCCCAGCGGAGGCTGGGGTCCAAACGGCTGCCGACAATGCGTGGCGTACTCAGCTTGGATGCCAGCCTTCGCTGGCATGACGGTGGAAGGAGGCCGGTCATGACCCAACGCCCCATCACGCTCGTCATCCTGCTCATCCTCGTGCTACTGCTGATCTTTTACCTGTGGGGCTGGATCTGATCCGATGAACGAGATGACCAAATTGACGCCGAAGGATTTCGCTACCGATCAGGAGGTGCGCTGGTGCCCCGGCTGCGGCGACTATGCCGTGTTGAAGGCCGTGCAGCGCACCATGCCGGAACTGGGCGCGAAGCCTGAGAATACGGTGTTCATCTCCGGGATCGGCTGCTCGTCGCGCTTTCCTTATTATATGGAGACCTACGGCTTCCATACGATCCACGGCCGCGCGCCGACGATCGCGACGGGGGTGAAGCTCGCCAATCCGGAACTCGACGTGTGGATCATCACCGGTGACGGCGATGCGTTGTCGATCGGCGGCAACCACACCATGCATGTCCTCCGTCGCAACCTCGATTGCCAGATACTCCTTTTCAACAACGAGATTTATGGCCTTACGAAAGGTCAATATTCTCCGACGTCACGGGTCGGCACCCGGTCGCCCTCGACGCCCTTCGGCTCGGTCGACCGGCCCGCCAGCCCCTGCGCCTTCGCGCTCGGATCGGCCGGGCGTTTCGTTGCCCGCGCGATCGACGTCAGCAAGCATCTGCCCGACGTGCTGAAGGCCGCGCACCAGCACAAGGGCGCCGCCTTTGTTGAAATTTTCCAGAACTGCATCGTCTATAATGACGACGTCTTCGCGCCCTTCACCGCCAAGGAGAATGCCGGCAGTCAACTCTGGCTCAAGGCCGGCGAACCAATGCTGTTCGCGGGCGGCACCAAGGGCCTGACCCTGGACCGCGAGGCGCTGACCCTGAAGGTGGTCGACGTGGCGGACGGCGATTGGGGGGCGGCGGGCGTCATCGTCCATGATCCAAGGAACAAGGCCGTCGCCCACATGCTGGTCGACATGCCGTTCGGCGCCTTTCCGATGGCCCTGGGCGTCATCTACGACGATCCGCGCCCGACCTTCGAGAGCGCCGTCGTCCAGCAGAATGCCGAAGCGAGCGCCGGCAAGACGCCGGACCTCCAGGCGCTGGTCGGCAAGGGCCAGAGCTGGATGGTCACCAAGGAACCGCACGCCATCTGACCTTGCGAGGAGGGGTGTGAACCAGCAGCCGACCCATCGCGGCCGCCATCTCGTCGCCGCCGACCGCGCCTTCGCGACCGGCGGGGGCCTGCTGGCGCGGTTGTTCGGCGGTGGTTTTCACAAGCTGATTGACCGCATCGATGCGGGGCTCCTCGAAGGAGGGATCGATACCACGCTCCCGGACGGCAGCCATCGCATCCTCGGCGGGCGCAAGCCGGGACCGATGCCGATCGTGCGCTTGCACAGCTGGCGCGCGCTGGTCCGGCTGATGACGTCGGGATCGGTGGGCTGGTACAAGGCCTGGACGCTCGGCGAATGGTCGAGCCTCGATCCGGTTCCGCTCTTCGATCTCTTCATGCGCAATGGAGAGAGCCTGGGCGCCATCGCGCGAGCCAAGGGCTGGTGGCGCTTCGTCAACCGCGGCATTCACTACCTCCGTCGAAACAGCCGGACGCGGGCGCGCGAGAACATCGCCTTCCACTATGATCTCGGCAACGATTTCTACGGCGTCTGGCTCGATCCGGGCATGACCTATTCGAGCGCCCTCTTTGATCCCGTCCCGCAAGCGGGAGGGGATCAAGGGGAGGGGCTGTTGCTCCGGGACAGGCCCTCCCCCAGCCCCTCCCGCGAGCGAGAGGGGAGCCTCGAAGCGGCGCAGGCTCGCAAGATTCGCGCGCTTCTTGACCGCCTCGACCTCAGACCCGGTCAGCGACTGCTCGAGATCGGTTGCGGTTGGGGCTCGCTCGCCGAGATCGCGGCACGGGATTATGGCGTCCAAGTCGTCGGCCTTACCCTTTCCGAGGAGCAGAAGGCCTATGCGGACCGGCGGATGGCGGCGGCGGGCCTGACCCACCGCGTTTCCATCCAACTCACCGACTATCGCGACGTCGAGGGGCAGTTCGACGCCGTGGCCAGCGTCGAAATGGTCGAAGCGGTGGGTCAGGCCTATTGGCCGGCCTATCTGCAGGCGATTGCCGGGGCGCTGAAGCCCGGCGGCAAGGCGGCGATCCAGCTTATCTCTATCCGGGAGGCGCTATTCGACGCCTATGCCGCCAGCGCCGATTTCATCCAGACCTACATTTTTCCAGGCGGCATGCTGATCAGCGAACTGCGCTTCCGCGCCATCGCCGCCGAAACAGGCCTAAGCTGGCATGACCGGTACGGTTTCGGCCTCGACTATGCCCGCACTCTGAAAATCTGGCGCGAACGCTATGACGCGGCGGTAGCGGAGGGGCGACTCCCCGCCGGTTTCGATCAGGCCTTCCACGATTTGTGGCGCTATTATCTCATGTATTGCGAAGGCGGCTTCCGCGGGGGCGGGATCGATGTCGCCCAAGTGACGCTGGCAAAACGATAGAGGGCGTCAGGAGCCGACTTCGAGCCGGTGGCCGGTCTCGAAGTCGTCTTTCAGCATCTTCATCACGGCGTCCGCCACCACGCTCGGTGTCTTGAGGCTCGCCGGATCCTCGCCTGGATAGGCGCGTGCGCGCATCGTCGTCGCGGTCGAACCCGGATCGACGATGGCGGTCCGGATCGGAGCGATGTTACGTACTTCCTCGCCATAGCTGAGGACCAGGGTCTCCAGCGCGGCCTTGGACGCTCCATAGGCGCCCCAGAACGCGCGGGGATTGCGCCCGACGCTCGACGTGATCGCCACCAGGCGCCCGGCCTCGCTCTTGCGCAGCATCGGGTCGAAGGCGGCGATCAACGCCTGCTGGGCCAGGACGTTCAGTGTCAGAACCTTGTTGAATTCCTTTCCGTCGATGCTGGGAACGGGCGTCAGGCTCCCCAGCATCGCCGCGTTGAGGACCAGAAGGTCCAGCGCTTCCCAGCGTTCGCCGACCGCTTTTGCCAGCCGGCCGATGCTCTCGCCGTCGGTAAGATCCAGAGGCGCGATGGTGGCGCTGCCGCCCGCCGCGTGGATACGCTCTTCGACATCCTCGAGGCCGGACGCCGTGCGCGCCGTCAGAACGACATGCGCCCGTTCGCGTCCAAGCGCCTCGGCGATCGCCGCGCCGATCCCCCGGCTGGCGCCCGTTACCAGCGCCAGCTTTCCTTCAAAAGAACGCTTGGTCATTTCTCTCTGCTGTCATGCTGAACTTGTTTCAGCATCCATGCTCGTGACGCACTGGATGCTCGAAGATGGACCCTGAAACAAGTTCAGGGTGACGGAGGGGATTAAGCGTAGCGTTCGGACAGGAGCGCCAGCTGGTCGGCCGGCTCATGTTCCTCATGGTCGGTAAGCCGCGTCGGATAGTCGCCGGTGAAGCAGGCGTCGCAATGTTGCGGCTGCGCCTCGTCGCGTACGTCCTCGCCGAGCGCACGATAGAGACCGTCGATCGAGAGAAAGGCAAGGCTGTCGGCGTTGATATAGTCGGCCATCTCGGCGACATTCATCTGCGCGGCGAGCAGCTTCGCCCGCTCCGGTGTGTCGACGCCGTAGAAGCAGCTATGTCGCGTCGGCGGGGAGGCAATCCGCATGTGGATCTCCTTGGCGCCGGCGTCGCGCAGCATCTGCACGATCTTGAGGCTCGTCGTCCCTCGCACGATCGAATCGTCGATGAGGACGATGCTCTTGCCCTGGATGAGCGCGCTGTTGGCGTTGTGCTTGAGCTTGACGCCGAGGTGCCGCACCTGATCGCCCGGCTGGATGAAGGTCCGTCCGACATAGTGGGAGCGGATGATGCCCAGCTCGAATGGGATGCCCGATTCCTGAGCATAGCCGATCGCCGCCGGAACGCCGCTGTCGGGCACCGGCACCACATAGTCCGCCTCGACCGGGTTCTCGATCGCCAGCTCCGCGCCGATGCGCTTCCTCACCGAATAGACGGAGGAACCGTCGACGATACTGTCCGGCCGCGAGAAATAGACATGCTCGAAAATGCAGGGTCGCGGCCGAACCGGCGCGAACGGCCGGTGTGATTTGACGCCGCGTTCCGAGACGATGATCAGTTCGCCCGGCTCGACCGAGCGGATATAGGTCGCGCCGACCACGTCCAGCGCCACCGTCTCCGAGGCGAAGATGTAGGCGTCGCCGAGACGTCCCATCACCAGTGGACGGATGCCGAGCGGGTCGCGGCAGGCGATCATGCCCTCGCTGGTGAGGCAGACGAGGCTGTAGGCGCCCTCCACCTGCTTCAGCGCATCGATGAAGCGGTCGAGCAGGGTCCGGTAGGTCGAGGTCGCGACCAGATGGATGATGACCTCGGTGTCGGAGGTCGACTGGAAGATCGAGCCGCGCCGGTTGAGCTCGCGCCTGAGCTTCAGCGCGTTCGAGATATTGCCGTTATGCGCCACCGCGAAGCCGCCCGAGGCGAGTTCGGCGAACAGAGGCTGGACGTTGCGGAGCGCCGTCTCGCCGGTCGTCGAGTAGCGGACATGGCCGATTGCCGCCTGCCCGGCGAGGCTGCGGATGATGTCATCGCGGTCGAAATTCCCGGCCACATGGCCCTGCGCGCGATGGCTGTGGAAGCTCTTGCCGTCCCAGCTGGTGATGCCGGCGGCTTCCTGGCCACGGTGCTGGAGCGCGTGGAGGCCGAGCGCGACCACAGCCGACGCCGTATCGGCGCCCCAGATGCCGAATACGCCGCATTCCTCGCGTAATTTGTCGTCGTCGAAAGGATGGGTGGTCAGCATCGTCCTGCCTGTGATCGCCCGGTATGCCGCGCATATAGGGTCGCGATTCCGGTTTGTCGCCCTATTGTCATTAAATCGTTCGGGAAAGATGCGGCTTTCCCTGGCACGGCTTGCCCGAACGAACGCTGGATGTCAGTCTCCCGGCCCCAAGGAGGCAGGATGAAAAGACTTCTGATCGCGCTCGTCCTGGTCGGCGCCTGCGGCACAAGCGAGGAACAGGCCAACCAATCCGGAGCCGAGGCCCAGCCCGGTGACGCCGTGGCCGATGCAGTCCGAACGGCGGGCCTGACAGGCCTTTACGAGGGGAAGGCGGGGAACCAGACGAACCAGCTCTGCATCGTCGACCGCGGCAGCGGCGACGCCCGTTTCGGCCTAGTGGTGTGGGGGGGCAACCTGCATAGTTGCTCGGGCACGGGCAGCGCGGTGCGGGAAGACGGCGTGCTCCGTCTCGCCATGGCCGGCGACGAGACCTGCACGATCGAGGCGACGATCGAAGGCGGCACCGTGACTCTGCCGGATACCGTGGCCGATGGCTGTGCTTATTATTGCGGCGCTCGAGCGCGCCTGACCGGCGCCGCCTTCACCCGCACCGGCACCACCGCCGAGGACGCGATGAAGGCCGTCGATCTCGTCGGCGAGCCGCTCTGCGCGGGAATGTCGCCGGCAGGCTAGACGAGATTGACGTTGACGTGAACGTAAACTAGCATGCCACCCATGCCCCAATCCGCTCTCCACGCCGATTTCCGCCACGCGGAGCACAGCACCCAGACCTATTCCATCACCGACCTTTGCGAGGAGTTCGGAGTCACCGCCCGGGCCTTGCGCTTCTATGAGGATGAGGGGCTGATCGCCCCGGAACGAGTCGGCCTCTCCCGCCTCTATTCGTGGCGCGACCGGGCGCGCCTGGCCTGGATCCTTCGCGGCAAGCGCGTCGGCTTCAGCCTTGCCGAGATCCGGGAGATGATCGACCTTTACGATCGCGGCGACAATCGCGAGGCTCAGCGCCGCGTCACGATCGCGAAGTGTCAGGATCGGGTCGAGCTGCTGAAGGAGCAGCGCGTCGACATCGACGCCACCATCGACGAGCTCGAACGCTTCATCGACATGGTGCGCACCGCCGAGACCAAGGGTGGCAAGACGCGCTGGAAAAAGCCGCCGGCCAAGGCCTGACGTCTTCTTTTTTATTTCATTGCTTCACCAGGAGCCCTTGAATGCCGAGCTACACCGCCCCGGTTCGTGAAACCCGCTATATCTTCGACCACCTGCTGAACCTGGAGCGCTATTCCAACCTTCCGGGATTCGAAAACGCCACGCCTGACATGATCGAGGCGATCCTGACCGAGGGCGCGCGCTTTGCCGAAGAAGTGCTCCAGCCGCTCAACCAGGTCGGCGACGAGCATGGCTGCGTGCGCCACGACGACGGCTCCGTAACCACGCCGCCGGGCTTCAAAGACGCCTATGCGCAGTTCTGCGAAGCGGGTTGGCCGACGATCGCGGCGCCGATCGAATATGGGGGTCAGGGGCTTCCCCATGTCATCGCCACCGCGCTCACCGAATATCTCGTCTCCGCCAACCAGTCGTTCGAGATGTACAACGGATTGACCCAGGGCGTCGTCGCCGCCCTGCTGATCAAGGGGTCGGACGAGCAGAAGCAGGCCTATCTGCCGAAGCTCGTCTCGGGCGAGTGGGGGGGCACGATGAACCTCACCGAGCCGCATTGCGGCACCGATCTCGGCCTGCTGCGCACCAAGGCGGAGGAACTGGGCGACGGCAGCTACAGGGTCACCGGCACCAAGATCTTCATCTCGTCCGGCGAGCATGACCTTACCGACAACATCATTCACCTCGTTCTCGCCAAGCGCACGGGCGCGCCGGACAATGTGAAAGGCATCTCGCTCTTCCTCGTGCCGAAGTTCCTGTTGAATGAGGACGGCATGCCCGGCGAGCGGAACGGAGTCTCCTGCGGTTCGATCGAGGAGAAGATGGGCATCCACGGCAACTCGACCTGCGTGCTCAACTATGACGGCGCCACGGGGTGGCTTGTCGGCGAGGCGGAGAAGGGCTTGGCCGCGATGTTCATCATGATGAATGCCGCGCGCCTCGGCGTCGGGCTCCAGGGCTTGGCCCAGGGTGAGGTCGCCCGTCAGAACGCCGTCCAATATGCCAAGGACCGCCGCCAGGGCCGTGCCCTAACCGGCGCCAAAGAGCCGGAAGAGAAGGCCGATCCGCTCTTCGTCCATCCCGACGTCCGACGCATGCTGATGGAGGGCAAGGCCTATAACGAGGCGGCGCGCGCGCTCATCCTCTGGGGATCGCTCCAGGTCGATCTCGCCCGCAAGGCGCAGACCGAGGAGGAGCGGGAGGCGGCCAACGACCTCATCTCGCTAATCACCCCCGTCATCAAGGGCTTCCTCACTGACAAGGGCTTCGAGGTCGCCGTCAATTCGCAGCAGGTCTATGGCGGCCACGGATATATCCGCGAATGGGGCATGGAGCAGTTCGTTCGAGATGCGCGGATCAATATGATCTATGAGGGGGCAAATGGGGTCCAAGCGCTGGACCTCGTCGGCCGCAAGCTCGCGCAGAATGGCGGCCGCGCCATCCAGGCCTATTTCACGTTGTTGGCGCAAGAGATTGCCGAAGTGAAGGGCGACGACGCCATTTCGGCCCTCACCACCACGCTGGAGAAGGCCGTGGGCGATCTCCAGACCGCAACGATGTGGCTTATGCAGAACGGCATGGCCAATCCCGACAATGCAGGCGCCGCATCCTACAGTTACATGAACCTGATGGGCTACGTGACGCTCGGCCTCATGTGGCTCCGCATGGCCCGCGCCAGTGCCACTGCCCTCGCCGACGGCGCGGAGGATGCCGATTTCCACAAGGCCAAGCTCGTCACCGCCCGCTTCTACGCCGAGCGCATCCTGCCCAACGCGGGCGCCGAGCGGCGCAAGATCGAGGCGGGGGCGGGAAGCCTTATGGCGCTCTCCCCCGAAGCCTTTTGAGTTCGGCCGAGTTCAGTCCAGAAGCCACCGGAAGGCGCGGCGCAGCTCGGCGGCGCCGTCTCGCTCATACCAGCGGCCATGGGCGAGGATGATCCGCTCCGGATTCCATCCGATCATCGTTTCCACCGCCGCCTTCAGCGTCGCCTTGTCCTTGTAGGTCAAACGCATGTCGCGCGGCATCTGCCCGTCGGGGTGTTGGGCGCCGCCCAGTTTCGTCAGCCACCGCGCGAGAAGGGGGAGCTTCTCCGGCTCGAAATTCTCGATGAGATCGGTGAGGACCAACGTGCGGCTCGCGCGGTGGAAGAATTCCACCTCGGTCATATAGCTGCCGGCGATCGGCAGGGTCGCGATCTCCGCATCCCAGGGGTAGCTCGCGTCGCCGAGCAGGGTTCGGGTCTCGAAATCGATCCGGCTTCCGGCCTGCTCCCGGATGCGCGGAGCCAGCCAGACCTCCGCATTGGGAAAAGCTTCCCGCCACTCCGGGATCCACCAGTAATGGATGCGGTTCGGGCCGACGATCCAGCGCGGCGGTCCCAGTAGCTCGATCTCCGCTTCGAGATCGGCCGTCAGCGCCGTAGGCGAATGGACTACCAGGCCGCCCTCCAGCCGGATCACCGTCATCCGGGTTGGGAAAGGCATTTTCGGCCAGGGCATCCCGAATCGAATGACCGGTCCGTCGACGATCCAGAGCCCATCCGTCACCGGCTTTAGCGTGTTGAGCGGCGGATAGGCGATGCGGGGGCTCATGGTCTCCTTCTTCGGCCCCGGCGCCGGGTGACTGCATTTGCCAATTCGGGCATGACTATAAGGGCGGAAAGACCCTTCTCGTGCTTGCTTGCCCGCCTTTCACAAAGGCCTTAGTCTCGGCACCCCATGCCGCTTTCAGACGACCGCGTCCAGAATCCCGTCCTCAGCTCGCGCTCGCTGAAGCGCACGGTCGTGCTGATCGTCGCGTTCAGCCTGCTGCTGGTGGCGGTGACATGGGCGGCGGTGGTGGAACAGGCCCGGTTCGAGCGGCGTGAGGCGGTCGAATCCGCCATCCGCCAGAATACGAACAAGGCGATCGCCTTCGAGCAATATGTCACCCGCACGCTCGAGGCGGCGAAGGTCGCGACGCTCCATCTCAGCGACAAGCATGCCAGCATCGGCGGCACCGCGGCCAATCCGCGCTGGATAGACGATCCGGTCGTCAACAACGAGCTGTTCGATGTCGTCAGCGTCGCCGACGAGAAGGGCGATATCATCGCCACGACATTCAAGCCGCCGCCCGTCAACATGAATTCCGCCGATCGCGTCGGCTTCTATATCCATGTTCCGCGCGACAGTGGGCGGCTTTACATCGGCCAGCCGAAGAAGGTCTACACCGTCGGCGGAAGGGTGCTGATGGGCCTGTCGAGGCGGATCAATCATTCGGACGGCAGTTTCGCGGGCGTCGTCTCGATCCAGATGAATCCGGACAGGTTCACTGATTTCTACAGCGAGGCCGCGGTCCGCCCCACCGACGTGCTCTCGGTCATCGGCCTCGACGGCATCACCCGCGCGCGGCGCACCGGCACCAAGGCGAGCTCCGGCGAGGACCTGCGCGGCATGCAGGTGATGAAGGTTCAGGCACAGCATCCAAACGGCACCTATCTGGGGCCCGGCGGACTTGACGGAATTGTTCGCTACTTTAGCCACCGGCGTCTCGCGGACTATCCGCTCTTCGTCACCGTCGGCGTGGAGCGGGCCGAGATTCTGGCCCCGCTGATCGCGCGGCGGAACGCCTACTATCTCGTCGCCGGGCTGGTCACCGTCGCGACGATCGGCTTCGCGTGGTTGCTGATCAGCGGCCTCTACCGCCGGGAAAAGGCGGGCCTGGCGATAGCGAGTGCAAACAGCAGGCTCAGCGAGGCCCAGCGCATCGCCCAGATCGGGGATTGGGAGTATGGCATCCACGATGGCACCATTCACTGGTCGCCCGAGCTCTACATGATGTTCGAGCGCGATCCCGATCTCGGGCCGCCGAGCCAGGCCGAGATCCGCGACTATTTCGACGAGCCCAGTCAGGAGATCCTTGATCGCGCCCTGGACCAGGTCACCCGGACAGGGGAACCGCAGGAATATGAGCTTCGTGCGATCCTGCCCAGCGGACGGGTTTCCTATCGCAAGATTGTGGCCGTGCCGACAAGAAACGCCGAAGGCAGGGTCATGCGGTTGCATGGAACCGACCAGGACGTCACCGCGGCCAAGCTTCTGGAGATGCTGCAGGCTGAGGTGGCCCATCTTTCCCGTATCGACGCGATGAACACGATGGCCAGCACCCTGGCGCACGAGCTCAACCAGCCTCTGACCGCCGCCAAGAATTACCTGGTCGGCAGCCGCCGCCTGGTCGAGGATATCGAAGCCGAGGAGGCGGAGGTCGTGTCGGCGGCGATGCAGGGTGCCGAGCGCCAGATCCTGCTTGCGGCCAACATCATCCGCCGTATCCGGGAGATGGTCGCCGACCAGGGCTGCGCCTATGAGGAAACTTCGCTGTCGGAGATCGTCAACGACGCGCTTTCCCTGATCGCCGTCGCGAATGAATATCCGAGCCTGATGCTGACCCAGGAGATCGGGCCGGCGGCGGACATGGTGGTAGGGGACAAGGTTCAGATCCAGCAGGTCGTGATCAACCTCGTTCGCAATGCCTGCGACGCCGCCGTGGGGGTGGATAACCCCAGGGTCGTCATATCCAGCGAGCGCGCCGGCGGCGCGCAGGTCAGAATCTGCGTCACTGACAATGGACCGGGCATTTCGGAATCTCTCGACGATCTCTTCTCCCCCTTCACGACATCGAAGAAGAGCGGCCTCGGTCTCGGCCTCTCCCTGTCGCGGACCATCGTCGAGGCCCATGGCGGCCGCATCTGGGTCGACAGCAATGACGGCGAAGGCACGATGATGTGCTTCACGCTCCCTGCCGCCGTTGCCGCCGCGCCCGCCGCCGCCGTCGGCTGAGGTCGCTCCCCGCCTTCCAACGTCACTTGTCGAAGATAATCGACGACTTGTCGGCTGGTCGAGCCGAGTCACGGCGCCGTCGAAACGGATGGGCGCGAGCGATCCCCCTCCGGTAAATGATAATTGTGGCACTGGAAGTAACTGGCGGAAAGCCTGCGACTTCCGGGACCATGACAGGGGTTTCGCTACCAAGGGAGATGCCGTCATGAATAGAATCCATGTTGCAGCCGCCGGCATGGCGTTGGCCGTGACCGCCGTCGTCATTCCTGTCTCCGCCTACGCGCAGGCGCCGATCACCATCGAAGGGGAGGCGCTCCCGTTCGAATATGTCGGGTATTCGGATCTCAATGTTGCCAGCGAGGACGGGCTTGAGATGCTGCGAGGCCGTGTGCGCGGTGCCGCCAAGCGTCTTTGCATCAACGACGCGGTTCGGCAGTTGGAGCCGGTCCTTGAAGGCCGCCGCTGCTTTGCCGGGGCTATCGCCGGCTCGGAAGCGCAGATCAGCAGGGTCGTAGCCGCCCTCGAACGCGGCGAACGGTTTGCCTCCAATGCCGCAATCGCGGTGAGCGCCGGGAGGCCGCAACCCTAGTCGGAGTGGGGGCGGGCGCTTCTCCCCTCCGCGCCTGCCCCCCTTTACGCTAGACTTCGATCAACGCATAAGCCCGGCCCATCTCCGCCTTAACCACGAACTGGGCACAATTGTAGACGGGGATGCCCTTGGGCGTCGTGCCGCGATAAACGCCGCGATGGGCGTGGCCGTGAACGACCGCCTTCACATTGTCGAAGCGGTCGATCGCGTCGGCCAGCCGGGATGATCCGAGAAAGGGAAAGATCTCCAGCGGCTCGCCCTCCACGGTATCGACCACCGGTGCGTAATGGAGCACCGCGACGACCCGCTCGGTGCGCAGCGACCTGAGGGCATTCTCCAGCTTTCGCGCCTCCTCGATGGAGGCGTCGACAAAGGCCTTGATCGCGGGCTCGCCGAAGAAGCCGAGCTCGCCCCTGCCGAAGCCTCCGACGAAGCCCTTCACGCCGGCGAACCCGACCCCCTCTATCTCGACGGCTTGCTCACCCAGCATGGTGACGCCCGCGCCGTGAAGGATGTGGGCGACCTTCTCGGGTTGGCCGCATTCATAATCATGGTTGCCGAGGACGGCGACGATCGGGATCGTGCAGGCGTGCAGATCCTCGGCAAGGATCTCGGCTTCCTTCGTCTTGCCGAAGTTGGTGAGGTCGCCGCACAGGGCGAGCACGTCCGCCTTCTCGGCGATTTCGGCGAACAGGTCCCGGTAACGATGCTCGGAGCTTTCGGTCACGTGGAGATCGCCGATCGCCGCGATGGTGACGGTGTCAGGTCTTTCGCTCATGCTTCTCCTCGATGCCCTTGCCGACCACGTCGGCGAAGCCCCATTCGCTGATGTCGGTCACATAGTCGCGCGGGGAGAGCAGCCGTCCTCGGCAGACGCGGATATTGGCGGCGGGAAGCTCGGCCTGGGCGTGCAGCCGGTCAAGCAACTCGTCGAACAGCCATCGCGGGATCAGGTTGCGCTCCGTCGGATAGATGAAGCGAAAATTGAGGACGTGGATGAGCAGCACCTCCCAGTAGAGCTCGACCGCGTTGAGGAGGCGCTTCCAGTCGATCTGGTCGGGCTTTTTCAGGATGACATGGGCGATGTCGGCGCCGTCATAACGGTAGCGATCCTGGAGAAACATTTTCGACAGGATGAACTCCGTGGGCGGGGTGATGCGGACGGTCGTGCCATAGACCTCGACCTCATAAACCTCCTTGAACCACTCGTCGGTGATGGCGATGCTGGCGGTCGAGATGTTGTAGATGACGTCGAAGAAGTGCGGGCCGTCCCAGACCTTGCCGATCCAGCGCTCGTCCTCGACCTCGATCACATGGCCGCGCGCCTTGAAGAAGGCGAGAATGCGGGGCGCGTCGCTGGCCTTGCAGAAGACGTCGAGATCCTTGGTCGGTCTCACGATGCCGGTGAAGCAGGACAAGGCATAGGTGCCCGACAGCAGGAAGGGGACTCCCGATTCATTGAGAAGGTCCAGGCTCTTCGAATAGAATTCGACCGCATCGGGCGGAGGCTCGAAGATCGAGGCGTCGAGAATCTGGGGCTGATCGTCCATCGGACAAGGAGAACGGCGCTCGGGGCCAACCGTTCCGGTCCGCTTGTCGTTGCCGTCACGACCCAATAAGGCGGCAGGACGGGGAGGACGGACGTGATCGCACTGGAACGGGGCCAGCTCGGCGTGATGCGAGTGCATGCGTTGATCGTCGGCGTGTTCATCGTCGCCGTAGCGCTTGTCGCGGAAGCCATTCTGCACACCGCCGTCGCCGACCTCGTGTTCGGCGCCATCGGCCTGCCCGTGCTGCTTCTGATCGCCTATCCGGTGCTGGCCGCGCCCCCGCGCCGCTATCGCGCCTGGGGCTATCGGATCGATGCCGAGGAACTTCATATCGCGCACGGTGTCTGGACCCGGGTCGAGACGGTGGTGCCGCTGGCGCGGGTCCAGCATATCGACGTGTCGCAGGGGCCGATCGAGCGGAATTTCGGCGTCAGCCGCCTCGTCCTCCACACGGCGGGTACGATGCACAGCCGGGTCGTGCTTCCGGGCCTCAGCCGCGAGACCGCGGAGACCATCCGCGACGAGGTCCGCGCCCGCATCCGCGAGGACACCTTGTGAACGGCGGCACGATCGCCGACCGGCATGTGCATCCGGCGACCGTGCCGCTCCGCTTCCTGAAGGAGGCGCCGTCGACCCTGCTCGGCCTTCCCGCGGCTTTCGCCTACCTCTCCGATGTCGGCTGGGCGACCGTGCTCAGCTTCGCCGCGAGCGTTGCGGTCGTCATGATCTTCGTCAACTGGATAATCTGGAGCCGATTTCGATACGGGGTCGGCCCCGGCGAGATCGTCATCGAGAAAGGCCTGCTGCACCGGACGCGCCGCTCCATTCCATTCGAGCGCATCCAGGACGTCGATATCGAGCGTGGCCCGCTCCAGCGCCTGTTTGGCCTCGCCAAGGTAAAGATCGAGACCGGCGGTTCGGGCAAGGACGAAGGGCTGCTCGACAGCGTCACGCTCGCCGAGGCGGACCGGCTGCGCGGCATCATCCGGGCGGGCAAGGGGGCTCCGAGCCTCGGGGCCGAAGAGGTGCCCAGGGCGGAGCCCAGCCAGCTGGTCTTCGCCATGGATGTCGGGCGAGTGTTCGTCTCGGGCCTGTTCAACTTCTCGCTGCTCTGGATCGCGGGCCTGTTCGCGCTGCTGCAAACTTTCGACGACTGGCTGCCGTTCGACATCTACGATCCCGGCCGATGGGTCGGTCTTGTCGATCAGCGCATTGCCGGGCGGTTCAGCACAGGCGCTATCCTGGCGGTGCTGCTGCTGGCGCTGCTGCTGGGCGTCGTCACCGGCGTGGCCCGCACCCTGGCGCGGGACTTTGGATTTCGGCTGACGCTGGAGGGAGAGCGGTTTCGGCGGGAGCGGGGCCTGTTCACCCGCACCGAGGCGGTGATCCCGCGCCGGCGGGTCCAGCTGGCCCGGCTCCAGACCGGGCCGCTGAGGCGCCTCCTCGGCTGGTTCCAGCTCTATTTCCAGACGCTGAGCGCCGGCAAGGACGGAGGCGGGCATCAGGCCATTGCGCCGTTGGCGAACCAGAGCGAGGTTGCCGGCATTCTGGAGGAGCAGGGCGGTTTTCGCGTGCCGGACACCTCCGAACTGACGAGGGTGTCCAGCCGGCATCTGGTGCGGACGGTGCTGCCGCCGCTCGTCCCGATCCTGGTCCTCGCCATCCTGTTTCCGTTGGGCTGGGCGCTGCTGGCCGCCCTTCCACCGCTGGTGGCGGTCGCGCTGCTGGAGCGACGCTTTCACCGGTATGGGCTGCTCAGCGATCTGCTGTTCGTCCGGCGCGGCGTGTGGCGGCAGCAGCTCTGGATCGTGCCGGTGGCGAAGGTCCAGTCGCTGCGTCTCTCCCGCTCCTGGCTACAGCGCCGGCTCGGGCTGGCGACCCTGGCGGTGGACACGGCGGGCGCTCCGGCGATGAACGCGCCGCGCATCGTCGATGTCCGCGAGGACAGGGCGCAGGCCCTCGCCGCCGAGATTGCCGCGCGCCTCCGCGCTCAGGATTCCGGCAGGAAGTCCGGCACCGAGAGGTAGCGCTCGCCGGTGTCGTAGTTGAAGCCGAGGATGCGGCTGCCGTCGGGCAGGTCGGGCAGCTTCTTCGCGATCGCCGCGAGGCAGGCGCCGGAGCTGATGCCGACGAGCATGCCTTCCTCGCGCGCGGCGCGGCGGGCCATTTCCTTCGATTCGTCGGCCTCGACGGTGATCACCCCGTCGAGCACGTCGGTGTGGAGGTTGGTCGGGATGAAGCCGGCGGCGAGGCCCTGGATCGGGTGCGGGCCGGGCTGGCCGCCGGAGATGACGGCGGAAAGCGTCGGCTCGACGGCGAAGACCTTGAGGTCCGGCCATTCCTTCTTCAGCACCTCGCCGCAGGCGGTGATGTGGCCGCCGGTGCCGACGCCGGTGATGAGGACGTCGATGGGATTGGAGCTGAAGTCGGCGAGGATTTCGCGCGCCGTCGTCGCGGCGTGGACGGCGACGTTGGCGGGATTGTCGAACTGCTGCGGCATCCAGGCGCCCTGGGTGTCCACTATCTCCTGGGCGCGGGCGATCGCCGCCTTCATGCCGCCTTCCTTGGGCGTCAGATCGAAGGTCGCGCCATAGGTCAGCATCAGCCGCCGCCGCTCCAGGCTCATGCTCTCGGGCATGACGAGGATGAGCTTGTAGCCCTTGACCGCCGCGACCATGGCGAGGCCGATGCCGGTATTGCCGCTGGTCGGCTCGACGATGGTCCCGCCGGGCTTGAGTTTGCCGGTGCGCTCGGCATCCTCGACCATCGAGAGGGCGATGCGGTCCTTGATCGATCCGCCGGGATTGGCGCGCTCCGACTTGATCCAGACCTCGGCGGATCCGAACAGGCGGTTGACGCGGATGTGCGGCGTGTTGCCGATCGTCTCCAGGATGTTCGCTGCTCTCATGTCTTAAGCTCCTTCTCGAATATCGTGTCCGGCGGGTCGAATGTGCGGGCGCGCCTGATCTCGGGGAACCAGCGGGCCCAGAGGAGGGTGACGAGGATCGCGCCCGCGCCGCCGGCGACGACCGCCGCCACCGGCCCGATCAGCGCGGCGAGGAATCCCGACTCCGCTTCTCCCAGCTCGTTCGAAGCTGAAATGGTGAGCAACGACACGGCCGCAACCCTGCCGCGCTTGTCGTCGGGCGTGTGGAGCTGGATCAGGGACTGGCGGATATAGACGGAGAACATGTCCGCCGCGCCGGCGATGAAGAGCGCGACGAGCGACAGCGGCATCCATTTGGAGAAGCCGAAGACGATGGTGGCCGCGCCGAACACTACGACCGCGCCGAACATCTTCGGGCCGACGCCGGTCTTCAGAGGCCGGAACGAGAAGAACAAAGCCGTCAGCGCGGCGCCGGCGGCGGGGGCGGCGGCGAGCTGCGACAGGCCGGTGGCGCCGACCTGCAATATGTCGCGGGCGTAGATGGGGAGGAGGGCGGTCGCGCCGGCGAGCAGCACCGCGAAGAGATCGAGTGTGATCGCGCCCAGCACCAGCTTGTTGCGCCAGACATAATGGGCCCCGTCGACGATCTGCTGGATCGGATGGCGGTTTCGGTCGACGGGACTGCGGGGCACCGGCCCGATGAAAGAGAGGCCGATGAAGGCGAAGACTAACAGGATGGCGCTGGCGATATAGGCCGCGGGCGGCATCCAGGCATAGGCATAACCGCCGATGGCGGGGCCGACGATCATCCCCGTCTGCCAGGCGATGGAGGAAAGAGCGATGGCGTTGGGCAGCACTTCCTTCGGCACCAGATTGGGCGCGAGGGCGGAGAGGGCCGGCCCATTGAAGGCGCGGGCGACGCCGAGCAGCACCGCTACCGAGAACAGCACCGGTAGCGTCATCGCGTCGTACCAGGTGAAGGCGGCAAGGGTCGCGGTGCAGAGAAACTGAAGGCCCACGGTGGCGCGGGCGACGTCGCGCCGGTTCATATGGTCGGCGACCCACCCCACCGCCGGCGTCAGGAAGAACAACGGCAGGAACTGAAGCAGCCCGATAAAACCGAGCTGCGCCGCGCTCGCCGAAGGCCCCATCGTCTCGCGCGCGATATTGTAGGTCTGCCAGCCGATGATCAGGATCATGCCGTATTGGGCGAGCGTGGCGGTCAGCCGCGCGGCCCAATAGGCGCGGAAATTGGGGATGGAGAGGGGATGCGGGTGGGCGGCCATTGAGCGCGCTTAGCCGGGGCGGGGCAGGGCCGCAACGGGTGCCGGAAGAGCGGCGAAGATTACAAAGATTACACTATGGCGAGCTTTTCCGGCGGACGCTTTGGCGGCGAGGGGCCCTGTCCGGTCCTGGATCGACGCGCCATCGCTCCTAGCCTCTGCTATGGGGAGGCAAGAGAATAGGTCGAAGGCGACGAAGGCGCGCGACTCGAACATCGGCCAGTCTATGAGGGAAGAGGGCGGCGTAGGAACGTTCTTTCGAGCGAAGCGTGATTGCTTCGTCACACGAGCGGAGCGAAGCAATGCAGGATGGCGCAATGACGCTTTCCACCGCCGGTGCAGCCGCCTTCGGAAGTAAGACGTTCGACTGCCGTAGATATTTCAAGGGCGATGCAGCCTTCTGCTCGCTAAGCCCCAATCACCTCGTTCACCTGCACGACCGGCGGTATGTTCGTGAAGTTTGGAATGTCGCCCATGATCTCCGCAGCGTGCTCTCCTGCTATGGCCGCCTGAAAGCTTTGCATGGAGCTGAATCGGAGCAGCGCTTGAGCCATGAAGGGCGGCTCCCCGCCGTCCCCTCCGGCCACTCCCCGCAGTGCCTCGACTGTTTCCAAGCCTGATTCACCCCACCGCTGTATCAGCATTGGAAGGTGGGTTTCCTCGTAGTAGCTGAAGTCGAATGTCGCGCCGGGTCCACGTGGGTAGATAACGGTCACGGTCGTCATATTCGCATCCCCTTTGCGCAAGCGTCTCATAACGCGCGGGTGTCCGCAATTGATGTCGTGGACGGCGCTCCATCCGGCCGGCAATTTTGCTGGTCGGTGTGGAGAGGAGGACACGATGGATGATGTTGCGGTGATCGGGCGTCGATCTGGCGAAGTCGGTGTTTCAGGTTCACGGGATTGATGCGCGGGGGCAGGTGGTGCTGCGGCGGTGGCTGTGCCGGGCGAAGTTGCTGGGCTTCTTTGCCAGGCTGCCGCGCTGCCTCGTCGGCATGGAGACCTGCGCGAGCGCCAACTATTGGGCGCGCGAGCTGATCGCGCTTGGCCATGATGTGCGGCTGATGCCGCCGCAATATGTGAAGATGCGGTAATGGGCTGGGCGCCACGATGCCTCGGATGCCGAGGCGATCTGTGAGGCGGTCACCCGTCCGACGATGCGCTTCGTCGGGGCGTCGGGCGGCAAGGAGCGGCTCGGCGGGACCACCAAGGCCGGCGACACTTATCTGAGCCGGATGCTGTTCGTCGGCGCCATGGCGGTCATCCGCCACGCCGAGCGGCACGGCACGCGCCGGCCATGGCTGGTGAAGCTGCTGAGCCGCCGCCATCCGCGTGTCGCGGCGATCGCGCTGGCCAACAAGATCGGCCGGATCGCCTGGGCGCTGATGACCAGCGGCGAGCGCTATCGCGAGCCGGCCGCCGCCTAACGAGGGAGCGCAAATCAAGAGGTTGGCACGAGCAGGAGACTGGCTGACGCAAGCTGCCCGATGACGGGACCGATGATCCGGGGAGAACCCACTTACGACCCGGCGCTACAAAGCGCGTGCAATTGGTTGGGACCTACGGATCGGCGGACAAGGCATCATGGCCAGCGGCATAGGGAACGCCGCATCAACAGGTCGAAGACATGGCCGCATCCCAACACGGCAGCATAAAGCCAAGCCTGACTTGCTAACGGAGCGCCGTCCAGACAGGGTCGATTGCGCGCCTCGCGAGAGGGAGTGCCAGGTCGTCGAGCGCGCTCCGGAGCCAGCGTCAACGATCCGATGCGCCCTCAAGCTGAGCGACGCCGCGCAAAAGAGCGGCGATCGCTTCATCTACGTCTTCGATATGCGTGCGAAATGAGAGAATGGCGCATCGAAGCGTGTAATGGCCGTCTATGCGCGTGCCGCTCAGCATCACTCGGCCCTCGTCCTGCACATACCGAAGCAATCGCTCGTTAAAACGATCGGGTTCGCCGCTCTTCGGACGATATCGGAAGGCGACGACAGACAGGTCGGGAGGCGGGCCTGGATCGAACCCGTCGACCTCCTTCAGGCGGGCATGAAAATAGCGTGCAAGCGCCAGCTTTTCGGCCTGTGCCGCCCGGAAAGCGGACACTCCGGCGATTTGAAGGGGAAGCCATAAGCGCAGCGCCCGAAAGTGGCGTGTAAGCTCCGGCGACAGGTCGGCGGGCGAAGGTCCCACCTCGGAGTCTCCAAGCGGGCGGATATATTCGGCACTCGCGCTGAAGGCATCGAGCAGGTGGCGGCCCTCGCGCACGAGCACCGCGCCAGTCCCATAAGGCAGAAACAGAGTCTTGTGCGGATCCAGGGCGACGCTGTCGGCGAGATTGATCCCGGACAATATGTGGCGCCCTTCGTCGCAAAGGGCGAACAAGCCACCATAGGCGCCATCAACATGGAGCCAGGCACCGTAGTGGCGGCACAAACCGGCAATGTCAGCGAGCGGATCAACCGCCCCTGTATCCACCGTGCCGGCCGAGGCAACGACGAGCCACGGCCGGATCCCTGCGGCTCGATCCTGCTCTAAAGCCTCTTCAAGCGCCTCGACCGACATCCGGTGGCGCTCATCTGTCGCTATCATTCGCCTGGCGGCTTTTCCCCGGCCTGAAATGTGTAGGGCTTTGTCCACGCAATGATGAGCGAACCGTGTGGAATATACGGCGCCTCCGCCCTCGGAATCCTTGGCATCGCGCGCGGCGACGATCGCCGTCAGGTTGGCAATGCTGCCGCCGGAAGTCAGGGTGCCGGCTGCCCCTGCAGGGTAGCCGATGACGTTCGCCAGCCACTCCGTCGTGGTATTCTCCAGCCGCACTGCGCCGGGACTGGCCGAGGCGAAGCCGGAATATTTATTGGACACCGCCGCGAGAAAGTCCCCTATCGCCGAGTGGAACAGCCCGCCGCCGGGAATGTAAGCCATGAAACGAGGCGAGGTGGTGGCGAAGCCGGGCCGATCGACGCAGGCTGCGACATAATCGAACACCTCGGCCGCATCGCGTCCTTCCTCGGCGAATTCAGGATCGAGCCGGCGCGAGAAAACCTCCGTCCACGATCGGTTGGCCGGGGCCTCCGGGACCTGATCGAGATAAGCGAGGGCATGATCGAGGGCGCGGCTGCCAAGCTCTTCCCGGCGACCGTGATCCGGCTCCAGCGCTGCCATCGCTGCGCGCAGCCCGCTGATTTGCAGCTTCAGTTCGTCAAGCATGGCTCGGTTCAATCACACAGAAGAGTTCCGAGCGGAAGGGACCGCCCGCCACGGCTCGTCCCTGCCATCTGGTCATTCAGCTCTTCGGCTGCTTCGCCGACCGCTTTCAGCGCCTACCTCTGGCGGCCATTCGCCACGAACCCGTCCGCGGCGTCTCCAAAATCCCGCTATTGCCGGCCTGCGCGACGGCGGTTTCGGGCTGGGGCGCGTCCTCGTCGCACGGGCCGATGTCGGCATCGAGGCCGTCCACGGTCTTCAGGTAGAGGACGGAGTGTTCGACATCGATGATGGCCTGCTGATCGCGCATCACGTCCTGTCCGATAAGGCCCTGGATCGGCTGTTGATTGGTCGCCGCGATGGCCCTCACTATGTGGGACAGGTCCATCGCGTAGATCCGGCTCAGTTGCGTGCTGGTATCGCCGATCGCGAACCGGGCCACGTCCACCGGAGTGAATTGCACGACACCGGTCAAGGTCCCGGCGGCGCGGCCGCCCGCGGCCAGGCCCAGCCCGAAGGACTTCAGGTAGGGCGCGTGGACGATGGTCACCCCCGCGCCGGTGTCGACCAGGAAGGAGCCCACCCTGCCGTTGACTGTCACTCTGACCATGTGATGGCCGCTGGGCAGAGCCGTCATCGGGATCGATTCGAAGCCGAGGCGGCACAGGGATGCCGACAGCGGGGCTTGTGCGATCGCCGAATCGGTCCGGCGCGCCGCTACGGCCGGGTACAGCGCCGCGCCCGTCATCAGCATGAGTGAGAAGAAAGCGCCAGCGGCGCTCAGCTTATTGTGCCCCATTTCGTGATTGTCCCACGCCCGCCCTGCAATATGGTTAACGCCAAGCGGGGCGCGCGGGAAGAGGGGCCGGCACGGTGGCGGCTGATGGCGAACGTTTGATGCTTGGGTGTGGCCGATGCGACCCGGCGGCCGCTATCCGTGGCTCACAAAGCTATCCAGCACCCGCTTCCGCCCGGCGTGCTCGAAGTCGATTTCCAGCTTGTTGCCTTCGATCTCCGCCACGGTGCCGTAGCCGAATTTGGAGTGGAACACGCGTTGGCCCAGCGAGATGTCGCCGCGGCCGGGGTTGCCGAGGCTGACGGCGCTGGCGCGGGCTTCGAGGACGCGCGTCGGCGTGCGTTCGAAGCCGCCGCCGGTCGCGGCACGTT
>NZ_DATCYB010000062.1:0-96821 GCF_036570505.1 Allosphingosinicella sp. | reverse complement strand
GCCGCCCTCGGCACGCAGCCGGCAGCCGCGAGGGCGCCGAACATCAACAGGATACGCATGGACATCATTCGAACCGCTCCGCTCTCTTGCCCCGGATCAACACGACAGCCGCGCTTTCGATCCAAGGCGCCGTCAGGGCATTTCCTCTTCGGAAGCCGCGGCATTGGCGACATTCTCCGTCCCGGTGTCGGGCGCGGTGATCGGCGACACGTCGCCGCTCGCGCATTCCCCGATGAATTCCCTGATCGTCGGGCTTGGCGGCAGCACGAGTGACGGCCCGTCGCCGACCACCAGTTCCAGCGGTCCCTGGTGCGCGGCGATCGCGGCGAGCAGCGGATCGTTCGCGGGCACCGCCGCGCGGAGCATCGGCAGCGGTCCTTCGACCGGATTGACCGCCAGGCGATGCGGGTTCGCGCCAAGGACCAGCGTCATCATCCCCGTCGTACCGGCTTCCACCACGCCATGCCGGTTGAGCAGGATTCCCTCGCGATCGTCGCAGCGCAGGCTGAACAGCGGCTCCGCCCCGGCGGGGCCGAAGGCCAGCGCCGGCTGTTCCTCCTGCATCGTCCGCGTCCAGTCCCCGATCGCCGGCCCCGCATCCTGGGCAACCTCGGCGGTGACCGGATCGATCATGTTGTAGGCGCCGTCGTCTTCGGCCGGCGACACATCGGGCGGCTCACTCTCCGCGCAGGCGGCGAGGACCAGAAGGGCCGAGAGGGCGGCGAGGCGGGGCATGAAGGTCTCCTCGAAACAATGGATGGTGAACGCGCCCTCCTCAAAAGCCGGAATCGGCTCGCAAGGCAACCCGCCCGTCTCAGTCGCGCCCGAACGCCGCGCGCAGCTCGTCCTTGGCCGCTTCGAGCACCTTCCGGCGCTCGGCCGGTAGATTGTCGCCCGCCCGGTTGATGTAGAATGTCAGCATCGACATCGCCGACTGATAGGGCGTGCCCTTACGCCGCTTGCTCCGCTCCGCCGAGCGTTTCAGCGACGCGGCGATTTTCTTCGGGTCGTCCAGGGTGAAGACGTCTTCTTCCAGATCGAGCGCATCGGAATGCTCGGTGACGTCCTGAGACCATTTCTCCCTGGCCATCGCGCGCCCTCAGTGCCGTTTGAAATATTGCACTTCGCGCTCATGCTTCTCGGCAGCCGTGCGCGTCGCGAACGTGCCGAGGTTGCGGCGCTTCCCGGTCTTGGGATCCTTCTTGCGCGAATAGAGCCGATATTCGCCGGATGTCAGCTTTCGGATCATACCCGCACCAACCGGCCGCGACTGTGCGGGTTCCAGTGTCAACGCCCTCTTCGCCTACGCGCTTCAATCGTTCCGATCATGGCGAGCGCGGCCAGTACGATAAACGGCGAGGCGATCATGATGAGGCCCAGCCCAATGTTGGCGCCGCCCGCAAAGCGGGTCAGCGAATCCTGCCAAATCTGGAATGTCGCATATGCCCAGAATGCTGCGGTCAGAAGGATCGCCGCGCCCCAAAGCGTCCGCGAACGCGGACCAAACAACCCCAGCACCAGCATCGGGAGAGACGCGGCCACAAAATGTATGATCGCAACGTCTGGTGCATTTATCGATCCGAGCGCGCCGTCCGCGACCAACGGCTTTCCCAAGATCAAATCGGTCGCGGCATTGGCGACCAAGACAATCGAAAGGCCAAGAAGCAGCGCTAGACCCGAGAGGGCCCAGCGAGGCGCGCGGGCGATCACCGCCTTCGCCCTCCCATCCTGATCTGCTTCTGTTTACCGTAGCGCGTCTTCCTCGTTCCCGGCTTGCCTTCGTTGGAGCGGCCCATGAGAGGCGCCCTCTTCTCGCGATCGGGAATGCCGAGCTCGTCGGCCTCGAGGCGGCGGATTTCGTCGCGGAGGCGGCCGGCCTCCTCGAATTCGAGATCGCCCGCCGCCTTGCGCATGCGCCGTTCCAGATCCTCGATATAGGCGCGCAGATTGTGGCCGACGAGGTGGGGCACGTCCTCGTCGCCAGTGTCGATGACGACGCTGTCGCGCTGGGAAACATCGGCCAGCACGTCGGCGATGTTGCGCTTGATCGTGGTCGGCGTGATGCCGTGCGCCTCATTATATTCGTGCTGCTTCTCGCGGCGACGATCGGTTTCGCGAAGCGCCCGTTCCATCGAGCCGGTGACACGATCGGCGTAGAGGATAACGCGACCCTCGACGTTGCGCGCCGCGCGGCCGATGGTCTGGATGAGGGAGGTTTCGGAGCGCAGGAAGCCCTCCTTGTCGGCATCGAGGATCGCGACCAGGCCGCACTCGGGGATGTCGAGCCCTTCGCGCAGCAGGTTGATGCCGACGAGCACGTCGTAGACCCCCAGCCGCAGGTCGCGGATCAGCTCGATCCGCTCCAGCGTCTCGACGTCGCTGTGCATGTATCGCACCCGGAGCCCAGCTTCGTGCAGGAACTCGGTCAGATCCTCCGCCATCCGCTTCGTGAGCGTCGTGACAAGCGTCCGATACCCTTTCTTCGCCGTCTTCCGGGCCTCGAAAATGAGGTCGTCGACCTGGTCCTCGACCGGCTTGATCTCGACCGGCGGATCGATGAGGCCGGTCGGGCGGATGACCTGCTCGGAGAAGACGCCGCCCGTCTGCTCCATCTCCCACGGTCCGGGCGTCGCCGATACCGCTACCGATTGCGGACGCATCGCATTCCATTCGTTGAACCGCAGCGGCCGGTTGTCGATGCAGCTCGGCAGCCGGAAGCCGTATTCGGCGAGCGTGATCTTCCGCCGGTGGTCGCCCCGCGCCATCGCGCCGATCTGCGGCACGGTCTGGTGGCTTTCATCGACGAACAGCAGCGCATTCTCCGGCAAATATTCGAACAGGGTCGGCGGCGGCTCGCCGGGCAGGCGGCCGGTGAGGAACCGGCTGTAATTCTCGATGCCGGCGCATGAGCCTGTGGCGGCGATCATCTCCAGGTCGAAATGGGTGCGCTGCTCCAGCCGCTGCGCTTCCAACAGCTTTCCCTCGGCCTGAAGCTCCTTCAGCCGCTCGGCGAGCTCGTGCTTGATCGCCTCCATCGCCTGCTTGAGCGTCGGTCCGGGGGTCACATAATGGCTGTTCGCGAACACGCGGACATAATCGAGGCTGGCGACCTTCTTGCCGGTCAGGGGATCGAACTCGACGATCTCCTCCACTTCGTCGCCGAAGAAATTGATCCGCCAGGCGGTGTCCTCATAATGCGACGGGAAGATCTCCAGATTGTCGCCGCGCACCCGGAAATTGCCGCGCGCGAAGGCCTGGTCGTTGCGCTTGTACTGCAGCGCGACGAGCTTCCTGATGATATCGCGCTGATCGACCGTCTCGCCCTTCTTCAGGCCGAAGACCATCGCCGAGTAGGTCTCGACCGAGCCGATGCCGTAGATGCAGGAGACCGAGGCGACGATGATGACGTCGTCGCGCTCCAGCAAGGACCGGGTGGCCGAGTGGCGCATCCGGTCGATCGCCTCGTTCACCGAGCTTTCCTTCTCGATGTAGGTGTCCGAGCGCGGAACGTAGGCCTCGGGCTGGTAATAGTCGTAATAGCTCACGAAATATTCGACGGCGTTTTCGGGGAAGAAGCTCTTGAACTCGCCGTAGAGCTGGGCGGCGAGGATCTTGTTGGGTGCGAGGACGAGCGCGGGGCGCTGCAGCTCCTCGATCACCTTGGCCATGGTGAAGGTCTTGCCCGAGCCGGTGACGCCGAGCAGCACCTGCGTCTGCTCGCCGGCGCGCATCTGCTCGACAATCTCGGCGATCGCCGTCGGCTGATCACCGGCGGGCGAATAGTCCGACACGATCTTGAAGCGCTTGCCCCCTTCCGCCTTTTCGGGGCGCTGCGGGCGGTGGGGGACGAATTCTTTTCCGGTCTCCGGCTCGTCGAGACCGGTGCGAATCTGGATGGCCATGGCACCCATATGGTCATGGCGGCCAATCCGCGCTACCTTGCCCGGACAAGAAGAAGAGGGGGAGATTGCCGATGCGTAGGCTCGCGCTCATTCCACTGCTTGTCACCGCCGCCTGTTCCAACGCCACGGGAAGCGAGCAGGAAGCTCCGAAAGTCGAAATCGCCACGGCGCTGCAGCCCGGCCAATGGGAAATCACGAGGGAAATCACTCGGCTTGTCGCGACCGACAACGGCGAGCAGGCGATCGAGCGATCCGTCGGCTCCAGCACGACGTTCAGCCACTGCCTGGCGGCAGCCGACGCCGAAAAGCCCGATGCGACCCTGTTCGCCGGGATCGAGGGCGAGACGTGCGAATATAAGAACTTCTATATGTCGCGCGGCCGGATCAACGCATCGCTGGCTTGCACGTCGCCCGATCTCGGCGGCCAGGTGATGCGGACGATCGACGGCAAGTTCACCGCCGACAGCATCGAAGCCGGCGCGAGCGCCGACACCTATTTCGGCAGCTACGGCGACGTCAGCATCTCGGCCAGGATGACCGGTCGGCGCATAGGTGAATGCGTGAACGCCTGACCGAAACGCATATGGTCAGGACGCGCGGCGAGCGCTACCGTCCCCAAAACCATATTTGGGGGATTCTCGAATGCGTCTGAAGGCAGCTCTTCTCGGCCTCACCCTTCTCGCGGCGCCTGCGTTTGCCGCGCCCGATTTCGCGGACGAGGTGAAGACCGATTACGACCAGCACCTGGAAGCGCTCTTCATCGACTTTCACAAAAATCCCGAGCTGAGCTACGTCGAGAAGCGCACGGCCGGCATCATCGCCAAGGAGCTGCGCGCGGCCGGCGCGACGGTGACCGAGGGTGTCGGCGGCACCGGGGTCGTCGGCATCATGAAGAATGGCGAGGGCCCGACCGTTTTGGTCCGCGCCGACATGGACGGACTTCCGGTCAAGGAGGCGAGCGGCCTTCCCTATGCCGCGACGGTCACCCAGGTCGACATCGAGGGTAAGGAGATGCCGGTGATGCACGCCTGCGGCCACGACGTGCATATCACCTCGTTGGTCGGAACCGCCCGCCGCCTCGCCACGATGAAGGACCGCTGGAAGGGCACGGTCGTCTTCATCGCCCAGCCCGCCGAGGAGCGGATCGGCGGCGCCCGGAAAATGCTGGAGGACGGCCTCTACACCCGCTTTCCCAAGCCCGATTACGCCCTCGCCTTCCACGTCTCGGCGGGCACGCCCACCGGCAAGCTGATCATGGAGCCGGGCCTCAATGCCTCTTCGTCCGACAGCGTCGACATCGTCATCCACGGCGTCGGTGCACACGGCGCCAGCCCGCATATGGGCAAGGATCCGATCGTCATGGGCGCCGAGATCATCATGGCGCTCCAGACCCTGGTCAGCCGCGAGATCGCGCCGCTCAAGCCCGGCGTCGTCACGGTCGGCGCCTTCCATTCGGGTCTCAAGCACAACATCATTTCCGACCGCGCCGAAATGCAGCTCACCGTTCGCTCGGACGATGAGGAGACGCGGCAGACACTGCTCGAAGGCATCAAGCGGATCGCGGTCAATGTCGGCCGGATGAATGGTCTTCCCGAGGACAAGCTGCCGGAGGTCAAGGTCAGCCACGAATCCACGCCGGCGACGATGAACGACCCCGAGCTCACCACCCGCATGCGGGAAGCGTTCCAGGGCGCTTTCGGCAAGGACGTGCTCCATTACGAGCCGCGCGAAGGCATGGGCGCGGAGGATTTCGCCTATTTCGTCCAGCCTGAGCTCGGCGTTCCCGGCGCCTATTTCGCGGTCGGCGGCACGCCGCAGGCCGATATCGATGCGGCCAAGAATGGCGGGCCGCCCGTTCCGTCCCACCATTCGCCCTTCTTCAAGATCGAGCCCGAGCCCTCCGTTCGCCTCGGCACCGAGGCGATGACCGTCGCCGTGCTCGACCTTCTCGATCCCGCCGCCGCCTCGGCCGCGGCCCAGTAATTGGCCTCAGGAGTTCATCAGATGAGAATAGCCGTCCTCAGCCTCGCCGCCCTGCTTCCCCTCGCCGCCTGCAACTTGTTCGACGAGCCCAAGGGCGAAGGTGAGGACATGTCCGCCGAAGAAGTGGCCGAGCAGCTCTCCGAGATGAAGATCCAGCCGGGCCAGTGGGAAGCCACTAACGAGATCATCTCCGCCAGCGCGCCCGGCGTGCCCGAGGAAGCGCTGGCGCAAATGGTCGGCCAGAAGAGCACGGTCAACAACTGCATCACGCCCGAGCAGGCCGCCCAGCCCAATGCCAATTTCCTCGCCGTCCAGAAGAACAGCAACTGCACCTATCAGGATTGGTCGATGGAGGGCGGCCGCATGGTAGGCACGATGACCTGCACCGGCGGCCAGCTGCCCGGCACGATGGTGATGAAGATGGACGGCACCTACAGCGACGAGAGCTACGACATGACGATGGACATGGAGACGAGCGGCCTTCCGGGCGGCATGACCATGACGGTCAAAGCCCGCACCACCGGCGAACGCGTCGGCGATTGTGTCGGCTGAGGCGGGCAGCGGCCAGTTCGTGATCGTCTGGCGGTACGAAGTGGCCGACGCGCACCGTGAATCCTTCGAGCAGGCTTACGGCCCCGGGGGCGATTGGGCGCAGCTGTTCGGCACGGCCGGTGGCTTTATCGGGACCGAGCTGCTGGTGGATGGAGGCGAGCACTACATGACGCTAGACCGATGGCGGTCGGAAGCGGATTTCGAGGCTTTCCAGGTGCGGGCGGGCGATGCCTACCGGGCGCTGGACGCGCGATGCGAAACGCTGACGAGCCGGGAAGAAAGAATCGGCGCCTTCAGTGTCGTCGGTGAGCCGCGAGATCGGGCGGATTAGAGCGCCGGCACCGCGAAGCTCTCGCCCACCTCCACCGTCACGAAACGCGCGACCCCCCTCGTCTTGTCCAGTGCCTCCAGACGCCGCACAGGTTCGTCGATAGGTTCCCAGGTCAGCTGGAAGGTGCCCCAATGGATGCCGAGCGCCATCGCCGGGTCCAGCATCGCGAAGATCCGCATGGCCTCCTCGGGATTGACGTGATTCACTTCCATGAAGCTGCGCGGCTCATAGGCGCCGATCGGCAGCAGCGCGAGCCGGATCGGGCCGCGCGCCGCCGCTTCCCTGACCCATCTTCCATCGCCCCAGCCGGTGTCGCCGGCGAAGAAGATGTTTCCGCCCGGCAGGCGCATGGTGAAGGCCGACCACAGGGCGCGGTTCTGGTCCGTGCCCCAGCGCGAGCTCCAATGATGGTTTCGCTCGACCACGACGTCGATGTCCGCGGTCACCTGTATCCGCTCGCCCCAGTCCAGTGACCTGGCGCCTATCCCCTCGCCCTTCAGTATGGTGTCGTTGCCGAGGCTGGTGACAATAAGCGGCCGATCCCGTTCCCGGAGACGCTTCAGCGTCGCCAGGTCCATATGGTCGTAATGATTGTGGCTGAGGAGCACGAGGTCGATCGGCGGCAGGTCGTCGAAGGCCACGCCCGGCGCCCGCACCCGCTCCGGCCCGATGAAGGAGAAGGGCGATACCCGTTCCGACCAGACAGGGTCGGTAAGGATGTTGAGGCCGCGCGTTTGCACCAGCACCGTCGAATGGCCGATCCAGGTGACGCGCATCGCCCCGCCCGCCACCCGGCGGGGCGGCACCGTCGGTGTCACCGCGATCCGCTCCGGCCATTCGGCTCCCGCGCCCATCCAGCTGCGGAAAAGGAAGTCGAACCGCCCCCGCTCATGCGCCTCCACCGCCGCCGCCGTGCCGCCGAGGTTGAAGAAGCGCTCACCGTCATAATGGCCGCTCGTCGGCCCGTCATAATAGACCCGGTCGAGGAAGGGCGGCACCAGGGTCGGCGCGAAGCAGATCGCGACGCCGAGGAACAACAGCATGACGCCAAGGCGCCTCATCCAGACACGCATCGCCTTTCCTTAGCCGCTCGCGTGCCGGTTGGCAGCCATACGGAACCGTTACCGCTCCGGAGCGCTCTGGCAGGCGAAAGGAACGATGAAGATGCGCACCACTCTCCTCACCGCCTTCCTGTGCGGCTCATTGACGCTGGCCGGCTGCGCGACCCTGGGCCTGGGCGGCGGTGGAGGCGGGCTGGCGGGAGAGACGCTGCGGATGGAAACCGCGCGGGGTCAGACTACCCATCTCCTGTTCCAGGGCGACGGCACCGTCCGCGCCGCCTTCGGCGAAAGCGTCGTCACCGGCCGCTGGGAAGTCGTGAACCGCAACCTCTGCTTCTACTGGACCGGCGCGCCGCGCGAATGCTGGCCCTATCCGGCCCCCTTCCGCCCCGGCGAAACCCGCACCTTCACCAGCGACCGCGGCAACGTCGTCCGCGTGACGCGGCAATAGCCAACGAAAAGGGCCACCCGAAGGCGGCCCTCTCATGATTGCCGATCGAAGCGGGCTCAGGCCGCCTCGAACTCTTCCTCGTCGGTCATGACCGGGCCCGAATCCTGGCCCTTGGCGTCCATGTCGCGGTCGACCAGCTCGATGATCGCGATCGGCGCGGCGTCGGAGGCGCGAATGCCGGCCTTGATGATGCGGGTATAGCCGCCGTTGCGGTCCGCGTAGCGATCGGCCAGCACGTCGAACAGCTTCTTCAGCTGCGTGTCGTCCAGCAAGCGGGCATGGGCGAGGCGGCGGTTGGAGAGGCCGCCCTTCTTGGCGAGCGTGATCAGCTTCTCGACATAGGGACGAAGCTCCTTCGCCTTGGCCGTCGTGGTGGTGATCTGCTCATGCTTGATGAGGGCCGCGGCCATGTTGCGGAACAGGGCCGCGCGATGGCTGGAGGTACGCTGCAGCTTACGGCCGCCGACGCGATGACGCATGGTATTTCCTTCACGTTCGTCCCGGAGCCGTTCAAGGTACTCCGAGCCAGGCGGTGAAACGGGGCGCCGCCCAAACCCCAAAACTCAAAAGACGAGGCCTAAGCCCCGCCCTGCTGCGGCGGCCTTTACTCGAACGACCCGCAGAGTCAACGCTTCGGGCGGTCAATAATCCTTCGACACCCGCACATTGATGCTCTCCCGACCGATGGTCGAGATGCTGGAGAGGAGCGAAAGCCAGCGGGTGATCTGATACTCGACCTGGGTCGCCGAGTAACCGCGGCCGTCGGTGATGACCTCCACATAGACGCGGCGGCCGATATATTTGCCGGCCGCGATCGACGTGCCCTGGCCGGTGGAGATATCGCCCGGCAGAATTCGGAGGCGATCGAGGCCGGTGGCGGCGCGCACCGCGTTGATCGGATCAAGCCCACCGCCGCTTTCGTTGAGCGACGCCACGGCCGACGCGAGTTGGAGAGCCTCCGGCGCGGACAAGTTGGTGATCGACGTGCCGAACAGCAGCCGGCTCAGAAGCTCGTCCTGCGGCAGGGCCGGCGTGCTGGTGAAGGCGATTTCCGGTTTCTGGCCGCGCCCCGTCACCCGGATGGTGGCGTTGAGGCCCTGCACGCCGCCCTCCGCGACAATGTCGAGCAGCGGATTGATGGGGGTCTCGCCCTGGAAGCGGATCGTGCCGCGTTCCAGGTCGAAGCGACGTCCGGCGAAATCGTAGCCGCCGCGGAGGAGGTCGGCGCGGCCGGTGATGCGCGGCTGGGTGATGGTGCCGCCGAGGGCCAGGTCGGCGCTCCATTCGCTGTTCATGCCGAGACCGGTGACCGTGAGACGATTGTCGGCGCGGACGTCGACGTCCAGCCGCCACGGCAGCTCCGGCTCGGGCGGAAGCGCTTCGTCGGCTGGCCGGTTGACCTCGGTCACGTCGAGCCGCGGCACCTGAGCCGCCGCGGTCGCGCTGCCGAGCTTGAAGCTGCCGCTGACCAGCTCGACGTCGCCAGCGATTGTCCCTCCCGAGCCATCCGAGCGAATGGTGATGGGGCCGGTCACCCGCGCCTTGATATCGTCGCGGTCGATGAGCTGCGCCGTCTGCGCCTCGATCGCCACATCCATGCCGACCCCGCGCGTGGCGGACAAGTCGAACGCGCCGCGGCCGGACACGCGGCCACCGTCCTTGGTCGTGCCGGCGAAGCGCTCGACGACCAGCCGCGAGCCGCCGAAACGGCCCTCCGCCCTGACATTCTCGATTACGGTGCCGGTGACGGCGCTTTCCAGCCGCGCCCGCTCGGTCCTGAGCGAGCCGCTGATCCGGGGATTGTCCAGCGTCCCGCGCGCGTCGGCGCCGATCGCGACCGGTCCGCTGAAATCGAGCAGCTCCAGCCCGGTCAGCCGCCACAATGTGTCCGCCGGGCCGTTATAGCGAAGCTGAGCGAAAAGCGGCGCGCTCGAGAGCCGGTCGCCGATGTCGCCGCTGGTCCCTATCGGCGAGAGCCGCGCCTGGGCCCGGCCAATCGTCTTTCCCTCGCTCACCGCCACCGCCCGCATCGCGGCGCTCCGCCCGTCGAGCCGGGCCACCAGGCCGACATCCACCGGCAGGGACGACAGCACGAGGCCCGAGCGGGTAAGTCCCCGGATGCGCAGGTTGACGTCGCCGGTGGGGGCGACGCCGCCACGCGGCGAGCGATAGCCGAGCGTGCCCGAGGCGATGCCGCCCAGCCCGAGCCTGGGCCAGGCGATATCGAGCACGGTGAGCGGCATCCGCTCCATCTTCGCGTTGAACTGAGTATCGTTCGGCCCGAACAGGCCGGAAACCGACGCGCTGCCGCCGGCAAAAGTGAGCGCGGTCGGTGCCAGCCGCCAGGCATCCCCCTCCCGGGTGAAGGTGGCGGGCGCGGTGAGCTCGATCGGCCGCCGGTCGACCGTGCCTTCGCCGCTCAGCCGGATGCGGTCGGGCGCCACGTCGGCGACGGTCCGGAAAACGAAGTCGCGCCCGCGCGTGCCGGCGATATCGGCGCGTATCCGCCCGCTGCCGCCGCGCAGGCTCGCCTCGGCCGTGATCCTGGCGAGCGACAACGGACCCCGGCTGAGGCCGCTCGCCGTCAGTGTCCCTTCGATCGACGTCGCTCCCGGATTAAGGAGGATGACGCCGTCGATCTTGCCGCGCCGGATGGCGAGGGGGGGCGGGCCTGCTAAGCGGGCGTCGCGCGCCGTCAGATGGGCCTCGATCCGCTGCACCGAGCCGACCGGGCTCAACAGTAGCGCCCCGTCCAGCCCGCCGCCGGCGACGTCCAGCCGCCCGCTGAATCCGCCCGGATCGGAGCGCAAGGTGCCTGAGGCCGATGTGCCCGATACATCGATCGCCGCCACCTGGATCACCGCCGGCCGGCCCTTGGGCAGCAGGATCGCGCCGCGCGAGGTGAACGGCCCCAGATGCGACATCCCCTCGGCGCGATAGGCGAAGCCCTGGTCGGTCGGGTCGAGATCGAGCAGCACGTCGGCGAGGCCGAGCGCGTCGTTGGGCCGCTCCAGCCTGATCGCCAGCTTCGGCCGCTCGATCCGTCCGTCGAGCGTCATCGCGAACGGCCCATATTCGGCCTGTTCGCCCGCGCCTTCGAACCAGAAACTGCCGTCGCGCCGCCGATAGCCGTTGCCGGTGATGCGGATCGACGGCGCCGTCAGCCTCAGGTTGCGAAAATGAAGGATCTTGTCCGGTCCGCGCACCAGGTCGGTCTTGATCTCGGGCAGCCCGCCAGCGAGACCGGCGAGGAATTTGTTGTCGAACCGCCGCACCCAGGCGCGGCCCTTGCCGGTGACGAGCGTTCCGCGCCCGCCCGGCCCTTCGACGACCTTCAGCTCGCTGGTGACGTCGACGATGCCGAGCCCGGGGATGAGATAGCGGGTCAGTCCGCCCGATAGGATCACCTCATAGTCGCCGTTGACGAGGTCGACGAACAGGCTGAGCTTGCCCTTCAACTTGTCCGACGTGAGCGTCAGCCCCTCCCCCGTCAGCCGCCGCTTCGTCACCTTGAGCACGCCCTGCACCCGCAGATTTCTCAGGATTCCGCCGGCGACGTCGCCGACCCCCGTCACCCGCCTCGCCGTGACCACCACGGGCACGCTGACCGGCTCATCGGAAAGCTGGCCCCGCCCCTCCGCGCGGACATCCTCAAAGCCGGTGTCGTCGAAGGCGACACGCGGCGAGGTGATGCGATAGGCGAAATTGGCGCTTCGGAACGGTCCGTTGAAAAGCGCGGTCATCCGCACCCGCCGGCCGCTCATATTGGGGAACAAGGCGGGAGGCCGAAGAAGATCGGCGGCGATGCGGACGTCGTCGAAGCTGCTGGTGGCGAGGTCGATAATGCCCCGGCTCTCGATCCGAATCGCGGAGGAGCGGAGCGACAGCGTCCCGTCCAGCCGCCGGTCCTCCAGGGTCGCGGCGGCGTTCAGGAGCACGCGCGGCGCCGTCAGCCGTGCCTGCTTGCCCTTGAGGAACGGCGACGGCGCCAGCCAGCCGGACAGGCTGTAACGGCCCTCCCGCACCCGGAGCGCGAGGTCGGCCGCGCGGCGTCCGGAAAGGTTGAGCCGCGCCGTCCCCGCCCACTGGCTCCAGCTTCCGTCGCCATGGATTTCAAGCCGGATCGGCCGCTTGGTACCGACGATCGCGCCGATGACGCTATTCGCCGGGGTGGCGACATGGGCGTCGATGTCGAAATGATCGCGGTCGGGCTCGGCGTCGATCAGGAAACTGAGCTCATCGCCGCCGTCCGGCACCGTCGCCTTCAACTCGACCAGGGCCCGGCCGGAGCGAATGTCCGCCTCGCCCGAGACGCGCGCCACCCGCCGCTCCCCCGTCACCCCTTCCTCGAAGCGAAGCTGATCAATCTGCAGGCGCCCGATGCGGATGTCGAAATCGGGGAGGATCGGCCTCGGCTCCTTGCTGGGAAGCAGCTTGGGCAGGCGATGGACGATGACGAGCTCCGACGTCAGCTCATTGACGATCAGGCGGTTGGCCAGCCATCCCGCCGGCTTCCAGTCCATTACGATCAGCGGTGATTCGGCGAACAGGCCCTGCGGATCATAGACGCGCACGTCGCGCAGCCGCGTGTCGCCCCAGATAGAGCCTTCGATCCGTCCGATCCGGATCTTGAGGCCGGAGGAGGGAGCGAACTCCGCGATCCGGTCGGAAAGGAAGCGATGCCCCGCGTCGGTGTCGAGGAAGGCGACCATCGCGGCCAAGGCGACGAGCAGGGCCACGAGCACGCCGACGACCGCCTTGGCGCCGCCCGAAAGCCACCGTCTCCGCCGGATGCGCGGTGCCTCGGCCGAGGATTCGGCGATCGCTTCGGTCGCCATCAGAAGGCCTGTCCGAGCGAGACGTAGACGGCGACGCGCGGGTCGCCGCTGCGCCGGTTGAGCGGCGTGCCGACATCGACACGGATCGGACCGAAACTGGTGTGATACCGAACGCCGAGCCCGGCTCCGAAGCGGAGATCGTCGAGCTTCGGAAGCGACGATTCATAAATGTTGCCGGCATCGAGGAACGGCACGATGCCGAAATCGCCGACTCTTACCCGCGCCTCCAGCGCGAACTCGGCGAGGCTTCGCCCTCCGATCGGGTCGTCGAAGACCGGGTCGCGCGGACCCAGCCGCTGGAAGCCGTAGCCGCGCACCGACCCGCCGCCGCCGGCATAGAAGCGCCGCGATGGGGCGATCCGGTCGCGGGCGGCGCCGAAAATCGTGCCTAGCCGGGTTCGGCCGGCGATCGTCACCGTGTCGGACACGGGCTGATAGAAGCTGCCGTCGATCTGGGCCCGCGAATAGAAGAAGGTGCCGCTCTGCAGCGACGCCTCGGGCGAGAAGCGGCCGGACAGGCGGAACCCCTCGGTCGGGTCGAGCAGGTCGTTCGAGCCGTCATAGGAGAGCGTCGCCGGCAGCGCGGCGATGAAGAAGGTCCGGCGCCGCGTCATGCCGCTGTCGATATCGACGTCGCGCTCGTCGGTGGCGATCAGGTCCGCGCCCACCGACCACGTCCATTTCTTCTGCCAGATGATGTTGGTCTGCCGCTCGATGCCGGCGCCGACGAGGAAGGTGTTCGCCTCATAGGCGTCGCGCTCGACGTGGCTGGCGGCGATCTGCGCGGTCAGCACCTGGTCGCGCTCGATGAAGTTGTTGCGCCGGAGCGTGGCCGAGACGAGCTGTTCCTTCGTCCCTGCCACGCCCCTGAAGGTGACCGCGCCTTCGGGCTTGATGAGGTTGCGGTGCTGCCAGCTGAGCTCGAAGCGCACGCCCTCGCCGGTGCCGTAGCCCGCCGCCCCCGCGACGGTCCGCATCGGCGCCGGTTCCAGACCGACGGCGATATCGACGGTGCGGCTGCCCGGATCGTCGATCGGACGGATGGTGACCGCCGAGACGAGCCCGGTCGCGATCAGGGCGCGCCTCAGATCGTCGAGCAGCGGTGCTTCGAAATCGTCGCCCGGCTCGAAGCGGGCGATCCGCTCGATGTGGCGCGCGCTGAACAGCGGCTGGCCCTCGACAATGATCCGGCCGAACTGGCGCTCGCCCCTGGGCTCGACCGGCAATACCAGAGTCGCCGTGCGGGTATCGTGATCGACAATGATATCGAGCTCGCCGACTTCGGCGAAGGCGTAGCCGCGCCGGCCGAGTTCAAGGTTCAGCGCCGCCTCGCCCGCCGTCACCTGGGCCGCATTCACAGGCGCGCCCTCTTCCACGCCGAAGGCTTCGCGCAGCGCCGCCGCGTCCTCGCCCGCCGCCTCGATCCCCGGCAGCCTCACGTCGGCGAAATGATATTGCGGCCCCGGCTCCACCTCCAGCGTCACCGCTATCCGGCCGGCCGTTTCCGTTGCCTCGACCCGCGTACGGACGAGCGCGTCATAATAGCCATAGGCCCTCAGCAACTCGGCCAGCAGCTCCGCATCCTCGCGCGCGCGCCGGTCGATCTGGGCGGCGTTGGCAGGATCGTCGCGATTCTCCTCCAGGGTCGACAGCTCATCGAACTGGGCGAGCAGCCCCTCGGCATCCACGCCTTCCAGGCCCTCGACGCCGATGCTGTAGGTTCGCTCGCCGCCTGCCTCGGCGATGTTGGTGTCAGGCGCGTCGGCGATATCCTCGCCGGTCTCCTCCTCCATCTCCGGCCAGGGGACGCCGAGATCGGGCATCGGCGCGAGCGGCGCCGAGGGATCCAGCGGCGCGTCGAGCTCGCCATAGGGGTCTGGGTCGTCCTGCGCGAGGGCGTGGCCATGACAAAGACTAAGGACAGCAGCAGCCAGGGCGGCCGCCACACGCCGCCCCGCAGCGACTTGCAACATCTGGTAAATCTAGCGGGCGCGGAACCGCTCCGCCAGCACCGAATACCCCGGTCTGACGGTTAGTGAATCGTGCCCGTCACGTCTTCGCCACGGAGCATCTCGATGGTCCGTTCGACATGGCGCCAGTGACAGAAATGAATGACGTTGCCGAGGGATCGGCTCCGGTCCGCGCGGTTGGCGGCCTCGATCGCGGCCAGCTCTCCGAATTCGGCGATCAGGTCGCTTGCCTCGATGAAGGCGGCGCGATCGGCAACATGAACCTGGTGTCGCAAAGTGGACCGCCCTTACGCAATACTCATCACGCAACGGATTGTACCGGCGCCGCCTTTCAAAATGCCGCACCGCTTTGCTCAACGATCCGTTCACCAACATCGGCCGGCGGCAACATCTGGCGCGGTAAAGGGGGCCGTGCGATGGAGAGCCATGACTAAGGACAGAAGCACCGCCGCCAAGGCCGGCGGCTTTCTCATCGCGACGGGCGTCCTCCTGGGCGCCGTGGGCGGCGTCATCGTCGGCCAGGCGAGCGCTGGATTCCTGCTGGGACTGGCGGCCGGCGCCGGGCTGGCGCTGTTCCTCTGGTGGCGGGACCGGCGGCGCTAGCCGTCACCCGATCCGGCGGCCAGCCCAGACGACCCGGCCGACCAAGTCGATCGCGTTCAGCGGGCAATCCGGCCAGCCCGGATAGACCTCATTGTCGCTCCTGATCGAGACGCTGCGCGCCGCCGGGTTCACGGACAGCCTCTTCACGATCAGCGCTTCGTCCATCCGCAAGACATAGATGCCGTCGCGGACGCGCTCGCCGGCGTCGCTCCGATCGACCAGTATCTCGTCGCCGTCGGCCAGGGTGGGCGCCATCGAATCTCCCTCGACCCTGATCGTCGAGAGCTTCCGAAAGTCCCCCGCTCCCAGGCGGCGGAGCCACCCGGCATCGAAGGCGATGTGGGCGCGCGGCCGCTCCCGATCGGGAAGAGCGCCCGGCCCGGCGCTGGCGCCGACATCGAGCTGCGGCACGACGACATGACTTTCCGTCAGCTCGAGCGCCGCGGGCGGGCCGCCGAGCCATTCCTCCGGCACTTCGAAATAGCGGGCCAGCAGCCGCCGGTCCTCCTCGGCCAGCCGTCTCGGGATGCCGCGCTTGATATATTGCTGCACGTAGGCCGCGTTCCGCCCGATCAGCCGCGACAGGCCGGCATAATCCTCGCCCCGCTCCCTGATCAGCCGCTCCAGATGTGTGCGCGCGTCCATTTTTTTATCCTACAGATAGGATTTATCCTAGACAAGTAGGAATTCTCCTTCGACCATGAACATATCAGGAACAAGAGCGAGTCGAAAGGAGTCGCACATGCATCTGCTGAGACGGGTCGAACGCTATCTGAGGCGCAGCGGCACGGCGCCCACCACCTTCGGTCGGCATGCGCTTCGGGATCCGCGCCTGGTCTTCGACATGCGCAACGGCCGCGAGCCGCGTCCGGTGACCGCCGCCCGCATCGCCGCCTATCTCGATGCCAGCGAGGAAGGGAGGGGCGCGTGCAGCCACTGACCAACGACGCGACTACCACATTGCTGCGGGCGATACGCGTGACGTTCGTGAACTTTGACGCCGTCATCTTCGAGGAGATCGTCAGCCGGGGCTGGGCCAGCGTGACCTTCACCGGAGCGCGCCACGAGATCGCGCTGCGGCTCGACGGCGAAGGCGCGGACGGCGCGGCCTCCGCCTTCCTTGCCCATCTGGAGACGACCGAATTCCGGCTGCGCGGTCATGTCCTGGCGGATATCGCCCTGGTGTCGGAAGAGCGGTCCACTCGTCCGGACGGCGCGCCGCGAATCAGGATCAGGCTCGAAGCGCTGACCGTGGAGGACGGCTGATGCGGCTCAGGCGCCGCGGGCCATCCTCCTCAAGTCGTCGAGCGCGCTTTGAAGGCGGTCGTCCATCACGGGCTCCGGGACAAGCTCGCCCGCCTCGGCAACAGCGGGCTCGCTAGGTTGCTGACGGCGCGAAAGGCCCCGTTCCAGCCGCTGCATGAGATGGGCGATGGTCGGCTCCTCAAGGTCCATCGGCGGCAGGACCGAAGGTGCGTCGACTTCATCATCCGTCGCATCCTCCTGGGGCGGAGCGAGCCATTCCCCGTCGAGGGCCGCGTCGGCGGGAACCGGGCGCTCCCATTCTCCCGCATCTTCGGCCGGCATCGGTTCGCCTAATTCCAACCCGGCGACCAGCGGCCGGCGCAAGGGCGCGTCCGGATGGACGTCGGCGCGGCGGAGGCGGAGCGGCGGCATTCCCGCCTCCTCCACGTCCTGCTCCCGGCGGACGGGCGAGGACCCTTTACCCAGCGCGCGCAGCACTGCCCAAGTGAGGAGAAAGGCGACGATCGCGGCCGGAGCCACCACGGCAAGGCGCGCTGTCGTGCCGAGCGGCGGCTGTGCGGCGGGCAGCAGCGAAGGCAGTCCGCTGGCCGCGACGGCATCCGCGAAGAGCGGGTCCGGCATCGCATAGGCGACAAACGCCACCGACAGAGCCGCCAATGCCGCCATCGGCATGTCGAGCACGGAGCTTCCACCCCGCTTCAATATGATTCTCTCCGTCGTCACAGCGCCTTGCCCGTCAGCCTTTGGTAAACCGGAATGTAGCGGGCAATGTTTGACGACCAGTTACGCTCCTGCTCCACGAACCGCCGCGCGACATCGCGGCGCGCCTCCCAGCCGTCCCAGTCGGCGAACAGCCCGTCCAGCGCCTCCGCGATCGCGGCGGGATCGCCGGCGGGAAACAAGGTGCCGGTCACGCCATGCTCGATCAGCTCGCGATGACCGCCGACGTCGGACGCCGCGACAAGCTTCCTCTGCGCCATCGCCTCCAGCGGCTTCAGCGGCGTCACCAGCTCCGTCAGCCGCATCGCCTTTCGCGGATAGGCGAGAATGTCGATCAGCGCATAATAACGCTCGACCTCGTCATGCGGCACGCGGCCGACGAAATGGATTCGGTCCGCTGCGGCCGAAAGTGCCGCCTGCGCCTTCAGCGCCTCCTCCATCGGCCCGCCGCCGACGAGCAGGAGATGGGCATTGGGTCGCTTCGTCAGAAGAATCGGCATGGCGGCGATGAGGTCGTCCAGGCCTTCATATTCGTAGAAGGAGCCGATGAAGCCGATCACGTCGGCATCGGCGAGGCCGAGCTTGCGCGCGAGATCGGGGTCGGGCGCAGGCGGGTGGCCGAACAGGTTCAGGTCGACGCCGTTGGGCGCGACGATGACCTTGTCCGCCGCGACGCCGCGCGCGATGAGGTCCCGGCGCAGGCCATCGCAGATGACGGCGACCGCATCGGCCCGACGCGCCGCGCGGGTTTCCAGGGCTCGGCTGAGCCGGTAGCGGAGCGAACCCTCGCGTCCCGTTCCGTTGCCGACCGCCGCGTCTTCCCAGAAGGCGCGTATCTCATAAACCATCGGAACGCCCCGCCGCCGCGCCACGCCCTGTGCCGCAAGGGCGTTGAGCACTGGCGAATGGACGTGCAGCTGGTCGGGTTTCCATTCCGTCATCAGCTGATCGAGCCGTCGACCGAGCGCCCGCACCTCCCGCCATTCGCGCAGGAGCGGCGGACCGCCGGCCCGGTGCGGCGTGCGGTGAAAGACGATGCCGTCGACAGTCTGGGGATCGGCGCTTGCCGCTTGGTGCCTGGCGCCGGTGAGGCACGCGACTTCCCAACCCCGAGCCATCTGCGCCTTGAGGATCGCGCGGGTGCGGAAGGTATAGCCGCTGTGGAGCGGCAGGCTGTGGTCGAGCACATGGAGGATCCGCATGGGACACGCTCTGCCACGACAAGCTTAACGGCGCGTCAACCGGGCCCGTCTATGAGGGGGCGATGATGCGGGCATACTCAGCATGATCGACCTTTTCGCGCTCGCGCTGACCCACGGCCTGATGCTTCTCGCCGCCTGGCGCCTCATCTTCCGCCCGGACCTCGACGATGACGAGGCTCCGCCCGCCAGCACCGATCGCCGGATCGTGCGCAAGAGCGAAGGCCGCTCCGGTGCGTGATCTCGCCCTCGTCGGCTTCCTCGCGGCGCTGCTCGCGCTCGGTTTCAAGCGGCCGTTCCTGTTCGTGCTCGCTTATGCCTATGTCGACATCGTCTCGCCGCAGCGCTTGTCCTACTATCTGCTGAACAGCATCCCGGTTTCGATGATCGTCGCCGGCCTCGCCTTCGCCGGCTGGCTGATCGCCGACGACAAGCGGCACTTCAAGGTGACGGGCCGGCAATGGCTGATGATGATCCTCCTCGCCTATGCCGGCTGGACCACGCTGCGCGCCGACCTCTACGCCGACGCGCTCTTCAAATGGGAATGGGTGTGGAAGGCGATGGCCTGGGCGATTTTCCTGCCGCTCACGTTGCGCACCAGGCTCCGCATCGAATCCTACCTCCTCTTCATGATCCTGTCGGCGGGCGCGATTGTCATCGTCGGCGGGATAAAGACCATGCTGTCCGGCGGCGGCTATGGCGCGCTCAACCTGATGGTCGACAATAATAGCGGCCTCTACGAAGGCAGCACGATCGCCACCGTCGCCATCGCGATCATCCCCGTCATCCTCTGGCTCGCGCGCTTCGGGTCGGTCTATCCGCGCGACTGGCGGGTGCGCCTCTTCGCCTATGCCCTCATTTTCGCGTGCCTGCTGATCCCGGTCGGCACCGAGGCGCGCACCGGCCTCGTCTGCGCCGGGGCGCTTGCCGTCCTGATGCTGCGCGAGGCGAGGAATCGGATCGCCTACATGGCTATGGTCGCGCTCGCCGTCGCGATCGCCGTTCCGTTCCTGCCGCAAAGCTTCACCGGCCGGATGAGCACCATCCAGACCTATGAGGCCGACGCCTCCGCTAGCACCCGCCTCGCCGTCTGGGCCTGGACCTGGGACTATGCCAAGAAGAACCCGCTCGGCGGCGGCTTCGAGGCCTATCGGCAGAATTCGCTGCGCGTGAATACCGTATCGAGCGAAACCACCGGCGCGGTCGAAGTGATCGACCGGAGCGTGGTCGCGGACCAGGGCCGCGCCTACCACAGCAGCTATTTCGAAATGCTGGGCGAGCAGGGCTTCCCCGGCCTCATACTCTTCCTCCTTATCCACGGCATCGGCCTTGTCCGGATGGAGGTGCTCCGTCGCCGCTATCGAGGGGCGGAGGGCGATCGCGGCTGGATCTCGCCTCTCGCCACCGCGCTCCAGAACGGGCAGCTCGTCTATCTCGTCGGCAGCCTGTTCATCGGGATCGCATGGCAACCCTTCGTCTACATGCTGATCGCGGTCCAGATCGGCTTCGACACCTATATCAGCCGCAAAACACGCGAAACGGCGCAGCGGCCCTGGACGAAGTCCCCGGTTGCGGCGCCGGACACGGAGCCGGCGTCGGCCTGACGGCTCAGGCCGTTTCCAGCGGCGCCTCGGCTGTCTCGACCAGCTTGATGAAAGCTTCGGTGAAGGCGGGGATATCCGCGGGCTGGCGGCTGGTGACGAGGTTGCCGTCGGTCGCGACCTCTCTGTCGATCACCTCCGCGCCCGCATTCTTGAGATCGGTGCGGATCGAGGGCCAGCTGGTGACGGTGCGGCCGCGGATCACGTCGGCTTCGGCCAGCAGCCACGGGCCGTGGCAGATGGCGCCGACGGGCTTTCCCGCATCGACGAACTTCTTCACCATGTAGACGACCTGCTCCTCCATCCGAAGCTTGTCGGGATTCTTGGTTCCGCCCGGGAGCAGCAGGGCGTCGAACTGCTTGCTGTCGACCGCATCGATCGCGCAGTCCGGCCTGATTGCCTTGCCCTTGTCGCCCGTGATCTCCTGGGTGTCGAGCGAGGCGAGCGTTACCCGTGCGCCGCGATCGATCAGCGTCTGGCGCGGGTCCAGCAACTCCGAATCTTCGAAACCGTCGGTGGCGATGATGAGGATCCTGGCGTCCGAGATGTTCGGCATGGCGGCTTCTCCTTTGCTGGAATGGATTCGCCGAACCAACGGAGGCCACCCGCGCTCCGTTCCGGAACGAAGCGGCGGCGCGAGGATTTATCGCGCTGTCACGAAAGGAAAGTTTCACCTCCATGCTCTGCTATGTCGATGACGCCCTGCCCGGGATCACACGCAGGCGCCGGGGGCGCTACTGGCAGTATTTCGATGCCAAGGGCGAGCGCATCACCGATCGCGACGAGATCGACCGGCTGAACGGCGTCGGCCTTCCCCCCGCCTATAAGGACGCCTGGTTCTGCCCTTCGCCCGAAGGCCACATCCAGGCGATTGGTTATGATGACAGGGGGCGCAAGCAATATCGATATCATCCCGAATTTCGCGCCAGCCAGGAGGCCGCCAAATATGACGGCTGCGTCGATTTCGGGCGTGCTCTTCCCCTGTTGCGGGCCCGCGTCGAGGAGGACATGGTCGGCCGCAAGCTCGACCGCGACACCGTGGTCGCCGCTATCGTGCGGCTGCTCGATCTCGGCCACATCCGCATCGGCAACGAAAGCTACGCCAAGGAGAACAAGAGCTTCGGCGCGACCACGCTGCGCGATCGCCACGCCAAGGTTAAGGGCGGGACGGTCAAGATGCGTTTCCAGGGCAAGTCCGGAAAAGTGCAGGAGCTTTCCATCACCGATCGAAACCTGACCCGCCTCGTCAAGCGCTGCCAGGACCTGCCCGGCCAGCAACTCTTCCAGTTCGTCGACGAGGAGGGCGATCAGCGCGCGGTCGGCTCGGGCGACGTCAACGCCTATATCCGCGAAGCGATGGGCGAGGAGTTCACCGCCAAGCATTTCCGCACCTGGGGAGCCAGCCGGATCGCCTTCGAGCAGATCTGCGCCGCCGGGGAGGACGGGATCAGCCTGAAAGACATGCTGGAGCCTGTCGCCGAGGCGCTGGGCAACACGCCGGCGATCAGCCGCAAATCCTATGTCCATCCCGCCCTGGTCGAAGCGGTGAAGCAAAACCCGCGCGATCCGGTGGGAGGGTTGCAATGCCCCCGCGCGACCAAATATCTGTCGAGCGCCGAGCGCGGCCTGATCGAATTTCTGGATAACGAGGCCGCCAGAACAGAAACCGAAACCAAGGCGGCTTGATGTCTAATACCAATAACGCGAGCGTCGCCGACGCCGCGGAGAATCTGTCCGAGGCGAGCCTCGATCTCGTCGGCGAAACCGCCCACTGGATCACGAACAACGGCGTCGACATCCTGATCGGCGCCGGCGTCGCCGCGGTCATCGCGCTTGTCCTTCTGGGCCTGCGCGCCTTCGGCCACCGCCTGATCGGCGACAACACCGCCGATCAGAAATGGCGGACCATCTTCGGCCGGGTGCTCTCCAAGACGAGCCTGTTCTTCATCGTCATGGTCGCCGCCACGCTGGTGGTAAAGAATACCGAGACGCCGGCGCTCCTCGCCCGGGTGGTCAATTTCCTGTTTGTCGTATCGGCAGCATTTCAGGCGGCGATCTGGGCGCGCGAGCTCATTCTGGGCCTCATCCAGCACCGCGTCGGTACAGAGGACGAAAGCAGCACGCTGGGTTCCGCGATCGGCATTATCCGTCTGCTCGTGACGATCGCGCTGTTCGCGATCGCGATCATCCTCATCCTCGACAATCTCGGCGTCAACGTCACCGGCCTCATCGCGGGGCTTGGCATTGGCGGCATCGCCATCGGCTTGGCCGCGCAAGGCATCTTCTCCGATCTGTTCGCCGCCCTTTCGATCATCTTCGATCGGCCCTTCCGCCGCGGCGATGCGATCACTTTCGACCAGACTACCGGCACGGTCGAGCATATCGGCCTCAAGACCACGCGCATCCGATCGCTTGGAGGAGAGGAGGTGGTGATATCGAACGCGAACCTTCTCAACACCAAGATCCAGAACTGGGCCCTGCTGGAGAGACGGCGCACGGTCATGGCCTTCGGCGTCATCTATCAGACGCCTCCCGATCTGCTCGCCCGCATACCGGATGAGATAAAGGCGGTCGTCGAAAGCCAACCCTTCGCGACCTTCGACCGAGTCCACGCCTTCCAGTTCGGCGCGTCGTCGATAGATTTCGAGCTGGTCTTCTATGTCGATTCCGCCGAGTACGCCGTGTTCATGGGTACGCGGCAGCAGATCATGCTCGGCATGCTCCGCCGCTTCCAGGAACTCGGCGTCGAATTCGCGTACCCGACCCAGACGACCTTCACGGCGGCGCCGGACGGCCGGATGGTCATGCCTTATGCGGACGTTAAGCCGATGGCGACCGAGGAATAGTTCCCCGGCACAACATTCAGATCCCCACATCGTCGAGCGAAAGTAAGGTCGCATTGCCACCCGAGGATGTCGTGTCGGTCGAAGTCACGCGCTCGGCACAAAAGCGCGGAAGGTAATGCGGGCCGCCGGCCTTGGGTCCGGTGCCCGACTGGCCCTCGCCGCCGAAAGGTTGCGAACCGACGATGGCGCCGATCATCGAGCGGTTGACGTAGAGGTTGCCGACCGTGCCGGTCTCCTCGACCGTCTCTGCGGCGCGGGCGATGCGGCTGTGAAGGCCCATAGTGAGGCCGAAACCCGACGCATTGACCCGCCGCACCGTCTCGGCAAGGTCGCCGCCCTTCCAGGTCGTGACATGCAGCAGGGGGCCGAACCATTCCTGGCGCAGCTCCTCGATCGCGTCGATGCGGATCAAGGTGGGCGGAACGAACAGCCCCTCCTCAGGAACCGGGACTGTCTTGAGAATACGGTCCTTCATCGCCTCGCGCCGCCCCATCAACTTGTCGTAGGAGGGCTGGTCGATGACCGGGCCGACATCGGTGCGCGGATCGGCCGGGTCGCCGACGATCAGGCTGTCCATTGCGCCCGACAGCATCTCCAGCGTCCGCTCGGCGATATCGTCCTGGAGCACCAGCAGCCTGAGCGCGGAACAGCGCTGCCCGGCCGAACGGAATGCGGAGGTGATCACATCCTGCACGACCTGTTCGGGCAAGGCGGTCGAGTCGACGATCATCGCGTTGATGCCGCCCGTCTCCGCGATCAGCGGAATGATGTCGCGGTCGTCGTCGGCGATCAGAGTGCGGGCAATCGTCTTGGCGGTCGCGGTCGAGCCGGTAAAAGCGACGCCGGCTATGCGCACGTCCTCCATCAGCTTCTGGCCCATATCCCGCCGGCCGGCGGCGAGGATCAGCACGTCTTCGGGAATACCCGCGTCATGGGCGAGGCCGACCGCACAAGCCGCGATCTCCGGGGTCTGTGACGCGGGCTTGGCGATAACGCTGTTCCCCGCCGCCAAGGCCGCCGATACCTGGCCGAGGAAGATGGCGAGCGGGAAGTTCCACGGCGCGATGCACACCCAGGCGCCCCGCCCCTCCATCCTCAGCACGTTGCGCTCGCCGGTCGGCCCCGGCAGCTCCACAGGCTGGAGGTGTTTGCGAGCCTGCGCCGCATAGTAGCGGCAGAAATCGACCGCCTCGCGTACCTCGGCAAGCGCGTCGGGGATGGTCTTCTTCGCCTCCTGCACCGCGATCCGCATCAGCATGTCGCGGTCCCGCTCGAGCAGATCGGCCAGCCGCTCCAGGCAGGCGGCACGCGCCTCGACGCTCCGCTTCGACCAATCCTCGAAGCCCTTCAGCGCGCGCGTGACGAGTGCATCAGCCGTCGGGCTGGACATCGGCGCGAAATCGAGCGGCGGCGCCACCGCCTTCGCCACCCGCGCCAGCTCCTCGCGGTCGTTGAGGTCGATGCCCTCGCTATTCTTACGCTCGGGCGCGAACAAATCTTCGGGGAGCGGAATACCGGGATGCCGGGTGCCACCGACCGCCGCTATCTTCGCCACCGGATCGGCGAGGATGTCGGCGTCGGTCAGCTTTTCGTCGGCAAGCTGGTGGACGAAGCTGGAATTGGCGCCATTCTCCAGCAGCCGCCGGACGAGATAGGCGAGAAGATCGCGGTGACCGCCGACCGGGGCATAGATTCGGGTGTGGTAGCCCTGCTCGCGGACCAGGGTTTCATAGAGACCCTCGCCCATGCCGTGGAGACGCTGGAACTCGAAGTCGCGGCTGTCGCCGGCCCATTCGAGCACGGTTGCGACGGTCAGCGCATTGTGGGTTGCGAAGGCGGGATAGATATTTTTCGCGACCAGCATGTCTTTCGCGCAGGCCAGATAGCAGACGTCCGTTGCCGCCTTGCGGGTGAAGAGCGGATAGTCGCTTAAGCCCTGCTCCTGTGTGTGCTTGATCTCGCTGTCCCAATAGGCGCCCTTCACCAGCCGCGCGGCGATGCGGCGGCCGGTCTTCTCGCCCACGGCATTGGCCCAGGCAATGGTCGGCCGCGCGCGCTTGCCATAAGACTGGATCGCCATGCCGAGCCCGTCCCAGCCCTTGAGCGCCCGCAGGCCCGCCACCGCCTCGATGATGTCGAGGCTCATCTCCAGCCGCTCGGTCTCCTCCGCGTCGATGGTGAAGGCGATGCCGACATCCTTGGCGAGCGTGGCCAGTGCTTCGACCTGCTCGATCAGCGAAGGGACGCAGCGGTCATATTGCGCGACCTCGTAGCGGGGATGGAGCGCGGAGAGCTTGACCGAGATGGAGTGGCCTTCCTTCACCTTCCCCACCGCCCGGATCGCGTCCTCATAGGCGCGGTAATAGCGTTCGGCGTCCGGGAAAGTGCGCGCGGCTTCGCCGAGCATGTCGAAGCTGGCGGTGAAGCCCCTGTTCTCGCGCTTCTTCATGCGAGCGATGGCTTCCTCGATGGTGCGGCCCATCACGAAGATCTCGCCCATCATGCGCATCGCCGCGCCGACCGCCTGGCGGACGAAAGGCTCGCCCGCCCGGGCGATCAGCCGCTTCAGCGCGCTCGCCTCGGCGCTTTCACTGACGAGGGCGCGGCCAATCACCAGTCCCCATGTCGCCGAGTTGACCAAAGTGGAGTGCGACTTTCCCGCATGGGCGCGCCAGTCTGCGTCGCCCAGCTTGTCGGCGATCAGCTGGTCCGCCGTTTCCGGATCCGGCACGCGGAGGAACGCTTCGGCGAGCGAAAGGAGGGCGATGCCTTCCGACGTGTTGAGGCGATATTCCTGAAGGAACTGGTTCACCCAGCCCGACGCCTGCGTGCTCCTCAGTTCGGCCAGCATGGCGAGCGCCCGGCTCTCCACCCGCCGCCGCGATTCGGGGCTGAGCTTCGCGGCCTTCAGGAGGGGTGCCAGCACCTCGGGCTCGGGCGCCCGATGCAACCGTGAGATTTCCGCGCGCGCCGATGCCGTAGCGTCCGCCATTTCTATGCTCCCGAGAGACTTGAGTCTTACCGCGACGCGGCTCTAGACCGGCCCCCTAGCCGAGCGGCGCGGCCGCGACAATCACCGGGAAAACACCAATGCCGATCGCCAGTCTCGACGAGATCACAAGCAAGGTCGGAACGGCTATCGGCACCTCGCCCTGGATCGAGATTTCCCAGAAGGATATCGACACCTTCGCCGACGTGACGGGCGACCATCAATTCATCCATGTCGATCCGGAAATGGCCGCGAAGACGCCCTTTGGCGGCACTGTCGCGCACGGCTTTCTCACGCTGTCTCTGCTGAGCCAGATGGCGGCCGGGGTGGTATTCGTGCCCGAGGGCACCCGAATGGTCGTCAACTACGGCTTCGACAAGGTCCGCTTCATCACGCCCATCCGTTCCGGAAAACGCGTGCGCGGTCATTTCACCCTGGCCGGCGCCGAGGAAAAGCGGCCGGGCCAATGGCAGCTCCTCCATAATGTCACTGTCGAAATAGAGCGCGAGGACAAACCTGCATTGCAGGCCGACTGGATCGGCCTCATCTACCTTTAAAGAATCAGGAGAATTTCATGAGCAACCGCGAAGCCGTCATCGTCTCCACCGCCCGCACGCCGATCGGCAAGGCCTATCGCGGCGCGTTCAACGCCACACCCTCCCCCACGCTGGCCGCCCATGCCATCCGCGCCGCCGTCGAGCGCGCCCAGGTCGATCCCGGCGAGATCGACGATGTGATCATGGGCGCCGCGCTCCAGCAGGGCGTGCAGGCGACCATCGGCCGTACCGCCGCGCTCCGCGCCGGCCTCCCCGCCACCGTCGCCGGCATGTCGATCGACCGGCAGTGCGCCTCGGGCCTGATGGCGATCGCCACCGCCGCCAAGCAGGTCATCGTCGATCGCATGGACATCTGCGTCGCCGGCGGCGTCGAAAGCATTTCGATGGTGCAGACGCCGGAAATGCGTCTCGGCGCGGACCCCGAGCTCGTCGCGATGCACAAGGACGTCTACATGCCGATGATCGGCACCGCCGAGGTGGTCGCCAAGCGTTACGGCATCGCCCGCGACCGGCAGGACGCCTATGCGCTCCAGTCGCAGCAGCGCACCGCCGCCGCTCAGCAGGCCGGCAGGTTCGATGACGAGATCATCCCCGTCACGGCGACCATGCTCGCCAAGGACAAGGCGACGGGCGAAACCTCGAAACATGAAGTGAGGGCCACCAAGGACGAGGGCAACCGGCCCGACACGACGGCGGAAGGTCTCGCGTCGCTCCAACCGGTCATGGGCCCCAATGCGGTCATAACCGCCGGCAACGCCAGCCAGCTTTCCGACGGCGCCTCAGCCTGCGTCGTCATGGAGGCGAGCCTCGCCGCCGAGCGCGGCGTCGACCCGCTCGGCCGCTATCTCGGCATGGCCGTCGCCGGCACTGAGCCGGACGAGATGGGCATCGGCCCCGTCTTCGCCGTGCCCAAGCTACTGAAGCGCTTCGGCCTCACCATTGGCGACATCGACCTGTGGGAATTGAACGAGGCCTTCGCCGTCCAGGTGCTCTACTGCCAGGACAAGCTCGGCATCCCCGACGACAAGCTCAACGTCAACGGCGGCGCCATCTCGGTCGGTCACCCCTATGGCATGTCAGGTGCACGTCTAACCGGCCACGCCCTCATCGAAGGCAAGCGCCGGGGTGCCCGCTACGTCGTCGTCACCATGTGCGTCGGCGGCGGCATGGGCGCGGCGGGACTCTTTGAGGTCCTTTAAGACACGGCAGAGATGCTAAGGGTGCGGCGATGAATCTCCGCGCCCTTATCCTCACCGCCGCGATCCTCCTTTCCAGCCACGCTGCCGCCGCTGAGCATGCGCCCGCGGGCGGCAGTTTAGAGTTCGTCGACCTCACCGATGATTTCGCGAAGGAATGGGAACGCACGGCTTCGATGGAGGATGCGGTGCGCGTCGCCACCTTCAAGGCGTATTTCGATGCACTGATGCCCGGCTTCTATGCGCACGAGCGTCTCAACCACGCGACCCCTGAGCGCCTGGACAAGCGACTGCTAAAAGCCTTCCAAGCATATCCGGAACATCGCGTGGGGATCGAGGAGGTCAGCGGTCGCTTCTCCGACATGATCACCCCGGCCCTGGCCAGCTTCGAAGCGGAGTTTGGGCCGATGCGGCGCTATCCGCCCGTCTATCTCGTCCATAGCCTCGGCGAGTTCGACGGGGGGACCCGCTCGCTGCTAAACGGCAATTTCCTGTTGTTCGGCGCCGACGTGATCGCGCGTCTCCACCTAGATCACGACATCCAGCCCTTCTTCCATCACGAGCTGTTTCACTTCTATCACGCACGCTCCTTCCCGGAGTGCGGCACGGTCTGGTGCGGCCTCTGGACGGAGGGCCTCGCCGCCTACGTCGCCTCGGAGCTCAATCCCGGCGCCACCGACGCTGAGTTGCTGCTCACCCAACCCGAACCGATACGAGCGGCAGTCGACGCTAATCGGCGGGAGGCGGTCTGCGAAACTCTGGCGCGGCTGGATTCCACCCAAGACGCCGACATGCAGGCACTTTTCAGTTTCGAGCGCCTCAATGAAACCCTGCCGCCGCGCTTCGGCTATTATGTCGGCTATCTCGTCGCGGCCGAGGCCGGGAAGACCCGCTCGCTCCAACAACTGGCGACGCTGGGCCACGACGAGGTCCGCCCGCTGGTTGAAGCACGCCTGCGCGGTCTTGAGACTTGCCCCGCCTGACCCGCCACAGCCCCGCCTCTCTCGCGCATCGGCTGCGTGTTGATCTCCACGCGGCGTGGCTGGCGGCGCGGGACCCGCGGACGCCGTGGCATGCGCGGGCGTTCGGGCTTCTCGTCACCGCTTATGCGCTTTCGCCGATCGATCTCATTCCGGACTTCATCCCGGTCCTCGGCCTGCTCGACGACGCGGTGCTCATCCCGCTCGGTCTCTGGCTCTTCGTGAAGATGCTGCCCGAGGGCGTGTTCGACGAGCATCGCGCCGAGGCGGCCGTGGCAGCCGACCGACCCGGCTCAGCCTGGGGCGCACTGATCGTCGTCGCCTTGTGGCTGATCGTCGCCCTTGCGGTTTGGAGACTGGTCGCCTGGCATTATAGCTGACCCGTCCAAATGGAACGGGAGTGACATTGGTGCGACGATCGCAGGCGGCGCTGCTGAGACCGGACTCGGAGATCGCCCGGCATTATCATGCACACCCCTATGCGACGATTGTCCTGAGCGGTTCCTATGAAGAGGCGGGCGACGCCGGGCGCTGGCGGGTCGAGGCCGGGGACGTCCTGCTACACGCTCCCTTCTCGGCTCATCGCGACTGGGTTGCGAAACGCCGCACACACGTGCTCGACCTGCCGCTGCCGCTGGATGGTCGCGAATGGCCGGGCCGGGGACGCATCGCCGATCCGGGCATGCTGCTCCGTGTGGCCGAACGGGACGTGATCGAAGCGGCGTCGCTGCTGCTCGAGGCGTTCGAGCCGGTGGAGGGCGCGATGGACGACGTCCCCGATCGTCTCGCCGCCGCGCTGACGGGCGAGGCGGCACCCGCCATCGCACAGTGGGCGGAACGCCACGGCTGGGCCCGCGAAACCGCGTCGCGGCATTTCAGCATGATCTACGGCGTCGCGCCCGCCCGCTATCGGGGTGAAGCGCGGGCGCGCCGGGCCTGGCGCCTGATCGTCGGCGGCGAGGCGGCGCTGGCCGACGTCGCGGCCGAGGCTGGCTATGCCGATCAGGCGCATATGAGCCGCGCGGTGAAGGCCCTGACCGGACACTCGCCGGGGCAATGGCGGACCTGGCGAACTGCCGGATCACATTCGTTCAAGACCTGAGACGTCTTGTCGAGCGATGGGCGGCGCATGACCTATGCAACCGCCCACCGCCCATTCTTCGAAGTCTCGGGCTTTCGCTTCCGGCTCTGGCCGGTCCTCTTCGCCGCCCTGCTGATGGAGGGATTGCTCTGGCTAGGCCAGCAGCCCGCCCGCTGGCTTTACAAGCAGGGCGAGTTCGGGGACGACCAGATCTGGCTCTACGTCCAGCTCGCCATCCTGTTCCAGGGCCTGCTCGGCCTCGTCGGCATCGCGGCGATGAAGCGCCTCCTCCCGGCGGCCGATGCCCATCTGCGGTGGCCGCCGGGGCGCGGCTATGTGGGGCTGGCGGCCCTGATCGGAATCGCCATGGGGCTCATTATGCTGGTGGCGGATTTCTGGCCTGAGCTCGTCAGCGGCACGGCCCCGGCGGCGCCCTATGCGCTGAACCCGGTCGATGCGGCGGGCTGGCTCGCCGCCATGCTCACGACCGGGCTGGGCGAGGAAACGATCTTCCGGGGCCTGCTCGTCGGCTTCCTGGTCGTGCTGGTGCCCGGTCGCATCCGTGCCGGCAGATTCGATATCCCTGTCGCCGCCGTCATCGTCGCGTTGCTGTTCGGCCTCGCTCACTGGAAAAGCTTTCAGGTCGATCCATTCCATATGGCTGCCATGCAGCAGCTTTACGCCTTCACCTGGGGCCTCATCTATGTCTGGCTGATGGAGCGTTCGCGCAGCCTGCTCGCGCCGATCGTCGCGCACGGCGTCGGCAATGCCATCGAGGTCGGGATCGTCATGCTGTTGATGAGCGCATGGGGCTAGGCGAGGCAACCGCTCCGCTTCTCCTTCGTTGTCCTCTCGAAACGAAGGAGAAGCCGATGCCGGTTTCCAGCATGAGCCTCATCGAACGGATCGCCCGCATCCTTGCAGCGCGCGACCTCAGCATCAACGCGGAGGGCGGCGATGCATCCGCGGGGGACAAGGTCGACGCCGTCTGGCGCGACTATCGGGAGGACGCGCTTTCAGTGCTGCGCACCTTGCGCGAGCCCGATCCGATCATGGCCGCAGCGGGCGATGTCGAGATATGGGACCGGATGGTCGAAGCGGCGCTCCAAGCGGAAGAGGCGGGAGCAGGCGCCTAATTCATTTATCGTGGTCGGCTATCCATTTCTCGACGACGGGCGCGATCTTCGTCCGCCACTTGCTGCCGTTGAAGATGCCGTAATGGCCGACGCCCTTGGCGAGGTGATAGTGTTTGAGCTTCGCCGGGAGGCCGGTGGAGATGTCGAGCGCCGCCTTGGTCTGGCCGATTCCTGAAATATCGTCGCGCTCGCCCTCGATGGCGAGGATGGCGATGTCCTTGATCGCCGCCGGATCTACGCGGCGGCCGCGATGCTTCAGCTCGCCTTTGGGCAGCAGGTGGCGCTGGAAGACGACGTCCACGGTCTGGAGGTAGAATTCCTCGGTCATGTCGCAGACCGAGCGATATTCCTCATAGAATTCCTTGGTCGCCTCCGCGCTTTCGTCGTCGCCCTCGACCAGATGCTTGAACATTTCCCAATGGCTGGTGAGGTGGCTGCCGAGGTTCATGGTCATGAAGCCGGCGAGCTGCAGGAAACCCGGATAGACATGCCGACCGGCGCCCGGATAGGAATAGGGCACGGTCGCGATCACGTTGCGCTGGAACCAGGCATGGGGCCGCTCGGTGGCAAGAGTGTTGACCGCCGTGGGTGCCTTCCGCGTGTCGATCGGCCCGCCCATCATGGTGAGCGTCCTGGGTCGCGCCGGATGCTTGCCGGCGGCCATGATCGCAGCGGCGGCATAGGCCGGAACCGACGGCTGGCAGACGGCCAGCATGTGCGCTCCGGGGCCGATATGCTCCAGGAAGGCGACCAGATAATCGATGTAGTCGTCGAGGTCGAAGCGCCCATCGCTCAAGGGCACCAGCTTGGCGTCGCGCCAGTCGGTGATGTAGACGTCGTGGCCGGGCAGCATCCGCTCGACGGTGCCGCGCAGCAGGGTCGCATAATGGCCCGACATCGGTGCGACGATGAGGAGACGCGGCCCCCCTTCCGCGCCATCCTTGCGGAAATGCTTTAGCTGACCGAACGGTTTGCGAAGCACGACCTCCTCGTGGACCGCGACCTCCTCACCATCGACGATGGTGCATTCGATACCGAATTCCGGCTTGCCGCGCGGCGCCGACACGTGGGCGAAGACGTCGAGCGCCGAGGCGACGATTGGCCCCATAGAGCTGTAGGCGAAGGGATTGACGGGGTTCTGCATCCAGCCGGCGCCGATATTGGCAAGCGTGCTGGCTCCGGCGAGCAGCGAACGCTGCATTTCATAGGCGTCGTAAAGCATTGAGCCCCCTAGATGGTGTGGGATAAACTGTGCTGCAACTTCGACGAATAAGCCATACGTATTAACCGAACGGTCGGTCGAATGGCCTTCGACTGTTGCCATTGAGCGGCGGGGCCACCGCTGCTAGGCGCCTTTCATGGCAGACAAGAGAGCCGAACCCGCCCCGCCCAGGAAGCTCGGCAACCTCGCCATGATCTGGCGGCATGCCGTCCGCTATCCCGGGCGGATCGCTATCGCCGCTACCGCGCTGCTGGTCGCCGCCAGCGCGACGCTCGCCATCCCGGACGGCTTCCGGCGCGTCATCGACAAGGGGTTCGCCGCCTCGGGCGGCGACGTGTCGCAGCATTTCTATTATCTGCTCGGCATCGTCGTCGTCATGGCGCTCGCCACAGCGGTGCGCTTCTATTTCGTCTCCTGGCTCGGCGAGCGGGTGGTGGCCGACCTCAGGACCGAGGTGCACCGCAACCTACTGCGGCTCGAGCCTCGCTTCTTCGAGGAGAACCGCCCGTCCGAGATCGCCTCCCGCCTCACCGCGGACACGTCGGTGATCGAGATGGTGGTCGGCACCACCGTCTCCGTGGCGCTCCGCAACATAGTCCTGGGCATCGGCGGCATCATCTATCTCTTCACTCTGGCGCCCACGCTCACCGGCGGGCTGCTGCTCGGGATCCCGGTCATCTTCGTCCCGGTCGTCCTCATCGGCCGCAGGCTTCGCGACGTTTCCCGCTTCAGCCAGGACCGGATCGCCGACGTTGGCGCGATCGTGTCGGAGACGCTGGGCGCGATGAAGATCGTGCAGGCCTTCGGGCAGGAGCGGCGCGAGAGCGAGCGGTTCGCCGGCGCGGTCGAGGATGCCTTCGCCACCGCACGCCGCCGCATCCGCCTGCGCGCGGTGATGACCGCCATCGTCATCACCCTGATGTTCGGGTCGATAACGCTCGTCATGTGGCAGGCGGCGCTTGAAGTGGCGGCCGGCCGGATCAGCGGCGGCACGATCGCCGCCTTCGTCTTCACCGGCGCGATCGTCGCGGGCGCGTTCGGGGCGCTGACCGAAGTTTATGGCGAGCTGTTGCGAGGCGCGGGGGCGGCTGGGCGGATGTCCGAGCTCCTGGCGCAGGTGCCGGAGATCAAGGCGCCCGCCAACCCGGCGCCGTTACCTGTGCCGGCGCGGGGCGCCCTATCCTTCGACGCCGTCACCTTCCACTATCCGACCCGGCCGGAGGTGAGCGCGCTCAAACACTTTAACCTCGACGTGCGGCCCGGCGAAACGCTGGCGGTCGTCGGCCCGTCGGGCGCGGGCAAGTCGACCCTCTTCCAGCTCGCCCAGCGCTTCTACGACCCGGAGATCGGCTCCGTCCGCCTCGACGGTGTCGAGCTGGAGACCGCCGACCCCGCCGACATCCGCGGCCGCATCGCGGTAGTCCCGCAGGAGACGGTGATCTTCGCCGCCTCAGCCCGCGACAACCTTCGCTACGGCCAGTGGGGTGCGAGCGACGACGCGCTATGGGCTGCGGCCGAGGCCGCCAATGCCGCCGAGTTCCTGCTAAAGCTCCCCAATGGCCTCGACACCTTCATGGGCGAAGGCGGCGCGCGGCTCTCGGGCGGGCAGCGCCAGCGTATCGCCATCGCCCGCGCGATCCTCCGCGACGCGCCGCTGTTGCTACTCGACGAAGCCACGTCCTCGCTCGACGCCGAATCCGAGCGGCTCGTCCAGGCCTCACTCGAAAAGCTGGTCGAGGGCCGCACCACCATGGTCATCGCCCACCGCCTCGCTACCGTCCGCCGGGCCGACCGCATCATTGTCATGGACCATGGCGAGATCGTCGAGGAAGGCACCCACGAAAGTCTCCAGGCCCGCGGCGGCCTCTATGCGCGCCTGGCCCGGCTACAGTTCGAGGGGATGGCGGCTTAGGGGACTAGGTAGGTTGAACGTCCACTACGGGTGGAGCGGACGTTCGGCTTTCGTCTAATCGACACGGACCGCTAAATAGTGCGGCGAAGAACCGGGTTGGGGCCTTCTTCAAGGCTGTAATCGGAGCGCCTGCTCAGGAACTCATCGACAGCCGTTCGGCAGCCGCCATAGTCGTGATAATCGTCGATAACGATCACTCCTTTTGGGCTCAGCTTGTCCGCGATCCTATCGAGGCAAAACTTGACCGGATCGTACCAGTCGCAGTCCAAATGGACGAAAGCCAGCGTCCCCAATTCTGCACTTGGAAGAGTCTCTTCAAATAGTCCCTGATGAAGCAACACCTTTTCGCCATCGACGGGGACTCCATGACGGGCGAATGCCTCCTTCACCTCTGAAAACAGGTCTGTCCGATATCCATAATATGTTGCGCCCTTGATCCCTTGCGACGCCCCCGATTTGATCGCCTGGTACCGACGCCTGGATTTTTCGTCGTCTTTTTCGGATGACGGTTCGGGAATCATCGCAAAGACATCGAAGCCGTGAAAGCGACGGCCGTTCGCCTGGTGCGCGATCACGATAGCTGAACCGCCAAGTGCAACGCCGAATTCGACAAAGTCTCCCGGAACGCATTGCACATCGCGAAGAGCTGCCGTGATCCGTCTGAATTTGCTGGCTGACAGGTAGGTCAGCCCCTCATCCGTAACCGCTCGAGCCTTCCGGCTCATCAGCAAGGGTTCCAAGCCTGTGCGAATACAGTTCAGAATCTGAGCCATTGATAGCGGGTAAGAGGTTGCGGGACTGCTAGCAAGGTAGGCCGGCCGAAATCCGTCGCGCGAGAAAGGCGAATCGTCAGACGGGAGGCACGCGCCGAGCCACATAGAGCGTCAGGGGCCCGCGTGCGGTCCGATAAGCGACAGACAGCAGGAACGCGACCGCAAGTGTCAGAGCCGGTAGAACGTCGTTGCTCCACACGTGCCTTCCTCATCACGCCCCAAGAAGCGCCATCTTGAGCTAACAACACGATGTCCGCAAAGGGGGTCGAAAGCAGACATCGCCAAAGAAAAGGGCGGCCCCGAAGGACCGCCCTCAAATCGCTTGCGATACCGGCGTCGTCAGAAGTTGGCGTAGGCCTCGTTGCCGACGAAGCCCATCGCGGTGACGTTGGCGCGCTTGGTGATGGCGAGCACCTGGTCGACCACCTCGTATCGCGCCTGCGGATGCGGCTGCAGGTGCAGCTCCGGCGTCGGCGTCATCGTCGTGGTGATGTCGAGATACTGGCGCAACGTCACCGGATCGACCGGCGCGCCGTTCCACAGGATCGTGCCGTTGGGCTCGACCACGATCTTGTTCTTCACCGGATCGATCGGTGGCGGGGTCATATCGCCCGTGTCCACCGGCAGGTCCAGCTTCACCGCGTGGGTCTGGATGGGGATCGTGATGATGAACATGATGAGAAGCACCAGCATGACGTCGATGAGCGGCGTCGTGTTGACGTCCATCATCGGTTCGCCTTCGGCTCCACCAGTTGACATTGCCATCGTAGACTACTCCTGAATCTTCGAGCCTAGAGGCGCTCGACCACGCCGCCCGGCGGCGGCTGAGAAATGAAACCAACTCGGGCGAATCCGGCCCGCTGCATGGTGAAGATCGCGCCGCCGATACAACGGTAGGGCGTATTCACGTCACCGCGAATATGGGCCTCCGGCATCGTCTCCTCGGTCAGATTCTCGACACCGCCGAGACGCTCGATTTCGGTCTCGAGCTTGTCCACCGCCATGTTGAGCAGCTCTTCGGAATTCACCCGGGTGAGGTTCCAGTAGACCTCGCATTCGCCCGCTTCGTTGGCACGGACCGAGAGCGAAACGTTCTCCGGCTTGGTCGTGGTCGGTTCGAAGCGCACGTCAGGAAGCGTCACCGGGACAGTCTGGATGACAACCGGGATAGTGATGAGAAAGATGATCATGAGCACCAGCATCACGTCGACCATCGGCGTGACGTTGATTTCCGACATCGGGACTTCTTCGCCGCCTTCGGTCTCTTGGCCTACGTTCATGGCCATATGCTAAATTCCTATCCTGATCCGTCTCTTAGGGCCGCACGTCGCGCGGGCCGTGAAAACCGGCGGAGCAGACAGCCCCGCCGGTTGACGTAGTTCAGAGCTTCTTCGCGCCGGCCGTGGGAGTGCCGGTCGAAGCGCCCGTCGCGGTGGTGCCGCTCGGGGTGGTCGAAGCACGGGTGGCGCCGGCAGCCGCGGCGGCGGCCGGCGTGCTGCGCGTGATCGGCTTCACCGCGCCGCCCGACATCATGAAGCCGTGCAGGTCGTTGGTGAAGCGGGCGAGCTCCTCGAGAACCGCCTTGTTGCGGCGCATCAGCCAGTTATAGGCCATGACCGCCGGAACCGCGACGACCAGGCCGAGCGCGGTCATGATCAGCGCCTCGCCGACCGGACCGGCGACGGCGCTGATCGACGCCTGACCGGCGGCGCCGATCTTGATGAGCGCGCGATAGATGCCGACGACAGTACCGAACAGTCCGATGAACGGAGCGGTCGAGCCGACGGTGGCGAGCAGCGCGAGGCCGGTCGTCAGCTTCGAGGCGATTGCCCCCTGGCTGCGCGCGAGCGAGCCCAGCATCCAGTCATGCTGGTCGACCGGGTCGGTCAGCTTGTTGTGCTGCTCCTGGGCGATGATGCCGTCGTCGACGATCTGGCGATAGGCGCTGTTCTTCTCGAGCTTGGCCGCGCCTTCGCGCAAGTTGGCGGACTGCCAGAAGGTGGTGCGGGCGCGCTTGCCCTGGTTGATGATCTTCTGCTGCTCGAAGAGTTTCACGAACAGTATGTACCAGGACGCGGCCGACATAAGAACGAGAATGCCGAAGGTGGCGTAGGCAATCAGCCCGCCCTGTTCGAGCGCGGCCATCAGGCCATATGGATTGCTTTCGCCGGCAGGGGCTGCGGGGGTGGTCATGGTCTTAACTTCCTCTCATATCAAAATAACGTTACGAACGGGGCAGGTCGGTCAGGTGCGATCAATCCTCCGGGATCTGCCACCTAATTCTGTTACTGTAGGTGTCCGTGATGGGGTTGCCGTTGGAGTCCTCCGCCGGCGTGAAGCGGGCCCTGCGGGTGATAAGCCTGCAAGTCGCTTCATCCAGAGTCGACGAACCGCTGGACGATGTCACGCTGCAATCAGTCACGCGGCCGTTGGTGCCGACCGTTACACGAAAGCCCGTGGTGCCCTCTTCCTCATTCCTGAGAGCGCTCGACGGATAGTCAGCGTTGGTGGCCCAGCTACCCGGATTGGAGCGCGGCTTGGCGCCCACCGCTTCGCGTTTGGGCTGAGGCGGCGGCGGCGGGGCCGGCGGCGCAGTCGGAGTGATTACCACCGGCGGGGCTTCACGCACCGTCCGCACGATCGGCGGCGCGATGACGTTGGTGCGGACGATCGGCGGCGGCGACACCACGGGCGGAGGCTCCATCACGACCTCTTCCGGCGGCGGCGGCGGCAGCTCCTCGGGGGGCGGCGGCTCTTCCGTCACGTCGAACGTCTTGAGGTCCTGGGCCACCTGCTTCACCACATTGTAAGCAAGGCCCGTGACGAAGGCGTAGCCCAGTACAGCATGGAGCGCAGCGACGATGATAATCGCCGTAATGCGGCCTGAGCTCATCTTTTGATCAGCATAGGACATTAAACAGCCACACTCCCTCTCTCGAAATAATATATTGCCAGCTCGGCGGACAGAACAACGCAGCCGAACCGTTCCGGGTCCGCCCATGTCTTAGTATATCATGGACAGGGCCCGTGTCTCTAACGTTACATAGTGGACGACGCAATCCTCCTGTGGTTCTCCGCAAAATCAAGCGAGAAATGGCTGCAAGCTGCGGTTAATGGCGCTAAGCCTATGGGAAACGTGATCTTAATGCGAGCGACAGATGAAGGAGACACCATGCGGCCGTCCTATATTCTTACAAGTGCCGCAATCGTGTTGGCGGCTATCGGCGTTTCCGCCGAATCACAAGCGCCGGCCGCCGCGACCCAGCTGACCTATGCCGACCTCGTCGATCTCGCGCTCGCCGCGCCGGTCGCCGTCCATATCGAGGTTCGCGACGCGGTGAGGCTCCGGAACGAACGCGCGACTGGCGTCGAGGCGGGGCGGACCCGATTCTACATCGAAGCCGATGTCCTCTCCCTCATTCGGGGCGCACAGGGGCTGACGAGCGAAATCCGATATCTGGTCGACTTGCCCAACGACGCGCGCGGCCGCCCGCCGAAGTTGCGCGACGAAAGCCAGTTCATCCTGCTCGCGACGACGGTCCCGGGCCGTCCCGGCGAAGTCAGGCTGATCGGACCCGAGGCGCAGCTTCCCTACACGCCCGAGCTCGCCGACCGGCTGCGCCAGGTTCTGCGGCAGGCCGCCCAAGCGGACGCGCCGCCGAAGATCACGGGAATCGGACACGCCTTCCACGTGCCCGGCACGCTTCCGGGCGAGAGCGAGACGCAGATATTCCTGGAAACCGCCGACAACAGGCCGGTATCGCTGACGGTCCTGCGCCGGCCGGGACAGCCTCCGCGCTGGGCGGTGGCCTTGAGCGAGATCGTCGACAATGCGGCGCGGCCGCCGGAGCCGAACACGCTCCTTTGGTACAGCCTCGCCTGCAACCTCCCACCGGCCCTGCCCCCGGAAAGCGTCGCGGGAATCGAGCCGAGCCAGGCACAGGCTATCCGGGCCGATTACCGGGTGGTCATCGAGGGACTCGGCCCCTGCGCCCGCAATCGCGCCAGACGCTAGAAGGACGCTAGAAGGAGGAAAGCTCGACGCCGACGCCGGCGCAGTCGGCATAGATGTCGGGCTTGCGCGTCGAGACGCGGAGCCCGGTCACCCCGCGCCGAGCGGCGACGACGTCGTAGATCGTCCGTGCCAGCGTTTCCTGCAGGTTGAACCGCCGCCCTTCGACAAGACGCCCGATTTCTGTGCGAAGGAAATCGTAATTCCAGGCGGCCGCTTCGTCATCCTCGGCGGCGAAGGAGGCTTCGTCGACCCATACTTCGACGGTGACGAACAGCCGCTGCGGCGTCCCTATCTCGAAATCGTGGAAGCCGATATCGACGGGAAGGCAATAATCCTCGAGGACGATCTTCCTGGCCTTCGGCGCTAGGCGATCGGGGACGAGACCCTCAAGAGTGGCGACGTTGCTCATTTTTCGGTCTCCAGAAACTGCACGTCCCGCGGCAGCGCCAGGAATCGCTGGCCGCCATCGAGGGTAATCGTCTGCCCCGTCAAGGTCGGAGTCGCGACGATGAAGCGCAAGGCGGCGACGATCTCGTCCACATCGACGCCGCGTCCAAGCGCGTTGAGGCCATGCACCTGATCGAAATTGGCCCGGCTTTGCGGACCCGACACCAGGGTCACGGACGGCGCGATGCCGCAGACCCTTATCCCCCGTTCTGCATAAGCGCGGGCGAGCAGTTCGGTGAGGCCGGCGAAGCCCATCTTGGAGAGGGTGTAGGTGAAGAAGTCCGGATTGGGCTGCGACAGCTTGGCGTCAAGCAGGTTGACGATGAGCCCGGCCCCCTGGACCCTCGCCGCGAAAGCCCGCGAGAGCAGTGCCGGCGCGCGAAGGTTCACCTTGTGGTGGGCCTCCCATCCCTCCGGCGTGAAGTCGTCGACGCTGTCGTAGACGAAGCGCGAGGCGTTGTTGACGAGCAGTCTCGTCGGGGGCAGCCCGTCCAGCCCCGCCATGATTTCGTCCGCGGCGGCCGGGTCCGCCAGATCGGCGATGACGACCGCAGCATGGCCGAGCTCGGCCGCCAGCGCTCGCGCCTCTGCACCCGATCGGTGGCAATGAATAAGGATATGCCAGCCGTCGTCGGAAAGGGCGCGCGCGATCGCTGCGCCGATGCGCTTCGCGCCCCCCGTGACGATGGCCGTGCGCGGCCCCTCGAATCCCGCGATCATGGGCGCGCGATAAGGCGGCAGGCGGCGCGCGGCAAGCTTTGCGCTCGACCCGTCGATCGCCTAATCCCCTGCCATGTCCGCACGTGTCACCACCGATCTCGCCGCGCTGTCGCTCGCCGATATCGCCCGGCTGGCGGAGGAGCGGAGGCTGCCCCCCGTGGAAAGCTGGAACCCGGGCCATTGCGGCCATAGCGGCATGCGGATCGCCCGCGACGGCACCTGGTTCCACGAAGGCCGGCCGATCGGCCGCCCGGCGATGGTTCAGCTTTTCTCGACCATATTGAGGCGCGAGGCCGGCGGTGGCCATGTCCTTGTGACGCCGGTCGAGAAGCTGGACATAGATGTCGAAGACGCGCCTTTCCTCGCTGTGGAACTGAAATCGGGAGGCGCGGGACGGGAACGCAGCCTCGCTTTCCGTCTCAACACGGACGAGGTGTTGCTGGCGGGACCTGGCCACCGTCTTCGCTTCGAGAGTCAGGAGGACGGCCCCCATCCCTATCTGGAGGTGCGCGGCGGGCTAGATGCGCTGGTGGTGCGCCCTGTTTATTACGAGCTCGCCAACCTCGCGCTCGACGAAGGCGCCGACCCTCCTGGCCTGTGGAGCGGGGGTCTGTTCTTTCCTATGGATGCGCGGTCATGAATCTCACCCACAGGCTGCGCGAAGCACTGGAGCTGGGGCACCGCCGCACACCGGTACTGATCGAGGGCGACCCGCACGACCCGCTCGTCGCCCCCCACGCCAGGACGACACCGGCCGCGGTGCTGATGCCGGTCGTTGATCGATCCGAGCCGACCGTGATCCTGACCGTTCGCGCCGATACGGTCACACGCCATGCCGGCCAGATCGCCTTCCCCGGCGGCCGCATCGACCCTGACGACGCCGACGCGGTGGCGGCCGCCCTGCGGGAGGCGAAGGAGGAGATCGGGCTCGCGCCGTCGGAAGTGGAGGTGATCGGCACGACCGACCGCTACCGCACCATCACGGGCTATCAGGTGACCCCGGTGGTCGGCATCGTGCCGCCCGGCCTCCACCTTGTGCCCCAGCCGTCGGAGGTCGCCGCGATCTTCGAGGCGCCGCTGGACTATCTGCTCCGCCCGGAGCATCAGCTGGTCCGCACCGCCCAGTATCAGGGACGGGAGCGAAGCTATTTCGAGATCGAATGGGAGGGGCGCCGTATATGGGGGGCGACGGCGGCGATGATCGTGAACCTCAGCCGTCGGCTCGCGGTGATCGCGTGAAGCTTCCACGAGCGGACTGGCAGAAGCGACAGGGGATGGTGCCGCTGCTCCGCGCGCTCGGCGCGGCCGAAGGCGAGACACGCTTCGTCGGCGGGTGCGTGCGCGACACGCTCCTGGGCATCGATGTCAGCGATATCGACCTCGCCACCCGTCTCGAGCCCGGCGCGGTGATTGAACGCCTGAAGCGCGCGCATATCAAGGCCGTGCCGACCGGAATCGCGCATGGCACGGTCACGGCCGTCCTGCAGGGCGGCCCCGTCGAGGTGACCACGCTTCGCCGCGACGTCTCCACCGACGGCCGCCGTGCGACCATCGCCTATACCGACGACTGGCTTGAGGATGCCGCCCGCCGCGACTTTACGATCAACGCCCTGTCGGCCGACCCGGAAACCCTTGCCATCTACGACTATTTCGGCGGGGAAGCCGATCTCGCCGACCGAAAGGTGCGGTTCATCGGCGATCCGCTGGTGCGGATAGCCGAGGACCATCTGCGGATTCTCCGCTTCTTCCGCTTCCACGCGCGGTTCGGCAGGGGCGATCCCGACGCCGCCGCGCTGGAGGCCTGCGCCGATCGCGCGAACGACCTGATGGCGCTGTCGCGAGAGCGCATCGCTGACGAGCTTCTGAAGCTGCTCGCCCTCTCCTCGCCGCATCCGACCGTGGCGCTGATGGTCGAGCGCGGCATCCTTCGTGCGGTCCTTCCCGAAATCGGAGACGAAGGGGTCCGACGGCTGGGTGATCTCATCGTCAGGGAGCAGGCGGCGAACGCCGCGCCCGAGCCGATCCGCCGCCTCGCCGCCCTGCTCCCCGCCGACCCCGACCTGGCGGCTGCGGTGGCGGCCCGGCTGCGGCTGTCGAAACGCGCCACCAGACGGCTGGTCTCGGCGGCGGCACGAGAACCGAAGGAGAGCGGCGACCCCAGGGCGCTCGCCTATCGGATCGGGCGCGCCGAGGCGACGGATCGCCTTCTGCTGCAGGATGACACGGACGATCCGGCCACCCGCCTGGATATCCTGAGAGAATGGCAGCGGCCACATTTCCCGCTCACGGGAGGCGACCTCATCGCCATGGGATTGCGGCCGGGGCCGGTCGTGGCGAAGACGCTGCAAGCGATCGAGCGCCAGTGGATCGAGGACGGGTTCCCCTCCGATGCCGACGCGATTCGACGCGTCGCCTGGAAGCACGTGGGTCAGGCGTCCCGCGACAGCCAGTAATCGAGCGCCGCGTCGGGGCCTAGCGGCCGAGCGAAGAAGAAACCTTGGCCGAAGGTGCAGCCGAGCTCGGTCAGCGCCTCCGCCAGCTCTTCGGTCTCGACCCCTTCGGCGGTCGTCTTGAGGCCGAGGGCATCGGCGAGCGACAGGACGGCACGGATGATCGCCACCGAATCCCGGTCCTTCAGCATCTCGGTGACGAAGCTCCGGTCGATCTTGAGCACGTCGATCGGCAGGCGCTGGAGATAGGAAAGAGACGTGTAGCCGGTCCCGAAATCGTCCATCGCCACCTTGGCGTCGAGCGCCTTCAGCGCCTCCAGAACCTTCGTCGCGCGCTGCGGATCCTGGACGATGGCGCTTTCGGTCAGCTCGAGCGTCAGCCTGTCGCCGCGAAGGCCGCTGTTCCTCAGCGCGCTTTCGACGGCCGATGGCACGTCGTCGCGGGCGATCTGGATCGCGGAAAGATTGACCCCGATGGAGAGCGGCAGCGCCTTTCCGATCTTGCGATCCCATCCGCCGAGCGTCTGCGCCGCGGCGTTCAGCGCCCAGCGGCCGAGCGAGACGATCAGCCCCGATTCCTCGGCGACGGGAATGAATTCGGTGGGAGAGATCGATCCGCGCTCTTCATGGTCCCAGCGGGCGAGCGCCTCGAAGCCCGCTACCTTGCCCGAAGCGAGATCGATCAGCGGCTGGAAATCGAGCCTCAGCTCGTCACCCTCGATCGCCCGCCGGAGTTCCGTTTCGATGCTGAAGCGACGGCGCGCGGCCCTGGCCTGATTGGGTTCGTAAACCTGCGTGCCCATCACCTGCTTCGCGCGCTTCAGCGCGAACTGGGCGTTGCGAAGCACCTCTTCGGCGACCTCGACTCCACCGGCGAGGAGCGCGACCCCGATCGAGCAGTCGACCCGGATTTCCAGCTCCGAGAGCCGGAAGGGCGAGGCGAGCACGGCGCGGATGCGGTCGGCGAGCTGGAGGGCGTCGTCGAGGCTCTTGCCGAGCCGCATCAGGATCGCGAACTCGTCGCCCCCGGTCCGGGCGAGGATGTCGCCGGCCCTGAGCGCCGAAAAGAGGCGTCGAGCGAAGGTGATCAAGAGCTCGTCGCCGGCGATCGCACCCATGCATTCGTTGATCCGGCTGAAGCGGGTCATGTCGATGACGAGGACGGCGTGGCTCGCCTCCCGGAAACCCGGCGCCTCCAGTATCGCCTCGACCTTCTCGTTGAAGCCGAGGCGATTGGGCAGGCCGGTCAGGCTGTCGCGCAGCATCTCCGCGCGCAGGCTCTTTTCCGTTTCGACCTGGGCGGTCTTGTCGATCAGCGAGACGAGGCAGCGCTTCGTCGACAGCGGGGTCGGCTTCAGCCGCGCCAGCCGGACGGTGAAATGTCGACCTCCGATCGCTTGGCCATCATGTCCCTCGAACTGGCGCGCTTTCTCCTCACCCTTGAGAAAAGCGTTCAGCGCCTTGCCGATCGTTCCAGATTCCAGGAAGGCGACCTGGCTCACCCATTTGCCCTCATGGCCGTTCCAGTCGGTGAGCTGGCGGAAATTCTCGTTGGCCATGTCGATATAAGGATCGCCGCCCGCGCTGATGCAGATGACGGCGGCGGCGATGGGCAGGGCGTCGAGATAATCCTGCCGCGCTCGCTCTATCACTTCCTCCGCGACCGACAGGCGCGGCTCCGCGGGCGCCTCCCGGGCAGGGGACGCTACGACCTTCAGTCTGTTCCGCCCTCGCGACGATGCAGCATGCATCCGGCCGCCATAGGCGAGAGCCGTTAATTCTTGATTGCGCATTGCTTTATGAGCGACCGGCACCAGCCCGCAGGTGCCGTATCCACGAAGGCGAGCCCTAACCGAACCGGTTATCGCGGGGGAAACCGACCGGCGGCATACGCCCAGCCGCACCCCGCGCCGCGCGCCATGCCGACAGGTCGCCTTCCGTGCGCGTACGGCCGCTGGCGCCGCCCATGCCCCAGCTCAGGCCCTCGGCAAAGACGAAGGTGATCGCGTCCGAGAGACCGCCGTCGCGATAGCGTTGCAGCTGGACCCCCTGTCCGCGCGCCATTTCGGGAAGCTCGGAAAGGGGAAAGACGACCATCTTGCGATTCTCGCCGATCGCCACGACGTAATCGTCCCCTGTCGCGACCGGGCGCACGACGGCGAGGCGGGCGCCTGCGCGCACGTTCACCACCTGCTTGCCCTTGCGAGTCTCGGCGACGGCACCGGCGGTCGAGGTGATGAAGCCGCGCCCGTCCGAAGAGGCGAGCAGCAGCTTGGAGGCGGACGTCGCCGGGAGCAGGGCGACGATGTCTCCCTCGCCCTCCAGATCGATCATCAGGCGTACCGGCTCACCGAAGCCACGCCCGCCGGGAAGCTTGTCCGCCGCCAGGGTGTAGAAGCGACCGTTCTGCGCCGCGAGCAGCAGCTTGTCGGTTGTCTGGGCATGGAAGAAGAAACGGGGACCGTCTCCTTCCTTGAACTTCATCGCCTCGGGATTGGCGAGATCGACATGGCCTTTCATAGCCCGGATCCAGCCGCGCTGCGACATGATGACGGTGATCGGCTCGCGCTCGATCATCGCTTCCAGGGGGATTTCGCGCGCCGGGCCGGCTTCCTCGATTCGCGTGCGGCGGCGGCCAAGCTCGGTTTCCGGTCCGTAGCGGTCGCGAAGCGCCGCCAGGTCCTTCTTGAGGCGGTTGCGCTGGCGGGAAGGCGACTCGATCAGCTTCTCAAGCTCGGCCCGTTCCTTGAGGAGCTTGTCCCGCTCGCTCCTGATCTGCATTTCCTCCAGCTTGCGCAAGCTACGCAGCCGCATGTTGAGGATCGCTTCGGCCTGGCGGTCGGAAAGGTTGAATTCCACCATCATGACCGGCTTCGGCTCGTCCTCCTCACGGATGATACGGATGACGCGGTCGAGGTTGAGGAAGGCGACCAGATAGCCGTCGAGCAGTTCGACCCGGTCGGTGATCTTCTCGACGCGGTGCGTGGAGCGCCGCACCAGCACCTCGATCTGATGGGCGAGCCAAGCCGTCAGCACTTCCTTGAGGCTCATCACGCGCGGCGTGCGGCTGGCGTCGAGCACGTTCAGGTTGAGCGACACGCGCGTCTCGAGGTCCGTCAGCCGGAACAGGCTGTCCATCAGCATTTGCGGCTCGACCGTGCGGCTCCTCGGCTCCAGCACGATGCGGATCGCCTCGTCCGATTCGTCGCGGACGTCGGCGAGGATCGGCAATTTCTTCTCGGCGATCAGCGCCGCGATCTGCTCGATCAGCTTGCCCTTCTGCACCTGGAACGGGATTTCGAAGATGACGGCCGTCCAGGTGCCGCGCCCCTGATCCTCGGTCTCCCATTTCGCGCGGACCCGAAAGGCGCCCTTGCCGGTCGCATAGGCATGGGCGATCGCCTCCGGCCCGTCGACGATGACGCCGCCGGTGGGGAAATCCGGCCCGGCGACAAAGTCCATCAGCGCCGAATCCTCGGCCTTGGGATTGTCGATGAGATGCGTCGCCGCGTCGATCACCTCGGCGACATTGTGCGGCGGGATGGAGGTCGCCATGCCCACCGCGATGCCGCTGGCGCCGTTGGCAAGCAGGTTCGGGAACAGGCCCGGAAAGACCTCCGGCTCCTCCTCCTCGCCATTATAAGTGGGGCGGTAATCGACCGTGCCTTCGTCGAGCCCGGCCATCAGATCGTTCGCCGCCGCCGTCAGCCGCGCCTCGGTATAGCGCATGGCCGCGGCGTTATCGCCATCGACATTGCCGAAATTACCCTGCCCGTCGACCAGCGGATAGCGGAGGGAAAAGGGCTGGGCGAGGCGGACCATTGCGTCGTAAATCGACTGGTCGCCATGCGGGTGATATTTGCCCATCACGTCGCCGACCACGCGCGCGCACTTCTTGTACCCCGCCGCCGGATCAAGCCTCAGCAGCCGCATTCCCCACAGCAGCCGCCGATGGACCGGCTTCAGCCCGTCGCGCACATCGGGCAGCGAGCGCGCGGTGATCGTGGAGAGCGCATAGACGAGATAGCGCTGGGAAAGGGCATCATCGAAAGGGGCGTCGACGATCTGATCGAAGGGGTCTTCTAGGTCAGGCATAGGAGCGCGATAGCAGCCGGCCGAGGCTCTGCAAAGTTTACGAAAGTCATGCGAAACAGCCTAGAAAATCCTTTGTTTTCAGTGAGACGGCGAATTGTAGTAAGCGCGAGATTCGTCGGTCCCGAACAAACGTTGCACATTCGACCGGTTGTAGGAAAATGCTTTTCGCGGCCGCGACGTTGAAGGCACTGTTCGCGCGAGCGAGGAAGCGGACGAGGAGGTTCGAACAAGCCCGCCAAGCCCGTTCGCCCCTCGACAACGCTCGGGACGAACGAAGGCTTCTCGACTTGCTCTCCAGAGACCTGGTCAAGACATCCCCTGATCGGGCGGCGGCGCATTGGCGGCGAGTTGCTTGAGGTCGCGCGCCACCTCGGCCAGCAGCCAGTCGCGGAAATGCTTGATCTTGGGGACCAGCCGGCGATGCTCGGCATAGACCAGCCAATAACCCCAGCCGCGTGACGAGACCTGGCCGAATGGACGCACCAGCCGCCCTTCCGCGATGTCGTTGCGCCAGAAGAAGGGGGTCAGCATCGCCATCCCTTGTCCCGCCATGGCGGCGAAACCCTCATGCGCCTGATAGCCCAGGCGCACGCCCGGCTTGGGCGGCCGCTCCGGCACGTCCACCCCGGCCTCACGCAGCCAGTGCGCCCACCACGGATCCTGCGGCCCGATCTGGGGGATGTCGAGCAGATCCTTCGGCTTTAGCGAGTCGCCATGGCGTTCGAGGAATTCCGGGCTGCACATGGGGGTGAAGTCGACCCGGAACAGCAGCTCGGAGGCCAGGCCAGGCCAGTCGCCCTGCCCCGTGCGCACGCCGACATCCACTTCGGAGCCGGCGAAATCCACGACCGCATCGTCAGTCAGCATCCGGACCGCCATTTCCGGATTGGTCATCTGGAAGGCGCCCAGCCGCCAGGCGAACCAGGTGTTGGCGAAAGTGTAGGAGGTGGTGATGGTCAGCGTCCCCTCGTCCTCCGCCCTGAGCGCCGAGAAGGCGGCGTCGAGCACGTCGAAGGCGCGCGACACGTCGCCCGAGGCGCGGCGGCCGGCGTCGGTCAGCATCACCTTCTTCTTCTCGCGCCGGAAGAGACCGACGCCAAGTCGTTCTTCCAACAAGCGAATTTGATAACTGACCGCCGCCTGGGTCATGCCGAGCTCGGCGGCCGCCCTGGTGAAATTCTCGTGGCGCGCGGCGGCCTCGAACACCCGAACGGCCGGCAGGGAAGGGATGTGACGCATGCCGAGACTAATAAGCTCTCCTTATCAAATCTGTCGAGCCTTTAGTTGGCGCTGGAGGCGCGGTTCCTCCATCTAACCAGCGTGCCCGGAACTACCGGCACGGACCAGGAAGGAGCCAGACAATGCACGAGCCGTTCGATACCCAAGCCTGGGCCGATCATGGCCATGAGCTCAGCGCCGCCCTGCACCAGCTCTTCGTAAAGATCGGAGAGCCGTTTCGGAAACTGAGCGACATCGAATTCGATGCGCCCTGGCAGAAGTCGTCGTCGACCGGCCGTTGAGGCCGATCGCCGGATAGTCTCTGCTCTGAATCAAGGAGAATCGAGATGAACAGGATCAATGCCGAGTTCGCCGGCCTCGCTCTCCTGGCCGCGATCCTCAGCGTGGCGGGCACCGTCGCTTCGACGGGGGCTCCGCTCTACGCCACCACCTTCCAAACGGAGGTCGGCTACACGGCGTCCACGCCCCAGGGCGCCGACACCCTCAAGGTCCGCTACGGATTGTCCTGACGTGGAACCCGCGAGGCCAAGGTCGACCAACCGCCGAGCGAGCGCCGTTCCGCCCCCCCAACGGCGCTCGCTCCCTTATTCAGCCTCTCCGGCAAACAGGTCTTGAGGCAGGCGCACGCCTTCGCGCTCGTCGTCCCAGATGACGTGCATGATCCACCAGCGGCTGCCGTCGTCGAACATGTGGATCATGTTCATGCCGCGCTTCAGCAGCCGCCCGCCCTCAGGCCGGTCATAGGCTTCGTACGCGGAGAATAACTGCGCGATGTTGCCGAAGCGCACGGTGCGCCGGGCAATTTCATATTCGTAGAAATCCATAGCGGCCAGCAGCGGCGCCGTCGCCTCGCGATAGCCATCGACCGAGAAGGAAAAGGCGACCGGTCGCCCCTCCTCGTCGAGCCGGGTGCGGACCAGCCGCGCGTCGGGATGGAACAGCGGCTTCGCCCCCTCCCAATCCTGCCCGCCGGCGGGGCCGGAGATGGTGGCGTAAAATGCCGCGATAAGCTGATCGATGTCGTGAAAATCCAAGGCTTCGCTCCCCTCGCATGATTGACCCGCAGCCATAACCGATTTGCGGGCGGCGCGCGCGCCGGTTATCGCCTCGGCGGGGAGGAACGCCGTGCCGCCATTCGCCTATTCGCTTGCGCTTGGCGCCACGCTGGCGCTAGCCGCCTGCTCGATGAGCCAGACGTCCTCCCACTCCCTGATGGAATGGCCCGACCTTCTCGAGCGCCCCCAGCCGAAAGAGGACGCGACGATCCACTATGGCGACGATCCCTATCAGGTGGTTGACCTGTGGCTGCCCGAGGGCAAGGGCCCGCATCCGACGGTGCTGATGGTCCATGGCGGATGCTGGACGACCGAGGTCGCCGACCGGACGATCATGAACTGGATCGCCGACGATTTGAGGAAGCGCGGCATCGCCGTCTGGAATATCGACTATCGCGGCGTGGACCGGCCGGGTGGCGGTTATCCCGGCACTTTCCTCGACGCCGCCGCCGCGGCCGATGCGCTGGCCGCGAACGCCAGTCGCTACAATCTGGACACCTCGCCGCTCGTCGCCACCGGTCATTCGGCCGGCGGGCACCTGGCGCTGTGGCTGGCCGGACGGCCCCGCCTTCCCGAGGACAGCCCCCTTCGCAACGGCAGTCCCATCAAGATCGACGCGGTGGTGAGCCTCGGCGGCCTTCCTGATCTCGTGGAAGCCGCGCGGCCTCCGGGGAGCGGCTGCGGCACCGAAGTAGTCGAACAGCTGACGGGGGGCCGTTTCGAGGATACGTCCGTGCCCAACCTCGCGCCACTGGGGGTGGATCAGGTGTTGATCAACGGACTCAAGGACCGGATCATTCCCACCGCTTATGCCGAAGGCTATGCAGCGCCGATGCGGGCCGCGGGCGACGACGTGAAAGTGCGGATGATCGACGACACCGGCCATGTCGAGCTGGTTGCGCCGGAGACGCAGGCCTGGGCAGTCGCGGTCGAGGAGATCGAGAAGGCGCTGCTCCATCGTCATTCCCGCGAAAGCCGGGATCCAGGCACACGGGGCTCGGATTGATGCACCGGGTTACTCGCTCCATGGCCGAGTTCCTGGGTCCCGGCTTTCGCCGGGATGACGGGAAGGGGCGGACGCGATGATTTCCCTCGAACAGGCCCGCGCGATGGACGCCGCCGACCCCCTGCGCGCATGCCACGAGCGCTTCGTCCTACCCGAAGGCCTCATCTACCTCGACGGCAACTCGCTCGGCGCGCTTCCCAAGGCGGCTATCGGGCGCAAGCGCGAGGTGATCGAGCGGGAATGGGGCGCTTCGCTCATCCGGAGCTGGAACGACCATGGCTGGATCGACGCGCCGCAGCGGGTCGGCGCCAGGATCGCGCCGCTGATCGGGGCGAAGCCGCACGAGGTGATCGTCGCCGATTCCGTTTCGGTGAACCTGTTCAAGCTGATCACGGCCGCCGCGGCGCTCTCGCCGGAACGGCCGGTGCTGCTGTCGGAGCGGGGCAATTTCCACACCGACCTCCACGTCGCCAGCGGCGCGGCCGAGCTGATGCCGAACCTCAGGCTGGAGACGGTCGATCGGACCCGCATCGACGAGGCGCTCGGGCCCAACACGAACCTCCTCCTGCTGACGCATGTCCACTATAAGAGCGGTGACCGCTTCGACATGGCCGCCGTCACCCGACGAGCCAAGGCGGCGGGCGCGCCGACCCTCTGGGACCTCAGCCACAGCGTCGGCGCCGTGCCGGTCGACCTCAATGGGGCCGGAGCCGAGCTGGCGGTCGGCTGCGGCTATAAATATCTGAACGGCGGACCCGGCGCGCCAGCCTTCCTCTATGTCGCCGAGCATCTGCAGGAACGGCTCATCCCCTATCTGCGCGGCTGGATGGGCCATGCCGCCCCCTTTGCCTTCACCGACGATTACCAGCCCGCCCCCGGCATCTCCCGCTTCCTTGCCGGCACCCCGCCGATGCTGAGCCTGCTGGCGCTGGAGAGTGGAGTCGAGAGCTTCGATGGGGTCGGCATGGACGCGATCTGGGCCAAGTCGGTCGCCCTATTCGATCTCTTCGCCGCGCTAGTCGAGGAGCGCTGCGCCGGTCATGGCCTCGAATGCATCAGCCCCACGGACCCCGAGAAGCGGGGCAGCCACATCTCCTACCGTCACCCCCATGCCTTCGAAATCTGCCAGGCGCTGATCGAGGCGGAGGTTATCGGCGACTTCCGCGCCCCCGACGTGGTCCGCTTCGGCCTGACGCCGCTCTATCTCGGCTGTGAGGATATCTGGACAGCCGTCGATCGCCTAGTGGACATCCTCGAAAGCGGCCGCTGGCGCGAGCCCCGGTTCGCCGTCAGGGGCAAGGTCACCTGATTGCGCCGCTAGGCGGCATACTCTATAGGTTCCCCCATCCGCCTCGGCCGCGCCCATGACCGCGCCACCGGGGCCTTTGTCTTTTCCGGAGCATCAAGTCCATGTCCCGCCGCCGCCAGATCTACGAAGGCAAGGCCAAGATCCTCTATGAGGGTCCGGAGCCCGGCACGCTCATCCAGTATTTCAAGGACGACGCGACCGCCTTCAACGCCCAGAAAAAGGGCACGATCGCCGGCAAGGGGGTGCTCAACAACCGCATTTCCGAGCATATCTTCACCCTGCTCGCCGGGATCGGCATTCCGACCCACTTCATCCGCCGCCTCAACATGCGCGAGCAGCTGATCCGCCAGGTCGAGATCGTGCCGATCGAGGTGGTGGTCCGCAACGTGGCGGCGGGGACGCTCTCCAAGCGGCTCGGCATCGAAGAGGGCACGCAGCTCCCCCGCACGATCATCGAATATTATTACAAGGACGATGCGCTGGGCGATCCGCTGATCGCCGACGAGCACATCGCCTGCTTCGGCTGGGCCACCCAGGAAGAGATGAACGACATCGCCGACATGGCGGTGCGCGTGAACGATTTCATGTGCGGCCTGTTCGCGGCGATCGGCATCCGCCTCGTCGACTTCAAGCTCGAATTCGGCCGCATCTGGGAAAACGAGTATAGCCGCGTCATCCTGGCGGACGAGATCAGCCCCGACGGCTGCCGCCTGTGGGACATGACGACGAACGAGAAGCTCGACAAGGACCGCTTCCGCCGCGACCTCGGCGGCGAGGCCGAAGCCTATCAGGAAGTGGCGCGGCGACTCGGTCTGCTGCCGGAAGGCGAGGCCAACAGCGTGCTCGATCTCGAAAAGCACCGGCAAAAACGGGGGAAGTAACCCCGACATGAGCGAACATGACGTCTTGATACGCCTCGCGTTGCCGGACGACGCGGCGGCGGTCACGGCGGTTTTGCGGGCAAGCTATCCGGACCTGATGGCGGAGGCCTATGATCCCGAGCTTTTGGCGCTGATGCTGCCGACTATAACTCGGGCGAATCCGGCGCTGTTGGCGTCCGGAACCTATTATCTCGCCGAGGCGGAGGGAGAGCCGGTCGCCTGCGGCGGCTGGGCCCGCGAAATGCCGGGCAGCCTGAAGGTCGAGCCCGGCATCGGCCATCTCCGCCATTTCGCGACCCGCGCAGGCTGGACCGGCCGCGGCATCGGCCGGCTGATCTACGACCGCTGCGAGTCGCAGGCGCGGGCGGCGGGTGTTTCAATCCTGGAGTGCTTCTCCAGCCGCAATGCCGAGCCCTTCTATGCCTCGCTCGGCTTCCACACGATCGGCGAGATCGATGTGCCGATGAGCAACGGCATGACGTTCCCCAGCATCCATATGCGGCGGGAAATAATCGACGACGTCTAATAGAAAAGGCCCGCCGGCCTTTCGACCGACGGGCCCGTCCTCTCCAAACTTGAAGAGACTTACTTGGTGGCGCCTTCCTGCGGGCCGCCCATGGCGACCCGGGTGGCCGCGGCGGCGCGGCGCTGGACGGCGAGGAGATAGTCGTTCGACTGCATGAAGGGGATCGGGTTCACGGCCTTGCCGTCGATGCGAACCTCATAGTGGAGATGGCTGCCGGTCGAGCGCCCGGTCGAGCCCATCAGGCCGATCACGTCGCCGCGCTTCACGCGCTGGCCTTCCGCGACGAGCCGCTTCGACATATGGCCGTAGCGGGTCTCTATGCCGCGGCCGTGGCTCAACTCGACGAGGTTGCCGTAGCCGCCGCCATTATACTCGGAGCGGGCCACGATGCCGTCGGCCGTGGCGTAGATCTTGGTGCCGACCGGGCCGGCGAGATCGATGCCGGCATGCATGGCGGCGCGGCCGCGGAAGGGGTCGGAGCGGACGCCGAAGCCGCTGGTGAAGGCGGTGCCCTTGACGGGCTCGACGGATGGGATGGCGAGGGTGCTCTGTTCGACCTGGTCGAGCCTCTTCCAGGTGGTAAAGAGCTGTTTGAACTTGGGATCGGACGCGGTGCCGAGCGGCTCGACCGCCTCGAATGGACCACCGGTGCCCTGGAAGCGCTGCGGATCGAGACCGAGGTCGCGAAGCGCCTGCTCCGTCATCTGGTAGCGCTTGTCGGCCATCGCCTTGATCGCCTGCACGTCGGCCTGCATCGACTGGACCTGCTGCTCCATCCGAGCCACCTCGGCCGGATCGACCGTCCTGGCGGTGGCGAATTGCGCGGCGGCGAAAGCGGACCAGCCGATCAAGAAAAGGGCGGCCAACGCCGCCACCATCTGAACCGGAACGCCAACGCTGACGCGGCGCAGGCTTTTGCCGTCATGGAAGAAAATATCACGCGGTTTGAAAACGTTGCGGAACTTCAGAACCACTACGCCGTTCTTCGCCTGAACCAAATTTGTCATCACAATCCCCGCGACCAAAAAAGCGGTCGGCACGGCCACGCATTGTCGCGACCATGAAAACTCAAACATTGGACATTTCTGCCCGGCTTTCGCGTCAGGAAGTTGCCCACCCCGTGACGTGTGAGCGGAGACTGTTAAACATCTCTTGCCTCGGCAAGTCCTATGTAGAAATCGCGGGACAGACCGGCTTGGCCCCGCGCCGAGTCGTTGAACGGAGGCTTCAGCACCCCCCGGAAGTAGGTTTTCGTTAACCATCGCCAATGCCCGATCGGCTCAAATCCGCGGGATTCGCAGGCCTGTTTGAACCATCTCGTTCCGGCGCCGACATGGCGGATTTCGTCGCGATAGATGCGCCACAGGATCGCCGCCGAGCGACTGTCTCCCGCCGCTACGAATCGCTCGACCGTCGCCGGGGTCACGTCCAGCCCCCGGGCCTCCAGCACCATCGGCACGACGGCGAGGCGGGCGAGCGCGTCATGCGCCGTCGCCTCGGCCGCCTCCCAGAGGCCGTCATGGGCGGGAAGCGCGCCATAGGAGGCGCCGAGGCTCTTCAACCGCCGATCGAGCAGCGCGAAATGCATCGCCTCGTCGGCGCCTACGCCGAGCCAGTCGTCGACGAACTCCGCCGGAAAGTCCGCGCCGAAACGGCCCGCCATGTCGAAGGCGAGGTCGATGGCTCCGAACTCGATGTGGGCCAGGGCGTGAAGCATCGCGATCCGACCCCGCTCCGAGCCGCCCTTCCCGCGCTTCGGCATCCGGGAGGCCGGCAGCAGCTCAGGCCGTGGCGGACGGGCAGGCCGATCGGGCATTGCGACGTCGAAACCATGCGCCAGACCACCCCGGCGCCAGGCACGCGCGACGCCGCGAGCCAGCCGCACCTTGGTATAGGGATCGCCGGCGAGAAGCACTGCGCGCGCGGCCTGGGCGACGCTCGACATGGGCCTCAGCGGCAGTCGCGGCCGGCGCAGCGATGGACCTCGATCGACAGGTGGACGACGGTCTCGAGATCGGCGAGGCGCCGATGATATTCGGCGACCTCGAGCGGTTTGTCGGCGACCAGGCAGATGATGCCGGCATGAGCGCCGGGGGCGATGCGCCAGACGTGCAGGTCCGTGACCCGCGCGTCGCCGTCCGCCTCGATCCGCCGCCGCGCTTCGTCGGCGAGGCGGAGGTCAGAGCGGTCGAGAAGGATGGCGCCCGTGTCGCGCATCAGTCCCCATGACCAGCGCAGGATCACCAACGCCCCGATGATCCCGACCGCCGCATCCATCCAGACCCAGCCGAGATGACGGCCCGCCAGCAGGGCGACGATGGCAAGGACGGACGTCAGCGCATCAGCGAGCACATGGAAATAGGCGGATCGCAGATTGTGGTCATGATGATGGTGCTCGTCGTCGCCATGGCCATGGTGATGGCCGTCGGACAGCAGCCAGGCCGAGACGAGATTGACCATCAGGCCCAGCACGGCCACCACGGTGGCCTCGGCAAAGGCGACGCCGCGCGGTTCGATCAGCCGCTGGATCGATTCGACGGCGATGCCGACGGCAAAGACGGCGAGCAGCAGCGCCGATCCGAAGCCGGCGAGATCGCCGACCTTTCCGGTCCCGAAGGCAAAGGCCGGATCGTGCGCCCGCCGCCTCGCAAAGGCATAGGCGCCGGCGGCCACCGCCAGTGCACCGGCATGCGTCGCCATGTGGAACCCGTCGGCGAGCAGCGCCATCGATCCGGTGAGGTAGCCGGCGGCGATCTCGCCCACCATCATGATAGCGGTGAGCGCGACCACCCAGCGCGTCCGCCGCTCATTGGCCTGGTGCGAGGCGCCCAGATAGATGTGCTGGTGCCATTGCTCGGTGGCGGCTTCAGCGTGCAGCGACGAATTTCGAGGCGACGATCCCATCGGCAAGTCCATAGAAGAAAAGGACGAAGCTATCCATCGCCGCTCTTCATCGGCCCTTACGCGATGTCAGTGTCAAGCTTCCGGCGCCGGGCCTCGATCCGCAGCCGCAGCGCGTTGAGGCGGATGAAGCCGGCGGCGTCGCGCTGGTCGTAGCCGCCCGTCCCTTCCTCGAAGGTGACGAGATCCTGGTCATAGAGCGACAGCGGACTCTCCCGGCCGATCACCGCGGCGTTGCCCTTGTAAAGCTTCATTCGGACGGTGCCGCTCACATGCTCCTGGCTCTTGTCGATCAGCGCCTGCAGCATCTCGCGCTCCGGCGAGAACCAGAAGCCGTTGTAGATCAGCTTCGCATAACGCGGCATGATCTCGTCCTTCAAATGCATCGCCCCGCCGTCGAGCGTGATCGATTCGATACCGCGATGGGCCGCGAGCAGAATCGTGCCGCCCGGCGTCTCGTAAACACCGCGCGACTTCATGCCGACGAAGCGGTTCTCGACCAGGTCGAGGCGGCCGATGCCGTTGTCGTGGCCGAGCTGGTTGAGCCGGGCAAGCAGGCTCGCCGGTGACATCTTTTTGCCGTCGATGGCGACGGGATCGCCCCGCTCGAACGCAATCTCGATCACCGTAGGTTTGTCAGGCGCGTCCTCGGGCGCGATCGTCCGCTGATGGACATATTCGGGCGCCTCGACAGCCGGGTCCTCCAGCACCTTTCCTTCGGACGACGAATGCAGAAGGTTCGCATCGACCGAAAAGGGCGCGTCGCCACGCTTGTCCTTGGCGATGGGGATCTGGTGCGCCTCGGCGAAGGCCAGGAGCTGCTCGCGGCTGGCGAAATCCCATTCGCGCCACGGGGCGACGACGCGGATATCGGGCTCCAGCGCATAATAGCCGAGCTCGAAGCGGACCTGGTCGTTGCCCTTGCCCGTCGCGCCATGACAGACGGCGTCCGCCCCAACTTTGCGGGCGATCTCGATCTGCTTTTTGGCGATCAGCGGCCGCGCGATCGACGTGCCGAGCAGATACTGGCCCTCATAGATCGTGTTCGCTCGGAACATCGGGAAAACATAGTCGCGCACGAACTCCTCGCGCAGGTCCTCGATGAAGATGTTCCCGGGCCTGATGCCGAGCAATTCGGCCTTGCGGCGCGCGGGCTCCACCTCCTCGCCCTGGCCGAGGTCGGCGGTGAAGGTGACGACCTCCGCGCCATATTCGGTCTGAAGCCATTTCAATATGATCGAGGTGTCGAGCCCGCCCGAATAAGCGAGCACGACCTTCTTCGGCTTGGAGGTCATTTGGGTTCCTGCGAGAGCGAGAGGGTGCGGAAGCGACGGGCGACGGCGTCCGGATTGGCGCCGTTCCGGAGCGCGAGGAAGAGCGTGTCGTCGCCGCAGATCGTGCCGACGACCTCGGGCAAGTTCGCCTGGTCGAGGGCGAGGCCGACGAGATGGGCGGAGCCGGGCGGCGTCTTCATGACGATGAGGTTCCCGGCCGCCTCGACCGACTGCACCCAGTCGGCGAGGATGCGCTGTAGCCGCGAGGCGGCCCAGTCATTGTCGGCCATCTGGTCGGGCAGCGCATAGCCGAGCACGCCGCCGCGCTTGACCTTGACGGCGCCCATCTGGTCGAGGTCGCGCGAGACGGTCGCCTGGGTGACGGCTATGCCCTGTTCCGCGAGCTTCGCCGTCACATCTTCCTGGCTAGAGACGGTGCCCGAGCGGATCATCTCCGCGATCAGCTTCTGCCGACGCGCGCGAGTGTCCGTCATATGCCTTCTCCCATCATCCAGGCCATGGCGCCGCGCGCGGTGTGCATGCGATTTTCCGCCTGCCGCCAGACGGCACTCTTCGGTCCGTCCATGACGGCGTCGGTGACTTCTTCCCCGCGGCGCGCGGGAAGGCAATGGAGGAACCAGGCGTCGTCGGTCAGGGCCATCAGGCTCGCATTCACCTGATAATCCGCGAGCGCCGTGCGCCGCGCCTCGGTCTCGGCATCCTGTCCCATCGATACCCACACATCGGTGTAGATGAAGCGGGCGCCCTTCGCCGCTTCGGCGGGATCGGCGGTCTGCCCGATGCCGAGCCGATCGGCCTCCACTGACGCGAAGCCATAGCCTTCCGGACTCGCCACGGCGAGCTCCACGCCCAGCGTCGCGCAGCCTTCGGCCAGCGAGCGGCAGACATTGTTCGCATCCCCAATCCAGGCGACCTTCACACCGTCGAGCGTCCCGGCGAGCTGCCGCACCGTGAGCAAATCGGCCAGGGCCTGGAGCGGGTGGTCGCTGTCCGACAGCATGTTGAGAACGGGGGTCTCGACCGCCGCCGCCATCCGCTCCAGCAGCTCATGATCGGCAACCCGCGCGGCGATGATCGAATGATAGCAAGCGAGCGTGCGCGCGACGTCCTCGGCGCTCTCGCGAGTGCCGAGGCCGACCTCCTCCTTCTGGATGTAAACGGGGTGCCCGCCTAATTGCACGGTCGCCATCTCCATCGAATTGCGGGTGCGGGCGCTCGGTTTCTGGAAAACCAGCGCGACGCCCTTGCCGGCGAGCGGACGGCCAGGATCGGCACGCGTCGACAGATCGAGGATCGCGTTCAGCCCCCCGGAGTCGAGATCGGCGATGGTGAGGATGTCGCGGGTCACCAGTCGGCCTCCTTCCTGATCATGGTGCCGATGCCCTCGTCGGTCAGGAGCTCGATCAGCAGCGCGTGCGCCACCCGCCCGTCGATGATGTGGGCATAGCCGACGCCGCCCTCCACCGCGTCGGCGCAGGCGCGAAGCTTGGGGATCATGCCCGCGCTGACGCTGTCATGCGCGATCCTGTCGCGAAGTTCGGCGGAGGTGAGACGCGGCACGAGACTGGAAGGATCGTTCACGTCCTCGAGCAGACCGGCGGCGGCGGTGAGGTAGATGATCTTCTCCGCCTTCATCGCCACCGCGATCGCCATCGCGGCCTCGTCGGCGTTGATATTGTAGGGCTGACCCGAGGCATCGGCGCCGACCGTCGAGACGACCGGCGTCAGGCCGTCGTCGAGCAGCTTGTGGAGGAGGCCCGCCCGCACGCTCGCGACGTCGCCGACGAAGCCGAGCGCCGGATCGCGCGGGCGAGTGGTGAGGAGACCGCCATCCTCGCCCGACACGCCGACCGCCACCGGCTCGTCCAGCGCCTCGCGGTTGATGGTGGCGACGAGGTCGCGATTGACCTTGCCGACCAGCACCATGCGGACGATCTCAAGCGTCTCCTCGTCGGTGACGCGGAGGCCGTCGCGGAATTCGGGTGCCTTGCCCATCCTCTCCATCACCCCATTCACCTGCGGACCGCCGCCATGGACGACGACGCAGCGCACGCCCACGCTCCTCAGCAGCAGCACGTCCTGCGCCAGCGCCCGGTCCAGGGCCTTGTCGATCGCCGCGCCGCCCAGCTTCACGATGACGGACTTGCCGGCGAAGCGGCGGATATAGGGCAGCGCCTCGACGAGGATGCGGGCGGTCTGCGAAGGCGTGAGCTCGTGAGCCGCGTCTGTTCCCGGCTTTTGACCGTCGGTGACCATCATGAAGTCACCGAATTCTCTTTGATGTAGCCGGGACCGAGATCGATCCCGATGACCTGCGCCGCGCCCGTGCCGAGGCCGAGCGCCACTTCGATGTCGATCCGCTCCTCCTTCATGTGCGCGGCGACGGCGGCCTCGTCATGCGCGAGCGGCGCGCCGGCCCTCGATACCATGATGCCGCCATAGGAGACGGCCGCCTTGTCCGGGTCGAAGTCGATCCCCGCCGAGCCGGCGACGGCGAGGAGCCGGCCCCAATAGGGATCGGAGCCGTACCAGGAGCATTTGACGAGATTATTCTCGGCGATTGACTTGGCGGCCGTCCGCGCCTCGGCGTCGCTCAACGCGCCGGTGACGCGCAGCGTCACCATCTTGGTCACGCCTTCGGCATCGCGCGCCATCTGCCAGGTGAGGTCCTCGCAGACCTTGTGCACGGCGCCTGCGAACTCCGCCCTGTCCGGCCGCCCCGCTCGGCCATTGGCGAGCAGGATCACCGTGTCGTTGGTCGAGGTCGCGCCGTCGACGTTCAGCGTGTTGAAGGTCCGGTCGGCGGCATCGCGGAGGATCGCCTGAAGCTCGTCCACCGGCACGTCGGCGTCGGTCGTCAGGAAAGCGAGCATCGTTGCCATGTTGGGCGCGATCATGCCGCAGCCCTTGGCCATGCCGCCCAATGTGAAGGTCGAGCCCTTCATCACCGCTTCCTTCGGCACGTGATCGGTGGTGAGGATGCCTTTGGCGGCGTCTTCCGAGCCCTGGACGGAAAGCTTCTTCGCCAGCTTGGGCACGGCCGGCAACACCTTGTCCATCGGCAGCGGTGTCCCGATGATTCCCGTCGAGCAGACGAGCACGTCGCCGCTCGCGCAGCCTATCGCCTCCGCCGTCGCCTCGCACATCGCGTCGGCATCGGCATAACCCTCGGGCCCCGTGCCGGCATTGGCATTACCGGAATTGACGATGATCGCCGCCGCGCGGCCGCCATTCTCGGCGAGCTTCTTGCGGCTCACGCCCACCGGTGGCGCGAAGAACTTGTTCTGCGTGAAGACGGCGGTCGCGGTGATGGGCCGGCCGTCGTCGGTCGCGATCATCGTCATGTCGTGGCGCCGCCGCTTGATGCCCGCATGAAGGCCGGACGCGACGAAGCCGGGGGCGGCGGTGACGCTCATGGGTAGACTCCACAGGTTGAGAGCCCCGCGCCTTCGTCGAGGCCGAGCATGAGGTTGGCGCACTGGACCATCTGCCCGGCCGCGCCCTTCACCAGATTGTCGAGCGCGGCGATGGCGAGCACCCGCCCGGTCCGCTCGTCATAGCGGGCGGTCAGCTGGACCGCGTTGGAGCCCAGCGTCCATTTGGTCGAAGGCGACCGCTCCGTCACATGGACGAAGGGCTCGTCGGCATAGGCGGCCCGCATGGTCTCCAGCGGGGCGCCGGCCGCCATCGACCCGGTCGCCGTGCCATAGCAAGTGGCAAGAATGCCCCGGTTCATCGGCGCCAGATGCGGCGTGAACAGCACCGTGGCGCCCAGCGCCGCTTCCATCTCGGCGGTATGCCGGTGCGAGATCAGACCATAGGCGGAGAGCGATTCCGAAACGCTGTTGAAGTGAGTCGATTCCTTGAGCCCCTTCCCCGCCCCGCTAACGCCCGAAACGGCATCGACAACGACGCTTGCCGGATCGATCAGCTCCGCATCCACCAACGGCTTCAGCGCCAGGATAGTCGCGGTCGGGTAGCAGCCGGCGGCCGCCACCGCCCTGGCGCCCCTGATGGCGTCCCTGTCGAGCTCTGGTATTCCATAGACGAAAGAGCCGAGCAGCTCTGGCGCCCGATGCCGCTCGCCATACCATTGCTTATAGGCGGCCGGGTCGCGGAGCCGGAAATCGGCGCCGAGATCGACTAATGGGATGCCCCGATCGAGAATGGCAGGCGCAAGGTCCTGCGACTGACCATGCGGGAGCGCCGCGAAGACGAGATCGACACCATCGAGCGCCGATTTCTCATAACGCTCGATCATTGCGCGTGGATAGGCCAGAGCGAGATGCGGATGCACTTCGCCGAGTGCCTGCCCGGCCTGGCTATCGCCGAATAGGCGCGCAGGCTGAAGCCGTGGATGCGACGCGCAAAGCCGCAGCAACTCCCCGCCCACAAAACCGGACGCCCCGAAGATGGCCACCTGAATCATGCGGATGCATATGTATAGTTATGCATATTTATGCAATACTATTTTATCGCACCCCTGTTGCGCGTCGTCGCAAAGCGCGCAACCATGTGCCCACCACGACAGGGAGGGTTTCATGTATCTGCGCTCCGTCTTGTTCAGCCTGTGCCTGGTCATCGCGGTGCCGGCCTCGGCGCAAAAGGTCGAAACGGCGGATGTCGCCCAGGTCAAGGAGATCCTGAAACGCTCCGTCGGCTTCCGGACGGTCGAGGGACAAGGTCAGGTGCCAGCCTATGCCGCCTATCTCGCCTCGGTGCTGAAGGAGGGAGGCTTCGCCGACAGCGAGATCACGATCACGCCGATGGGTGAAACTGCGACCCTCGTCGCCCGCTGGCCCGGGACGGGCAATGCCAAGCCGATCGTGCTGCTCGGCCATATGGACGTCGTCGCAGCCAAGGCGGAGGATTGGGAGCGCGATCCCTTCACGGCGGTCGAAGAGAATGGCTACGTCTTCGGCCGCGGCGCCGAGGACAATAAATACGACGTCAGCATGATGGTGGCGACGCTCGCCCAGATGCGGCGGGACGGCTTCAAGCCGGAGCGCACCCTCATCCTCGCCCTCACCGGTGACGAGGAAACCGAGATGGCGACCACCCGCGCCCTCGCCCAGCAGCTAAAGGGCGCAGAGATGGTGCTGAACGGCGACGGCGGCGGCGGGCTGCTCGGCCCGGACGGCCAGCCAGTCTTCTACGGCCTCCAGGGCGGAGAGAAGACCTATGCCGATTTCGAGATCGCCTTCACCAGCCCCGGCGGCCATTCCAGCGCGCCGACCGGCGACAACGCCATCCAGCACCTCGCCGCCGCGCTTCAGCGTGTCGGCGCCTATGATTTCCCGCCTCGCTCGAACGAGCTGACCCGCGCCTCGCTCATGGCGGCGAGCGAGCAGGTCGGCGGCGAGATGGGCGCGGCGATGGCGCGCTTCGCCAAGGACCCGGCCGACACCGCTGCGGCCGACCTCATCTCCACTCGGCCCGAATTCATCGGCCAAGTCCGCACCACTTGCGTTGCGACGATGGTGGATGCTGGGCACGCGCCCAACGCCCTGCCCCAGCGCGCCACCGCCAACGTCAACTGCCGCATCTTTCCCGGCGTGTCGGTGGAATCGGTGAAGGCGAAGCTCACCGAGCTGGTCGCCGACAAAGAGGCGCAAATCACCGTGCTAGGCGACCCCACCGGCAGCGACGCCTCGCCGCTTCGACCCGACGTAATGGCGGCCGTAACCAAGGCGGTGCACGCCCGCTATCCCGATGTTGCCGTCGTGCCGAGCATGTCGGCGGGCGCCACCGACAGCTATCATTTCCGCGCCGCCGGCGTGTCGAGCTACGGCGTGTCCAGCCTGTTCATCCGCGCCGAGGACAGCTTCGCCCACGGCCTCAACGAGCGCGTGCCGGTGGCGGGGATCGGACCTTCACTGGAGCATTGGCGCTCGCTGCTGAGGGATCTCGCTCAATAGCGCTGGCATAAGCGGGATTTGCGGCTAGTTAGGCGGCCATGCGCCGCAAAGCCCGCCAGGCCGCCAAGCCCGAGAACCGTCCCCGCTTCTGGGGACGCCACGCGGTCGCCGCCGCGCTCGCCAATCCCGAGCGGACGATCGTCCGCCTCTGGACGACGCGGGAAGCGGCGTCGGCTTACGATTTCGACACCTCGATCCCCATCTCCTACGCCGACGCCGCCGATCTCGGCCGCCTCGTGCCCCGCGACGCGCCGCACCAGGGCATCGTCGCCGAAGTGGAAAAGCTGCCGGACATCTGGCTCGGCGACCTCGTCGAAGGCGCGCCGGAAGGCCGGCCGCTGCTCGTCCTCGACCAAGTGACCGACCCGCACAATGTCGGCGCCATCCTCCGCTCCGCCGCCGCCTTCGACGCACTCGGTATCGTCACCCAGGACCGCCACGCTCCGCCCGAGTCCGGCGCGCTCGCCAAGGCCGCCAGCGGCGCGCTGGAGACGGTGCCGTGGGTCCGCGTCGTCAACCTCGCCCGCGCGCTCGACGAGATCGCCGAGGCCGGTTTCTGGCGCGTCGGCCTCGGCGGCGAGGCCGACATGACCCTAGCCGAAGCGATGGGTCCGCCGCGCATCGCGCTGGTGCTGGGCGCCGAGGGCGAAGGCATGCGCCAGAACACCGAGAGTCACTGCGATGCCCTCGCGCGCCTTCCCATCAGCGACCGCATCGAGAGTCTCAATGTTTCCAATGCCGCCGCAATCGCGCTATACGCCGCCGTAACGATCGGGGCGAAATAACGGGGGCAAGAGCATGGGCGCGGCGCGGCTTCTATTGATACTGGCGGCGCCGTTGCTGTTCGCCTCCTGCCTGCTGACGCCGGGCAAGTTCGTTTCGACGCTCGACATCAAGCGCGACCGCGCGTTCACCTTCACCTACGCCGGCGAAGTGATCATCGCCGACCCGGGCAACGCCGTCACCGGCGGCTTCGCCGAGGCTATGCGGAGCGAGACGGAAGGCGACGGGGTCGACGAACAGGAGACGGCGCCTTCCGAAGAGACCGAAGCGACGGTCGCCGAGCGCCGAGCGATCGCCGAGGCGCTTTCCAACGAAGTCGGCTACCGCTCGGCCGAATATCTCGGCGACGGCAAGTTCCGCGTCGACTACGCGATTTCGGGACGCCTCGATCGCGGCTTCGTCTATCCGGTCAATGTCGATGCCGAGGCCGTCATCCCCTGGATAGCGGTCGAAGTCCGAAAGGACGGAACGGCGCGCGTGAAGGCGCTCGCTTTCGGCGGCGAGCCTGGTCCGCCGCGGCCCGGGGACCGTCCCGACAAGGCCAGCCTGGAACGGGAGGGCACCTTCACCCTCACCACCGACGCCAGACTCGTCATGCACAATAATGAGGACGGCGCGGAAGGCAGCAAGGTCGTCTGGCGCGTCACGCCCACCAGCAAGACCGTCCCCACGGCCGTCGTGGGATTCGCCGATTAATCTTCCGGGGCGATCGCCACGCGCAGCCCTGCCAGCGCCTCGCTGAAGGGAATCTGGCAGGACAGGCGGCTGTTCGCCTGCTTGTAATCGGAGCTGTCGAGCAAATGATCCTCGTCGCGGTCCATTGGAGGTAGCGCGTCGAGCCAATCCTCGTCGACATGGACATGGCAGGTGGCGCAGGAGCAGCACCCTCCGCACAGCGCCAGCAGCTCGTCGAAGCCGTTGTCGCGGATCACCTCCATGACGCTGAGGCCAGCCTGCCCTTCGATCGTGGTTTCGCTTCCGTCGCGTGCGACGATCGTGAGCTGGGGCATGTCTGGAAACTGTCCTTGAAAGCGGAAAAGGGGAAGGCGTCGGCCGCCTCCTATGCTAGGCGCAGCCCGTCAATCAAGGCGGAGGGATCGCGGGTGGGAATACCGGCCGAACGGGTAAGAGAGTCACTGGACGAACTGGCGAAGCGCGAACCCCTGTTCGCCGCGGCGCTGGCCGAGGCTGGCTATCCCGAGCCCAGGATCAGCGACCGCGGCTATATCACCCTCCTGCGCACCATCGTCGGCCAGCAGGTCAGCATCAAGGCGGCCCAGTCGATGTGGAACAAGCTCCAGGCGGCGGTCGGCGACTGCTCGGACCCGGCCAAAGTCCTCGCCGCCAGCGACGAGACGCTGCGCGGCGCGGGCCTTTCACGCCAGAAGATGAGCTATGCGCGAAGCCTCGCCGAAGAAGTCATCTGCGGCCGGCTCGATCTTCACAATCTAGCTGAATCCGACGAAGCCGCGATCGCCGAGCTCGTCCGGGTCAAGGGGATCGGCCGCTGGTCCGCCGAGGTCTACCTTCTCTTTGCGGAGGGACGAGAGGATGTTTGGCCCGCGGGCGACCTTGTGGTCCAGATCCAGGTGGGGCGTCTCTTGAACCTCCCCGAAAAACCCGGCGAGCGGCGGGTGCGCGAGCTTGCCGAGGCGTGGCGCCCGCACCGGGGTGCTCTGGCGATCTTCACCTGGCATCACTATCGAACCTCCGTGATCTGATTGCATGGGGTCGCGGACCGGCGGCAGCCCGACACCGGCCCCCAGCGACTCCCCACGCGTCGACACTACCCTTGTAGCAGAATCGCGCCGGGTCCGAAAGGATGCTTGATCCCCAATTTCAACGCTGATTACCACGCTCCTTCTCACGGCCCCGTGCCATACCGGGACCGTCGCCGCCTCATCGGACCCGGCGGCCTCGGAAGGAGAGACCTCATGGAACGGACCAGAAAAGAACGAATGCGACTGCTCATACTTACCGCCCTGGCCTTCGGCTGCAGCTCGGCCTCGCTCGGTGGCACGATCGCCGTCTTCAGCGCTCAGCCGGCTCAGGCGGCGCAATCGCACCGCGTCGCCTGATGGGCGTCGTCGATCGGCGGCTTCGGAGGGCGCGCCGGGGCCGCCGATTTCCATGATCGAAGGTTGATAACCCGCCATTTGCCAAGCGGCCCGCGACTGGACTAGCCTCGCCCCGGGGAAGAGGGGATCACGACCCATGGCTGACAAATGGCCCGATCTATTGCGCGCCCGGTCGTGGCAAGACCTGCCACCGCGCATCTACGTCGCGCTCGTCGGCCAGCTGTTCGGAACCCCCGCCTTCATCAACCTCCTCGAAGTGCTGCTCATCGCCACGATCGGGGGAATGGCATCCTTACGTTCGGGCGACCCCTGGCTTGCCGGCCTCACCCTCGCAACCTGCGCGGCCGTCCTCACGGTCATTCCGCTCCGGCGCCATTTCGAGGCGCGCCGCATCCTCGATGGGCCGGCACCGCGTGTCCGGATCTTCGAACGGTGGTTCGAGCGTCTCTCCTGGATAGTCGGCGGCGGGATCGGCCTGATGGCCGCGCGCGCGGTGCTGGCGACCGACGACGCGCTTGTGCACTTGATGCTGATCTCGCTCGCTTTGGGCGCGGGCAGCACGAACCTACGCTATCACGCCCGACCTCGCATTGCGTTCGGCCGGACCGTCGCGATCAATGGGCCGTTGATCGCGGCCGTCATGCTGACCGGAAATCCCTATTATCTTGCCCTCGGTGTCGCTGCCCTGGCGGCCACCAAGCTTTCGCTCGACATCTGTCGACAGCTCTACCGCGGCTGCCTGGCGCTCTTGACGACGATCGACGAGAAGGAGCGGCTTGCCGCCGATCTGGAAGCCGCCAATGCCGGTCTCGAAAGGCGGGAGGCGGAGCGGCGCGAGACGGAGGCGGCGGTGACGGGACTGCGCGCCGAGCTCACCCATGTGTCGCGGCTGAGCGCCATGGGCGCGATGGCGTCGACCCTCGCCCATGAGCTCAACCAGCCGCTGACCGCCGTCACCAACTATGTGCGCGGCAGCCGGCGCCTGCTGGAAAATCCCACCTCCGCCGCGCTCGACCAGATCGACAAAGCGATGGAGGCGGCCGAAGGCGGCGCCCTGCGCGCCGGCCAGATCATCCGCCGGCTCCGCGGCCTCGTCTACCGCGGCAACGCCGAGACGCGGCCCGAAAACCTGGAGGAACTCATCCGCGCGGCCTGCGACCTCGCCCTGGTCGACGCGAAGCCGCTGGGGATCGTCCACAAACTTGACCTGGCGCCCGACGCGCGATGGGCCAATGTCGATCACGTCCAGGTGCAGCAGGTACTGATCAACATCATCCGCAACGCCGTCGAGGCCATGCAGGGTTCGCCCGTCCGCGAGATCGAGGTCGTCTCCCGCGCCGCCGGAGACTTCATCGAGATAAGCGTCGCCGACACCGGACCCGGCATCGGCGGCGGACCGGACGGCGCCCTCTTCACCCCCTTCAGCAGCACCAAATCGGAAGGGCTCGGCATCGGGCTGTCGATCAGCCGCACGATCGTCGAAGCCCATGGCGGCAAGATCTGGGCGACGGGCGGCAAGGACTGCGGGGCCGTCTTCCGCTTCACCCTGCCGCGCGCGATCGCCCCCGACCTGTCCGGTCTGCGGGCGATACACGAAGCTTCCTGAAACGGCCTCGACCGTCCCTTCCCGGATGATCGGGAGGGGAATATTTCGCTAGCGAGCGTCGACCAGCACGACCTCCGCATCGGCCAGGGCCTTGATCGAGACGCGCTCCTCACCGGTGATCGCGATGCCGTCGCGGGGCTCGGCGCGGGCGCCGTTGACCTCGATGGCGCCACCGACGGCGACCAGATAGGCGTGACGCGACGGATCGAGGTCGAGTTCCGCCGTCTCGCCCGCCCTCAGGGTCGCGCCCATCACGCGGGCCGCAGCATTGATTTTCAACGCTTCCTGATCCTCGGCGAAGCCGCTGGCGAGGGTGACGAAGTTTCCGGCGCGATCATCCTTCGGAAACCGCCTGGCACCCCAGTTGGGCTCGGCGCCCGTTTTGTCGGTCATCACCCAGATCTGGAACAGCGTCGTCGCCTCGTCCTCCAGATTATATTCGGCGTGGCGGACGCCGGTGCCGGCGCTCATCACCTGGACGTCGCCGGCGGCGGTGCGGCCTTGATTGCCCATCGAATCCTGGTGGCTGATCGCGCCCGAGCGAACATAGGTGATGATCTCCATGTCGGCATGGGGATGCGGCGGAAAACCGGACTTGGGCCCGATCTCGTCGTCGTTCCAGACGCGGATCGCGCCCCAGCCCATGCGGGCGGGATCGTGATAACCGGCGAACGAGAAGTGGTGACGGGCGTTCAGCCAGCCGTGATCGGCATGGCCGAGACTGTCGAAAGGTCGAACATCGATCATTGCATGTCTCCATATGAGGCCCGCCGGTGGAGGGGTCCGGCGAGCCTCTGGCCGTCGCCCCGGGAGTGATGGGCGACGAGTTGAAAAGGGGATTACATCTCCATCCCGACAGGGAAACCGGTTATGCGACCAGCGCCAGTTCGCGGTCGGCGAATCCGTTGAGCTCGGCGACGGCGCTCTCGACCGCCTCGGCGACCGCGTCCGGCCCGAAGCCGAGCTTCTCCGCCCGGACGAAGGTGACGTCGGTGATCCCCATGAAGCCGAGCAGGGTCCGAAGGTGCGGCTCCTGGCTGTCGCTGGCGACGCCCGGTCCCTCACTGTAGAGCCCGCCGCGCGTTTCGATCACCACCGCTTTCCTGACGGGCAGCAGGCCCTCGGGCCCGTTCTCCGTATAACGGAAGGTCACGCCGGCACGCAGGATGTAATCGAACCACGTCTTGAGAGCGGACGCGATGCCGAAATTGTACATCGGCGCGCCGATCACCAGCAGCTCCGTCTCGCGCAGCTCGTCCACCAGCGCGTCGGACTGGGCCAGTGCGGCCTTCTCCGTCTCGGTTTGGGCGGTGGCGCGGATACCGGCGACGGTCTCGGGAAGGAGATGCGGAACCGGATCGGCGCCGAGATCGCGGGTCACGATCGCGGCCGACGGATCGCGTTCCCGCAGCTGCCGCACGAACTCGCCGACCAGCTTGTTGGAAACGGACGCCGCGCCGGTAACGGCGCTCTTCAGGACTAGAACCTTGGTCATTTGAACTTACCTCCGATTTCGATTGCAGTCCTAAATTTAGGGCCGTAGCGGCGTTGCGCGTAGCCGCCATGTCTGCATTATGAGGTTGCGAATTATGGAACGCTCTTCGGTCGATCTGATGGATGTGCTCGCCTTCGTGCGGGTGGTGGAGACGGGCGCCTTCGCCCGCGCCGCCGAGCGGATGGGCATGTCCAAGTCGATCCTCAGCCGGCGCGTGGCGCGGCTCGAGGAGCAGCTGGGCGCGAAGCTCCTCACCCGCACCGCCCAGGGTGCCCATCCGACCGACATCGGCGACGCCTATTTCGCGCGCGCCTCCAACATCCTCGCCGATCTCGACGCGGCACGGGAGGTCGTCGCCGACGCCGTGACGCAGGTGGCGGGGAGCATCCGCCTCGCCGCTCCCCTCTCCTTCGGAACCGAATATCTGGGGCCGGCGATCGCCGACTTCGCGAGGATGCATCCGAAGGTCGAGCTCGACATCTCCCTCGACGACCGCACGGTCGACCTCGTCGGCGGCGGCTTCGACCTCGCCGTGCGCATCGGCACGCTCGCGGATTCATCGCTGATCGCCCGCCGGATCGCGCCGGTGCGGGCGGCCGTTCTGGCGAGCCCCGATTATCTCGCCGAGCGCGGCCGGCCGGAGCATCCACGTGACCTGGGCGACCACGACCTCCTCTTCTATGCCAATCCGGGCCGAGGCAATCAGTGGCGGTTCAAGGTCGGCGGGCGCTGGGAATATGTGCGCGGCTCGGCGCGGCTGAGAGCCGACAATGGCGAGCTCTTGCGCGAAGCCGCCTGTGCCGGCCTCGGCGTGGTCATCCTTCCGACCTTCATCGCCTCGCCCGCCATCGCGTCGGGCCAGCTCGAGGTAATTCTGACCGACTATCCGCTGGAGGAGAGCGGACTCCATGTCGTGATGCCGCCGGGACGGGCGACAACGGCACGGGTCAGGGCTCTGGTCGACTTCTTGGCCTCCCGCTTCGGGCCGGAGCCGGCCTGGGACCCCTGCTGGAGCGGGGCGCGGCACTCTTGAGCCCAGGACCGGAAAAACTCGATCAGGCGGGCACTTAACAGTCGCCGTCTGATCGGCTAGCCCTGGACCCGCGGGCACCGCCGACGCAACGGGTGCCGCGGGGACAGATGTGAACAGGACGGGCGGGACAGGGGCGCTGGATTTTCTGGCCGGAGGGGTCGAGAAGCTGCGGCAGGTGGCCGACGCGCTTCCCGCGCTCATCTCGTATATCGACTCGGAACGGCGCTACGGGTTCAACAACAAGGCCTATCGGGACTGGTTCGGGCTGGCGCCCGGAGAGCTCGCCGGCAAGCATCTCAGCGAGGTGATGGGCGAGGAAGGCTATGCCACCATCAAGGGCCACATAGATCGCGTGCTCGCCGGCGAACGGCTCAGCACGGAAATGGCCATTCCCCATAAGAGCGGCGGCGAGCGCCATGTCCATGTCGATTATGTTCCGGACGTGGACGAGACGGGAAAGGTAGCCGGCTATTACGCGCTGATACAGGATATCGACGAGCGCAAACGCGTGGAGGAGGCGCTGCGCGAAAGCGAGATGCGGTTCCGCCGGATCGCCGACAGCGCGCCGACACCCATGTGGGTCACTCGCCCCGACCGAAAGCGCGACTTCGTCAACCGCGCCTATGTCGATTTCCTCGGCATTTCGTACGAGGAAGCCGTCGACTTCGACTGGCGGGCAATCATTCATCCCGACGACCATGACCGGATCGTCGCTGAATCCGTTGCTGGCGAAGCGTCGCTGAAGGCGTTCGAACTCGAGGGCCGCTATCGCCGAAAGGACGGCGAATGGCGATGGCTACGGTCGATCTCACAGCCGCGCGTCGATCCGGATGGGCAGCTCAACGGTTTCATTGGCGTCGCCCACGACATCACCGACGCCAAGCATGCCGAGGAGGCGCTGCGCGGGGAAACGTGCGCACTCGAAACGCTCAATGTCACTGGTGCGGCACTGGCGGCGGAGCTCGATCAGGATCGGCTCGTCCAGATGGTGACCGACGCCGGCGTCGAGCTGACGGGCGCTGCGTTCGGCGCCTTCTTCTACAATGTCCTGAACGACGCGGGCGAGAGCTTTATGCTCTACGCGCTCTCAGGCGCCGAGCGCGCGCACTTCGACAAATTTCCGATGCCTCGCAACACGGCGGTGTTCGGGCCGACGTTCCGCGGCGAAGGGGTCGTTCGTTCCGACGACATCACCCGTGACCCGCGCTACGGAAAGAACAAGCTGCGCAAGGGTATGCCGGAAGGGCATCTGCCCGTGAAAAGCTATCTGGCGGTTCCCGTCCTCAGCCGGTCCGGGGAGGTGATCGGCGGCCTTTTCTTCGGACATCCGAAGCCCGGCCGCTTCCTCGAAAGGCATGAGCGCCTGCTGGCCGGCATCGCCGCCCAGGCCGCCATCGGCATCGACAATGCCCGCCTCTACCAGGCGGCGCAGCGCGAGATCGCCGAGCGAAAGCGCGCCGAGGAGACGCTGAGGGAAAGCGAGGCGCATCTGGCGGCCCTGGTCAACCAGACGACCGCCGGCCTCGGCGAGGTCGACCTGTCGGGCCGCTTCGTCAGCGTCAACGATCGCTATTGCGAGATCGTCGGCCGCAGCCGAGAGGAACTGTTCGACCTCAAGATGCAGGACATCACGCATCCGGACGACCTTCCCGGCAACCTTCAGAAGTTTCACCGTCTCGTCGAAACCTCGGCTCCCTATGAGATAGAGAAACGCTACATCCGTCCCGACGGGTCGCTCGTCTGGGTCAATAACAGCGTCAGCTACATTCGCGCCGCCGAGGACCGCCCCGGGACGGTGCTCGCCGTGACGATCGACATCACCGATCGCCATGAGACCGAGGAGGCGCTGCGGGATCTCAACGAGACGCTGGAGGCCAGGATTGCCGAAGCGATCGCCGAGCGGGAGAAGGTTCAGGAGGCGCTGCGTCAGGCTCAGAAGATGGAGGCGGTCGGCCAGTTGACCGGCGGCATCGCCCACGACTTCAACAACCTCCTGACCGTGGTCATCGGCAATATCGATATGGGCCGCCGCATCCTCGACGCCGGAGGAGGGGACACACGTTTGCGGCGCGCCCTCGACAATGCCCAGCGCGGCGCCGAGCGGGCGGCGGCGCTCACCCAGCGCCTGCTCGCCTTCTCGCGCCGCCAGCCGCTCTCGCCGAAGGCACTCGATGCCAACAAGCTGGTGCTGGGCATGTCGGACCTGCTCGGCCGCGCGCTGGGCGAGATGGTCGTGCTGGACGTCGTCACCTCGCCCAGCCTTTGGCGGATCGAGGTCGACCCCAACGAGCTGGAGGCGGCGATCCTCAACCTCGCCGTCAATGCGCGCGACGCCATGCCGACCGGCGGCAGTCTTACCATAGAGACGGCGAATGCCTTGATCGGCGAAGCCTATTCGGCTCTCCACGCGGAGATCGCGCCCGGCAGCTACGTCGTCATCTCCGTCACCGACACCGGCAACGGCATGTCCAAGGAGATGGCCGCCCGCGCCTTCGAGCCTTTCTTCACGACCAAGGAAGTCGGCAAGGGGACCGGGCTCGGCCTCAGCCAGGTCTATGGCTTCGTCAAACAATCGGGCGGCCACGTGGGCATCCATTCCGAGGAGGGAGAAGGAACGACCGTCAAAATCTACCTCCCCCGCCTGATGGGTGACGGACCGCTGGATGAGGAGGAAAGCGCGAAGCCGGCGCTGGAACATGGCCGATCCGAGGAATGCCTGCTGGTCGTCGAGGATGACGACGACGTGCGTGGCTATACGGTCGAGCTGCTGCGCGAGATCGGCTATCGGGTATTGGAGGCGCATGACGGCCCCTCGGCGCTCCGGCTGCTGGAGCGGCAGGACGCGCCGATCCAGCTCCTCTTCACCGACGTCGTGATGCCCGGCATGTCGGGCCGGGAACTGGCCGAGCACGCTCGTGCGATCCAGCCCGGCCTTCGGATACTCTACACCAGCGGCTACACCCGCGACGCCATCGTCCATGGCGGACGGCTCGATCCGGGCGTCGACCTCATCGTCAAGCCGTTCACCTACCAGGCGCTCGCCCGCAAGGTCCGCGACATGCTCGACACCGGCCGCAGCGGTCGATTGCTGGTGGTCGAGATCGACACGGCGTCAGCCATGTCCGCTGCGCTGGAGGAAGGCGGCTATCTCGTCGATACGACGCCGGACACGGCGGAGGCGCTGAGCCGGATCCGGGCCGGCGACACCCATTATGACGCCATCGTCGTCGACGGGGCGACCGGCAAGGCCGGCACGAAGCTCGCCGCGGCGCTTCGCGCGCTGCACCACGACCTCCCCCTGTTGCTCAGGGCCGGAAAGGACGAGACGCCATTGAAGGCCTTGTTCGCCACAGACCGCTGCACCGCCGTCCTCGGCGAGGTGGCGAATGGCGACCTGATCGAGGCACTGACGAGGCTCGGCGTTCGTTGTGCCGCCAAACACAGCCCATCGCGGGAATGACGGTATTCCCAAGCTGGTCGGATCATGGTCTAGATAACGCCTCCGTTCCGATCAGCCAGGATGTTCCGTGACGCTCAAGCTCGCGCTCGCCGCCCTTTTCCTCGCCGCCACTTCGCCCAGCGCCTACGGGGCCCAGCCCGCGGCGCCCGCAGCCGAAGCTGTCGCGGCGGCCAAGACGGAGGATGCCCGCCTCCTCGAGTTCCTCGACGCCGCCTTCGATGCTCAGGTCGCGATGAGCCCCGAGGCGATGACCAGCCTCGGCCTCAAGACGGATTATGACAAGCTCGACGATTATACCGACGCGCAGAACCGGGAATATCGCGACCTGGCGGAGCGGCAGCTTACCGGGATGAAGGCGAGGTTCGACTATGAAAAGCTGAGCCCCGCCGGGCAGCTCAGCTACCGCTTGTTCGAGAACGATGTCGAGCGCGGGCGCGCGCGCTTCAAATGGCGCTGGCACGATTTCCCGATCTCGACCAACGGCAGCCCGGCCGGCGACATTCCCGTCTTGCTGATCAACCAGCACCGGATCGACACGGTCGCGGATGCCGAAGCCTATGTCTCGCGCCTGAAGGAAGTCGAGCGGGTGATGAACGATGTCGCCGCCAACGTTCGCACTCAGGCCGGCATGGGCATTCTGCCGCCCAGGTTCAATTTCGAGCCGGTGCGGGCCGACGCGAAGAAGGTGCTTACCGGCGCGCCGTTCGACAGCGGCCCCGACAATACGATTCTCGCCGACTTCAAGGAAAAAGTGGGAAAGCTCGATGCTCCGGCCGAGATGAAGGCGAAGCTCATCGCCGATGCGAGCGCGGCGCTGAGCGGTCCCTTCAAGCGCGGCTTCGATGCGATGTTCGCCGTGCTCGACGAGATCGAGCCCCAGGCGACCGACAATGACGGCGCCTGGAGCCTGCCCGAAGGCGAGGCTTATTATGCCGACCAGCTTCGGCTCTTCACGACCACCGACCTCAGCGCCGATCGCATCCACCAGACCGGCCTCGATCAGGTGAAGCGCATCCATGGCGAGATGGAGGCGATCAAGGAGAAGGTGGGCTTCGACGGTACGCTTCAGGAGTTCTTCGCGCACATCAAGACGAGCCCGGAGTTCAAATATCCGAACACCGACGCTGGGCGGCAGCAATATTTGAAGGACGCCACCGCCTATATCGACCAGGTGATGGCGGCCGCGCCCCGATATTTCAGCCGTCTCCCCAAGGCCGGACTGGAGGTGAAAGCGGTCGAGGAATGGCGGCAGGACACCGCGCCGGTCGCCTTCTACAACCGACCGGCGCCGGACGGCTCGCGCCCCGGCATCTATTACGTCAACTTAGCCGACATGACCCAGGTGCTGAAGCCCCAGGTCGAGACCATCGCCTATCATGAAGGCGCGCCGGGCCATCATTTCCAGGGCACGCTGGCGCAGGAGCTTCCCGGCCTTCCCAAATTCCGGCGCTTCGGCGGCAACAGCGCCTATGGCGAGGGCTGGGGCCTTTATGCCGAGCGGTTCGGCAAGGAGATGGGCTTCTACGACGATCCCATGTCGGAGTTCGGCATGCTCTCCTCGCAACTCTGGCGGGCGGTGCGGCTGGTGGTCGACACCGGCCTCCACGCCAAGCGCTGGAGCCGCGAGCAGGCGATCGACTATTTCAAGGAAAACTCGCTGGTGAGCGAGCGCGACATCGTCAAGGAGGTCGAGCGCTACATCAACAATCCCGGCCAGGCGACCAGCTACATGATCGGCCAGATCCGCATCATGGAGCTGCGCGACAAGGCGAAGGCGGCGCTCGGCGACAAGTTCGACATCCGCGAATTCCACACCGTCATTCTCGCCAAAGGCGCTCTGCCTCTCGACGTGCTCGAGGCGCAGGTCGACGCCTGGATCGCCGAGAAGAAGGCATAGTCATGCAAGAACAGGGGTTCCCCATGAAGCTTCAGCTCCCGCTCACCGCCCTGCTCCTCGCTACCGCAGCGTGTGCGCCGCAGATGGAGGCGAGCGCGCCCGCGCCGCTCGCCTCCGCGCCGACGACGGAAGCGGCGGCCTCTACGCCGGCCGAGGAAGACGCCCGGCTCCTCTCTTTCCTCGACGAAGGCTTCGACGCGATCGTGGCGACCAGCCCGCAGTTCATGACCGCGCTCGGTATCAAGACCGATTACGACAAGCTCAACGATTATACCGACGCGCAGAACCAGCGGGTGCTGGCGATGGAAGAAGCCCAGCTCGCCGAGATGAAGGCCGCGTTCGATTATGACGCGCTGAGCCCGGCCGGCCAATTGAGCTACCGCCTGTTCGAAAATGAGGTCGCGCGAGACCGCGAGCAGTTCGAGTGGCGCTGGCACGAATTTCCGATCTCGACCAACGGCAGCCCTGCCGGGCAGATCCCGGTCTTCCTCATCAACCAGCACAAGGTCGACAGCGTCGCCGACGCCGAAGCCTATATCTCGCGCCTGAAGGAGGTCGAGCGGGTGATGGGCGAAGTCTCGGCCGACATCCGCCGTCAGGCCGAGATGGGCATCGTCCCGCCCAAGCTCAATTTCGAGCCGGTGCGCGAGGATGCGAAGAAGGTGATCACCGGCGCACCGTTCACCGACGGCCCCGACAGCACCCTCTTCGCCGACTTCAAGAAAAAGGTAAGCGTGCTCACCGCCCCGCCGGAGGTAAAGGAACGGCTGATCGCCGACGCCAGCGCGGCGCTGACCGGCCCGTTCAAGCGCGGCTTCGACACCATGTTCGCGGCCTTGGACGCGATCGAGCCGCAGGCGACCGACAATAACGGTGCCTGGGACCTGCCGCGCGGCGCCGAATATTATGCGAGCCAGCTGCGCTATTCGACCACCACCGACCTCAGCGCCGACCAGATCCACCAGATCGGCCTCGACGAGGTCGAGCGCATCCATGGCGAGATGGAGGTGATCAAGGCCAAGGTCGGCTTCGAGGGCACGCTCCAGGAGTTCTTCCAGCACCTCAAAACCGGCGACCAATTCCACTACCCCAACACCGAAGCCGGCCGCGCCCAGTACCTGAAGGACGCCAATGCCTTCATCACCCAGGTGATGGCGGTCGCCCCGCAATATTTCCGCCGCCTGCCGAAGGCGCCGCTGGAGGTTCGCGCGGTCGAGAAGTGGCGCGAGGAAACCGCTTCGGTCGCCTTCTACAACCGCCCGTCGCCCGACGGCTCCCGCCCCGGCATCTATTATGTGAATCTCGCTGACATGACGCAGGTGCTCAAGCCGCAGATCGAGGCGATCAGCTATCATGAAGGCGCTCCGGGCCACCATTTCCAGTCCGCGCTCGCGCAGGAGCTGCCGAACGTTCCCAAATTCCGTCGCTTCGGCGGCTACGGTGCTTATGGAGAGGGCTGGGGACTCTATTCCGAGAAGCTCGGCAAGGAGATGGGCTTCTATGACGATCCCTATTCCGATTTCGGCCGGCTAAGCCTCGAACTCTGGCGCGCCGTCCGCCTCGTCACCGACACCGGACTCCACCACAAGCGCTGGAGCCGTGAGCAGGCGATCCAGTATTTCCGTGACAACTCGCTCCTCTCGGAACGCGACATCGTGAAAGAGGTGGAGCGCTACATCAACAATCCCGGCCAGGCGACCAGCTACAAGATCGGCCAGCTCAAGATATTGGAGTTGCGCGCCAAGGCCGAGAAGGCACTTGGCGACAAGTTCGACGTCCGCGATTTCCACGCCGCCGTGTTGGAGAACGGCTCGCTTCCGCTTGACGTGCTGGAAGCGCAGGTCGATGCCTATATCGCGTCGAAGAGCTGATAGGAGCACGCCATGGCCAAGGGTCAGAAGAAGAGCAACAAGGAAGCCCGAAAACCGAAGAAGGAAGTGAAGAAGACCATCGCCGCCAAGCCCTCCACCAAGGGCGTGCTGGCCAAGGATTGATGGCCGAGCATTTCGTCCGCCACCGCCAGCCGTGGAAGAGCGAGGAAGTCGCCAAGCTTCGCACGCTGGCGGGCAAGGGCATGGCGCTCAAAGCCATCGCCAAGGCATTGACCCGCAGCGAGGAGTCGGTGAAGGAGCGGGCGAAGATCGACGGGCTGAAGATCAGCAAGCTGCGCTGAGCTTTCGGCCGAGCCCCGTGAAAGACCCATCGTGACCGACACCCCTCCCGACCGCCTCTCGCTCAATCCGCGCAGCCCGTGGTTCGACGCGGACCTCCTCCAGCGCGGCGTCGGCATTCGCTTCAAGGGTGCCGAGAAGACCAATGTCGAGGAATATTGCGTCTCCGAAGGCTGGATCCGCGTCGCCGCCGGCCGCAGCCTCGACCGCCACGGCCAGCCTATGACGATCAAGCTCTCCGGCCCGGTCGAACCCTATTTCCAGGACGCGGCCGAGACCGAAGAGGACAAGTCGTCGGAGTGACCGCTTCCTCTCGGCAGCCCTTTTTAACGCTTACACGCCGTAGATTTCATTGCAGATAATCTGCTCGAGAGGCCATATCACCTCTTGATTATCGGCGGGTATTAGGGCCGCAGCGGCGGTGGAAACGATGAGGGCCGGCCCCGGAGGTGCTGGGCGCGCGGAGGAGCCGATAGCCGCAGTCGCGCAATTGGCTCAACGATCGGCTTCCTGTTCCGCGGCTTGCAGGATCCGCAGCACATTGCCGCTCCACATCTTCTCGATATCGGCGTCGGAATAGCCTTCCGCCTTCAGGCGCGCGGTGATCTTGGGCAGTGCGGTGATATCCTCGAGGCCCGCAATGCCGCCGCCACCGTCCCAGTCGGCGCCGAAGCAGACATGGTCCACCCCCGCGACTTCGATCACATGGAGGAGGGCGACCATGAATCGTTCGAAATCGTCCGCCCACATGGATTCGCTGGCGTCGAGCGCGCGCCAGCGTGCCGTCAGGTCAGCCTGTTCGGCTGGGCTCAACTCGCCGATCCGCTCCAGCCTGGCAAACAGCTTCTCCCGCTCGGGGGTGAGATTCATGTCCGAGAGATAGACGGTGGTGACGCAGATAGCGCCGCCTGCCTCGGCGAGCTTGCGAATACGGGCGTCGTCCAGGTTGCGCGGGTGATCGAAGACGTCGCGCGAGCCGGAATGGGAGAGGAGCAGCGGCGTTTTCGACAAGGCCAGCATCTGGTCGAACGCGTCGTCCGACGCATGGCTGGCGTCGATCACCATGCCGAGCCGATTCATCTCCGCCACCCATTGCCGGCCGAGCGGCGAAAGCCCGTTCCAGCGCGGCGTGTCGGTCGCGGAATCGGCGAACTGGTTGTTGGACGAATGGACCGGCCCCGCCAGCCGCACTCCGCGACGATGGAATTCGGCGAGCAGCGTCAGGTCCTCGCCCAGCGGATAGCTGTTTTCCATACTCTTGAGGGCGACCAGCTTGCCCTGAGCGGCGATGCGCTCGACGTCCGCGGCCGTCCGCGCGGGCACGATACGGTCGGGGAAACGGGTGATCGTGGAATCGATGAGATCGGAGCGACCCAAAGCGAATTTGCGGGCCGCGGCATAGCCTGCCGGCGTCAGCGGTCCCTGCGCGGTATAGATGGCGAAGAATCCTCCATCGAGATTGCCGTCGGCCATGCGCGGCATGTCGACTTGGACAAGATCAGTGGTGAGTTCGTGGCGGTCGGCGAAGCTCCAGCCGGCGCGTCCGAAATGCATCGGCGTGTCGAGATGGGTGTCGAGGGTAAGCATCGCCGCATGCGGATTCTGGACGGGTTCCGCCACGGGCGCACCGGAACAGCCGGCGAGCATCAAGGCCAGGAGCATGGATTTCTTCATGATACGCCTTCTATCGCTTGCGAGGCGGCTCACTTGCCCGCCTCCACCGGGCTGAACAGCAGGTCGTGATAGTCGTAGCTGAAGTCGGCCAGCGGCGAGACCGCCTTCATCGTGATCCGCTCCACCTTGCCGTCGGCATCGAGACCAAAGGTGACATAGGCGGGCTCGATTGACTCGTCGTCGAAGCGGGTGACGAAGGTGTCGTACTGATAGTGCTCCAGCCGTCCCGCCATGCGCGGCGTTTCGGTGAAGTCGATGGTGAGCCCGTCCTTCTTTTGGCCGATGGCGATCCGGCCGTACCAAGCGTCTTTGTAGGCGCCGGCGTAGCGGGCGAGCGGCAGCGACGGACCGATATCCGCCGGACTGGACTGCTGCGCCGCGAGAGCCTTCAGCCCCGCCGCGACACGCTGCTGCTTGAAGGCGGCCCATTTCTCCGGCCAGTCGGCGGGCGGGCGGCCCAGATAATGGTCGAGGAGCTCGTACATGAGCCCTCGAATCATCTCGCCATCTTCGGAATTGATCGTGATCGAGAAGCCGACGTCTTCCTCCGGGATCAGCACCACGGCGGTGAGGGAGCCGAAGACGGCGCCGCCGTGCCAGATGATCTTCTCGCCTTGATAATCGGTCACGGTCCAGCCGAGCGCATAGGTGTCGAAATTGGGCTGGGTGGGTTTGAGCGGCTCGGGCAGCTCCCGGATCGGCTGGATGACGAGCGGAGTCCACATCTCGCGGGCCTGCGCCTCGCTGTAGAGCCGCCCCTCGCCTTCCGGCAACTTGCCGTGGGCGAGCTGGATGGCGAGCCAGCGGGCGAGGTCGCTCGCGCTCATGGCGAGGCCGCCCGCCGGCGCCGCGTTGCGACCCAGCTCGTCCCGCTCGTCGAGCAGCTCCTGATGGCCGGCGCCGCGCAGGCCGCCGTCCATGCGGGCATGCGGGAAGGCGCGGTTGGCGGTGGCGAAACGCGCTCCGCCGTGGCTCGTCGATTCCTCCATGCCGGCGGCCTTGAAGACATGCTCGGCGATGAAATCTTCCCAGGTCTGGCCGGTCACCTCCTCGATCAACTGGCCGGCGACCATGTAGAGGACGTTGTCATAGGCATAGCTGCTGCGGAAGCTGGTCGCGGGCTTGATGTAGCGCAGCCGCTCCACCGTCTCGCGGCGGCTCCGGTCCGAACGGGGGACGAAGAGGAGATCGCCGGCGCCAAGCCCCAGGCCGCTGCGATGGACGAGCAGGTCGCGCACGGTCATCTCGCGCGTCACCCAGGGATCGTACATCTGAAACCAGGGGATATGGTCGATCACCTTGTCGTCCCAGGCGATCTTGCCTTGGTCGACCAGGATGGCGAGGGCTGCGACGGTAACGGCCTTGCCCGTCGATCCGGTCGGGAAGATGGTATCGGCGTCGACGGGCGCGTTCCCTCCCAGCTTTCGAACGCCATAGCCCTTGGCCAGCGTCGTCTTGCCATCCTCGACGATGGCGATCGACATGCCGGGAACGCCCATTTCCTTTCGCAGCGCCTCGATCCGGGCGTCGAATCCTTCGGGCGGGGCGGCGAGCGCCGGAACCGGGGCAAGGCAGACGGCGGCGGCTATGGCGGTGGCGAAGGTTCGAACCATGACGATTTCCTGATTTCAGGCGGCGCGGGTATTTTCTTGAGGACGAACGGGTGCGCCCGTTCTGAGGCGCGCGGTGCCGATGAGCAGCAGCGGCGCCACGAAAACCACGAGCATGATGTAGCCGAAGGCGCCATAGCCGGCGGCGATGAGATCGATGAGACCGACGCTCGCCGCCACGAAGGCCGAGCTGACCAGCAGCGAGGCGGAAATGGCGAAACGGGCGATCCTGGGGAAGCGGCTGGAATCACGGTCGCGGACGGCCTCGGCGATCCTTTCATTGACCGCGTTGACGACGCCGACGCCGGTTTCCAGCAGGGCGCAGAAGATCATCAACTGGAAGATGTACTGGAAGGAGGGAACGCTCATCCGCTCCAGCAGGTAGTCCGACGGCAGCGCCTCAGCTCCGATGGCGGGGTAAAAGGCGATCATGCAGAGGAAGAAGAGAAGCGCCGGAAGCATCGCGAGCGGCCCCGCCAGCACCCCCGCCACGATCGCGTCGCGCCGGCTCGTCAGGTGCCGCACGAAGGGCAGCACCGCGACCACGGCGACGACATTGTAGCTCGCATAGGTGACGCCGCCGAGCGCCCAGCCGTCGGCCGGCACGTATAGCGCGAAGGCGGGCCCGATCCGGTCACCGAAGCTGGTGAGGGCCAGCACCAGGAAGAGCGCGTAGGTGAGATAGATGAAGCTCGACGCATATTTGAAGAGCTGCTCCGCGCCCCGGTTGCCGAAGCTGGTCACGCCGACGATCGCGCCGATCAGCAGCAAGGTTCCGACGATCAGCGGCAGGCCGAACACCTCCGCCCCGATAGTGCCGGCCGCGGCTGCGACCACGGCCAGGATGAGAACCAGGAAGAGCAGATAGGTGATTTCAAAGAGCAGCCAGAAGCGTCCGAGCAGCGCCTTGAAGAAGCTGCGATAATCGTACGCAGCGGTGGCGCGGGCGAAGAGGAAGGCGACGGCGCAGACAAGGCTCCAGACGGCCATGGCGAGTACCATGCCCGCCAATCCTCCGCGCGGGCCGCTGCCGAGGAAGAATTCGGCGAGCTCCCGCCCCGTCGCATAGCCGCCGCCGATCACCACCGCCTTGAAGGCGAGTCCCGGCAGGAGGAAACGCTGGAACCAGCTCGATTGCGTGCCATCCGCCCCCTTTGCCATGTCTCAGCCCAGGCAGGCCGTGACGAGCGCGTCAAAAGCCGGACCGCCGCGGATCGGGTCCGCGGCCGGGATTCCCAGCTTCTCGCCCTCGCGCGCGATGATCTGGTCGGCTTCGACATCGTCGAACGACGACGTGTTGAGCGATACGCCCCCGCACCGGATGGCGGGATTGGTCCGATGGCCGAGCCGGATGGTGAGCTCGATCACTTCTTCGATCGATGGAAGCGCGAAATCCTCCAGCCCCATGACCCGGGTTCGCCCTGGCCGATGGCAGACGACGAACACGTCGGGCTGGCTGCCGTGCAGCAGTCCCAGCGACACGGCGGCATAAGCGGGGTGGAACAGCGATCCCTGTCCCTCGATCACGTCCCAGTGATCGGGCGCGGCATCGGGGCTGAGCATCTCCGCGGCCCCAGCTTCGAAGTCGGATATGACGGCGTCCATCGGCATTCCCCCGCCCGCGATCATGATGCCGGTCTGCCCCGTGGCGCGAAAGTCGGCATCCACGCCACGCTTGGCGAAAGCGCGGGCGAGAGCAAGCGCCGTATATTTCTTGCCGAGCGCGCAATCCGTGCCGACCGTCAGCAGCCGCTTCCCGCCGCGCTTGCGGCCGGTCGCGACGCTCAACTTCGCCGGCGGCGTGCGGACGTCGATCAGCCGCCGCCCGTGGCGATCGGCGGCCTCGGCCAGCGCCGGAATATCCCTAAGCCGAACGTGCATTCCGCTCACGATATCGAGCCCCGCCTCCAGTGCCCCCACCAGCGACGGCAGCCAGCTCTCCGCGATCACGCCGCCTTCATTGGCAACGCCGATGACAAGCGACCGCGCGCCCCGCGACCGTGCCTCGGCCGGCGTCAGCCGCGGCAGCCCGGCCGTGACGCTGCCCTCGCCGCACACCATCTCCCCGACACAGGCCTCGCCGGCCCAGTCGCGAAGGCCGAAGGCCGTCTTGGCATAGCTCGGCTCCTTCGTGTCTCCGAGGAAGAGAAGGTAAGGCTGCGGAAGCGACAACATGCCACTGGTCGGGACGAACGGAACGTTCATATTGGCTTGGCCCACCAGGCTAGAACGCGACGTCGAGCGCCAGCCCGATCGTTCGGGGCTGGAGCGGGACAACGGTGATAAAGCTGGGCTGGTTCAAGCCGTCGTTGATCAGGGAACGCGCGATTGGACCGTCCTCGTCGGTGACGTTCCGCGCGTAGACGCGGATCGTGTACCGCTCATCCAGTGTTACCGAAGCATTGAGGTCGAGCGCCGTGTAGGAGGGGATGTCGAGGGCGAACGGATTGCTCTCCACCGCAGAGAAGCGGTGCCCGACATGCCGCAACCCCCCGCCAATTTCCGCGTCTGCATTGGCACCGACCGCGAACGCGTAGTTCGCCGTGAAGGAGCCACTGAACTTCGGGATGTGAGTGAGTCGATCTCCCGCCAGGCCGGAGACGGCCGGGGCATCCTCGGTCAGCTCCGAATCGGTGTAGGCGCCGTTGGCGCCCAACGTCAGGGCCGGTATGGGCTGCCAGACCAGGGCGGCCTCGATTCCCTGGCTGCGCGCGGTGGCACCGTTACCAAGACCGGAAGTGCCGCCGAACGCGATCGGAATCTGGATATCGTCCCAGTCCATCCGGAATACGCCCACATCAATCGACATATCCGGATTGAAAAGGCGCGTCTTCAGACCGAGCTCGTAATTTGTAACCGTATCCGGGTCGAAGGTGGGAGGAAGGCCGGGCAGGATGACGTTCGGGCCGCCCGGCCGATAGCCGGTCGCCACTCGCGCGTAGACCATCGTGTCGTCGGTAAAGTGGTATTGCGGGCTGATGCTGTAGGTCCAGACGCTTTCGGACGACTCGCCCGGATCGTTGGCCGCCGGCACGATCGCGCCCGCCGAGATCTGCCGGAAAGTCTGGTTGTTATGAGCCCAACGGAGGCCTCCGGTGACCCAGAATCGGTCGGTCACCCGCCAGGTCGCGTTACCGAAGCCGGCATATTCCTCATAGGTCGACGGCAATTGCACCGTCGCCAGCGGGTTCAGCGGCGCGATCACGTTCCCGTCCATATCGAACGAGAAGACGATCTGATCGTTGAGCGCGTCCTCGTGCGTGTAGAAGAAGCCGGCCAGCCATTCGAACCGGCCGCCCGCGGCCGATGTCAGGCGGACCTCCTCCGTCCACTTTTCCATCGTGATCGTGTTGTCGAAAGGCGAAACGCCCGGCCCGATCGCGCCGCCCGTCAGCAGCGGGAACAACGTCCCGAAGATGCGGCTCGCATCCGCCGTCTCGAACCGTTCGGCGTCGGTATAGGTCGTCGTTGACGACAAAGTGGCGAAGTCGAGATCATATTCGACGGTGCCGGCATAATATTGGAACTCGGACTCGAACCGCTCGGGAACGAAGTTGAAATTCGAGCGCCCGTTTCCGACCGGCGTGCCGGTCAAATCCTGAGTTGTCGTACTGAGGCTGTCCGCTTTCAGCTCCTGGTAGATTGCGGAGAGGTGCACATTCAGTCGATCGACCGGCTGCCAGAGCAGGCTCACCCGGCCGCCGGTCTGGTGATAGTCGTTCTGGTCCTTGGCGCCGGTCTGTACATTGTCGATCCAGCCTGAGGTGCTGCGATGCGCCAGGCTTGCGGTGATGGCGAGCCGGTCTTCGACCAGCGGTACATTGATCCGCCCTTGTGCGGCATAGCCAATGTCGCCAGCGTGATTGATCGTGAAGGCCTCGACGCCGGCACGGCCGGAAAATTCGTCGAGATCCGGCGCGATCGTCACATATTTGAGGAGACCGCCGATCGTGCTCGCTCCGTAGAGGGTTCCCTGCGGGCCCCGCAGCACCTCGATCCGGGCGAGGTCATATGGCAGGAGGTCGATGGTGAAGCTCCCGCTTTCGGTGTAAGCCGTGCTCGATCCTACTGGTGCCTCGTCGATGTAAACGCCGACGCTCGCGCTCGCACCGAGCGGCGAAATGCCACGCAGGGCGATCCGCGACTGGCCCGGAGTTCCGAGGTTGTTGATATGAAGGCCCGGCACGTAACCGGTGAGGTCGGAGATCTGCGCCGCACCGGATTCGATCAGGGTTTCGCCCCCGACGACGCTGATCGATGCCGGGACATCTTGCAGATTCTGCTCGCGCTTCTGGGCGGTGACGATGATTATCGTGTCGCCCGACGCCTCCACCTCCGCTTGCTGCGCATGTGCGACCCCCGGCACCACGAGCGCCGCCCCGGCGGCGGACAACGCCAGCATGGCGCGGAGCGAAAATCCGGACTTCCTCATCTCACTTCTCCCCCCATGGAAAACTTCTCCGGCAGCGCGATCGGCTTCCACGTATCGCCGAGCAGCCTGCGGAAATTGCCTCCGAGCACCGCCTGGATGTTGGCGTCGGAATAGCCGCGGCGGATCAGTTCCTCCGCCAGGTCGTAGATCTTCTTCGGATGATCGAAGCCGTCGGTGTCGATCTTGTCGCGGAAGGCGTAGCTCGCCTTGTACCCGGCCTTCAGCATCTCATACTGGTCGGGCGGCATGTCGTCATAGCCCTGGAGATCGGCGTCCGATCCGACGCCGACATGCTCGATGCCGATCAGCCTCGCGACATGATCGATATGGTCGACCATGTGGGCGATGGTCGTCGGCTCCTTGCCGCGCACGAACATGCGAACGCCCGTTATGCCCATCACACCGCCCTTGGCGCCCAACGCCTTGATCGCCTCGTCGGTCTTCACCCGTGGATGATCGACGAGCGCGCGGCAGTTGCTGTGGGTGATAGCGATCGGCCTCGGCGACAGCTCGATCGCGTCCAGCGTCGTCCGATCGCCGCAATGGGACACGTCGATCAGCATGCCGACGTCGTTCATCGCCTTGATGATCCCGGCCCCGTAATCGGTGACGCCGCCGTCCACCCGCTCAGTGCTGCCCGATCCGATCAGGTTCTGGGCGTTATAGGTGAGCTGGGAGCAGCGCTGGCCGAGCTGGTAGAAGAGCTCGACATCCTCGACCTTCTCGAAATGCTCGGAATTCTGGATACCCATGATGACCGCGCATCGGCCCTCGCTCTTCGCCCGGTCGAGATCTTCGGCCCTGCCGACCAGTGAAAAGACATGCGGATTGCGCCCGGCGAAGCCCTGCCATGCGGCCAGGAAAGCCAAGGCGTCGGCCCGCGCGGTCGGACCGCCGAGGCCAACCGCATTGTGGAAGCCCGTGATTCCGCTCGCGCGAAAATCCGCGGCATCCTCGTCGCTGAGCGGACGAGCAAAATATTCGGGGCGCATGTCGATCTTCAACGGCGCGAGCATGTCGATGACGAGCGCCTCGCGCACCAGATCGATGGCCCGGCGGGAATAATCGCGCGGGGCCGCCGCGCCCAAACGGTAATAGCCGCGATTGACTATTGGAAAAGCCAATGCAGCGCCTGCCGCGCCCGCCACGAATGAGCGACGCGTCCATCGGGCCGATATGCTCACCCGCCATCCCCTCGATTATCGTTATGTCCTGTTTGGGATGCTACGGTCCCAATCAGAGAATTGTCAACAGGTCGTTTCGCAAACGGCGTTCGCGCCCCAGACGGCATCCGGGCACCAGATGTCTCCGCCGCGATATTCGACCGAAGGGGTGCGGTCCGTCGCCAGAAAGGTCGGACCGTCGAGATCGACGATGTCGCAGAGCTGTCCGAGGATGAAGGAGGGCGCCATCGACAGGCTGGTGCCCATCATGTTGCCGACCATGATACCCAGCCCAAGCTCGCGGGCACGGGCGGCGATCGCCAGTCCCTCCGTCAAGCCGCCACATTTGTCGAGCTTGATATTGACAGTGTCGAACCGGCCGACGAGCGAGTCCAGCTCGGCGAGCGACACGCAGCTTTCGTCGGCGGCGAAAGGCAGCGGGCGGTCGATTCCCTCAAGCTCCGCCTCGCGTCCGCGCGCGACGGGCTGCTCGAGCAACGCGACGTCGAGCGTGGCCAGCAGCTTCGCCAGGGCCGGCACGTCGATGGGGTCATAGCCCTGATTGGCGTCCACCCCCAGCCAGCAATCGGGCCGCGCCGCCCGCACCGCGACGACGCGCATGGCATCCAGCGCGGCCTCGCCGGTAAGCTTGACCTTGATGGCGGTGACATCGCCCAGCGCCGTCGCGGCGGTCGCCATGGCGATCGGATCGTCGGCGCCCAGCGTCAGCGTGGTCCTGAGCGGGCGCGGCTCTGGCACCCCGGCGATCTCCCACACAGGACGGCGTGACTGCTTCGCTTCCAGCTCCCACCAGGCGCAATCGATGGCGTTGCGGGCGCCCCCGGGCGGCAGGAGCGATTGCAGGTCGCTCCGCGTCGCGCCCGCCTCGATGACCGGACGAACCCGCTCGACCGCCGCGAGCATCGCGGGCACGTCGTCGCCCAGATAATAGACGCCCGCCGCTTCGCCACGACCGCAATGCGTGCCGTCGGAAAGCTCCGCCACCATCAGCTCCGTCGCCGTGAACACGTGACCGGAGATGCGAAACGGCTTCAGGTAGGCGAAGCTTTCCCGTCGAACGCGGAGCGTCAGCGAAGCGGTCACGATCCCGACCTTCAGTAGCTGGTGCCGAAATCGAGAAGGTTGAAGCCGACCGCGACCCAGAGCGCCACGAAGGCGGCGAGCACGATCAACATGCTCCACAGCTTCGAGAACCAGCCCCTCTTGCCCTTCCAGACGAGCCAGAGATGCCAGAGGGCGATGCCGAACAGGCCCAGGAAGGCTATCCAGCCCGCGACCTGGAGCAGCCAGACAAGCCAGTCGAGCGAGCCGGAGAGCAGGTTCATGTCGGACATCATGACACCGATCGCCACCGCCCAGCCGATCAGCACCAGGACGACCAGGGCTGAGAAGCCGCGGACCAGCCGATACGCCTTGAGATCATGGCCGGCGAAGGCCAGCTTCGCGCCGTAGCGGCGCCGGGCGGCCCAGCCGATCGGCCAGGACAAGGCGGTGATCACGAGGACCCCGAGGCCCAGGAGCAAGGCGGGGAGGAGCCAGGCGCTGGAGAGATACCAAGGCGCGGGCTCGAACATCATGAAGGGCGAGACGAAGCCGAAGCTCAGCCGGACGACCTCGCCGTCGACGACCTCCGCCGCCATGAGTTCATGACTATGAGCATCACGCCAGACGAAAGGCGAGATCTCCACCCATTCGCGCGGCGCTCCGCCGAGGCTAGGCAGGAAATCGACGACGAGGCCGCCGTCCTCATTGAGGCCGATCTTCATCTGTCCGACCAGCCCGAGTGCCTTGAAGAAGCTCGAATCCGCCCGCCGGCTGTTGGTGTAGGTGCCGACCATCATCCGGGCATGCTCGGCCGCGGTCTGCGCATCGACCCTTTGGGCCTGGGCGGGTTGCTCGGGCGGGAAATAGCGGTCGGCGAACTGATCGAAGAGCGCGGATCGGATCGCGCCCGCGGCGCCGTCGCGACCGGCGCTGTTCACCGAAACGTAGAGCCCGACGTCCTGCTCCGGGAAGAGCCAGAGATAGCTGTGGAACCACTGCGTGTCGCCGCCATGGGCGATGACATCATGGCCGTTGATGTCCTGCTCGTAGAAGCCCAGCGCCATGCGGTTGAGCGGCTGGATCATGTCGAGCGTCGTGCCGTGCATCATGCGCGCGGTTTGCGGGTCCAGGAGCGGGCCGCCCTGGTTCAGATGGGCGATCATGAACTTCGCCATGTCGGCGCCCGTCGATGCGAGGCTGCCCGCCGGCGCCGGCCCGACCATCTCGTAAGGCTTGGGGCCGCCCGACCCGAGCGCATAGCCTTTCGACATAAGCGGCCGCAGCCGCTCCGGAAGCGGCTGACGAAAACTGGAGCGGGTCATGCCCAGCGGCTCGAAGATGTTGCGATCGACGTAATCGTCGAACGACATGCTGGACGCCCGCTCGACAATGTAGCCGGCGAGCGCGGTGGCGTAATTGGAGTAAGCGGGCGTCGTTCCCGCCGCGAAGATGCGCTCGGGGACCCATGCCTTCATCACCTCGCCCAGGGGCGGCACGCCCTCCGGCTCGGCGGTGATGAGGCCGCGAATCGTTTCCTCGAAGCCGGCGGTGTGGGTCATGATGTCGCGAAGCGTGATCGGCTCGCCCTCGCGCGGCGGTATCTTGAAATCGAGATAGGCGTTGACGTCCTGGTCGAGCTCCAGCTTGTCCTCCTCGACGAGCTGCATCACCGCCGTCCAGGTGAAGAGCTTCGAAACCGAGCCGGGACGGAAGAGCGTGGCTTGGGGATCGACGGGCTTGCGCGCCTCCACGTCGGCATAGCCATAGCCCTTCTGGTATAGCGTCTCGCCGTCCTTGACGACCAAGACGACGGCGCCCGCTACGTCGCCACGGGGGAGCGCATAGGACATGAAGCCGTCGAGCCAGGCCTCGACGTTCGCACGTTCCAAGGGCTCACCGCCTGCCCGAGCCGCCGGAGCGGCAGGCGGAGCCGCCTTCGCCGAAAGGGGCGTTGCCACCGGCGCCTGGGGCGCCGGACCCTGGGTATGAGCCGCCGGACCGGCCAGCGCCGCCAGCAGCGCCGCCGCGATAATCTTCAATGACCGCATGATCCCTCCTTGCGTCGCCGATGTCTTCATCGCGCGATTGCGTCCCGCCGCGCTCCCCTTTATCTATCTCCAGTGGCTGCGCGTCCTGAATGGGCCATAATGATCCTGATTAGAGAATTGTCAAACGAGTTGTGGTAGGAGTCTATGCGATGAAGGGCCAGCAGCCGACACTGGGCGCCGTGCTGCGCGACCTGCGTGCGCGTTTCGGATGGACGCTCAAGGAGATGAGCGCGAAATGCGGGATTCCCGTCTCGACCCTGTCAAAGGTCGAGCATGACCGGCTGACGCTGACGTACGACAAGCTCCAGCAGTTGAGCCAGCGGCTGAACATTCGTATGTCGGATCTGTTCGCCGAGACGAGTGCGAGCGAGGAGCCCCAGGTCACGGCACGCCGCAGCATCGGCCGCATCGAGGACGCGTTTCGGGTCAACACGCCGAACTACGATTATTACTATCTGTGCACGGAGCTTCGCCGGAAGCGGATGATCCCGATCATCACCCGGATCCGCGCGCGCACGCCCGAGGAGTTCGGCGAGCTCGTCCGCCACCAGGGCGAGGAGCTGATCTACGTGCTCCAGGGAAGGGTTGAGGTTCATACCGAGTTTTACGACCCGGTCGTGCTGGAGGAAGGTGAATCGATCTACATCGATTCGACGATGGGCCACGCCTATCTGGCGGCGGAGGGTTGCGACGAGGCCGTAGTCCTCGGCGTCTGCTCGAGCGCCGACGAAGGCCTCATGCATTCGCTGATGAACCTCCATGGCGAGGCCGTGCTGTAGCGCACCCATTGAAGGAAGCCAACGCCGCCCTCAGCAAGAAGCTAGCCGACCGCTAATCAGCCGAAACATCCGCCCCGAGTTCGCCATCCGCAATCACAGCGGCGAGGGTCGGTCTCACATCCAGGAGCAATGCGGCTGATCGGTCAGAGCGGCGCAGAACGCCATGAACGTTCTGCTCAGCGCGCCGTCGGCTCGGAACCCGCCTGACGCAGGAACGTCCACGGAGTTGAACCTCGCTCGCCTATCGATGCGATGCCGAGGAGCAGGAGTGGGAGCATGCATAGCAAGATCATTCACAACACCAGCGGATTGCGCACGATCGCGGCTATCTTTGAGGCGGGAGACGAGGTGATGTCCGGTCTGCGGGAGCTCAGTCGCCGGGAGAAGATCAGGGGAGCGCAGATTACGGGAATTGGTGCCTTCAGCGACGCGCTCCTCGCCTATTTCGACTGGGACGAGAAGGATTATCGCGAAATCCCGGTGGACGATCAGGTCGAGGTCGCGTCGCTCACCGGCGATATCGGCGTCAATCCGGACAATAGTCCGGCGATCCACATTCACATCGTGCTCGGCCGGCGCGATGGTAGCGCGGTGGCGGGCCATCTCGTCAAGGCGCATGTCCGGCCGACGCTGGAACTCATCCTTACCGACTCCCCGGAGCATCTTTGCCGACGCAAGGATCCCGAGAGCGGCCTCAATCTCATCCAATTATAAGCATCGAGCCATCAGGCGCGGCGGCGGCGGGTCAAGCCGGGGCATCAAGCATTCGCTCGGCCAGAAGCTCCGCGATGTGGCGCGTCCTTCGGCCTGTCCGCTCGATCTGCTCGCGGCAGCTGAAGCCGTCGGCGAGGATCAGGCTTTCTTCCGGCGCTTCCCGCACGGCGGGCAGCAGCACTCGCTCACCGATGGCGGTGGCGACATCATGCGTCTCCTTGGCGAAGCCGAACGCGCCGGCCATGCCGCAACAGCCCTGGGGCGGGCGCTCGGCCTTTATGTGCAGGTGCTCGAGCAGCGCCATTTCCGGCTCGAAGCCGATCACTGCATGATGGTGGCAATGCGCCTGCACGAGCGCGCGGCCGCCCTTGAGCGGCTCGGGGAAGCGTTCGAAATGCCCCGCGACGAAATCGGTGAAATGGACGACCTGCTCCGACAGCCGCTTCGCCTCGAGGCGCTTGGAAAACAGGCCGGGCAACTCGTCCTTGAAGGCGGAGGTGCAGGCAGGCTCCAGACCGATGATCGGCGTGCCTTGCTCTATCTCCGACTTCAGCGCGGCGAAGCTCTCCTCCCAGAGGGCTTTGGCTTCATCGAGAAATCCCCAGTCGTAGAGCGGTCGACCGCAGCATAGCGGCCGGTCGGGGATAGCGACGCTGTAGCCGGCGCTCTCCAGCAGGCGAGTTGCGGCGATGGCGGTGTCTGGGCGGAAATGATTGTTGAAGGTGTCGGGCCAGAGCAGGACTCTCTCGCCGCCGGCGGAAGGCGCCGCTCGGTCCTGGAACCAGCGGCGGAAAGAGCGGCGGGCGAAGGCGGGCATTTCGGCGTTCGGGTGAACGCCGCCAATCCATTTCGACAGCGCCGACACGCCGGGCGTACGGGTGAAGAAATTGGCGAGCCAGGGCGCGTGCTCCGCGAGCCGTGCCGCCTTGTGGATGAAGCCCATCGAATAGGCCGAGCGCGGCCGTCGGCGGTGCTCGTAATGGTGCGAGCGGAATTCCGCCTTGTAGGTGGCCATGTCGACCGAGACGGGGCAATCGCGGCGGCAGCCCTTGCAGGCCAGGCAGAGCGACAGCGCGTCCTCGACTTCCGCGCTGTCCCAGCCGTCCTTGATGATCTCGCCGCGCACCATTTCGTGGAGCAGATGGGCGCGGCCGCGGGTCGAGTGCTTCTCCTCCCGCGTCGCCATGTAGCTGGGGCACATGACCTCGTCGCCGGCGTCGAGCCGGCGGCAAGCGCCGACGCCGACGCAGCGGATGGTGGCGTGGGCGAAGGAGCCGTGATCAGCCGCATAGGCGAAATGGGTGTCGAGCTTCGGCGGCTTGTAGCCGGGGCCGAGGCGGAGATTGGCGTCGAGCGGGAAAGGATCGATCGCCTTGCCCGGGTTCATGCGGTTCGTGGGGTCCCAGATCGCCTTGAACTCGCGGAAGCAGCGGACGAGCTCGGGGCCGTACATCGTCTCCAGAAGCTCGGCCCGCGCCTGGCCGTCGCCATGCTCGCCGGAGAGCGAGCCGCCGTAGGAGGTGACCAGCCGCGCGGCCTCCCCCATGAAATCGCGCCAATTGGCGAGCCCCGCTTCGGTGCGGAGGTCGAAATTGATCCGGCAGTGGACGAGACCGTCGCCGAAATGGCCGTAGACGGCGGATTCATAGCCGTAGCGATGCATCAACGCCTTGAGGTCGCGCAGATAATCGCCGAGCTTCTCGCGCGGCACGGCGCTGTCCTCCCACCCTTCCCAGCTTTCCGGCTTGTCCGGCACCATGGCCGTGGCGCCGAGACCGCCCTCACGGGCCGTCCAGACCCGATGCTGGTCGGCGGGATCGGAAACGATGCTGGCGCGACACCGGCCTTCCATGGCGTTCGCGATCCGCTCCGCCTGCCGCCGCGCCTCGCTCGGGCTATCGCCGCCAGTCTCGACGATCAGCCGGCCCTTGCCCTCGGGAAAGAGCTTCAGCCCCGCGTTCGCGACATGGCCTTCGCTGATATATTTGAAGAGGAGGTCGTCGAAGCCTTCGATGCCGATCGGACCCAGCGCCAGCACATCGGGCACGGCATCGGCGGCGAGGAAGATGTCATCGAAGCCGAGCAGCGTCAGCGCCCGGCAAGGCGGGCTCGGCATCAGCCGCAAGGTCGCGTCGAGCACAAGCGCGCAGGTCCCCTCGGTTCCAACCAATGCCCGTGCGATGTTGAAGCCGCGCCCTGGAAGCAGCGCATCGAGATTCTCGAAGCCGGAGACGAGCCGGGGGATATCTGGATAACAGGCCTCGATCTGCGGGCCGTAGCGGTCTATCAGACCGCGCAAGCGCCCGTAGATTTCGCCGCGGCGCCCGTTTTCGATGATGATGCGCTCGAGCTCGACGCCCGGCGTCGGCCCCGCCTCCCATATCTCGCCGTCATAGGTGAGGATCGTCATCCGCTCGACATTGTCGGAGGTGCGCCCCGCCATCACCGAATGGACACCGCAGCTGTTGTTGCCGATCATGCCGCCGAGCGTGTTGCGGCTGTGGGTCGAAGGATCGGGGCCGAAGGTCAGATGATGCTTCTCCGCCGCGTCGCGCAGCGTGTCGAGGATGCAGCCCGGCTCCACGCAAGCGAGCCGCTCCTCCGGGTCGAGCGCCATGATCCGGTCGAGATGGCGGGAGAAGTCGATCACGACGGCTACGTTGCAGCCCTGCCCGGCGAGGCTCGTGCCGCCGCCTCGCGCGACGATTGGGGCATCATGCTTGCGGCAGTGCCTGACGGTCTCAATCACCTCGTCGCGGCTCCTTGGTGTCACGACGCCGATCGGCACTTGGCGGTAGTTGGAGGCGTCGGTGGCGAAGAGGGCTCGGCTCTGGGCACCAAAATTCACTGCCATGCCGAGCGAAGCCCTGAGATCCGCCTCAAGCGCCCGCGCGGCCTCGGCGGAGTAAGGCGTGAATTCGGCGGCGACGCGGCCCGACGGCGCCTTGATCTCTACACGCTCTTGCGTGCCGCTCACACCAGCTCGCGCACCTTGTCGGACGCGATGGTGAGGGCGATCTTGCTGGCGTTGGGCGTGCCCTTCACCAGAGATTCCGCGAGATGGAGCGCCTGCTTCGCCTCGATCTTCGGCGGCATCGGCGGCTCGTGTGGATCGACGACCGCCTCGATCAGGCAGGGTCCGGGCGTGGCGAGCGCCTCGCGGAGCTGACCGGCGCATCGGGCCGGATCGTCGATCCGGAGCGAGCGGAGGCCGCAACCTTCGGCGACCTTGGTGAAATCAATGGGCTCCAAATCGCAGACGAACTCAGGATTGCCGAGGAAGACCATCTGCTCCCACTTGATCATACCGAGGCTGTCGTTCTTGATGACGATCAGCTTCACGTCGAGACCGTATTTACGGAGCGTGACGAGATCCCCCATCAGCATCGACGTCGAACCGTCGCCGATCACCGCCACCACCCGCCGCTCCGGATAGGCGATGGCGGCCGCGATCGCGTAGCCGATGCCGCAGGCCATGGTGGCGAGATTGCCCGAACAGCTGAACATCATGGTCCCGCGCATGTCGATGTGGCGCGCGACCCAGGTGGTGATCGTGCCGCTGTCGGTGACGATGATGGCGTCGTCGTCGAGGAGCTTGTTGAGTTCGTGCGTTACCACCTGCGGCTTCATCGGCAGGTCGGCCCGCGTGCCGCGCTCCTCCATCAGGTCGCGCCAGGCGCCGGCGCCCTGTCGCGCCTCGGCCAGGAAATCGCGATTCTCGTTGCGGCGGACGAGAGGCAGAAGCTCGCGCAGCACGGAACGGCTGTCGCCGACCAGCCCCGCCTCGACGGGATAGCGAAGGCCGATGCGCTTGGGATCGATCTCGATCTGAACCGCTCGCGCCGCTCCGGGCTTCGGATAATATTCGATATAGGGGAAGCTCGAGCCGACGATGAGCAGCGTGTCGCAACCTTCCAGCGCGTCCTGCGACGGCCTCGTGCCGAGCAAGCCCACGCCGCCGGTCGAATAGTCGCTGAGGTCAGGCACTGCGCCCTTGCCCAGCAGCGCCTTGCCGATCGGCGCACCTAGCTTCTCCGCCATCTCCAGCAGCTCCTGGCCGGCGCCGAGGGCGCCCTGGCCGACGAGGATGAAGGGCTTTTCCGCCTGGTTGAGGATGGCGGCGGCGCGTTCCAGCTGCGTCCGGTCGGGAAGCTGCCCGCCCCTGGCCATCAAGCTGGAGACGTGATCGGCGATGTTGCGCTTCGAGCGCTTCGCCTTGTCGACCGGCATCGACTGGATGTCGACAGGCATGGTGACATGGGTCGGCTGGCGATAGGCGAGCGCGGTGCGGATGGCGAGCTCGACGACATTCTCGACATGGGTCGGCCCCATGATCCGCGCGCTGTAGGCGCAGGAATCCATGAACAGCTTGTCGAGCTCAACATCCTGCTGGGTGTGGGTGTGGAGGAGGTCGTGGAACTGCAGCCCGGTGATCGCCAGCACCGGCTGGCCGTCGAGCTTGGCGTCGTAAATGCCGTTCAGCAGATGAATGCCGCCCGGCCCCGAGGTCGCAATGCAGACGCCGAGGCGCCCCGTCCACTTCGCATAGGCGCAGGCGGCGAAGGCGGCGACTTCCTCGTGCCTTGTCTGGATGAAGCGTATCTTGTCCTGCCGGATGCGAAAGGCCTCGATGATGCCGTTGATGCCGTCGCCCGGGAGCCCGAACACCACCTCCACGCCCCAATCGATCAGGCTTTCGACGAGAATGTCGCCGGCGGTGGTGGCCATGTGCTGTCTCCGCTCGCTCGGTTAACCGTTTCCCATCTGAACCAATGCCGGCATCGAGGGTTCCTGATCGGGTGAGCGACAGCATCCGCGCGAACCCGAAATGATCATGATGCCGGGCGGAGGGCCGGACTTCCCGGCCGAGCGAGCGACCGCCGTCGCCCAGCTTGGAACCAGCCCCCGCCGCTACCTCTATCGCGGCCGGAATCCTAAACGCGCCGCGACGATCGAGGATTTGCGCGCCATGGCCCACCGCCGGCTGCCGCGCTTCGCGCTCGAATATCTTGAGGCGGGCGCAGGCGACGAGGGCGCGCTCGCCGGCAATCTTTCGGCTTTCTACCGTTGGCGATTCCTGCCGCGCGCGCTGGTCGATGTCAGCCGGCGCGATCTCTCGCGTTCCCTGTTGGGCCAGCGTCTCCCGCTGCCGCTGCTGGTCGCGCCGACAGGACTGAACGGGGTGTTCCGCAAGGACGCCGACCGCCTGCTCGCGGCGGGCGCGGCGAAGATGGGCATACCCTTCGTCCAGTCCACCATGTCCAACAACTCCATCGAGGAGGTCGCGGCTACATCGGGCGTCAGTCACTGGTTTCAGCTCTACGTCATCGACCCGCCCGAGATCACCGACGACCTCATCGCCCGCGCCGAGGCCGTCGGGTGCGACGCGCTGGTCGTCACCACAGACGCCCAGACCTTCGGCAAGCGATCCTGGGACATTCGCGAGCGAATCAAACCATCGATCCTAACCCTTCGGGAGGTCGTGGATGCTGCCCTCCACGTCCGTTGGTGGACTTCGACCCTGCTGCCGCGCGGCCTTCCCCGCTTCGCGAACCTGGAGCGCTGGTTCCCTCCGGATAAGCGCAGCCTCTTCGAAGGCGCCTTCTGGACCCGCGATCATATGGATGTCGAGCTCGACTGGGGCCATCTCGGCCGCATCCGCGATCGCTGGCCGCGCAAGCTGCTGGTGAAGGGTCTGCTCGCGCCGGAGGATGTGGAGCGCGCCAGGACGGCCGGCGCGGACGGGGCCATCCTCTCCAACCATGGCGGCCGGCAGCTCGACTGGGC
>NZ_DATCYB010000061.1:0-39687 GCF_036570505.1 Allosphingosinicella sp. | reverse complement strand
CCCGTCTGCCTCTCCGGCGTCAAGAAGGCGCCCGCCGAGGGCGTCCCGGCCCAGCCGCTCGCCTGCTAGCCCTTCCTTGCCCGGCCGCTTTGGCCTATGGGCGAGTCATCCCCGGGGGACCGCGACGACGCGGTTGAGAGGCGGACTGACCGGTCCGCGACCCGCAGAACCTGATCCGGTTGACACCGGCGTAGGGAGGGACGGTCTCACACCCGATGCCGTGCCTCCTCTGCCGCGCGAAAGGAGAGATGCATGGCCGAAACCACCGACATCCCCGCCTGGATCGTCCTGTTCATCGGGCTCTATTCGCTGGCCGCCTCGATCGGCGAATGGCGCACACCCGGCTTCTGGGCGGCGATGCTCGGCGATTTCGAGCGGCTGCCCGGGCTGCGCTTCGTCACGGGCTTTTTCGTGCTGTCGCTGGGCGCGGCGGTCTACACGGTCAACCCGTGGCGGCCGGACGACTGGCTGGCGGTGCTGGTCACGGTGCTCGGCGGAATCATGGCGCTCGAGGGCGCGCTGATCCTCGCCATGGGTGACCGATTCCTCCGCTTCGCCCGCTGGCTGATCGGGCGCGCGAGCCGCGCCTGGGCCGCCTTTTCCGCGCTCCTGGGCGTGACCCTGATCGCTGTCGCGATCATCCACATTTGAATATTGGAGAACGACAAATGGCCGATATCCCTGCGCGCACCGAGCTCAAGGTCACCACCGGCCCCATCCGCGGCTCGCGGAAGATCCACGTCGGCGAGCACCGCGTCGCCATGCGCGAGATCGACCTCGAACCCTCCTCCGGCGAACCGCCGCTCCGCGTCTACGACTGCTCCGGCCCCTACACCGATCCCGAAGCCCGCATCGACATCATGGCCGGCCTCCCCGAGCTCCGCCGCGACTGGATCAGAGGCAGGGGAGACGTGGAGGACGTCGCCCAGCGCGAGGTCCGCCCCGAGGATAACGGCCAACTCGGCCCCGACCGTTCCGGCGGCGTGCAAGCCTTCCCCAACGTCCGTCGCACGGTCCTTCGCGCGCGTGCCGGCGCCAACGTCACCCAGATGCACTACGCCCGCAAAGGCATCATCACCCCCGAGATGGAATATGTCGCCATCCGCGAGAATCTCGGCCGCGAACAGTTCCGCGAGCACATCCGTGACGGCCAGGACTTCGGCGCCGAAATCCCCGATTACGTCACCCCCGAATTCGTGCGCGACGAAGTCGCCCGCGGCCGCGCCATCATCCCCAGCAACATCAACCACCCGGAATCCGAGCCGATGGCGATCGGCCGCAACTTCCTCGTCAAGATCAACGCCAACATCGGCAATTCCGCCGTAGCCTCCAACGTCGCGGCCGAGGTCGACAAGATGGTCTGGTCGATCCGCTGGGGCGCCGACACCGTCATGGACCTCTCCACCGGCCGCAACATCCACGACACCCGCGAATGGATCGTCCGCAACTCGCCCGTCCCGATCGGCACCGTCCCCATCTACCAGGCGCTGGAAAAGGTCGGCGGCGTCGCCGAGGACCTCGCCTGGGAAATCTACCGCGACACATTGATCGAGCAGGCCGAGCAGGGCGTCGACTATTTCACCATTCACGCCGGCGTCCGCCTGCCCTATGTGCCGATGACCGCCAACCGCGTCACCGGCATCGTCAGCCGCGGCGGCTCGATCATGGCGAAATGGTGCCTCTCACACCACAAGGAGAGCTTCCTCTACACGCGCTTCGAGGAAATCTGCGAGATCATGAAGGCGTATGACATCGCCTTCAGCCTCGGCGATGGCCTCCGCCCCGGCAGCATCGCCGACGCCAATGACGAAGCCCAGTTCGCCGAGCTAGCGACCTTGGGCGAACTGACCCGGATCGCCTGGAAGCACGACGTCCAGGTGATGATCGAGGGCCCCGGCCACGTCCCGATGCACAAGATCAAGGCGAACATGGACAAGCAGCTCGAAGCCTGCGGTGAGGCGCCCTTCTACACCTTGGGGCCGCTCACCACCGACATCGCCCCCGGCTACGACCACATCACCAGCGCCATCGGCGCCGCGATGATCGGCTGGTTCGGCACCGCGATGCTCTGCTACGTCACCCCCAAAGAGCATCTAGGCCTCCCCGACCGCGACGACGTGAAAGTTGGCGTAGTAACCTACAAACTAGCCGCCCACGCCGCCGACCTCGCCAAGGGCCACCCGGCGGCGAAAATGCGCGACGACGCCCTCAGCCGCGCCCGCTTCGAATTCCGCTGGCGCGACCAGTTCAACCTGTCCTTGGACCCCGACACAGCCGAGCAATATCACGACCAGACCCTCCCGGCGGAAGGCGCCAAGACCGCCCACTTCTGCTCGATGTGCGGCCCGAAATTCTGCTCGATGAAGATCACCCAGGAAGTGCGAGACTTCGCGGCCAAGCAGAATCAATCGGCAGACAGTTTCCTCGCAGCCACCCCCCTCCCGCATACGGGAGGGGCCGGGGGAGGGCCTGTCACCTCTGAGGAAGCCGAAGCGGAACGCGGCATGGCCGAGATGAGCGAGAAATTTCGCGAGAAGGGCGGAGAAATCTATCTGCCTGCAGCGGAATGAGCGGAGCCCCGGTTCGGAACGATCGACACAAGTTTTTCTTCAAAGCCAATGATGCGGTGCTTCTCACTGCACCTGCACGGATGCGCCCGCCATGTCGAGCGGGCAGCTCGATTGCCCGTGGTGCGGATGCGGCTGGCTCATCCCGTGCCTAACCTGCCGCAAGTCCTTCACCTTCGCCGAGGTGCGCGAGACGGATATCCCATTGATTGAGGTCGGCCGTCGCGAAGTCGTCGCGCGCGGCCTCACCAACGTCTCCGAGGAAGAGATTGCCGAATGGGCCGAGGGTATGGCCGAGGCGCTCGACGAGTTCGAGGTGGGGGACGTCGTCGTGTACCTCGATGGTCATTATTGGAAGCGAGACGCGGTCAACATCGTGTTCGGAGGCTATTATGTCACCCTTTCGCTGAAGCGGCTCCCGCATGCCGAGGCGCTCAGCGATCCGGCACTTCTGGATCGCGTGCTCGGGGACAAGGATTATTGGTTGAAGCGTGAACGACCGGACCGAGAATAGCCGCCGCCGCTTCGAATTCCGCTGGCGCGACCAGTTCAATCTCAGCCTCGACCCCGATACCGCCGAGCAATATCACAACCAGGCTTTGCCGGCGAAGGGCGCCAAGACGGCCCACTTCTGCTCGAGGTGCGGGCCTAAGTTCTGCTCGATCAAGATCACCCCAGGAAGTCAAAGACTTCGCGGCGAAGCAGAATGTGAGCGCGGACACGTTCCTTGGAGGTGAGGAAGCCGAGAAGGGCAGGGCGGAGATGAGTGGGAGATTTAGAGAGTGAGGGAGCAAGCTTTACGTTCAGCCCTCCCCCTCCTAACGAATCCAAGCACTGCCCGAATGGCGAGCGCCGTCGAGGATTCAGTCAGGACGATCGCTGTCGAACGCCATTTTCAGGCGGATAGGGAAGCGAGGCGATGATCGGCCGGGGCGGGGGCCATTAACGCGGCCGCTGCGCTCACGCGGTTATGGACGCCAAGCGTCCGGAAGGCTGCATTGATGTGCACCTTGACCGTCCCCGGCGCGATGTCGAGCGCGCGCGCTATCTCCTTGTTCGAACGTCCCTTGGACATGAGGTGCAGCACTTCCTGCTGGCGCTGCGTCAATCCGAGCCGGATGTCGGTCTGTAGGGGCTGATCGACCGCATTCCTGATCTCACGCATCTGCTCAACGGCGCTTAGCACCGAGGGTACGAACACATGGCCCTTCACAATAAAGCTGAGGGCGCTGCAGATCTCGGCCGTCTGGAATGCCTTGGGAATGAAGCCATGTATCCCGGCCGCCAGGCAGGCGAGAATGATCTCGCGCGTCGCCGAAGAAGTGACGACCGCCACCCGCACCGAAGGATGCTCACTTCTCATCTGGCGCAGGCTGTTCGGGCCGTCCAGGCCGGGTAGATCGAGATCGACGGTCACGAGCGAAATCAGAAAATTGGATCGCAGCACCTCATCAAGATGCTTCTTGGATCGAACCTCCAGGACCGATCTAAAGCCGAGCTTTCGCTTCAGAAGCGATGAAAGTCCCGCCCGGCAAAACTCCTGGTCCTCGGCTACGACTGCTATCGTGCTCTTCTGTTGCATCGGCGTATCGGCTTAAGCCGCCCTTTCACAAGCGATCACCCCTCACTTGGAACGCCTTTACTACCCTCCTCCATCTGCGAGTCGGACAGTGAGTATAACATTATCCTTATACATCAGGTAGGACCGAAGCATCGATAAAACGGCAGACACTTGAACGTTTAACCTGTGCCCGAGACTGAGACATATCCGCTTGGATTGATTACTCTATCCATTAAATGGATCGACATCATGCTTGATCGTGGTTCGGTCAGACAGCTGAAGACGCGGTATATACACTAATGTATATCCTGAACAGGCGGGTTGATGATCATTGCAAACGATTGCTTACTTGCAGCCCTTAATTGTCGGACGGAGTTGGGCGATGCTGCATCCGGACATGGTGAGCGATCATATAAAGGACCGAGGCTATTGCATGACTTACGATCCGTGGGAGATCAACCGCTGCCCCGGTTGCGGCGGGGCCCAATGGTACGTCGGCCGGATGTCGGCCGAGTGCGGCTTCTGCGCGACCGTCCTCATGTTCGCCGCGGCGGGCCGAAATCGCTCCGATCTTTGCGATAGCTGACGCGAAAATGCGGCGAGGCATGGCGGCGGCGGGATGTGTGACCATGCGGTAGCTTCTCTGGGGTGTGGACCAGGTGGACGACCTCGATGGAGCGGCTATGGCATCCTTGGGTTCGGTGGCGGTCGTGGCGGACGACCAGGAGTTCTGGAGGACCGGCATCGCCTCCATGCTCAAACGCCAGCTCCACTTTTCCAAAGTCGTTCATGCCGTCAGCTTCGATCAGCTGATCGACGCCCTCCAATCCGATCCGCCCCCCTCATTGGCGACTGTCGAGCTGAGCCTGCCGGGTATGCAAAGCTATGTCGGCGTTCGCCAGCTGAGGGGGCAATTCCCCTCGGTGCGCCTGATCGTCATATCGGCGACGGCCGACAGGGAAACCATTCTCCAGAGCCTGGCGGCGGGCACGCATGGCTTTATCCCCAAGCGATTTCAGGGATCGGAAATCCTGGCGGCGATGAAGCTGATCCAACAGGGGCAGGTGTTCGTGCCGCCCGACCTCCCGGACATTCCGGAGGGGTGCGAGTCGGAGCAGGACGAGGCCCCTTTCTTGAGCAGCGCAGGATCTGCGCTCACGCGGCGGCAGCGGGACGTGATCCAGCTCCTCGCCGAAGGAAAGTCAAACAAGGAAATCGCATCCATCCTGCAGATCACCGAAGGGACGGTGAAGGTACATGTGAACGCCGCCTTCCGGGCGCTCGGGGTCCACAATCGGGTAAGCGCCGTCGTTGCCTTAAACCCGAAGCAAATAAATTAAGGATGTGAAAACATCCTAATGCATTCTATATATGAAAGATGTAGGCCGAGCATGTCTAGCTAACTTAGATCGATACATATATCGTCATAGGTAATATTCAATACTAGTTTAGCTTCTAAAAATATAATAATCTTGAAACTAGCTTTGGTTGCGTTGCCATGTATATTATCTCTAATGACGGAAACATGAAGGTAACTATCTATCAATTCAACACGGAACGCGCGGCGTGATAGGCTTACTTATCGGTTATTCTCTCCCTTCCCGTGGCGGAGTTCTCCACCCCCCTCTCCGCCACGGGAAACTTAACGGGCGGGCATGCCGCCCCTCTTCTGTCCTGACCACCCTGCCCGTTCGTCAGAGTCAGATCATCCGATCACGATCCGCTTCGTTGCCGCCTTCCGGGAGCGCGACAACTTCGGGAAGAAAATTCTGGCTGCAACCACCGCTCTGGGCCTCGCCGTGACGCCGCTTGGGGCTCCGGCCGTCGGCAGTCCGGCTCATGCGCAACCACCGCCCGCCACCAAAGAAGTGGACGGGCAAGTCAGTTCCTGGACGGTTTTGGGGCGCACTGGATCATCATCAGTGTCGTTGTGCTGGCGATGCTGGTCTTCTTCGTTCTCGACGACGATCCCGTCAGTTCCCTGACAGCCGGCAGGGGCCCGCCGATGTCGCCACGGCCGGCTCGCCGGGATTTCCAGAGCTAAGTGTGCCGGTCGCCGCCTGGCTTCAGGTCGACCACGTTGCTCGATTCGTCGTCCCGGGGTTCGGGCAACGGCTTCAGCGCCCGTTGGTCTTCGTTATCACCCAGCAGAAAGACTTGCGGGTCGTTTTCGAGGGCGTGCATCTTCAGCATATAGGCTCGGGCGAGCCCCTCATGCTCGCGACGCTCCTTCGGGGTCGCGGACGATCGCGCCTCCCTCAGTTCGTAGGCCACCAGCCAAGCGTAACGCTCAAGGTCGGTTTCCATCGCCTTTCCTCTGCCCCTGCGTCTTCAATATCAAAGCCTTTGCGGATCGTCTCCCTTTTCGCCCGACGCGTCGTCTGTTTCCGCGCCGAACCGGTGTATTAGTGAGGTAAAACGGATGGGCTAGGCCGACGCGTCCGACCCCGCCCGCAGCAGGCGATCCTCCTCGGCGAGCGGCTCGTCTTCGTCGAAGCCGCTTCGACGGGCGACCGTGGCGGTCGCGGCGACGTCCATCGCGACATTGCCGAGCGTGCGGAAGATATCTGGAATCGTCTCGACAGCGATCAGCAAAGCGAGCGGCGCGATCGGGACCCCCATCGCTAGGCAGATCGGTGCGATCGACGTGATGAAGCTCGCCTGGCCCGGCACACCAGCCGCGCCCATGGTGGTGATCGCCGCCGCCGCGACTCCCGCCGCGATCTGACCGGGCCCCAGCGTCATGCCGAACCAGTGGGCGATGTAGATGACGACGGCGAGGTTCATCGCCGGGCCGGTGAAGCGGAAGATGGCGACGGCGAGTGGAAGAACGATGCCCGATGCCTTGACGGGAATGTCCAGCTTCTCGGCCCCCCTCAGCATCGCCGGCAATGAGGCGAGCGAGGACTGGGTGCTGAGCGCCACGGCCTGGCTGGACGAGACGGCCCGGACAAAGCGGCCAAAGCCCACCCGGCCCCCGATCGCGCCCATCGGAAAGGAGAGCAGCCAGATGACGACGCCAACCGCCGAGATGATGAGGACATAATGGAGCAACGCCCCGAACGCCGAACCACCGGCCTTGGCCCCCACCACATAGGCGAGCGCGATGACGCCGATAGGGCCCAGCCATAATATCCAGCCGATCATCACCAGCATCACGTCCGACACCGCGCGGAAGAAGCCGGTCAGCGTCTCGCGCGGTTCAGCGGGAAGGCGGGTCATGGCGAAGGCGAACACGACGGTGAACAGGATGAGCGGCAGAATGGCGTCCTCGGCCGCCGCCGTCACCGGGTTGGTCGGCACGACCGAAAGCAGGAAGTCGGCGAAGCTCGGCACCTGTCCCACCGCTTCGGTCCCCGCGAGCGCGGAGCGCAGCGCCTGCGCGGATTCGACGGGCAGCGGCCAGATATCGAGGAACAACGGGGTCAGCACCATCGCCAGCGCCGATGAAATCCAGAGGAGGACGATGAACAGGATGAGCGCACGCCCCGCCAGCCGGCTCGCCCGCGCGGCCTCGGCGCTCGCCGCAATGCCCGTGACCAGCAGCGAGACCACCAGTGGCACGATCGTCATCTGCAGCGCGTTGAGCCACAATCCACCAATCGGCTGGGCGATCGAGATGGCGCGTTCGACCCACGCGCCTCCGCTCGCGGCGCTGGCGAGCCCCAGAAGCAGGCCGGCGACAAGCGCCAGCAGGATACGGGTAGGCTGAGACAGTCTCAAATTCGTCGCCCTCCGGCTTGCATGGCGCTATCATCGTGCCACATGCCGTTCTGGTAGCGGGCAAGCGAATAAGGGACCAGCCTTACATGACACGGAAATTCTTCGGCACCGACGGTATAAGGGGCCGGACCAACCAGATGCCCATGACCGCCGAAATGGCGCAGCGCGTCGGCCAGGCCGCCGGCGCCCATTTCCTGCGCGGCAATCATCGCCACCGCGTGGTCATCGGCAAGGACACGCGTCTCTCGGGCTACATGATGGAAACGGCACTGATTTCCGGCTTCACCAGCGTCGGCATGGACGTGGTGATGGTGGGCCCGGTGCCGACGCCGGCCGTGGCGATGCTTACCCGGTCGATGCGCGCCGACCTCGGCGTCATGATCTCCGCCAGCCACAATCCGTTCGAGGATAACGGCATCAAGCTGTTCGGCCCCGACGGCTACAAGCTGTCGGACGAGGGGGAGGCCGCGATCGAGCGGCGCCTGGACGCGCCTCCCAAGCTCGTGCCCTCCGCCGAGATCGGCCGCGCCAAGAAGATCGAGGACGCGCGCGGCCGCTATATCCACGCCGCCAAGATGACCTTCCCGGATCATCTCCGCCTCGATGGGCTGAAGGTCGTCGTCGATTGCGCGAACGGCGCCGCCTATGAAGTCGCGCCCTCCGCGCTGTGGGAATTGGGCGCCGACGTGACGGCGATCGGAGTCAGCCCGAACGGCCTCAATATCAACGCCGGTTGCGGTTCGACCGACACAAAGGCACTCAGCGACCTGGTGGTGGAAAAGGACGCCGACATAGGCATCGCGCTCGACGGAGACGCCGACCGGCTCATCGTCGTCGACGAGAAAGGCTGCGTCGTCGATGGCGATCAGCTGATGGCTCTCATCGCTTCCTCCTGGCATCGGCGCGGGGCGCTGCGCGGAGGCGGCGTCGTCGCCACGGTCATGTCGAACCTTGGGCTGGAGCGGTTCCTCGCGGGCGAGGGGCTGAACCTCGAGCGCACGAAGGTCGGCGACCGCTACGTGCTGGAAACGATGCGCGCCAAGGGCTTCAACGCCGGCGGCGAACAGTCCGGTCACATCATCCTGACCGACTATGCGACGACAGGGGATGGGCTCATCGCCTCGCTGCAGGTCCTGGCGGAGCTGGTCGTCTCGGAAAAGCCCGCGAGCGAGCTGCTGCGCTTGTTCGATCCGCTACCCCAGCTCTTGAAGAACGTCCGATTCGACGGTGACGCCCAGCCCCTCGAAGCGCGCCCGGTACAGGCGGCGATCGCCCATGCCGAGGCGCGCCTCTCCGGCACTGGCCGCCTGGTCATTCGCAAGTCGGGCACCGAACCCCTCATCCGCGTCATGGCCGAGGGCGAGGACGAAGCACTGGTCGCCGAAGTCGTCGACCAGATCTGCGAGGCTGTGAAGGCGGCGGCATAAGGCATGCAATGAAATCACCGCGCATCCTCATCATCGCCGGCTCCGATTCCGGCGGCGGCGCGGGCATCCAGGCCGACATCAAGACGGTGACGATGCTCGGCGGCCACGCCATGACCGCCATCACCGCGATCACGGCGCAGAACACGCTGGGGGTGCACGAGGTCATGCTGGTCCCGACGGACATGGTGGTGGCGCAGATGGACGCCGTCGTCAGCGACATCGGCGTCGACGCGGTCAAGATCGGCATGATCGGCTCGGCCGAAACGGCCCACAGGGTGGCGGATCGGCTGGAGCACCTTTCCGTCCCGATCGTGTTCGATCCGGTGATGGTCGCGACGAGCGGCTCGACCCTCGCCGACGAGGCGACAATCGGCGCCTTTGAGCGGTTGATGCACGTGGCGTCGGTGGTCACACCCAACCTTCCGGAGCTCGAAACCTTGGGCGGCGAGGCGGCAATTCTTCGTCACGGTTGCCATTTGGTCGCCAAGGGCGGCCACGCCGAGGGTTGGGAGATTGTCGATCGCCTTCTGTCTCCCGGCGGCCGCTCCCGCGAGTTGCGGGGGAAGCGGTTCGACACCAGCGAGACGCATGGGACGGGATGCACTCTGGCGAGCGCGCTTGCCTGTGGGCTGGGGGCGGGCCTCTCCATCGATAAGGCGTTTGAGCAGGCCGTCCGTTTCGTGCGCATCGCGATTCTCGAGGCGCCCGGCCTGGGACAGGGGGCCGGCCCGTTAGGTCAGCAGTTCGTGACGGATTTTCAGTGGGAGGATCCGGAGTGAGATTCCGGCTTATCCACAGGAAAAATATGCTGGGATTTCAGCTTTCGCTGGAATGACGGGAAGGGCGCGCTTACCCTCGCGCTTCATGGCGCGGCCCTGTTTCAAGATCGAGAAAGCGTTTCCCGAACCGCTGGCCGGGGTCGATGAGGCCGGATGCGCGCCGCTCGCCGGACCGGTCGTGGCCGCCGCGGTGATTCTCGACCGCAAGCGCTTTCCCCGCGGCATCGACGATTCCAAGGCACTGCCGGCGCCGGTGCGCGAGGCGATCTGCGCGAGGCTGTACAAGACTGCGCGAATCGGCGTCGGCATCGCCTCGGTCGAGGAGATCGACCGCCTCAACATCTACTGGGCGCGGATGCTCGCCATGACTCGCGCGGTCGAGGCGCTGGGAATGGATCCGGCCATCGTGCTGGTCGACGGCAATGCCTGTCCGCGCTGGGAAAGGCCGAGCCGGGCGATCGTGGCCGGCGACGCCAAATGCCGCTCGATCGCTGCTGCGTCGATCGTGGCGAAGGTGACCCGCGACCGAATTATGGCCGATCATGCGCAGGACTATCCGGGCTATGGCTGGGAGCGGAACAAGGGCTACGCGACCGCCTTTCACCGCGCCGCGCTTGACCGGCTCGGCGTGACGCCCCTCCACCGCCGAAGCTTCGCGCCGGTCCGGCAGCATATGCTTGATCTTGTGAGTCCTGCCGGCCACACCACTTCATATTGAGTCTGAGCTTCGGCTCGGGGCGCCATATCTAGCGGGGACTCCTTTCGTTCCCGCAACATTTTAACCAATCTTAACATCGTCTCTGAACGCTTCTCCTTGACCCGGGAGTCCAGCTGACTCAGCATGGCCCTCTTTTGCGACATATCCGGGGGCGGAACCGAATGAGAATGGAGAAAGTGGGAACGAGCGCGCGGCGCTCGAAGGCGGCGCCCGCGCCCGATCTCCCGCTCGACAGGATCATCGAGCAGGATTGCGTTGCCGCCATGGCCGCGCTGCCCGACGCCTGCGTGGACATGATCTTTGCCGATCCGCCCTACAATCTCCAATTGGGAGGCGACCTGTTCCGGCCTGAAGGCGGCCGCGTCGATGCGGTCGATGACGACTGGGACAAGTTCGATACATTTGCCAGCTACGACAGTTTCACCCGCGCCTGGCTGAAGGAGGCGCGCCGCATCCTGAAGCCTGACGGTACGCTCTGGGTGATCGGCAGCTACCACAACATCTTCCGTTGCGGCGCGGCGCTTCAGGATTTGGGCTATTGGATCCTGAACGACATCGTCTGGCGCAAATCGAACCCTATGCCGAACTTCCGCGGCACCCGCTTCACCAACGCCCACGAGACGCTCATCTGGGCGAGCCGCGCCGAGGACAGCCGCTACACTTTCAACTATCGCACCATGAAGGCGCTGAACGACGACCTCCAGATGCGCTCCGACTGGGTGCTTCCGATCTGCTCGGGCGGGGAGCGGGTGAAGACAGATGGCGTGAAGGCGCACCCCACCCAAAAGCCTGAGTCCCTGCTCTACCGCGTTCTCCTCGCCTGCACCAATCCGGGCGACGTCGTCCTCGATCCTTTCTTCGGTACCGGCACCACCGGCGCCGTCGCGCGCCGGCTGGGGCGTCACTGGATCGGTATCGAGCGTGAAGCGAAATATGTGAAGGTCGCCCGCGAGCGCATCGCCTCCACGTTAGAACTTGACGAAAGTGCGATGCGGACCATGGCGTCGAAGAAGAACCAACCCCGCGTCCCCTTCGGCGCGCTGGTCGAAACAGGCATGGTCGAACCGGGCGCGATCCTCACCGACTCCAAGCGCCGTTGGCAGGCGAAAGTCGGCGCCGACGCCTCGGTCGCGTTCGACGGCAAGCAGGGCTCTATCCACCAGATCGGCGCTGCCGCCCAAGGCGCGCCCAGCTGCAACGGCTGGACCTTCTGGCACGTGACGCAGGGGGATGATCTGGTCTGCCTCGATGATCTCAGGCAGAAATATATCGCGGAACTGGACTAGGGAGTAAGGGAGAAGCTCTGAAAGTTCCTCGTCCCGATGCGCGAACGTCCTAGAAGATCAGCACCAGGATGATGATCAGGAGGATAAGGCCGCCGAGGCTGATGCCGATTCTCATCTCGTCTCTCCCAGCCGCTCGCGAATGGCGGCTTGAAGGAACAACCGTCCTGCCTTGCTCCGGTTCCGAAACGACGGGGCTCGTCGTGATCTTCGAAAGTGAACTGGCATGATCCGCACCTATCTTCGGCCGACGGCGTTCGTCGACGCGCCCTTCGGCTATGACGGACGGGTCGCGCGGCTTGCCGGCGGGATGAGCTGGTTCTCGGCGGTCGAGATCGACAGGCTGGACGGAAACCGCCGCGTCTCGACCGAGCTGGTGCCGGTGGACAGGATGGGCGACGCGCTTGAGCGGCTGGGGGAGGGCGCGCGTTCGGCGTGGATCAACCTCACCACAGCGCGCCAACCGCTCACGCTCGGAGAACGGATCGTGCCGCTCGACCAGCCCCGGGTCATGGGCATCGTCAATGCGACGCCGGACAGCTTCTCCGACGGCGGTCGTCACGACGGCGATCCCGTCGCCGCGGCGGACGCCGGCTTCGCCATGACCTCGGGCGGCGCGGCGATCATCGACGTCGGCGGAGAATCCACGCAGCCGGGCGCGAAGCCGATCTGGGAAGGCGATGAGATCGCGCGCGTGCTGCCGGTGGTCCAGCGGCTCGCCGCGTCGGGTGCCGCCGTCTCGATCGATACGCGCAAGGCGGCGGTGATGGAGGCGGCGCTCGGCGCCGGCGCCGCCCTCGTCAACGACGTCTCCGCGCTGACCTTCGACACGCGCGCCGCGGGGGTGGTGGCCAAGGCTCACTGCCCTGTCGTGCTGATGCACCATCAGGGACCGCCCGAGACGATGCAGCAGGCACCGCATTACGAGAAGCCGGTGCTGTTCTCCGTCTATGACTGGCTGGAGGAAAGGATCGCGGCGGCCGTGGCGGCCGGGATCGACCGGGCGCGGACCATCGTCGACCCCGGCATCGGTTTCGGCAAGACCGTGCAGCATAATCTGGAGCTGATGAACGGCCTCGCCCTGCTCCATGGCCTCGGCTGCCCCATCCTTTTGGGCGCGAGCCGCAAGCGAACCATCGGGGCGCTGTCGGGGGAGGCGCCGGCCGATCAGAGGCTGGGCGGATCGCTGGCCCTGGCGATGAAGGGGGCGGGGCAGGGAGTGCAGATACTGCGCGTCCACGACGTGCTGGAGACCGTCCAGGCCTTGAGAGTCTGGCGCGGCCTCCGGGATGCGGCACTGACGCCGCCCTTGCCATAGCGCCCGGCTATAGATCGGGCGCGTCGAGGTCAGACGATGGCGTGCTCGAAATGCTCCATCCGCATCGCCCCGGCACCGGAGCCGCTGGGAGCGAACAGGATGTCGTTCATGCGGACCGCCGCGCCTTCGACCTGGATCGTGAGGTCGTCGGCGCCCATCTCCACGAATAGCTGGCCTTTGCCGACGGTCACGTCCGAGCTGTCGACGCCGGCCAGGCCGGTGAGGTCGATCGTCTCTCCCCGCTGATAGTCGGCGATGGTGTCGGTACCGGCATCCTCGAAGACGAACCGGTCCTTGCCCGCACCGCCCGACAGGGAGTCGTTGCCGCCGCCGCCGTTGAGGACATCATTGCCGCCGCCGCCGCTCAGGGTGTCGTCGCCGTCGAGACCGTTCAGCACGTCCGCGCCCGCCGTACCCGTAAGCGTGTCGACGCCGTTGCTCGCCCCCGACAGGTCTGAAAGCCCGGCGAAGTCGTCGAGTGTCAACAACTGTCCGCCGACGAGTTCGACCTGAAGGTCGGCGGCGCCGTCGCCGTCCGCATCCAATTCGACAATCGTCGAGCCGGCAAAAGCGGCGAAGCGCACATCGCCCGCGCTTCCGGAGAAGGCCGAATTGCCGATGAAGCGGGAAGCGGCGAGCTGGGTAAGGTCGATGAGATCGCTGCCCTGGACGAAATCGGCGATCACGTCGCGGCTCGTGCCGACGGCGCTGTCGCCAGCCGTCTCGAACACAAAGACGTCATTGCCGCCGCCGCCGGTCAGGCTGTCCGTTCCCGCCCCGCCGACCAGCCGATCGGTGCCGGCGCCGCCCGCCAGTCCGTCGTTGCCGACTCCACCGGAAAGGACGTTCGAGGCCTCGTTGCCGGTCAGCGTGTCGTTGCCGCTGCCGCCGACGGCATTCTCTATCGTGACGGCGTTGGCGATGGTGAAGCCGCCGTGGATGCCATAGGCGTAGGAGACGCGGCCGCCGCCGCCTTCCTCATATTGGAGGGGGGCGTCGCGAAGGTCGATATTGGCGTCGCGGACGCCGCCATAGGAAATCGTGTCGGTGCCGCCGGCGTCCCAGATGGATTCATAGAAGGTGCCCGGCGCGTTGACGTCCTTCAAAACGTAGGTGTCGTTGCCGGTCGCCCATTCCTCGTTGACGCCGTACTTGTCCTGGATCACGGCGATGTCGAGCGGGCTGAGCGAAGCGACCCAGCCGTAATGGTCGACCTCGGTGCCGGTGATGCCGCCCGAGCGCGGCTGGCCGTAAGGCGAGGTCGTCCAGCCATCATTGTACGACATGATGGTGTGGACCTGCTGGCTGAGGTTGAAGTCGCCGAGGCCGCCGCCGATCCCCGCCGTGCCGCCGCCAGCGCCGCGCATGATGCTGGAGCGGCCGCCATTGTCGTGCGGGTGCGCCATGCCGAGGCCGTGGCCGAACTCATGCAGCAGCGTGGGAAAATAGAAACCGCCGGGCTGGAGGCCCTCCTCGGTCCAGCGCACGTCACCGGCGTTGAATTCCGCCTGGCCTTCATTCTGCTCGTTGGGCGGGCTCATGCGACCCAGGAGGGAGGCGCCGGCGCCGGGCGTGCCCAAATAGGTTATGATCTTGAAGTCGGCTTCGGCGCGGTTGTCGACCTCGACGAAGACGAGGTCCGCGACGTTCTCATACAGGCCGAATGCCGTCTCGAACGCTTCCTTTTCCCACGCCTGAAGGCCCTTGGCGACAATATTCTCCGTGAGGCCGGGGTTGGTCGGATCCTCGCTGACGAAGACGTCGCCGGCCTTCGCGTAATAGACGGCGATGACGTTCTTGCCCTCGATCCCGAACGGGTTGGTGCCGACGCCGGTAAAGGCATTGCCGGTTACGCGCGGCCCTTCCGCACCGTCGGGATTGCGCGAGGTGCGGTCGACCTGGCTACCCCAGTCGATCGAGTGGAGCGGGCTGTCGACGTCGTAATAAGGCTGATAGCCGCCGACCTCGGACGTCTTCACGAACAGCTCGTAATCGCCGACGAAGTCGCCGGTGGTGCCGTTCTCGGGCGCGTTATCGAAGGCGCGGGCGTTGATATAATAAGTGCCGCTGACCTCCGGCGTGAAGGCGAGCAGGGCGTCGAGTCCGGACGGCGTGTTGGGCCCGCCGCCGTCGGCGTTCACGACCAGGTTTCCGGACGCGTCATAGAGTTCGATATAGGCGTCGGCGAGGGGCACGCCGTTCGGCCCCGCCAATTTGGCATATTGCCCGATCTCGTAGGAGGTTCCGGCGACGAGCTCGACCTGGAAGTAATCCTGATCGCCGATCATGTTGATCGTGGAAATGATGGACCCGCCGTCGACGGCTATGCTGTGGGTGGAGGTTGTGTCGTCCGGAATGTCGTCCCCGGTGACGATAAGACCCGCGTTGGTCATGATCGGTTTGAGATCGCCAACGCCATCGATGGGGAATGCATCAGTAAGCTTGTCGCTGCCGACGAGCTCGGTCGATGCCAGCGCATAGGCATCATCCCAGCGCGTAAATTCCAGCACGCCGTCCGCCGCCTCCGCGAGCGTCGCCGTCTGAAAATGGATCGAAGCCGGGGCGAACTGCGCCCCCCAATAGTTTCTCGCGATTTCGGACCTGTCGGCCGCGCATACCCAGCACATTCGTCCTTCTCCCAGCCATGTGGGCCGACAGGCAAAGCGCCTCGCCCCTTCCATTCTGACCCGATGAAGGCAATAACGATGCAACGCAGGAAATAATCCTGCTCAAATCAATTATTGATGCAATGAACTGGCACTTATGAGCGCAAGAAAGGCCGTACTATATTTTATGGCGCTTCTTGAACAAGGCGCACCAATTGTCAGCAGACAATCAGCATATAAGATATCTTCTCGGATCAGTTATCGTGACAGGCAACCGCTCTTCACGATAATCGGTTCCTGGATTGCGCCAAGCCGTTGCCGGCGAACGGTTAGCCGATGTTTCGTTCAGGAAAGTGCGATCGAGTCGCGATCGGGCGGCCGTTAGAGCGAGTAGCCGCCGTCGCTGACGAGGCACGCGCCCGTGACGAACGCGGCTTTGTCGGAAAGGAGGAACGCTATCTGCTCGGCGATCTCCTCGGGTTTGGCATAGCGCCTCATCGGCGTAGCGATCTTGCCCATTGCCTCGAACGCGGCCGCTTCGCTGCCCATGTCCATCACCATGTCGGCGAAGAAAGGCATGCTGCTCCAGATGGGAGTCTCGACGCCGCCGGGTGCGATGGCGTTGACGCGGATGCCGTCCGGCGCGCCTTCCTTTGCGGCAATGCGGGCGAGCTGGATCACGGCGGCCTTGGAGGCGCCATAAGCAGCGATGCCGGGTTCGGCCTTCACGCCGGCGACCGAGGCGGTGAGGACGATCGCTCCGCCACTCGACTTCATCGCCCGCATCGCCGTCCGCAGGGTCAAGAAGGCGCCGTCGAGATTGACCGACATGACCCGCCGCCAATCGGCGAACTCCATTTCCCCGATCGGCTTGCCGTCCGCGACCCCGGCGTTGACGAGCGCGTGGGTGACGCCGGTGAGATCGGCGCCCCTCCAGAGCGTTTCATCCGCCACGTCGCCGATGAGCAAGGCCCGTTCGCAGGGGAGGCTGAAGGCGAAGTCGGCGAGCCTGTCTTCGTCGCGGTCCGCCAGAATGAGCTTCTTGGCGCCGCGCTGCGCCAGCAGGCTCGCCGTCGCCGCGCCAATGCCGGAGGCGGCGCCCGTGATGAGGATGGAGGCGTTGGCGAATGGGGACATGGCGCCGGCTCTTAGCGGTTTGTCGGGGCGAGGCTTTGGAGGACCGCCGCGATCGCGTCCGCGGGCGGGTTGCCGCTGGTGCGGAACTGGCGGACGATCAGGATTGTGCGCTCGCCTACGGGCAGGAGGATGTGCTCGGCGCCCTCTCCCTCGGCGCCGATCCTCCAGGCAAGGCCGTCGATGCCGGCGACACGCATCGGCTCGAGAAGCTCCTCGGAAAAGCGCGCGCTGATCGCCTCATACGGTTCCTCAACCATGGCGAAGGCCAGACCGGCCTCCAGTTCGGCATTGCAGAGGCTGGCCTGGCCGGACAGGCCGTAAAGGCATTCGGCCTTGCCGATCAGCTTTTCCCGGTCGGCGGCGATGAGCTTGGTGCCCGGCACGCGCACGGTCCAGTCGGGCGGCACTGCCACGGAAGCGTCCACGGGCGCCAGCTGGGCTGCATCATAGCGGTAGGTGAGCGGGCCGATCGCGCTTATGACGGAGCCTTGCTCGGGCGCAGACGCAAGGTCGTCCGCCGATGCAGCGACCAGCGCGACGACATTGCTGTCATCCGCGCCATTTCCTCGCGGCTCGGCCTGGCACGCCGCAAGGGCGAAGCAGGCGGTGGCGAGGCGGAGGAAGGATGGGAAGGCATCGGCCATGGGGCCTCTTAGCCCCGGATGCCGTCAACCGAAAGCCGTCAGGCGGCGTCGCCGATGCCGAGCTCGCCGAGTTTGCGGTATAGGGTCGACCGGCCGATGCCGAGGCGGCGGGCGACTTCGGTCATGCGGCCGCGATAATGGCCGATGGCAAGGCGGATGACGTCGGCCTCGATAGCCTCGAGGCTCCGGAGGTTCCCGTCCGGTTGGTAGAGCGTGATGCCGGGGCCGCTGGAGAAGGCAGCACTGCTGGACGCGCCGTTCAGTACCTTGGCATGATAATCGTCGGCGCGCTTGTTGTAGGTCGATTCCTGCGCGATGTGCGGGAAATCGGCAGCGGTCAGCGCATTGCCGTCGCACAGCACGGCGGCCCGGAACAGGGCGTTCTGCAGCTGGCGGACATTGCCCGGCCAGCCATAGGTCATGAGGACGGCTAGGCCGTCGTCGGTGATGCTGAGGTATCGCATGCCCGGCTGCTCGGCGATGCGAGCGAGCAGGTGGCGCGCGAGCGCCGGGATGTCGCTCGAACGGGCGCGAAGCGGCGGAACGGCGCAGTGGACGACGTTGAGCCGGTAATAAAGGTCCTCCCGGAAGCGCCCGGCGGCGACCTCCTCGGCGAGGCGGCGATTGGTGGCGGCGATGATGCGGACATCGACAATCTGGATGGAGCGGCCGCCGACACGCTGGATCTCGCCCGTTTCGAGGGCGCGCAGCAGCTTGACCTGGGTGTCGAGCGGCAGCTCGCCGACCTCGTCGAGGAAGAGGGTGGTGCCGTCGGCATCCTCGAAGCGGCCGATATGCCGGTCGAACGCGCCGGTGAAGGCGCCCTTTTCATGACCGAAGAGGACTGATTCGACGAGATTGGCCGGGATCGCCCCACAATTGACGGTAACGAGCGGTTTCTTGCCCCTCGGCGACGCGGTGTGGATCGCCTGGGCGAGAACCTCCTTGCCCGACCCGCTTTCTCCCTCGATCAGCACGGAGACGCGGGCACGGGCGGCCTTGGCGGCGATGGCCATGGCGGCGCGGAATTCGGGCGCCGACCCGACGATCTCGTCGAAATCGAGTGGCTGCGCGATCTTTTCGGACAGTGGCCGCAGCTCGCTCTTCGCCTTGCGGCGGTCGGTGGCGGCATTCAAGGCGGCGAGCAGGCGATCGGGGGCGATCGGCTTCACCAGAAAATCGTTCGCGCCGGCCCGCATTGCGTCCACCGCCACGCCGACCGAGGTCTGCGCGGTAAGGACGAGCAGCGGGAGATCGGGACGAAGGGCCCGGATCTGCTGGATGACCACATCGCCTGCCTCGCCGGGGAGCCAGTGATCGAGCAGGATCGCCTCGACGTCCTGGCCTTCCTCGCTCTGGAGCAGCGCTTGCGCGGCTTCGACGTCGGGGGCGCCCATCACCCACCAGCCGGCGCGGGCGCCGATGGCGGTCACCAGCCGGCGTTGGGCCGGCTCATCGTCGATCAGCAACAGGCAACGGTTCGCGCTTGGCCGGGTGGATGCTGCTACGCTCATGCCAAGGCCTGTAACGGGATCAGGTAAAGGCCCGCTTAAACTGGCGCCCTGAAACGTCCAGAGCGGGAAAAACGGGGCACGAGACGGAGGGGGAGCCGCCTCGTGCCCCGGCATGCATGCCAATGACCGGGGCGATTCCCCGGCGGGTGTGATTTAGGGCCGCTCGACACGGCGCGACATTCGAAAAACGGTATATGCATTTCAGCAAGGATCCGATTGGGTGGCGAGGACATTGCATAGCGAAGAAATGATGTGGGCGCTGGCGGCTGCCCTCGTCGAGGGATCGTATCGAGCTCAGACTCGCGGCCTGGCAGCACCCGTGGGATATTGACACTTTGGACTTGGGACATCGCGCGCCCGTTGATAAGGGTTGTGCCGACCAAAGGATTTAAGAGGACGGCAATGGCGGGCGAAGGCGAAGCGCAGGTTGAGATGAAGGCCCATGAAAAGAGCTATTCGCTCTTTTCAGCGATGATGAAATGGGGCGCCGTCGTCAGCTTCGTCGTAGCGATGCTCGTCGTTCTGATCCTCGCCAGCTGACCGGGGCCGCGGGGGTGAAGATCGCGGTTCTGAAGGAAACAGTGGAGGGTGAGCGCCGGGTCGCCGCCACCCCCGAGACCGTCAAGAAGTTCATCGCGCTGGGCGCCGAGATGGCGGTCGAGCGGGGCGCGGGCGCCAGCGCGTCGATCGCGGATGCCGATTTCGAAGCGGCCGGCGCCACTTTGGGTTCACGGGCGGATGTGTTGCAGGGCGCGGACGCAGTGCTCGCCGTGCAGGGGCCGTCGCCGGGTGATCTTGGCGATATCAAGCCGGGCGCGCTGGTCGTGGCAGCGCTCAATCCCTTCGGCGAGCGCGAGCGCGTGGACGCCTATGCGGCTGTCGGCGTGGAGGCGCTGGCGATGGAGTTCATGCCGCGCATCACCCGCGCCCAGTCGATGGACATATTGTCGAGCCAGGCGAACCTCGCCGGCTACAAGGCGGTGCTCGACGCCGCCTCCGAATATGGCCGGGCGTTCCCGATGATGATGACCGCGGCCGGCACGATTTCGGCCGCGCGGGTGTTCATCATGGGCGTCGGCGTCGCGGGCCTGCAAGCGATCGCCACGGCGAAGCGGCTGGGCGCCGTCGTCTCCGCGACCGACGTGCGCGCCGCGACGCGCGAGCAGATCGAGAGCCTCGGCGGCAAGGCGATCTTCGTCGAGGAGGTGAAGGGCATCGAAGGCGAGGGCGCCGGCGGCTACGCTACCGAAATGTCCGACGAATACAAGATGGCGCAGGCCGAGCTCGTCTCCAGCCATATCGCCAAGCAGGACATCGTCATCACCACAGCCCTCATCCCCGGCAGGCCCGCCCCCCGCCTTATCAGTGACGCTCAGGTGGCGACGATGAAGCCGGGCAGCGTGATCGTCGATCTAGCTGTCGAACAGGGCGGCAATGTCGAAGGCGCGGTCGCGGGCGAAATCGTGGAGCGTCACGGCGTCAAGATCGTCGGCCACCGCAATGTGCCCAGCCGCCTCGCCGCCGACACGTCCGCCCTTTACGCCCGCAACCTCTACAACTTCCTCTCCGCCTTCTGGGACCAGGAAGCAAAGCGGGTCGTGCTGCCGGATGACGATGAGATCGTGAAGGGCGTGCGGCTCACCAAGGGCGGCAAGGTAGTGAACGAGAGACTGTCGACGGGCTGAGCGGAGAGCACAAATGACCTTCATATCGATCCTGTCGATCTTCGTGCTGGCCTGTTTCGTCGGCTATTATGTCGTCTGGTCGGTGACGCCGGCGCTGCACACGCCGCTGATGGCCGTCACCAACGCGATTTCCTCGGTGATAATCGTCGGCGCGCTGATCGCGGCGGCGACGGCGGGGGTGCCGGAGGCGAAGTGGATCGGCCTCGCCGCCGTAGCTATGGCGAGCGTCAATATCTTCGGCGGCTTCGCGGTGACCGAGCGGATGCTGGCCATGTACAAGAAGAAGGAGCGCAAGGGGTGATCGGGCGCTCGGGGGTAATGGCGCATGCATGAAGTCGCCCACGTTCCGGCCTGGGTGCCGCTCGCCTATCTGATCGCGGGCGTCTGCTTCATCCTGGCGTTGAGGGGCCTGTCCTCACCGGAAAGCTCGCGCCGGGGCAATCGCTTCGGCATGGTTGGCATGGCCATCGCCGTGGTCACCACCCTCGTCACCCACGAGATCGCGAGCCTCGTCGAAATCCTGATCGCCATCGCCATCGGCGGCGCGATCGGCTTCGTCATCGCCAGGCGGATAGCGATGACCGCGATGCCGCAGCTGGTGGCGGCGTTCCACAGCCTCGTCGGGATGGCGGCGGTGCTGGTCGGGGCGGCGGCGTTCCTCAATCCCGACGCCTTCGGCATCCTCGACGCGGACGGGGAAATACTCGACGTCAGCCGGGTCGAGATGGGGCTCGGCGTCGCGATCGGCGCGATCACTTTCTCGGGTTCGGTGATCGCGTTCCTCAAACTGAACGGCAACATGTCGGGCAAGCCGATCATCCTGCCGATGCGGCATGTGATCAATCTCGGCACGCTGGCCGCCATCCTCGGGCTCATCGGCTATTTCGTCACCGACCAGTCGGGCTGGGTGTTCTGGACGGTAACGGCCCTGTCCTTCCTGATCGGATTCCTGCTGATCATCCCGATTGGCGGCGCCGACATGCCGGTCGTGGTCTCGATGCTGAACAGCTATTCGGGCTGGGCGGCGGCGGCGATGGGGTTCACCCTGCAAAACAGCGCGATGATCATCACCGGGGCGCTGGTCGGCAGCTCGGGCGCGATCCTTTCCTACATCATGTGCCGGGCGATGAACCGCTCCTTCATCAGCGTCATCGCCGGCGGTTTCGGCGGCGATGCCGTGTCGGGCGGCGGCGGGCCCGCGCTCGACCGTCCCTACAAGCGCGGCTCGGCGGAGGACGCGGCCTTCCTGATGAAGCAGGCGGAGCAGGTCATCATCGTCCCCGGCTACGGCATGGCGGTGGCCCAGGCGCAGCATGCGCTGCGCGAAATGGGCGACCTGCTGGAGGCTGAAGGGGTGACCGTCAAATACGCCATCCATCCCGTCGCCGGCCGAATGCCCGGCCATATGAACGTGCTGCTCGCCGAGGCCAGCGTCGATTACGACAAGGTGTTCGAGCTCGAGGACATCAACTCCGAATTCGCGCGCTCCGACGTCGCCTTCGTGATCGGGGCCAACGACGTCACCAACCCCTCGGCCAAGACCGACAAGTCGTCCCCCATCTATGGCATGCCGGTGCTCGACGTGGAGAAGGCCAAGACCGTCCTGTTCATCAAACGATCGATGGGGGGCGCCGGTTATGCCGGCGTCGAAAACGAACTGTTCTTTCGCGACAACACCATGATGCTTTTGGCCGATGCCAAGAAGATGGTGGAAGACATCGTGAAGTCGCTCGTCTAGAAAGCGATTCATCCCCTCCGGCAGTGGTCGTGGGGGCTTGCCAAAGTGGTCTTTCGAGAGAGTCCGGGCGCGGCGATGGTCGCGCGGGTGGGAGTGCAAGTGCGCAAGCTGGGTCTAATCGGCGGGATGAGCTGGGCCTCGACCGTCCTTTATTATGAGGCGATCAACAAGGGCGTGAGTCGCCGCCAGGGAGGGCTGGTCTCCGCGCCGCTGCTCATCGAGAGCCACGATTTCGGGCCGATCGCCGAGCTTCAGTCGGCGGGCGAGTGGGACGCCCTGGCCGAGATGATGGCCGCGTCGGCGAAGCGGCTCGAGAGGGCCGGCGCCGAGGGGCTGCTCATAGCCAGCAACACGATGCACAAGGTCTATGATCGCGTCGCCGGCGAGGTCCAAATCCCGATGCTCCACATCGGCGACATCACGGCCGAAAAGCTCGTGCGGGACGGCGTGAAGCGGGCCGGGCTGATCGGCACGCGCTTCACGATGTCGGAGCCTTTCTATCGCGAGCGGATCGAGGCCCACGGCATCGAGGTCACGGTTCCCGATGCGGCGATGGCGCGGGAGATCGACCGCATCATCTTCGACGAGCTGACGCGCGGCACCGTCAGCCGCGTATCGCAGCGGACCTTGAAGACCTGCCTCACCATGATGGCGCAGGCGCGGATGCAGGCGGTGATCCTCGGCTGCACCGAACTGGTGATGCTGGTCGATCCCGGCGCCAACGTGCTGCCGGTATACGACACGACCGCGCTCCATAGTCAGGCCGCCGTGGACTGGATCCTGGCCGCGGACGCCTGAACGGGGGGGCATCCTCGTCGGCTGCCGCCGTCTTGGAGGAAAATGACTCCAAATCGGTCCAGATTCGCCGACAGTGTCGCGCCGGCGCGAGGACTAGATTCAATTCACGCCGCGAGCGAACGGACGCTCCTCTCGTCCGGGCCGGCGCGTTCGTCGCCGCCGCGGTCCGCGTGGAACCCGACAGGTCCATGTCTTCACGCTTTTGGCATGGGAAAGTCGCGCCGATATGGAGACGTCGGACCCTCAAAATTCCTCCGCATCGGCGACAGATAGGGCCCGATGAGGACATGACCATGCCGCTGAACATCGCGCATGATGCGCTGTACATGATCGAATATCGGGATAGTCCAGCGGTGCTCGTCCTGGCCGATGGCGAGGCCGCCGCCGAGCGGGGGCGCCGGGCGGCGGAACAGGCGGGCTGCCGCGTCAGCGACACGGTCGGTATAGAGGAAGCCGTCGACCGGCTAGATCGGCAGGCCGCCGTGAGCACGGTCGTCGTCGAGCTTGACCGCGATCATGGCGCCGTACTCGACCGGCTGCTCGATCGGCTGGAGGCGGCGGCGCGGGCGGACCGGCATGGCAGCGTGGTCGCGGTTCCGCCGGAGTTGATCGACCTGGTCGCCGCGCGCACTCCGCATGCGGGGGTTCATCATCTTTGCGGCGCGACCGAGCTGGAACGAGTGGCGGCGATCGCGTTCGCCTCGGCCCCGCGGCCGAAGCGGCTGCATGACGTGCGGCGATCGCAGGGAATAGGCTTGCAGCAGCTGAGCGAGGAGGTCGGTCGGATCGCCAGCATCCTGGCCAGCCTTTCCGAAGGGGCAGAGGCTTCCGAAGCGCCCGCGCGGCCGTCGGAGACGGAGAAGGAGGGGGAGATCACGGCGGGGCAGGTGCGGACCATCATCCGCGCGCGGCGCCTGCGTGACCGGTATTTCCATGCCGATCTGTTCGCCGATCCGGCCTGGGACATGCAGCTCGACCTGCTGGCCGCACGGTTGGCGGACGAGCGGGTGGCGGTCTCTAGCCTCTGCGTCGCCGCCGCGGTCCCGCCCACAACGGCGCTTCGCTGGATCAAGACGCTATGCGAACACGGGCTGTTCGTCCGTTCGGCCGACCCGCAGGACGGGCGCCGGGTATTCATCGAGCTGACGGACGAGGCGGCGGCGAGCCTGGAAGCCTATCTGAAGGCGGTGCAAAGGCTCTCGCCGCTCCTCGTCTAGGGGTTAGCGGACCTCGTCGTCCTGTCCGCTATTGGCGCTGAGGAAAACGAGTGCCATCAGCCCACCGCCGAGGAGGACCGTGAAGCCGACGCCGAGGATGGTCGCCAGGATCATGTGCCAGGGCATCTCGCCGTCCTGCATGCCGAGATAGATGAGAGCGCCCATGATCGTCACGACGGCCGCGCCGCCGGTCCACGCCATCAGGCGGCGGAACGCGACGCGGGCGTCGACGGGCCGTTGGGGCGTAGAGGTCATGCGGGGTCTCCTTGGAGGATCTGGGGCGGTCGGTCGTAGAATTCGACCTGCATCTTCATGGCTCCTTCGGGCCGCACATAGTGCGTCCGCTCCGGAAGAATAAGGCCCGGACGGGAGGGCGACAGCGATTCCTCGCGCACGGGATCGAGATGGACGAGTCGGAGACGGCCTTCCAGAACGCGGATCACGCCCCAGACGCCGGCCTTCGTGCTGTGCTCCCGCTTCAGCGCGGCGGGCAGGCTCGTCTCGTCGAACACCGGTGTCGTGCGATAGGGTGAAGGGGCGTCAGACATGTCAGGCTGCGGTCCGAATCTCGCTGGCGTGGGGCGGGTAAGGCGCGACGCGGGCATCGTCTACGGGCCGGCCGGCGCCGGATCGACGCCCTGACGCTCCAGCGGAGCGGAACCGAGAACGGAGTTCACCATCATTCTTTCCTTACGAAGATGCCCGGGCGCTGGCCTGGGGTTCATGGGGAGGAACGCGGAAGAAGAGACCGAGCTTCAGGCTATCGGCGATATGGGCGGCCTTGGCCTGCATCGCGGCGGCGGCGGCGGGCGGCATCAGTTCGTCCGTGACGTCGGCCCAGAGCTCTAGCCAGCGATCGAACATCGACGGCTCGATCGCTTCGGCATGGCGGCGGTGCGCGGCCATCGGATTGCCCTTGTAGCGCCCGCTGGTCAGCATCACCGACGACCAGAAGCGGCTGAGGCGGTCGAGATGCTCGTCCCAATCCTCCACCGCGGCGTTGAAAAGCGGACCAATCCGGTCGTCCTGGCGGACGCGTGCATAGAAGGCGTGAACCACCTTCGTCAGCTGGTCGTCGTCGAGATCGGGCGGGGCTTTCATCGGCGGCTCCGAATCATGTATAGAAAATACATAATTGCTGCGCTAATAGATGTAAATGAAATACATCATTAGCGCAGCCGGTGGACTGGATGAGGAATGCGACTGACGCTCTACACCGATTATGCCCTGCGCGTGCTCACCTATGCAGGGGCGAACGCGGATCGGCTGTGCTCGGTCTCCGAGATCGCCACCTCCTACGGTGTGTCGCGCAACCACCTGACCAAGGTGGTCCACGATCTCGGCAAGGCCGGCTTCATTGAGAGCGCGCGTGGTCGCGCCGGCGGAATCAGGCTGGCGCGGCCGGCGTCGGCGATCGGTGTCGGCGAAGTGGTGCGCCATACCGAGGACGGCTTCACGCTGGTCGACTGCAGCCAGTGCCGCATCGCCCCCGGGTGCCGGCTGACCGGCATTTTCGGACAGGCCGTGGCGGCGTTCATCGGCGTGCTCGACCGCTATACGCTGGCCGACCTGGTCGAGCGTCCCGGCGATCTGGCCGCGCTGCTCGGCAGCGACCGGGACTTGCTCTCGGCTTCGCCAAGTGGCAGTGCGCGGGCGCTGCGCAAGGGCGCGGGCGCTTAGCTCAGTTGGTAGAGCATCTCGTTTACACCGAGAGGGTCGGCGGTTCGAGCCCGTCAGCGCCCACCAGTTCCGATAGGGACCGGTAGCTTCGAGACCTATCGCGGCCGCTGTTCGTCAGAATGCCGCCGCTTCATTTGCACTTCGATCGCGGCGCGCTCGGCTTTCGAGCAGGCGAGCAGCGTCTCTACCGCCGCGGCCGCGCCATTCATGTCGAAGCTCACGGGATCTTCACCATCAAGGTGGACTTCCATCGTTTCGGCCGCCGCCATCCGGCGCAGAAAGTCGGCATCCACGCCGGTATTGAAACCGGGGCCGACTTCGCCCGCCTGGACGAAACCCAGGACCGGCAGGTCGGCCTTGGCGGTCTCCCGGTCGTCGAAGCCGAACGCGACCGATAGGTTCTCTGCTTCGGAGATGCTCTTCCAGGAATCGTTGGAAACGGAGAGGAAATAGGTTTCTGTCCCTAGGACTGTCGAGATTGAGAGCGTCGCGAGCGCCGTGCGGTCGTCTGCCGCGGGTCCGTCCCAGGAGCTTTGAACGATGCAGGCGGGCCACCAGGCCGACCATGACGATTCGGGCGAAAGCGGCCACCACTCACCGTTGCTGGTGATGGGAGGCGCGGCGACGGCCGGAACGGCCGCGAACAGCAAGGCGGCGGTGAGCCCGGTATTTCTCATCCACGATCCTTCCCGTGTCCTAATCTACGGGTACACCCCTTCCCCTCAGCGCGGCGATCAAGTCCCCATCCTTTGCGTCCAGGAACGAGAGATCGAAAGTCTCGGTTTTCCGCCCCCTTCCATCGGACAGGTCCACAACCAGATTTCTGACCCTGTACCCACGCTCAATCCTGGCCGACAGGATGTCGCTCCACTCCATCAGCCGCGGCGACCTGCCGAACACGCCCGTTTTCCATGACAGGCCCCGTTCGCCGACACGCAGCTGGACGCTGCGGTCGATCAGCGCCCGGCCTCCGAGGAATAACAGTAAGGTCGCGAGAAGCATTCCGAGGCCGAGGACTACCAACAGGATCCAGGATCCCGCGTCTCTCATCTCGATCGGCAGACCATCGGCCAGTGGGATGAGCATCAACACACCGATGGGCAAATACACGCAGCCGACGATGATGGAAAAGCGCGCCTCGTAATCGGTCTGGTTCGCGCCAGACCCCATAGCAGTTCCGAGGCTGGGACGGGCGGGCGCGTCGGCGATAGAAGGCCTATCCGATGGGGGCACTCCGATAGCGCGGGCGGCGAATGCGGCCGAGGAGTCGCGAGGGCCGGTCTGCATCGCCTGGATTCGCGCGACGATCGTCGCAAGCGGCAGGGCCGCGAAGACGGTGAAAAGATGGGACAGCGCCGTGACCTTGTCGGCCAGCTGGAGCAGGCCTTGCGCTCCCTCCGGGTCGAGCGCCTGGCGGCCTCTTCCCTGGCCGGTCAGGACCATGGCGGCGACCGTCGCGACCTGCCACCCCAGCCAGAATAGCCACCACCAGGCCAGCAGGGCGGATGTGTCCGCCGCCTCCCAGTCCCCCGGTTTGGCGCTCGCCTTCGAGAGCTGGCGCATCGCCTGAAAAGGCATCCACAGATTGGCGATCGGGACGAAGAACCAGCCGACCGACATGCCGGGCGAGGCCGCCAGATCCCTCGCGCCCAGCGCGCGCGCGTTGACGTTGGCGCGATGGATCCAGCGAAGAACGACTATGGCGCAGGCCAGCCAGGCGAGGCCACGGCCGATACCGAGCGCGGATTCCAGCGCGGTGACCTCCGCGTGCCGGTCGACGAAGGGTTCGTATCCGAAGGCCCAGTCCGCCAGCCATAACGCCGTGATAGCGGCGAGCGCATAGAGCAGCCATCGCGTCACGCCCGCGAGCCCCGCCATGTCGCGATACTGGTAGCCGTAGGCGAGTGGGGCCAGCCTGCTTGCGCTTCCGTTCATTGTCGTCCCCCCGTGCGTTCCGTGGGCTATCCCGTCCATGCCCGGCGCGGCGCGTCAGGCGAGCGCCTCCGCCGATCCACGGTGCGCGGCCTGCAGCGCCTCGACGCGTCCGATGATCATCGCCAGCAGCAGCGCGGCGGGAATCATGAGAAGGTTCGATATGGCGATGAGCCCTTCGGCGCCCAGAAGCAGCGTCGTCGCGCCTTCGGGGTCGAACGGCTGCCGGCCTGCCGCTTCGAGCATCATCGGCAGGGCGATCGTCGCGGAGATTCCGGCCGCCAGCCAGAAGAGCCACCAGAATATCAGCGGCGGGGGCGTGCCGACCGTTTCCCAGTCGTGCGGCTTGACGCTCCCTTTCCAGATTTCGCGCATTCCCTGCAAGGGCATCCACAGATTAGCGAGGGGAATGAAATACCACAGGATCGACATGAGCGGCGTCACCGTCAGGTCGGTGGCGCCGAGCGCGCGCGCATTGGCGTTGGCGACATAGGTCCAGCGAAGTACCGTCACCACATTGGCGATCCACAGCGGGAACTCCAGCAGGCCGACCACGGCCTCGATGGGGGCGGGGGGCGCCGAAGCGACGAGCGTCGACCCGTCGCCGCCCAAACCCGAAAAATAGAACCCGGCGGCAGACACGGCGGCGCTCGCGTAAAGCAGCCATTGGGTCACGCGCGCGAAGGTTGCCATGTCCCGGTAGGGGCGGTCATATCCGGCGTCGGCGTGGCCCGCCGAGGTCGACATCAGGCGGGTGCCGCGGGCGCGATCGGGTCCGGCGATGCGGCGCTAGCCGCATATCCGCTGTCGGCGTCGAACTGGCGCCGGCTTTCGATCCGCGCCTTGCGATAGAGATACCAGCAGACGGCCGACAATATCATGATGCCGAAGGGGAGAAGGCCGACATCGCCCGTTATCGCGATCATCAGGACCACGGTGGCGAGCAGGAGCAGAAACATGAACCGCATCGCCTTCTCGTTACCTCCGACCCAGGCGTAGGCGGTTTCGCCTTGCCGGCTCCGAATTCCGTGCACGCCTTTCTGATCGACGGCGGTGAAAAGATAGAAACGGCCGCTCGTCCCCGGACTCAGGATGTTGGCAAGCTCATCCGCCACCAGCGCCTTGGTGACGGTCTTTTCGGCGCCGTTGTCGAGCCGGAACCGGATAGTTCTGAAAATGGTGAACTTGCCCCGCTTTCGCTTGATATCAACGGCTTCGATTGTGCCATCTATCGTCGATGTGCCCATTTCCCCCTCCGCCGTCAGCGTATGATCGCGGTCACCTCAGCCTCATCTTCATCGAGTCTTGGATTCGGGCACAGATGATCTTGCGAGTCAAGGCCGGGTGACCCGCGAATTCTTTCGGGTCCAGCCGAGGAACCAGAGGAGGAGGAAAGTCCCGACCGCCGAAAGAGCAAGCGAGGCCATGCAGCCGAGGCGGTTCGAAAAGAAGAACACGATCCGCGCTATTTGCCCGCGGGCGCTTCGTCCCTCGCCAGGCGGTGTGGCGGCTCTTCGCCCTCCGGCACGAACTCCAGCGAGACCGAATTGAGGCAATAACGCTGATGATTGGGCGGCGGACCGTCCGGGAAGACGTGGCCGAGATGGGTATCGCAGCGCGCGCAGCGTTCCTCGATGCGGACCATGCCGTGGCTCGTGTCGCGTATTTCGCTGACGTGGGCGGGATCGAAGGGCTCGGTGAAGCTCGGCCAGCCGGTGCCGGATTCGAACTTGCTTCCCGACCGGAAGGCCGCACAGGCGGCAGGCATAGAGGCCGCCCTCCTTGTTGTTCAGCAGAGTGCCGCAAAAGGCCCGCTCGGTGCCGTGGTGGAGGATGACTTCACGTTCCTCTGCGGTGAGATCGCGGGCGAGCACGTCGCGCTTCGCATCCGTGAGGGGAAGGATGTCGTATCCGCTCGCGCTCTTCATGCCTGACCCTTCCATCCCGGTTGCCTCGAGAACGGCCGCGGGGTGGGCCGGTTCCGACTACAGCTTCCGGATCAGCTTCACCGCCATCGCGGCCCAAGGCGGATCGGCGACGACGATCTGGCGCCGGCCGGAGCCCAGGGGGAGGATGTGAAGCTTTCCTTCCTCGCGACCGATCAGGCGGCCGAACAGGTAGCGGCCGGCGGGACGGGGGAGTAGGATGTCCTTGTTCATCGCCGGCCCGAGCTGTTCGGGCGAAAGCCGTTTCAGCCAGATTTCGTCGCCGCCGCGATAGTCGCCAAAGCCCGCGGCGACGGTAATCGCGACCAGGCCAGGCTCCGACCCCGGGGGGATCACGACGCCCTCGCGCCGCGGAGCGTGGGCACCGTCATGCTCGAGCACGGCCGCGACGGGTATGTCCTCCCGGTCCGGCAGCTTGACCAGATCGCCGGCCTCGACCCCGAGCGCCCCGGCGATGCGGTTGAGCCAGCCGACGGACACGGTGCGCGTGCCGGTTTCCAGCCGTCCGATCGTCTGCGGTGTCGTCGGCGGGTCACAGCGGTCGGCGACGTCTTGGAGGGTCATCTTCTTCGCGCGGCGGACTTCGCGGATGCGGGTGATCATTTTCGTCCTCATGAACCTCAACGGTTATTTCTCTTTCCTACATGCGCACCGAAATGGCAAGACCCTCGTTCGAGGATTCGATAGGAGAGGCACGTGGCGGCACCGAAAAGAAACAGGATATTGATCGAACGAGCCGTGCCGGGCGATGAGGGCGGGCTCGGACGCGCTCCCACGCGATCGGCAACGGGAAAGCGGGTGCGCTCGGTCACTGTCAATCTCGCGGAATCGCCGTTGGGATGGCTGAGGGCGCGGCCATGTCAGCGCGCGGCAGTTTGAGGCGGGGGAACGGCTACGCGGCGAATGGGAGCGGGCCCAGCTCGGCCCCAGCGTCACCATGAAATGGAATGCGCCGCCTCTGGACAAGACCGCTCGCGGAGCCCTGAAACCAACGATCCGACCACCGCCAGATCGCGACAAAGCAAAGATTCGACGCGGCCGTGGCGGCTGTGGGCCCTGGCCTGGACGACGTGGTGTGGCGCATTGTCTGCGCAGGCGAAGGCATGCGCGATGCGGAACGGGCTCTCGGCTGGTCGGCGCGGGCCGGCAAACTGGTTCTCGGCCTAGCCCTCGATCGATTGTGGCCGATTTCTACCGACTCTCCCCAGCCGCCGGGAAAGTGCCTCGTCACGACGCGCATACGGTCGTCTCCGGGAACCCGAAAGCAAGAAGCCGCCTTTAACCCGCTGAAGGAGAAAGTCCGATGCGCCTTTCGATCATTGCCGCCGCCGGTATTCTGGCCGCTTGCGCCGTTCAGCCGGCGGAGCCCGAAGAGGAAAATGAGATGATCGCAGCCGAATCGTCCGAGCCCGCGCCGGCAGATAGCAATGTCGTCACCGAGCCAGCGCAGACCGAACCCGGCGAGCCGCCGTCCTCGGAGCCAACCGGTCCGGTGCTCGAAGACGCCGACGAATGCGGCGCTTCGAATTATCAAAATCTGGTGGGTCAGCCGCGCTCGCAAATTCCGGACGAGCCTGAAAATGCCAATTGGCGGATCGCCTGCACGACCTGTCCGGTGACGATGGATTACAGCCCAGAGCGCATGAACATCTTCTACGACGAGGACACGGAGATCATCGAAGAGGTGAAATGCGGCTAGGCATCAGGCTGCGTTCGCCTCCGCCCAGATCGCGTCGCCCCGGTGGCCGCGGCTGCGCACGCCCATGCCCATGAGGCCGCCGTCGGCCAGCGCGAGCGCCGTCGCGCAGAAGCCGCATTCGGCGGAAAAGCGCCCGATGATCCAGTGCGACCGACCGCAGCCGGGGCAATGGTTGATCTCACCCTCGCGATAGACGGCGTGATAGCCGCGCAGCGCTGGATCGTGTGCGAATGCCTGTTCCCCCTGGCGATGCATGATGGAACCGAACATGGCTTCTTCCTCCTGAGCTTCTGTTATACCACAGGACAGGCGCTGCGGCGAAGCGTTTGATTTCATCGTTGAACCGAGGCGAGCTGGCGTGGTTTTCCAGCCACAACCTTCCCCTTCGCCTCGTCCCGCTGTCTAGAGTCGGATGACGTTAGGCTGACGCATAGCCGGAGTTTCTGAGATAGTTGGCGCACTCGTGTGGCGGGAACGCGTCGAGGAGGGTTCCGATGCGTTGCCAGGTTGCTTCGTGGGTGCGCTCGGCGGCTTTTCGCATGAGGTGTTTGAGCTTGGCGAAGACCTGCTCGATCGGGTTGAGGTCTGGCGAGTAGGGCGGCAGGAACAGCAGCCGCGCGCCGGCGGCGCGGATCGCGCTCCGCACCGCCGGACGTTTGTGGCTCGAGAGATTGTCCATGATGACGATGTCGCCGGGCGAGAGCGTCGGCACGAGGCACTGCTCGACATAGTCGGTGAAGCTCTGGCCGTTGACCGGCTGGTCGAGCACGCAAGGGGCATCGATCCGGTCGCAGCGGAGCGCCGCGAGGAAGGTCATCGTGCGCCAGTGGCCATAAGGCACTTTGGCGTGGAGCCGTTGGCCGCGTGGCGCCCAGCCGCGCAACGGCGCCATGTTCGTCTTCGCCCAGGTCTCGTCGATGAAGACGAGGCGAGCCGGATCAAGCCGGCCCTGATACTTCCGCCACTGTTCGCGCCGCCTTGCGATCCAAGGCCGGAGCTGTTCGGCGGGCAGCACGCTTTTTTTTGAAGCTCAGTCCCTCGGCATGGACGAACCGCCAGACCTGGACATAGTCGACCTTCACGCCCCGTTCGGCCAGCTCGGCGACCAGTCCGCGCAGCGTGAAGTCGCTGCTTGTCCGCTCAAGCAGCCAAGTGCGATGCGCGCCCGACAGTATACCCAGCCTGTGACCACCCATCTGGCCCGGAGCCGCGCTGCCCGTCTCGCGAACCCGCCGCACCCATTTGATCGCTGAACTCGCCGCCACACCAAAGCGCGCGGCCGCCGCATGACAAGACATCCCGTCCACTGCCACCGCCGCAACGACCCGCTCACGCAAATCCATCGAATAAGGCTTCGCCATGCTCGCTGGCCTCCAGCTCCCAGCAAGCATCTTGAATCAGAAAATCAGACCCAAGGGAATCCTCATCGAATCCGCCTGACGTCATCCCGCTCTAGCGTCTCCCTACGTCCGGCTGCGGACCATGGGGTCCGGCTTTCGACCAAGACGGTAACGGGGTCGGCGTGCCGCACCGCGGGCGACCAAATATCCATTCTGGCCGACGAAAGCGGCGGACTCGGTCAGCGAGTCGGCACGCCGTAGCAATGGGCCCGGACGGCGCGGGCGAGGGGAATGTCGCCGGCCTCCCGGGCAAGCCGCTCGCCGATGGCGCAGTCGCCGGACGCCACGACCTCGCCCACCCGCTGGCCAAGGGAGGCGGCATCGGCCCGATCTCGCTTCTGCACGGGAGGAGGCGCCCTTTCCGCGGCGCTGGACTGGCGCCCGAGCGCGTTCCAGTCGACCCACATCGCGCCGAAGCCGGCGGATTCCGCCGATGGCGGTACCTGAGCGGCCTGCAGCAGCAAAATCAAGGCGGACGTGACGGCCATGGCGATCGCATTATATCCCAAGTGCTTAGCCGTGCGTGAGGCCGAGCGCGTCCCTTCGCATCCAGCGCGTCACCATCAGAACGGCGACGACGGCAAGGCCGAGGGCGAGGCCGATCCAGATGCCGATACCGCCCCAGCCCAGGCCGAACGCGAGCACGACGCCGCCGCCAAGGCCGATTACCCAATAGCCGAAGGCCGCGTAGATCATCGGCATTGTCGTGTCGTGAAGGCCGCGAAGCATGCCGGCGGCGACCGCCTGCGCGCCATCGACGATCTGGAACAGGGCCGCGACAGCGAGGAAGGAGACGGCGAGCGAGATCACCTCGGCGTTGCGCGGGTCGGACTCGTCGAGGAATCCGTAGACGAGAAGATGGGGAATGGTGAGCATCAGGAGCGCCATCATGGCCATGAAGCCTTCACCGAGCGCGAAGCTGGTCCAGCCGGCGCGGGCGATGCCGGCCGGGTCGCGGCGCCCCAAGGCGAGGCCGACGCGGACGGTGACTGCCTGCGAAAGACCCAACGGCACCATGAACGAGAGGGCGGCGATCTGGATGGCGATGGCGTGCGCGGCGAGCGCGGCCGTGGAGATAAGGCCCATCAGGAACACCGCGGCGTTGAAGATGCTGATCTCCAGGAACAGGGTCACGGCGATGGGGAGCCCGAGACGCCAGATCTGGGCGAATCTCTCCCAATCGGCGCGCCAGAAGCGGCCGAACAGGCGATAGCGGCGGAAGCTCTTGTGGCGGGTGACGACGACCGCGAGAGCCACGAACATGAGCAGGTTGGAGAGCGCGCTGCCGATGCCGGCGCCAAGCAGGCCCAGGGCAGGAAAGCCGAGCGCTCCGAAGATCAGGCAATAGTTCAGCGCCGCGTTAAAGAGGACGGCGACGCCGCCGACGACCAGCGCCCAGAGCGGCTTTTCGAGCGCCGAGATGAACGATCGCAGGATCAGGAAGAAGAAATAGGGGAGGAGGCCCCACATGACGGCGCGCACGAAGCGCGCCGCGTCGGCGGAGAGTTCCGGATCCTGTCCAAAGGCGATGAGGATCGGCTCGGCCTGCCAAAGGATCAGCCAGAACGGAATGACGATGGCGACCGCCGCCCACATCGCCTGGCGCACGGTACGACGGACGTCGCGAACGCTGTGGCGGAAGCGGCCGAGTTCGCGTGCCATCATCGGCGCCGAGGCGGTGACGAGGCCAAGACCGAAGATGAGGCAGGCGTTGAACAGGTTGACCCCAAGCGCGCCCGCGGCGAGCGTCCGGGGTCCCACCCAGCCGAGCAGAATGATATCGGTCGCATGGATCGCGGCCTGGGCGAGGTTGGTGAGAATGAGCGGATAGGCGAGGAGTAAGGTCGCGCGGATTTCCCGGCGCCAAAGGCTGTGCGAGAAAGGCGAGGCGCGGCGAAGCATGGAGCCCATTAGGGCCGGCTGTCGAAGGGTGGAAGGGGCTAGCGGCGGCGCCCTTTCCTGAACCAGGAGCGTAGCGCGTGGACGGCGGCGAACAGGGCGATGATCGCGCTGACGAGATAGATGACGCGAAGCGTGAGGCCGCCGAGCACCCCAGTGTGGAGGGGATAAAGGAGGTTGTAGAGGCGGTTGCCGGCGCCGCTCTCGGGCTCGCTGGTCGCCGCGGTCGCCGTGGCGCTGGCCGGGTCCCAGCTGAAGGTGGAGCGCCCGTTGGGGTGGCGCTCTTCGGGCTGGCGAAGGCGAAGGGTGGCGGTGCCGCCAGCCTCGGCAGGCGGAATGTAGAGGCGCGGCTCGGCTTTGGGGAAGCGGGCGTGGGAAAGCACGGCCAGGGAGCCGCGCGCGGCAGGGACGTCGACGGTCGGGTCCTTTTTGCCGAACGCCCCCGTGAGAAGAGAGGTGGCCTGTTCGTGGAATACGATCGCGCCGCCGGAAAGGGCGGCCAGGAAGAGCGCGGGCGCCATCAGAATGCCGAGCGTGGTATGGGCGGCGAGGTGCGAGGCGTGGGTCGGGCGTTTCGCGCGAGCATTGGACAGCCGCCAGCCGCGTCGCCACGGCCACCAGAGATAGAGGCCGATGAGGACGAGACCGGCAATGGCGAGGCCGAACGCGCCGGAGATCAGCTTTCCCGTCTCCCCCGCCAGAAGATAATGGTGGAGCTCGAACAGCCAGTCCATTGCGCGGACGAGGCCGAGACGGTCTTCCAGCGGCGCGAGGCTGATCGGGTCGTAGAGCGCCGTTCTATGGTCGGGCAGATAGACGATGAAGGTCCGGAGCGTTTCGTCGGGAAACTTAATCGATGTGAAGCTGCCCGGCTCGAGGCGATCGGCGAGCCGCTGCGCTTGGCTGATCGTGTCGGCGGGAATGGTGCCGAGCTCCGGGTGGACGAGTGACAATATTTCGGGCTTGAACAGGAGCAATGTGCCGGTGGCGGCCGCCATCAGCAGATAGAGGGCGGCGAAGAGGCCGAACGTGGCATGCACCCAGCGCAGGGCAGGGCGGAGGCGCGACTTGCCCCTTCTTCCGCTCGCCATCAAAACTCCGTCGAATAGCCCAGCGTAAAGGTGCGGCCGCGGCCGGCGAAGAAGTCCTCGTCCAAGGTGGAGCCGGCCTGGCCGTAATAGGTGATATATTGCGCGTCGGCCAGATTCTGGACGGCGAAGCTCAAGGTGCCGAAGCCGGTCTCGTAGCCGGCATAGAGGTCGAACAGCGTGTAGCCGTCGAAATTGGCGGCATTGAGGCCGGCTGCGTCCTCGAAATTGCGATCGAAAAGAGTCGCCGACTGCAGGCGCAGCGAGAGAGCATCGCCCGACCAGCCGGCGTAGAGGTTGAGGCGGTTGGGGCCGATATTGATCGCGTCGAGATCGGCGTCGAGGCGGCCGTCATCGTCGGAATCGACCTCGCCCTTCAGCATCGAAAGGTTGCCGCCCGCGCTGAAACCGGAGCCGAGCGTAACCTCCAGGGTCGCCTCCAGGCCTTCGATCCGGGTCTTCTGGCGCACGACGCTGAAGATGCCGTCCGCGTCGGCGACGAGGCGGGAGCCCTGATCGGACTTCGAGATGAAATAGGCGAGCTGCGCGGTCAGGAAATCCTGGCGGACGGTAAGGCCGGCCTCATAATTGTCGGCGATGACCGGCGACAGCGTGAGCAGGTCGTCGACGCTCGTGTTGGGGACCCGCACGGCCCTCAGCACGCGCCCGACGTCGGGGACGGTATAGCCCTGCGAATAGCTGGCGTAGGCGCTGACGCCGTCCAGGAACTCATAAATGGTGGAGCCATTCAGGAGCAGCTCGTCAAAGCTCGGGCTGCCGCCGATCACCGGCGTCTCGACGAGGTCCGAGCGGTTGCCGGCGATGCTGTTGTAATCGCCGACCTTCAGCGTCGCATTTTCCCAGCGGGCGCCGCCGGCAAAGGTAAGGCGGTCGGTGACCGGAAGGTCGAGCTGCAGGAACGGGGCGATATTCTCGTAGGTCGTCTCGGGCACCCAGAAGCGGCCGGTGTGTATCAGCGCCTGGCTGGTCGTGTCCTCGAGATAATCGACGCCGCCGATGATATCGGCATCGGATCCGCCGATATCGGTGTAGCGCTGGGTGAAGCGGACGCCGAGTTTCTCCGAGCGGTTCTGCGACTGGTCGAACAAGGTGCCGACAGGCGCGATGGCGGGATCCTGAAAGATGGCGAAGCGGTCGCCGCCATAGGTTGCCTTGAAATCCTGTCGGTAGAGTTGGCTGGTGAAGGTGCCACCGAGGAGGTCGCGGTGGGTGTAGTCGAGCGACATGGTAAGGACGTCGTTGAGCGCCGGCTCGCCTTCCGGGGCGCCACGCCGCGACGTCACGGGGATGCCGGCGTCGCGATCGCCAGGGACGCTCGACCAGTCGCCGTCGCCTTTCAGGTCGAACTTGTTGATGGTGAACTGGAGGCGCTGGACGGCGGTCGGTTCCCAACCGAACTTGCCGAAGAAATTGGTCTGGGTGGAATCGGCGAGATCGCCCTGGGTCGCGTCAACCCCGATCGATCGGCCCTCTCCGTCGGAGAAGAGGCCGCGCTTATGATAGCTGGCCGAGCCCAGGAAATCGAAGTCGCCGAAGCGTTTGGAGGCATAGGCGCCGGCGCGATGCTCGAAGCCTTCGTCGTTGAAGTCGTCGGCTGCGGTGACGGCCGCATCGACGCCGAACGTCCAATTGCCGGACCGGTCCGGTTTCTTGGTCACGAAATTGACGATGCCGCCGGTGGCGCCAAGACCCTGAATGGCGTTGGCCCCGTTGATCACTTCGACCCGTTCGATGGCGATGAGGTCGATCGTGTAGCCGTCGCGCGAGCCGTTGCGCAGTGGGTTGGACTGAGGCACTCCGTCGATCAGGTAGAGCGGATCGCGACCGCGAAAGGATTCGCCGAAGCTGGAGAGCTTCTGCCGGCTGGGTGAGAAGCTGGGGACGAGGTTGGCGAGGAGCGACGAGGTGTCGGTCGCGATCAGGCGCTGCTGCTCGATCTCCTCCTCGTCGATGATGGTGACGAGAGCGGGAATGGCGTTCAGGGGCTTTTCGCCGCGGGTGGCGGTGACGATGATCGAATCATCGTGCGGACGGCCTTGGTCCTCCGGGCCAATCTGGGCACGGGCGGCTGAGGGTGTCAGGCACAAGCCCAGCGCGGCGGAAAGCAGGAAACGGTACAAAGAAACCCCCTATGCAACTGCAAATCATTCGCAACAGCCGCATAGTGGCGTGAACCCGGTTGTCAACAACCTTGCCGGGCTAGGGATGGTTGCATAAGAAAACTAAACAGGGAGACTCACATGATCATCTATGGCTCGTCGTTATCGCCGTTCGTCCGCAAGGTGCTGGTCTCCGGAGCGGAAAAAGGCATCGCGCTGGAGTTGAAGGGGCCCGGGTCGGACGAGGCGGAGTTTCGCGAAGCGAGCCCGTTCGGAAAAATGCCCGCCCTGAAAGATGGCGATTTCACACTCTCGGATTCGACCGCGATCGTCACCTACCTGGAGGCGGTCCGGCCGGAGCCGTCGCTGATTCCGGCTGAGCCCCGGGCGCGGGCGCGGACCATCTGGTACGATGAATTCGCCGACACGATCCTGTTCGGCTGCGGGCGCAAGATGTTCTTCAACCGGATCGTCGCACCGCGTTTCCTGGGGCGCGAGGGCAACTTGGCCGAGGCGGAGCAGGCGGAGCGCGAGGAGCTGCCGCCCATCCTCGACTATCTGGAAGGGATAATCCCTGACAGCGGCTGGCTGGTCGAGGACCGGCTGACCCTCGCCGACATTGCGGTGGCGAGCCCTTTCGCCAATTTACGTCACCTCGGCATCGACATCGGCGCGGCAAGACGCCCAAAGCTCGCGGCCTTCATCGACAGGATGCTGTCGCGGCCGAGCTTCAAGGACTGGGTCGATCGTGAGACGGCGTTCCTCGCCCGGGCGGCCTAACCCGTTGTCGAGGTCGAGCCAAGGTGGTGAGACGCCTGTCGCGCCTAAGGATGCTTGTAGTTGTGCCGCGCCTGCCGCTTGCGGACATAATAGACGCGAACGGCAATCAGGGCGCCGATCAGGAGGAGGATGAGCAGATACGCTATAAGGGTTCTCAGTTCCATTCCAAGATAACGCTTCGAAGCCGTTACGGTGCCTTTAAATTCGGACAGTTCGCCGCGCCGTCTTCTAATAGCTGAAGTCGCCCGGCCGGGCGCAGGCGGCGCGGTCGCCGTCGCGGCAGGCGCGGACCCGCTCCAGCCATAGCGCGTGGTTGCGCTCGGCCTCGATCTGGGTGCGCTCGATCTCGGCCCGATAGGCCGCCTCGGCCTCGGCCATGGCGGCCTCGCGTTCGGCGAGCTGGCGCCCATAATCGGCCTGGGTGGCTT
>NZ_DATCYB010000060.1:0-53806 GCF_036570505.1 Allosphingosinicella sp. | reverse complement strand
CGCCGCCGCCACGACCCGCCCGACCCCGGATGCCGCCCGCCACGAACGCTCGCCATGGCGCCTGCCGATCATGCTCGCCTGCGCGGGAATAGCGGCGGTCGCGGCCGGCATCCTCACCAACAGGTTCGGCCCGGAAAGCCTGCTGAGGGAGGACGGCCCCATCGAATGGGCCACCGCGACGCTCTTCGCGATCGCGGCCCTCGGCGCCGCCACGCACCTGCGTGGGGGAAGAGGCTTCGACTGGCTGGCCCTCTATGTCCTCTTGCTGGCAAGCCTGTGCTTCCTCTCGGAGATCGCCTTCGGTGCCCGGCTCTTTGGCTGGGACATGCCCGACATGCGCGGCGGCGGAGAGCTGGACGGCGCGCACGATCTCGTCCTCGTCGCTTTGCGGACCTTGTGGGAGGCGCCGCTCTTCCTCGCCGCGGCCGCCGCTTTCCTCGCCCTCGTCGCCATCCTCCGGAGCGCGGCGCGGGCGGGCCTCTCGCCGCGCGCCATAGGGCAATGGCTGACGAGCGAAGGCCACCGCATGACGATCGCCGCGGCCAGCCTCTACCTCGCCGCCGCGCTCGCCTGCGACCTCCTCGAACAGCCTGCCCTCAGGCAGGTGGAGGAACCGCTGGAGCTCCTGGCGGCCTGTCTCCTGGTCGTCAATCGAGGCGCTCGTGAGCTGCGCAGCGGGAGCGAAGCGCCCCGTTAGCAGCGAACGAAGTTGCCGACGATCGGACGGCGAAACCGTGACGCGGGCGCAGAGCCTGGAGCCGCGGGCCGAGCCCGATCCCGAACCGATGGCCGAAGCGGCGTGATCCGATGCCGGCGGCGGTTCGCCCCGCACCGGGAGGCCTTCCATGAAATACATCGATCCCATTGCGCTGGAACGGCTGCGGCGCGCCTATGACCGGCTGCGCCGCTCCATGCGGGGATATTCTCCGCCAAACGCCACGATCAACTGACCTATGCCGAGATCGGCGAGCGAACCGGTCTGTCGCCCCGGCAGGTCGAGCGTATCTTCGCCGACGCTCTCCATCGGCTTGGTCGCGACGTTTGGGAGCAGGAGCAGGGTATCACCCTTGGTCCGATCCGGCGGTTCCTGCGCGAGCGACGTCTGAACCTGCGCTTGCGGCTCCGCCTGTGGCGCGCGCGCTCGTGAAAATGCCCAGTCCACCCGGGGGGAGCAACACTCCCTGGGCGGGCTGGGCAGCCTAGCAAACGCCGTCTAGGATGAAGCGCATGCGCAACGATCTCGACCATCTGCCCGAACAGCAGCAGCGCGAGCTCGAGCGCATCCGGCAAATCCTCCTCGACGAGTTCGAGACGGCGATCGGGCGGGCCACCCAGCCGCACAAGCGGGGCGGCAAGGTCTACAAGATCATCCTGTTCGGCTCCTACGCCCGCGATGACTGGGTGGACGAGCCCGAGAACGGCTATCAGTCCGACTTCGATCTGCTGATCGTCATCAGCCACGAGGATCTCACCGACATCGCCGACTACTGGTATGTCGCCGAGGACCGGATCGCGCGCGACCCTGCCATCGCCCGTCCGGTCAACATCATCGTGCATTCGCTGGACGAGGTGAACAGCGCGCTCGCGCGCGGCGAGTATTTCTGGACCGACATCGCCCGTGACGGGATCGCACTCTACGAGCTGCCCTGCCATCCGCTTGCCACGCCGATGCCGCTCACGCCGGCCGATGCTCATCGCATGGCGAAGGAGTATTTCGACGACTGGCTACCCAGCGCTGGTGAGTTCTTTGATGACTTTCAATCGAACCTTGAACGGGGTCGGTTGAAGAAAGCCGCATTTGAACTGCACCAAGCCGTCGAACGCTTCTACATCTGTTTTCTGCTTGTGCGGACGCTCTACTTTCCGCGCTCGCACAACATCAAGTTCCTGCGTTCGCTCGCGGAGGACAAGGCGCCCCGGCTGGTCGAAGCCTGGCCGCGAGCCACGAAGCGCGATCGAAGCCGCTTCGAGCGGCTGAAGCGCGCTTATGTGGAGGCGCGCTACTCTGCGAGCTATGCGATCACGACCGATGATCTCGACGCACTGGCAGCCTCGGTCGCGTGTCTGCGCGATATCGTCGCCGCCCTTTGCGAAGAGCGGCTGTCGGAGCTTAAGGCGCAGGCCCGCCAATAGCGGCCGCTCGCATGACGATCAGGCTGCCTTGGTCTTTCGGCCTTTGGCCGGGCCATGGCCAAGAAGAGCGGCCTTGGCCAGAAAGGCAGAGCGGATGCTGCGGTCTATTTCTGCGATCCGCACAGTCCCTGGCAGCGAGGCTCTTTCGCCCCTCGGTGCACGAGTGACCGCTTTGGGGGCATCTAAGCAAGCTCGAAATGGCCGGGAAGGGCGCGAAGCTGACGAAGGCGAAAAAGCCGGAGCTTCCGCCCCGGCCCTTGTTCCCGGCGAAAGCCGGAGCCCAGTCGTTCTTCTCCTGGATCCCGGCTTTCGCCGGGACACGCGTTGGTCAAATCTCTATTTGACCAACTCTACCTGCTCGAACTCCAGCTCGACCGGCGTCGCCCGCCCGAAGATCGACACGCCAACCTTCACGCGCCCGCGGTCGAAATCCAGCTCCTCGACCATGCCGTTGAAGCTCGCGAACGGCCCCTCAAGCACCTTCACGTTGTCGCCGATCTCATAGTCGACGCTGACCTTGGTCTTGGGCGCGGCGGCGGCGGCTTCTTCCTTGGTGTTGAGGATGCGCGCGGCCTCGGCTTCGCTGATCGGCTGCGGCTTGCCTGAGGAGCCCAAAAAGCCCGTCACCTTGGGGGTATTCTTGACGAGGTGATAGACGTCGTCGTTCATGGCGAGCTTGGCGAGCACGTAGCCGGGGAAGAACTTGCGGTCCGACGTCACCTTCTTGCCGCGGCGGACCTCAGTCACCTTCTCGGTCGGGACCTCGACGGCCTCGACAAGCTGCTCCAGGCCGAGCCGCGTCGCCTCCGACAGGATGGCGTCGCGCACCTTGTTCTCGAAGCCCGAATAAGCGTGGATGATATACCAGCGAGACATTCGTGATCCTGTTTCCTAATTCGCTCCCTCTCCCGCCGCCGGGAGAGGGTTGGGGAGAGGGCCTGTGACTAGCTCAAGAGGCCGAGCAGCGCCTTGACGATCGCGCTGAACGCGGAATCGACGCCGAAGAAGAAGATGCCGAGCAGCGCGGTCATGATGATGACCATGATCGCGGTGGTCACTGTTTCCTTGCGCGACGGCCAGACGACCTTCGCGGTTTCGGCGCGGACCTGCCTGAAGAATTCGCCCGGATTGACCTTCGCCACGCGCTTTGCCCTCGCCTTCGTTCAAACACACAAAAGAGGCCGCGGCGGCCCTCCGATCTGTCCGGAGCCGCCATGACCTTCCTTCCACATAGTCCCCCGGTCCCGATTTCCCAGCGCTCTTTTCTCTTTGGGAGCGACGCGGCCCCTTTTTTGCGGCGGGATTGGCAGGAGTGGAGGGACTCGAACCCACGGCCCTCGGTTTTGGAGACCGATGCTCTACCAGCTGAGCTACACTCCTAGAGCCGGAGAGCCGCCCATTAGCGAGGCGGGGAGGGGAGCGCAAGAGGTGACAGGCCTTTGAAATGCGCTCAGGCGGCGGCGCGGATGCGGACCTCGCCGAGCAGTGGCTTGATCGCCGACGGTGGTACAGGATCGGAGAAGATATAGCCCTGGATCCGTTCGCAGCCGAGCGCGCGCACCAGCGCGAGCTGCTCGGTCGTCTCCACGCCCTCCGCCACGGTTCTCATGCCCAGGCTCCCCGCGAGCGCGACGACGGCGCGGATGATGGCGCCGCTTTCGGGGTCGTCCTCGCGTGCCGCCTGAACGAAGCTGCGGTCGATCTTGATCGTGTCGAAGCGGCCGTCGCGCAGATAGCCCAATGAAGAGTAACCCGTGCCGAAATCGTCGATGGCGAGACCGACGCCCAGGCTCTGGATCTGGTGAAGAACCTTTTGCGTGAAGGGCGTGATATGGAGGAACACCGTCTCCGTGATCTCCAGCTCGAGCCGGTGCGGATCGATCCCGCTCTGGGAAAGCGCAGAGATCAGCGTCAGGATAAAACCCGGTTCCTGAAGCTGGAGCGGCGAGATGTTGACGGCGACCGAAATGTTCGCCGGCCAGCGCGCGGCCTCCGTGCATGCGGTTCGCAGCACCCATTCGCCGATGCGGCCGATGAGGCCGGTTTCTTCGGCGATGGGTATGAACTTCATAGGTGACAGGTCGCCGAGGTCGGGGTTGCGCCAGCGGACCAGCGCCTCGAAGCCTTGGACCCGCGATGTCTTCGCGTCGACCACCGGCTGGTAGACGAGCCGGAACTCATCGCGGCCCAGCGCCGTGCGCAGGGCGAGCTCGATCCGGCGCCGCTCTTCCGCCTCGGCGTGGAGGGCGGGTTCGTAGAAGCAGATGTCGTTGCCGCCCTCGTCCTTGGCGCGATAGAGGGCGAGATCGGCATTGCGGATAAGCTCCTCGACCGAGGTGCCGTCGGTCGGCGCGAGCGCGATGCCGATGCTCGCGCCCACGAACAGATGCTGGTCATTGTAGACGAAAGGCTCCTTCAGGGCCTCGATGATGTCCAGACACAGTCGTTCTACCGACGCGATGTCGGAGGCGTCAGGAATGACGAGCGCGAATTCGTCGCCGCCGAGGCGGCCGACGGTCATGGTATCCGATATGATCGGATCGAAACGGGAGGAAACCTGGCGAAGCAAATGATCGCCGGCCACATGCCCAAGGGAATCATTGACTGACTTGAACCGGTCGAGGTCGATCAGCAGCATGGCGCAAAGGCCGCCATTCTCCCGAACGTCGGCCAGGGCGTCGCCGAGGGCCTCGAGCAATTGCAACCGGTTGGGGAGGCCGGTCAGCGCGTCGTGGCGGGCCATGTGGGCGATGCGATCAGCCGCCTGGCGGGCCTCGGTGACGTCCGATCCGACGCCCCGATAGCCGATGAACCGGCCCTGGCCGTTGTAGCGCGGTCGGGCGGAAAGCTCGATGCATCGGGTTCCCGCAGCGCTGGTGATGGGCACCAGCATCTCGGAAAACGGCGCTCGGCGGCTGAGCAGGTCGGCAAGCGTCTCCAGCGCCTTGGCTTTAGCCGGGTCCGCAGCCTTTCCTCCGGACAGGAGGTCAAGGAGCGACTTGCCTTCGACATCGAGCGCTGCGCGGCCGACCGCCCGGGCGAAGCGAGGCGACACGCTCTGTAGCAGGAGGTTGCCGTTGAGCTCCCATAGCCAGTCGGCATCGCTGCTCTCATAATCGCGCAGAAGCAGGCTGACCGTCTCGGTTCGCTCTTCGAGCGCAAGCTCGACGCATTTTCGCAGCATGAAGGCGCGGCCGCTTGAATAGACGATCACCATGAGGCCGATCGTATAGACGGGCCCTATTGCGGCGATCAGCGGCCAGCCGGTCTTGAGCAGCATGGTCGTGGCCGCGGCGCCCATGATGCAGATGTAGGCGCCGGCGGCTGGTGGAACGTTGGACAGGATGAAGGCGGCGCCCGCCATCATTCCTGCGGTCACCATGCAGATCGCCAGTTGCTCGGCTGCGCTGGCCTCCGGGAAGAAGTAGGCTGCGGGAATAGCCCAGAGAAAGCCGAAGACGACGCTGTGATTGCCGGCCCGGTCGATCGCGCGGCGCGGTATCGAATGGATCATCCGATGCTGCACACGCTTCAGGAACGTGAAGGCGCGCAGCATCAGCAGGGTCAGCGCGAGCAGCCAGAGCGCGAGCACACTGGGATCGATGCTCCCCGCCAGGATCAGGATCAGCAGGACGGCATTGAAGGCCTGTCCCCACGCCGCGGCGCTTACCGCCCTCGCCATGTCGGTGAGTTGCGCCGCGCGCACGCGCCCCCAACCCCTGTATCCCGGGGGTGCAGCGCGGTTGAAGACAATGCGCCAGTCGAGTTTTGGCAGCGTTACGTCGCTCATGGCTTTCCCAGGCGGACGATAGCCCGGGAAGCGTTAGGGAAGAGTTATGGATGCGCTGTTAATTATGCGGCGATATCGTAGGGCTGGATCTCGCCCGACAGATAGAGATTGCGCGCCTTGGCGCGGCTGAGCTTACCAGAGCTGGTGCGCGGCAGTGTGCGCGGGGGCACCAGTTCGACGACGCAATGCATGCCGGTGATCGCCCGCACCCGCTCGCGGATTTCGTCACGAAGCCGGCCTCGTTCTTCCGCATCCGACGTCCGGCATTGGACGAGGACCGCCGGCGTCTCTTCGCCGCCCGGCGTCGTTATCGAAAACGCGGCGATGTCGCCGGCCTTGAACCCGGGCAGTTGCTCCACCGCCCATTCGATATCCTGCGGCCAGTGGTTCTTGCCGTTGATGATGATCATGTCCTTGGCCCGGCCGACGATGTAGATGTAGCCGTCCGACAAATAGCCCATGTCGCCGGTGTCGAGCCAACCGTCGGGGTCGAGGCAGGCGTCGGTGGCCGCCTCGTCCCGGAAATAGCTGTGCATGATCGAGGGCCCGCGCGCATGGACCTTGCCGATCGCCTTGTCGGGCAGGGGCTGGCCTTCCTCGTCGCGGATGGCGATCTCCATGTCTCTGACCGCCTTGCCGCAATTGACGATGGCGCGATAGCGTTGCGGACGGTCCCGCCGCGCGGTGCCGCCGCCGGCGAGAAGCGTTTCCTCGACCAGCTCGACGACGATTCCCTCGCCGGGCGGCATGATCGAGACCGCCAGCGTTGCTTCGGCGAGGCCGTAGCTCGGGAGGAAGCTCCTGGCGTTGAAGCCGGCATCGGCGAAGGCGTCGACGAAGGCCTGCATGACGTCGGGCCGGATCATGTCGGCGCCATTGCCGGCGACGCGCCAGCGCGACAGGTCGAAACGCTCGGAAACCTTGCTCTGGCTGCCAATGCGGCGCGCGCAGATGTCGTAACCGAAGGTGGGCGAGTAGCTGAGCGTCGTCCCTTCGTTGCGGCTGATGAGATCGAGCCAGGCGAGCGGCCGGCGGGCGAAATCCTCGGTTTTCAGGTAATCGGTCGAAACCTGGTTCGCCACAGGTGAGAGCAGGCAGCCGACCAGGCCCATGTCGTGATACCAGGGAAGCCAGGAAATGCATCGATCGCTATCGACCACCTCCATCCCGTGACTGTGGGCGGCGAGATTGTTGAGCAGCGCCCGATGCGTCACCGCCACCCCATGCGGAAAACGGGTGGAGCCGCTCGAATATTGGAGATAGGCGATGTCGTCGGTTTTGGCCGAAGGAAGGGGCGCCGAAGGGGCGGCGCGCATCGCAAACCCTTGCCAATCCAGCGCCTCGATTCCGATAGCCTCGGCCGCGGCATCCGCCATGCCAGTCAGCTCGGCCGGATAGAGGAGGAGGCTCGGATCCGAGCTTTTGAGCTGGACCGAAAGCTGATCGATATAGGATTCCTTGCCGCCGAAGGACGTCGGCAGCGGTAGCGGAACCGGCCAGGCGCCCGCATAGACCACGCCGAAGAAGAAGGCGGCGAATTCGGGCCCCGTCTCGGCGATCAGCGCAATCCTGTCGCCGCCCTTCACTCCATGCGCGATCAGGCGGTAGGCGACGCTAATCGCGTCGTCGCGAAGCTCCCGGAAAGTATAGGCGCGGACGAGCTGGCCCCTGGGGTCGTGAAAGTTTAGGCCGCGAACGCCCTCGGCGGCATAGTCCAGCGCCTCGCCGAGCGTATCGAAGTCGGCATAGCGGCGCGGCAGCGTGTCCGCCGTCGGGGTCGGTACAAGAGCAGCTTGATCCTGCGTGCGTGGCCGCGTCCGGCCTTCAGCTTGTTGGAGCACTGCGGGTATAATCCTTGACTGTGAACACCCGTCCATGCGGGAGCTCTTCCGAATTGGCTCCCGTCTTACGGCATAAGGCGCGTTCATATTCTGGCTCGACTATGGCACAATCAAGGCGCGTGACGCCGAACAGCCATAAAAGACCCCGCCCTCCGCTCGATGAGGAGGCGTTGGAGCGGATCGCCCTTTTCTATGTCGGGCGCTATGCCAGCACCCGGGCCAAGCTCAGGACCTATCTCGTACGCAAGGTGCGGGAGCGCGGCTGGCACGACGGCGGAGAGCCTCCCGTCGATAGTCTTGTCGAGCGTATATCGAGCCTGGGTTATGTCGATGACGCTGCCTTTGCGGCGTCACGCGCGGCGTCTCTCTCGCGACGGGGATATGGCCAGCGGCGAGTCGACCAGGCCCTGCATGCGGCCGGCATAGAGGAAGCGGACGCGGCCCCGGCGAAAGAACAGGCGAGAGCGGGGGCGATGGCCGCGGCGCTTCGCTTCGCCCAGCGGAGGCGGCTCGGGCCTTATGCTGCCATCGCGTCCGGCCCGGAAGCACGAAGGAAGGCTTTCGCCGCCATGGCCCGAGCGGGTCATCCCGTGGATATCATCCGCCGAGTGCTAGAATCCGCGCCCGGGGAAATCCCGGAATGCGACAGCTGCTGATTTTCGCGCGCGAACAGTTCAAACCCAGCAAAAGCCGTGATACTTTAGACAAAATCATGGTAGAGTGAGCGTTAATGACTTCGCGCCCCGAAATGCTTGCAAGCGATCAAGCGTCTCATTCGGATGCCGCCGATCCCCTGCATCTTGAATTCGACGCGAAAGACAGCGAGGCGCTAGTCAAGCTGACCGGCACCATGAAATGGTTCGACGCCACGCGCGGCTTCGGCTTTCTGGTGAGCGACCAGGCCAAGGGCGACATCCTGGTCCATTTCAGCGTTCTCAAGGAGCATGATCGGCGGAGTCTGCCCGAAGGCGCCATCGTCGAATGCCTGGTCGCCGACCAGGAGCGCGGCCTCCAGGCCCGCAAGATCCTGTCGATCGACCTCAGCACCGCGATTGCGCCGGACACGTGCCGCACCAGGAGCAGCGGCGATCGGGTCGATCCCTCAGCCCTGCTCAGCGATGCCGGCGGTTTCGAGCCGGTCCGCGTCAAATGGTTCAATCGATTGAAAGGCTATGGATTTCTCGTGCGCGAAGATGACGTCTCAGAAGACATCTTCATCCACATGGAGACGGTTAGGCGGGGCGGCATGACCGACCTCGGACCGGACGAGCCGCTCCGCGCGCGGGTGGCGATGGGGCGAAAGGGGCCGCTCGCGGTCGAAGTGGAGCCGCGCTGATGCCGACACGAATGAAGGCGGCCGCGGCTTTGGCGCTAATTCTGCTGGGCTGCCGGGGCGAACCGCCGTCCGCGGCCGAGATCGCCGCGGCGCGGGAGACCCGGCCTGCGCTGGAACGAATTCCGCTCCAGATCCGCAGCGAGACCGGAACGCATGATTTCACCGTCGAGGTGGCGCGCACGCCGGAGGAGCAGGCGCGCGGGCTCATGTTCCGCGAGAGCCTTTCGTCCGGCGCCGGCATGCTCTTTCCTTTCACGCGTCCGCGTCCGGCCAGCTTCTGGATGAAGAACACGCTGATCCCGCTCGACATGATTTTCGTCCGCGCCGACGGCACGATCGCGCGGATCGCCGTCAATACGACGCCGCACTCGCTGGCGCCGGTGGGAGTCGGCGAGCCTGTGGTGGCGGTGCTCGAGATAGCGGGCGGCCGCTCGGTCGAGCTGGGTATCGAGGAGGGCGATCGAGTGGCATGGTCCGGCGGGCCCGCTCTGTAGAGGCTTGCGCAGCATCGCCCATCGGCGCTAGGCGAGCCGCCATGGGTTTCTGGTCCAAGATCTTCACCTGGTGGAACGGCGCGACCATCGGCACCGCGTGGTTCACCCGGCGGCACGGCGCGCGCTTCGGCACGGACACGCTCGGCAACGTCTACTTCCGCTCCAAGAAGGGCGACAAGCGCTGGGTCATCTATCAAGGCGCCAATGATGCGAGCCGTATTCCGCCCGAATGGTACAGCTGGCTGCATCACCAGATCGACGGACATCCGGACGAGGTCCTGCCGCCGGTGCGCAAGTTCGAGAAGCCCGCGACTCCGAACCTGACTGGTACGGCCTACGCGTATCTCCCGTCCGGCGCCCTCGAGCGCGGCGGCCAGCGCGCGGCGGCGAGCGGCGACTATCAAGCCTGGACGCCCGAATAGGTCGTCATGGCGACTCTCCGAGACAATCTCGTCGAGGCGATCGTCGGCCTGCTGGTCGTTCTCCTGGCCGTGTGGTTCTTCGTCTTTGCCTGGCAGAGGACGGGCGGAGGCATGGAGGATTCGATCCGGGTGACAGCCCTCTTTCCAGCCGCCAACGGCGTTTCGATCGGCACCGACGTGAAGCTGGCCGGCCTCAAGGTCGGAAGCGTCGCCGGGCAACGCCTCGATCCCGAAACCTATCAGGCGGAGGTGACGCTGGCGATCGACGAGGACGTCAGCATACCCTCCGACAGCAGCGCCGCCATCACGGCCGAGGGCTTGCTTGGCGGCACCTTCATCGTGCTGCTGCCCGGCGGCTCGCCGACGCCGCTCAAGGACGGCGACATGATTTTCGACACGCAGGGGTCGGTCGACATGATGGGACTCATTGGCTCCTTCATCAATCGCTCCGGCGGCCCGGGCGCATCGCCGCCGGCGGACACCGGCAGTCCGGGACTCGGCACGATGGAAGAGCCGGCGGCGCAGTGACTCGTCTTCTTCTCCTCACCGGTCTTGCGATGCTCGCCGCCTGCGACCGCGGCGTTCCCGAACGGCAGCCGGCCACCGACGCCGAGCCGGAGCCGCAGACGATCGACACCCCGCAAACGGTCACAGCCATGGCTCCCGGCACGACGCCGATGGCGGAACGGGTGGCGGTCCTGGGCCTTCTCAACAAGCGCAACGGCCTCTCGCGCGATCTGGAGCTGAAGCCTGGTCAGGCGATCCGGGTGGACGACGTGATCGTCCGGCTGAGGGCCTGCGAGACGACGGCGCCTCACGAAATACAGCAGCTGACGGGGGCCTTCGTGCAGGTCGATGTGCGCAATCTCGAGGGCCGGTTCGAACGGATATTTTCGGGCTGGCTCTACAAGGAATCGCCGTCGCTCAATGTTGTCGAGCATCCGGTCTACGACGTCTGGCCCAAAAGCTGCGCGATGACCCATCCCGACGGCGCTCCGCCGCCGGAGCGCGACGAGCGGGCGGCCAGCAACCCGTCGAGCGCATCGAATTCCGCGCCGCCGCCGGCCCCCGCCGAGCCAGCGCCGGCGTCGGAGCCGGAGCCCGAAACCGAGGAGCCGGCGGCTGAAGCGCCCGCCGACAACGCCGCCGACAGCATCGACACGTAGCGTTTCTGGTCGACCTCGACCGCGCCGAGGCTGCGCAGATGCTCGGTCATGAACTGGCAGTCGAGCAGCCGGAATCCGCCGACGAGCAGCCGCGCCATCAGCCAGGCCAGCGCCACCTTGGACGCATCGGGGCGCAGCGAGAACATACTCTCACCGAAAAAGGCGCCGCCCAGCCGAACGCCGTAAAGACCGCCGACCAGTTCCTCGTCCTGCCAACATTCTATCGAGTGGGCGTGGCCGAGGCGATGGAGGAGGTTGTAGCTTTGCTCGATCTGGCGGTTGATCCAAGTCTCCTCCCGCTCGGCGCAATTATGCACGACCGCGGCGAAGACCTTGTCGTGGGTAACGGTGAAGGCGCCCGAGCGGATCGTCTTGCGAAGCGAGCGCGACATGCGGAAACCGCCCATCGGGATGATGGCGCGCTTGCGGGGCTCGACCCAGAATATCTCGTCGGCGTCGCGGCTGTCCGCCATCGGAAACACGCCGATGGAATAGGCGCGCAGCAGCAGGTCCGGATCGAGAACCGCCATGTCTATTGATTGATACTCCGCTCATCGCCGGTCAACCGGGTTTGGACCTATCCTAGAGTATCTCGCGCACATTTTCCTGGGGGCGGCAGAGGCGGACCCCCTTGTCGGTCTCGACCAGCGGCCGCTCGATCAGGATGGGGTTTTCTACCATGGCGTCGAGAATGGCATTGTCGCTGACATGGCCTCCGGCGAGGTCGAGATCCTGGGCGAGCGGCTCCTTGGCGCGCAGGCCCTCGCGCACGCTGATCCCGGCGCGGTTGTAGAGGCGCCGGAGCTCATCCTTGGTGGGCGGGTGCTTTAGATATTCGATGACCGTCACGTCGGCGCCGGACTGCTCCAGGATTTCCAGCGTCTTGCGCGAGGTGCTGCATTTGGGGTTGTGGTAGATGGTCGCCTTCATTGTCCTGTCCGTTCCTCCGGTTCATCCCGCCAAGTGTTACAGATGTTACACGTGTGAGGGCATTCGCTCTCCGCCTGGCGCCATCGGCCGACGTCAAAAGTCAGGCAAAGGCTAGTCCAACGCGCCATGCGTTCCTGGTCCGCGCCGGCGACCAGCGCCGGAAAGTTCACAAAGTTCACGAAGTCCAGCTTCCCGCGGGCAAAAAATCCTTTCCTCGATACAGGATCGCCGACTTTGAAACCCATCGTCTTGCTTCGGTGTGGGGCAAGGGAACATGACAGGAACATGGCGTGTAGAAAAGGGCTATTCCTTCGGGTGCCACTGGGGCCAATCGACAGTTTCTGGGAATGTCGAGCCCGACCAGGGTAAATCTCTGGTGACAGCCTGTAAATGGGCGGGGACGTCGCTCCACACAGGCAGCCATTCTGCCAGGACCCCCAAAAATCGCCGGAAGGATCTAGGCGGAGACCGTCCCGAACGGGCACAGCCGGGACAGGCCGGTAGTCAGCGTCCCCGCTTCTGCGTTAATCCCCTGGAAACCATGTTGGAGACGGTCTGGATGGCGCGCGAGGGGACGGTTCGGGGATGGAAGCTGGTCGCGGCGCTCGCCTGCTTCGCGGCGACGGCGGCGTGCTCGCAGGAATTGCCGATGGCCGCGTCCGGATTGGCCGGGCCGGCGGTTGCCGCAACCCAGAATCCGGCCTCGAGCCCGGCGGTCGAGGCACCCGTTGCTCTCGCCGCATCCGATCCATCCGCTCCGGCGCCCGAGCTTCTGGCGGCGCCTTCAACGCCCGCCTCCGCCTTTGCCGTCAACACCGTGCTCGCGCTCGATTATCCGTTGCAGCCGAACGATTATGTCTGGGATGAGGAGGGGGCGCCCGACGGGCCGATCGGCGTCGTCATCGATCTCACGGCGCAGCGCCTGTACGTCTATCGCGCCGGCGTCGAGATCGGGCGCTCGGTCATCATCTACGGCGCCGACGACAAGCCGACGCCGACGGGGACCTTTCCGATCCTGGAGAAAGACATCGACCATGTGTCCAACCTCTACGACGGCGCGCCGATGCCCTACATGCTGCGCCTGACCTGGGACGGCGTCGCCATCCATGGCAGCGGCGAGATCGGCTACGAGTGGGCCACCCATGGCTGCATCGGCCTGCCCGACGAGTTCGCCGCGATCCTTTACGAGGAGGCGGGGCTGGGCGACCAGGTGCTGGTCACCGAGGGATGGATGACGGACTATTACGAGGCCTAGGCGCCGATGCTCCTTGTCGGCTGTTTCGCGACTGGAGCAAGATGAGTTCGGGTTCGACCCTCCATCGTCACCCCGAAAGCGGGGGTGCCGCTTGCGTCGCCGGGAGAGCCGAAAGGGAGAAGCGGGATTTCCGCTTTCGCGGGTATGACGGGTGAAGAATCTAAACGCCGAAGTCCAGGCGGGCGGTTGAAGCTGGGCCCCGGCCTTCGCCGAGGAACTACTGGCCGTCCCGCGCCAGCCACTCTTCCAGCCATTTGATCGTATAGTCGCCGGACTGGAATTCCGGGTCCTCGATCAATTTCTGGTGGAGGGGGATGGTGGTGGTAATGCCGTCGATCACGAATTCCTCGAGCGCGCGGCGGAGGCGTTTGATCGCGCCCTCGCGGCTGGTGCCGTAGACGATGAGTTTGGCGATCATGCTGTCATAATAAGGCGGCACGCGGTAGCCGGCGTAGAGGCCGCTATCGACGCGGACGTTCATGCCGCCCGGCGCGTGATAGCCTTTGACCAGGCCCGGCGAGGGGGTGAAGGTCCTAGGGTCCTCTGCGTTGATGCGGCACTCGATGGCATGGCCGCGGAAGACCACGTCCGCCTGGCGCAGGGTGAGCGGATTGCCCTCGGCGACGCGGATCTGTTCGCGGACCAGGTCGAGGCCGGTGATCATCTCGGTCACCGGATGCTCGACCTGAAGCCGGGTATTCATCTCGATGAAGTAGAATTCGCCATTCTCGTAAAGGAATTCGATCGTGCCGGCGCCGCGATAGCCCATCTCGGCCATCGCCCTGGCGACGATCCCGCCCATGCGGTCGCGTTCCTCGGGCGAAATGACGGGGGAGGGGGCTTCCTCCAGCACCTTCTGGTGGCGGCGCTGGAGCGAACAGTCGCGCTCGCCGAGATGAATGGCATTGCCGTTGCCGTCGCCGAATATCTGGAACTCGATGTGGCGCGGATCGCCGAGATATTTTTCCATGTAGACGGTGTCGTCGCCGAACGCGTTCTTCGCCTCCGAACGGGCCTGGCTGATTAGGGCTTCGAGCTGGTCCTCGGATGGGACCACCTTCATGCCCCGCCCGCCGCCGCCCGAAGCCGCCTTGATCAGCACCGGATAGCCGATCTCGCGGGCGAGACCCCTGGCCTCCTCAACGCTGTCGATGGCGCCGGCCGAACCGGGCACGAGCGGCAGGCCGAGCGCGCCGGCGGTGCGCTTGGCCTCGACCTTGTCGCCCATGGTGCGGATATGCTCGGGCTTGGGGCCGATCCAGATGATGTTGTGGAGCTCAACGATCTCGGCGAAGCGGGCGTTCTCCGACAGGAAACCGTAACCGGGGTGGATGGCGTCGGCGTGGCTGATCTCGGCGGCCGAGATGATGTTGGGAATGTTGAGGTAGGATTCGCCGGCCGGGGGCGGGCCTATGCAGACGGCCTCGTCGGCGAGGCGGACGTGCATGGCGTCGGCATCGGCGGTGGAATGCACTGCGACCGTCTTGATGCCCATTTCATGGCAGGCGCGATGGACACGCAGCGCGATCTCGCCGCGGTTGGCGATCAGGACCTTCTGGATGGCCATGTCAGTTCACCGTCACGCCAGCAGAGGCTGGCATCCAAGCGGCCGTCGACCGGCGCGACAGATGGAAGGTCAGCAGGGACCCCAGCCTTCGCTGGGGTGACGAGGAAAAGCAGGTCATGTCCTTTTACTCGACGATGACGAGAGGCTGATCGAACTCGACCGGCTGCGCGTCCTGGACAAGGATTTCCCTGACGGTCCCGGCGCGCGGCGCGGCGATCGGGTTCATGACCTTCATCGCCTCGACGATAAGCAATGTATCGCCCGCATTGACCTTCTGGCCGGCGGTGACGAACGGCTTGCCGCTCGGTTCGCCGGCGAGATAGACGGTGCCGACCATCGGCGACTTGACCATGCCGGCATGGGCGGCCGCGAGCGCCTCCTCGGCGACGGGTGCCGGGCCCTGGACGGCGGCCGGAGCCGCATGAGCGAGAGGCGCGGCGGCCACCGACACCATCTGCCGCTTCACGACGATCTTCCTGCCGCCGTCCTCGACCTCGATTTCGGACAGGTCGTTTTCGCTCAGCATTTCGGCGAGACGGCGGACCATGTCGGTATCGACGCGCATGGCCCCCTCGGCATTGGTCTTGTCGGTCATCTTTTCTCTTGTTCCCCTGTTTGGGCGGCGTCCTGTCAGAGACGGGCGGCGGCGTCCAGAGCGAGCTGGTAGCCGAGCGCTCCGAAGCCGGCGATGGTTCCTTGGGCGACGGGCGCGACGAAGCTGCGGCGGCGGAAGGATTCCCGCGCCTGCGGATTGGACAAGTGTACCTCGATCACGGGCACGGCGACGGCCTTGATCGCGTCGTGGAGCGCGACCGACGTGTGGGTGAAGGCGCCGGCGTTGAGGATCACGGCCTTGGCGCTCGCCGCATTCGCCTCGTGCAGCCAGTCGATCAGATGGCCTTCATGGTTGGACTGGCGCATGTCGACCGCGAGGCCGAGCTCTCGCGCCCGGTCCTCCAGGCGCCCGGCAATGTCGTCGAGGGTGTCGGAGCCGTAGATTTCGGGCTCTCGCGTGCCGAGCAAATTGAGGTTGGGCCCATTGAGGACATAGACGGTCGGTGGTTTCGCCATGGCCGCTTCCTATATGGCGGACGGCGAGGATGCGCAAAGGGAGTGACATGCACGACGACGGCACCGTTTCGATCAGCGTCAACGGCGAGCACCGCCGGGTGACGGCGGGGATGACGATCGCGGAGCTCGCCGCCGAGTTGGGCCTCGAGCCGACCAAGGTCGCCGTGGAACGCAATATGGAGATCGTGCCGCGCTCGACGCTCGTCGACGTGCGAGTCGAGGATGGCGACGATTTCGAGATCGTGACCTTCGTCGGCGGCGGCTGACGCTTTTTCCGGAACGTCCAGCGTCAGTGCCTGTTTGACTCCCGAAACCTCTCGGGAGGCTAACATGGTCGATGCACCTGTCATGGATGCCGCAGCCGAGCGCGAAAGGATGGTCGAGCGGCAGATAGCGGCGCGGGGTGTCAGCGATCGGCGTTTGCTCGACGCGATGCGCACCGTACCACGCGAGGAATTCGTGCCGGAGCATATCCGCGAATTCGCCTTTGAGGATTCGCCGCTGCCGATCGAGGCCGAGCAGACGATTTCGCAGCCCTATATCGTCGCGCTGATGATCGAGGCGGCGGGGCTGAAGGCGGGGGACCGGGTGCTCGAGATCGGCGCCGGCTCCGGTTATGCCGCCGCTGTCATGGGGCAGGTGGCGGACGAGGTATTCGCGATCGAGCGACACGAGGAGCTGGCCAGCCTCGCCAAGCGGCGAATGGAGAGTCTGGGCTATGACAATGTCACCATCATCCATGGCGACGGAACCAAAGGCCTGCCCGCCTCCGCGCCCTTCGACGCGATCATCGCCGCCGCCAGCGGGCCGGACGTCCCGAAGGAGCTGACTCGCCAGCTCGCCATCGGCGGACGACTGGTGATGCCGGTCGGGGAGCCGCATTCGATCCAGAAGCTCGTGGGAGTCACCCGCGTCGGCGACGATGACTTCGAGAAAGAGGATTTGGGCGGCGTGCGCTTCGTGCCGTTGATCGGGGTCCATGGGTTCCAGGATGCGAAGGGGGGACGGCAAGCGCTGCGTTCCCTGCCCGATCTCATCGGGGCGGCGGCTGAGCCGCTACCGGCGATCGACGATCCGGCCTTCGGCGCCCTGTTCGATTCCTATGCCGGCGCGCGCGTGGTCCTGCTCGGCGAGGCGAGCCACGGCACATCCGAATTCTACCGTGCCCGCGCCGCGATTACCAAGCGGCTGGTCGAGGAACATGGCTTCACCATCATCGCCGTGGAGGCGGACTGGCCGGACGCGGCGACGGTCGACCGCTATGTCCGTCACCGGTCGAAGCGCGAGGGCGAGGAGGCGGCGTTCCAGCGCTTCCCCACCTGGATGTGGCGCAACACCGACGTCGACGCCTTCATCCGCTGGCTGCGGCGCCACAATGAAGGGGGCGCGCCGGAGGAAATGGCGGGTTTCTACGGGCTCGATCTCTACAATCTCGGCGGCTCGATGCGGGCGGTCATAGACTATCTCGACGACGTCGATCCGGAAGCGGCGGCGGTGGCACGGGAGCGCTACGGCTGCCTGATGCCCTACGCCAAGAACCCGCAGGGCTATGGCCGGATGGCCATCACGCGCGGCTTCGCCGAATGCGAGCAGCCCGTCGTCGAGATGCTGAGGGAGTTGCTGCAGAACCGCCTGAACTATGCAGCGGAGGACGGCGACGAGTTCCTCGACGCCCATGCCAACGCCCGGCTCGTCAAGAATGCCGAGGAATATTACCGGGTCATGTATCATGGCGCGGCGGAAAGCTGGAACCTGCGCGACACGCATATGTTCGAGACGCTCTGCCAGCTGCTGGACGCGAAGGGGCCGGAGTCCAAGGCCATCGTCTGGGCGCACAACAGCCATATCGGCGATGCCAGCCATACCGAGATGGGGCAGGTGCGCGAGGAGTTGAATATCGGCCAGCTATGCCGCGAGCGTTTCGGCCGGGAAGCGATGCTGATCGGCTTCGGCACGCATACGGGCACCGTCGCCGCCGCGACCGACTGGGACGCGCCGATGGAGGTGAAGGCGGTGCGGCCGTCGCTGTCCGGCAGCTACGAACGCGTCTCGCACGACAGCGAGGTCAAGGAATTCCTGCTCGACCTGCGCGGCGCGGAGGAGGGGCTCCGCGAGATGCTGGAGGAGCCGCGGCTGGAGCGCTTCATCGGCGTCATCTATCGCCCGGAGACGGAGCGCTGGAGCCATTATTCGCAGGCGATCCTACCCGGTCAGTTCGACGCCTGGGTTTGGTTCGACGAGACGCGGGCGGTGACGCCGCTGCCGGGCAAGATCGAAATGGGCGAGGAAGAGACCTATCCGTTCGGCCTCTAACGCCCTTCCTGGGCTTCCTTGCTGTCCGCCGCCGGAAGTTCGGTCGGGGCCGCATCGGCCCCGGCGAGCTTCATCGCGGCCGCTTCGCCGGACAGCGCCTTCCGGGTGACCTCGGACGGCTCGACCTTCCAATTGTCGACCAGCTGCATCGCCTCCTTGAGCTGCTCCTCGCTCAGCTCCGCCTGCATCTTGTCGCGCCACTCCTGGATGCGCTTTGACGGCGCTTCGGCCGAATTGCCCTGGAGCAATGCGACATAGGCGAATTGCTTGACCGGGTCCTTGGCCACTTTGCCTTCGCCGCTGTAGAGCGAGGCGAGCGCCTGGAGCGAGGGGACGTGGCCCTGCTTCGCCGAAGCGAGCAGATATTCCAGCGCCTCATCGGTATCGTCCTGTTCGTAGAAATGCTGCGCGACATCATGTTGCGCGAGGGCGTGGCCGGCCTCGGCGGAGGCAAGCTTGTATTTGAGTGCCAGCTCCGGGTTCGTCTCGACCGCCTCGCCGCCTTCGCCTTCATAATAGGAGCCGAGCATATAGGCGCCGAGCGGATCGCCGGTCTCGGCGGATTGCGTGAAGAGCTCAAAGGCCTTTTGCGGATCCTTCTCCACGCCATTGGCGCCTAGATGATAGGCCATGCCGAGGTGATAGGCGGCCTCGCCATTGCCCTCGGCGGCTAGCGACGCGAGCTTCGCGAGAAGGCCCTCGGGGCCCCCGCTCATAGTCTCGTCGGCGGGAGTTTCCGCCTCGACCGGCGGCTCCTTCACCGCCTCCTCGGCTTCTTCTTGAGTCGCTGTCGACTCCCCATTTTCGTCGGCCGCGAGCGTATCGAGCTCCGTCAGATCGTCCTTCGACAACTGGGCGGCGACGGACGTGCTTGAGAGGAGCAAAGCGAGGGGAAGGATCAGGCTTTTCGCGGAACGCATCGGGCAGACTCTCTCCAGTCGACGGGGCGGCCACCTTAGCGGTTTCTGGCGCGCTCGCGTAAGGCGGTGATGGTGGTGTTCGCCGTGATATTCTCCACATCCGTCTTGAGATGGAGGAGCTTGACCCCGGATCGCGCCTTCGTCCGGGCCAGCGCCGGCGCGAAATCCTTAGTCCGTTCCACCGTCTCGGCCCAGGCGCCATAGGCGCGGGCGAGGGCGGCGAAATCGGGGTTCACCAGCTCGGTGCCGGACAGGCGCTCGGGATATTCGCGCTCCTGGTGCATGCGGATGGTGCCGTAGCTGGCATTGTCGACGACCAGGATCAGCATGTCCGCGCCGTGGCGGACCGCCGTCGCCAGCTCCTGTCCGGTCATCATGAAGTCGCCGTCGCCGGCGACGACGACCACCTGCCGGTCCCGATGCCTGAGCGCCGCCGCGACGCCGGCGGGCATGCCGTAGCCCATCGATCCATTGGTCGGGGCGAGCTGGCTCGGCTGCTCGGCATAGCGCCAGTAGCGATGCCACCAGCCAGAGAAATTGCCGGCGCCATTGCAGATGATGCTGTCGGCGGGAAGCGCCTCGCGCATGTGCATGACGACCTGGCCGAGGTCGAGGGCGATGTCCTTCGCCTGCGCCGTGCTCCACTCGAGCCATTCCCGGTGAGCCTCCTCACCCGCGGTGGGGCGAGGGGAGGGGGGCTCCAGCGTTTCCAGGGCGAGCCCGACATTCATGTCGACGCACATAGCTTGGTCGGTGCGGTAGACCCGGCCGAGTTCGCCCGGATCAGGGTGGATGTGAATGAGCGTCTGGCCCGGATGGTCGGGTGTGACGAGCGTGTAGCCGTCGGTGGTCGCCTCGCCGAGGCGCGCGCCGGCGACGAGCAGCAGGTCGGCGGCCTTCACCCGCTCGACCAGCTTCGGATTGGGGCCGTAGCCGAGGTTTCCCGCATAGACGGGGCATTCGTTCGTCAATGAATCCTGACGACGGAAGCCTACCGCGACCGGAAGGCCCCAGGCTTCGGCGAAGCGCGCGAAAGCCTCGCCGCCTTCGCGAGTCCAGCCGGCGCCACCGACGATCGCCACCGGTCGTTTCGACGCACGCAGCTTGTCGCCGATCATGGCGATCTCGTTGGGGCAGGGCACCTGGGCTGGACGCTCGACGCGCGGGCGATCCACCGCTGCGACCTCGTCGCGCAGCATGTCCTCGGGGAGCGCCAGCACCACGGGCCCAGGCCGGCCGGAGATCGCCACGGCACAGGCGCGCGCCACATATTCGGGGATGCGGGCGGCATCGTCGATCCGCGCGGCCCATTTGGAGAGCGGCGCGAACATCGTCTGGAAATCGACCTCCTGGAAGCCTTCGCGGTCGCGGTCGCCGCGGGCGACGTCGCCGATGAAGAGGATCATCGGCGTCGAATCCTGCATGGCGACGTGGATGCCCACCGAGGCGTTGGTCGCTCCGGGCCCGCGCGTTACGAAGGCGACGCCCGGGCGGCCGGTCATCTTGCCGTCGGCCTCGGCCATGTAGGTCACGCCGCCCTCCTGACGGCAGACGACGAGGTCGATCTCGGGCGTGTCATGAAGTGCATCCAGCGCCGCGAGGTAGCTTTCCCCAGGCACGCAGAAGATGCGATCGCACCCCTGCGCGACCAGATTGTCGATGAGGATGCGGCCCCCGGTGCGTGTCTTGCTCATGGGGGCGCCCTAAATCGCCGCATCGACCGTGTCGAGCGGGACCCTTGACTTGACGTTCACGTAAAGTAGGGGAGGGCGAAACAGCCAGGAGCATTCCATGACCAAGTCCGACCTCGTCGCCAAGATGGGCGAGCACAATGCCTTCGTTTCCGGCAAGCGGATCAAGCTCGACTTCGGCGGCGGGGAGGGCGCGATCATGCTCGACGGCGTCGCCAACGCGGTGACCGAGGAAGACGGCGCGGCCGATACGACGATCAAGATCAGCTGGGCCGACTGGGAAGCGCTCACCAAGGGCGAGCTCGACGCCATGACCGCCTTCATGCAGGGCAAGCTGAAGGTCGAGGGCGACATGTCCAACGCGATGCAGCTTCAGGGTGTGCTGGCGAAACTGAAGAGCTGACGCTCGCTTCACCGACAGCGAGTGACGCCTAATTCTGGATCAGCCGCAGCACTGTGCCGTCGGGGTCCACCAGCGCGCCGATGCGTCCGCCCCAATCCTCGATTTTAGGTGGATGGAGGCGCGGCTGGCCGACGCCGCTTTCCGGAATGCCTGTTGCCTTGCACAGCGTGTAGAAGCCGTCGAGATCGTTCAACCGTAGACAGCAGCTGAACCAACTGGTCAACGGATCGAGCTTGGGGCGCGGAAAGAACTCCAGCGTGAGACCGTCGCGCTCGAGGATCATCCAGCCTTCGTCGCGCCAGCTTACGCTGAAGCCCAACGCTCCATAGAATCGCAACGTCGCCTCGAAGTCGCGCGATGGAAGATTGGGCGTTGCGTGGTCGGTCATGCGGGTTTCCTCCCCGATCGCCTCTGCTATGCCGCTTCGGCGTCGCCGGTTCAAATCCGGTTCCTTGACCTGACTCGCCCTGCCCGCCTATCGCCTCCGCATTCAGAGCGGAGCGAGAGATGCAGAAAATCTACCCCGATGCGGAAGCCGCGCTCGACGGATTGCTACACGATGGCATGACGATCTGCGCGGGCGGCTTTGGCCTAAGTGGCATTCCGGAGCGGCTGATCGACGCCATCCAGAAGAGCGGCGTCAAGGATCTCATCATCGCCTCCAACAATGCCGGCATCGACAATGAGGGGCTCGGCAAGCTGCTGCGCTCGCGGCAGGTGAAAAAGATGATTTCCTCCTATGTCGGCGAGAACAAGGAGTTCGAGCGGCAATATCTGGCGGGCGAGCTCGAGGTCGAATTCTGCCCCCAAGGGACGCTCGCCGAGCGCTGCCGTGCGGGCGGGGCAGGCATTCCGGGCTTCTATACAAAGACCGGCGTGGGAACGATCGTCGCCGAGGGCAAGGAGCATAAGGAGTTCGACGGCGAGACCTACATCCTCGAACGCGGCATCCGCGCGGACCTCTCGATCATCAAGGGCTGGAAGGCAGACGAGATGGGCAACCTCGTCTTCCGCAAGACCGCCCGCAATTTCAATCAGCCCATGGCGACCGCGGGCAAGGTCTGCGTCGCCGAGGTGGAGGAGATCGTCCCGATCGGCAGCCTCGACCCCGATTGCGTCCACCTCCCCAGCATCTACGTAAAGCGCCTCATCCTGGGCGCCCCCTACGACAAGAAGATCGAGTTCCGCACTGTGCGGCAGAGGGAGGCGGCGTGATTGAAATAGCCACCCACCTTCGTTCGTCCCGAGCGAAGTCGAGGGGCGTTTCTCGGACTCTGTGCCAGCGCCCCTCGACTATGCTCGGGACGAACGAAATCGGTGCACACAAGATTATGGGAGTTCGTTGATGCCCTGGGATCGCAATCAGATGGCCGCCCGCGCCGCCAAGGAGCTCCGCGACGGCTATTACGTCAATCTCGGCATCGGCATCCCGACGCTGGTCGCGAACAATATTCCAGAGGGGATGACGGTCACGCTCCAGTCCGAGAACGGGATGCTGGGCATCGGGCCCTTTCCCTATGACGATGAGGTCGATCCTGACCTGATCAACGCGGGCAAGCAGACGGTGAGCGAGCTGCCGCAGACGGTCTACTTCGGCTCCGAGCAGAGCTTCGCCATGATCCGGGGCGGGCATATCGACCTCGCCGTGCTCGGCGCGATGGAAGTGGCCGAGAATGGCGACATCGCCAACTGGATGATCCCGGGCAAGATGATCAAGGGCATGGGCGGCGCGATGGATCTCGTCGCCGGGGTCAAGAAGATCATCGTCGTGATGGAGCATGTGTCCAAGAACGGCGATCCCAAGTTCATCCCCGATTGCACCTTGCCGCTCACCGGCAAGAATGTGGTCGACATGATCGTCACCGACCTCTGCGTTTTCCAGCGGCCGGACCATGGCAGCCCCTTCAAGCTGATCGAGCTGGCGCCGGACGTGACGGCGAAGGAAGTGGCGGCGAAGACGACGGCGCGCTACGTCACATGATTCCGGCAAGCGGGAGGGCGAACATGAAGAAGATATTTCTAGCGGCTGTGGCGGCACTGGCCCTGACCGGGGCGCAGAGTCCGCCTTCCAATGAGACGGACACGCCCTTGTCGCTCTGGCGGCTCGATTGCGGCACGCTCGACATCGACGATCTGGGCGTCTTTTCCGATACCGGCCTCTATGCCGGCCAGAAGAAGACTCTAGTGGCGAGCTGCTACCTCGTCCAGGACGGCGATCGCCTGTTGCTCTGGGACACGGGCGTGGACGGCGCGCTTGCAGGGAAGCCCAAGGACGCGGAGGGCACCTTCCTCAAGGAGAAGATCGTCACGCAGCTGGGGCGTATCGGCTTCGACGCGGGCGACGTGACCTATGTCGGCATCAGCCATTATCATTACGACCATACCGGCCAGGTCGCGGATTTCCCGAACGCGACCCTGCTCACCGGCCAGGGCGACTGGGAAGTGATCAAGGTCTGGAAGCCCGCCGAGGCGCGCTTCCGCCACTGGCTGACCGGGGGAGGCAAGGTCGAGCCGCTCGAAGGCGACAAGGACGTGTTCGGCGATGGGCGGGTGAAGATACTTCAGATGCCGGGTCATACCGAAGGCCATCAGGCACTGCTCGTTCGCCTCGCCAGCGGGCCGGTGCTGATTTCGGGCGACCAGTATCACTTCACCGAGAATCGCGAGGTGGGCGGCGTCCCGAGCTTCAACGTCGATCGCGCCGACACGCTGGCCTCCCATGACCGCTTCGAGAAGCTCGCGAGGAATCTCCACGCCAAGGTGATCATCCAGCACGAGCCGGATGATGTGGCCAAGCTTCCCGCCTTCCCCGAGGCGGCGCGATAAGCCAAGAAGAGCCTTATGAAAGCACTGTTGTCTCACACCGTCGGCGGGCCCGAGACGCTGGAGCTGACGGAGTTGCCCGATCCGGTGCCAGGCGAGGGCCAGTTGCTCGTGCGGGTCAAGGCCTGCGCGATCAACTATCCCGACGTGCTGGTGATCGAAGATAAATACCAGTTCCGGCCCGAGCGGCCGTTCGCGCCGGGCGGCGAGATCGCCGGCGTGGTCGAAGCACTGGGCGAGGGGGTGGAAGGTTGGTCGCAGGGCGACCGGGTGATCGCCATGGTCCGGAATGGCGGTCTTGCCGAGAAGATACTGGTCGACGCCGGGGCGACCCTGCCGCTGCCGCCCGAGCGGAGCTTCGAGGAAGGTTCGGCGCTGATCCTGACGTACGCGACCTCCATCCATGCGCTGGTCGATCGGGGCAGGCTGGAGGCGGGGCAGACTTTGCTGGTTCTCGGCGCGGCGGGCGGCGTGGGCCGTGCGGCCGTGGAGCTGGGCAAGGCCTTCGGCGCGCGAGTGATCGGCGCGGTATCGTCGGAGGAAAAGGCCGAGGCGGCGCGCGAGGCGGGAGCCGACGAGGTCTTCGTCTACCCCAGCGGTCCCTTCGACAGGGATCAGTCGAAGGCGCTGGCGCAGGCGTTCAAGGACGTGGTCGGGCCGGGCGGCGCCGACGTGATCTACGATCCGGTCGGTGGCGATTATGCCGAACCGGCGCTGCGCTCGATCGCCTGGGAGGGGCGCTATCTGGTGGTGGGCTTTCCGGCGGGGATCCCGAAGCTGCCGCTCAACCTGACCCTGCTGAAGAGCTGCGATGTGTGCGGCGTCTTCTGGGGCGGTTATGCCGGCCGCGACCCCGAGGGTAATGCCGCGCATATCCGGACGCTGTTCCGGCTATGGCAGGAAGGGAAGATCGCGCCGAAGGTGAGCCGGACCTGGCCGCTGGAGCAGGGCGGCGACGCAATCGCCCACATGGCGGCGCGCAAGGCGGTCGGGAAACTCGTGGTTACGATGGACTAGGCACGCGCCTGCCGTTGCGTCCGCCCCTGGGGGCCCTTATCTGGCCAAGAGGCGCACCCGTTTCAAAGGACCCCTATGACCACCTTCGACGACCGTGAGAAGGCATTCGAGAATCTCTATGCCCGCGATCAGGAAATGCAGTTCCGTGTCCTCGCCCGCCGCAATCGCCTGCTCGGCCATTGGGCGGCGAAGCTCATGGGCCTGACCGATGTCGAGGCCGAGGCCTACGCCAAGGACGTGATCCGGTCCGATTTCGAGGAGGCGGGCGACGAGGATGTGGTCCGCAAGATCCTGGGCGACCTGACCTCCGCCGGCATCGATTGCGACGAGGCGCGCATCCGCGAGGCGCTGGAGCACAAGCATGTCGAGGCGCGCCGGCAGATGATCGAGGCCCAAGGTTGAGGATGGGGGGCTGAACCATGCCGATGGCCGCAGAGGAGATTGAAACGCTGATCCGCGAGGGCATTCCCGACGCCCATGTCGAGATCACTGACCTCGCCGGCGATGGCGACCATTATGCGGCGCGCGTGGTGGCGGAGAGCTTCCGGGGCGTGCCGCGCGTGAAGCAGCATCAGCGCGTCTATGAGGCGCTGGGCGGGCGGATGGGCGGCGTGCTCCACGCGCTCCAGCTCACCACCGCGATTCCCGAATGAGGATTGAAGATATGACCAACACCAAAGCCCGCCTCGACGAGATCGTCAGCAAGAACGACATCGTCCTCTTCATGAAGGGCACCGCTCTTTTTCCGCAGTGTGGTTTTTCTTCGCGCGCGGTGGCGATCCTCGACCATCTCGGCGTCGCCTTCGAGACGGTCGACGTGCTCCAGGACCCGGAGATCCGCCAGGGCATTAAAGACTATTCCGATTGGCCGACCGTCCCGCAGCTCTACGTGAAGGGCGAGTTCGTGGGCGGCTCCGACATCATGATGGAGATGTTCGAGGCCGGCGAGCTGCAGCAGCTCATGGCCGACAAGCAGGTGGCCAAGGCGGAGTAAGCCCCTTGCTCCCGTCCCGCTTGGGGGAGGGGCTGTTTCAAGAGGTCTCACAAACCCTCCCCCGACCCCTCCCGTGAAACGGGAGGGGAGAACTCATGCTCCCGCTCGGATTCGGCGGAGGCCGATAAACTCCAGCCCCGCCAGGGCGAGCACGGTCAGTGCCTGGGCGGCGACGAAGGCGGTGCCGATCGCGGTGATCGAGGGGCCATATTGGCCGACCAGAACGAAGCTCTCCAGTCCCCAGCCCAGATTGCCGACGATCACCACCCACACGAGGAGGGGCGGCGGCGAGGGGCGCGAGGCGAGGCCGCCGATGAAGGCGGCGAGCGGCAGGAGCAACAGTCCGGCGCCGCGCACCAGTCCTTCGGGAAGTCCGAACAGCGGCGCGAGGGGAGCCGCCGCCGCGGCCAACAGGACGCCCATGCCGGCGCAGCTCAGCGCGTCGAGGGCAAGGACACGGCGCAGAAACAGGGTCGAAGACATGATCATTCCTTTCGTTTTGGACCGCCGCGATTCGCCCGCGGCGCCCTTTTGATTCGTCGAAAGGGGTCATGGGGTCGATTACCTGGACGTAATGGGATTGCGGCTCCGGAGCCGCTAAGCCCAAAACCATGGAAACCCATGCCCTCCCGGTCGGTGAGCAGCTCCGCGCCTGGCGCGCGCGCCGCCGCCTGAGCCAGCTCGATCTCGCGCTCGACTCGGAAATCTCCGCCCGCCACCTCAGCTTCGTCGAAACCGGCCGGTCGCGGCCCAGCCGCGACATAGTGGTGCGGCTGACCGAGCGGCTCGCCGTCCCGGCGCGCGAGCGGAACCGGATACTTGTCGCCGCCGGCTTCGCGCCCTGTCTGCCGGAACGTTCGCTGGACGATCCGGCGCTGGCCGATGCGCGCCGCGCGGTGGAGCTGGTGCTGAAGGCGCATGAACCCTTTCCGGCGCTCGCCGTCGACCGGCACTGGCAACTCATCAGCGCCAATGCCGGCCTGGCTCCGTTGCTGGCGGGCGTGGCACCGCATCTGCTGGAGCCGCCCGTCAACGTGCTGCGCGTCAGCCTCCATCCCGAAGGCGCGGCGCCGCGCATCGCCAACCTTCCCGAATGGCGCGCCCATATCTTTCACCGCCTGGAGACGCAGATCGATGCGAGCGCCGACGCCGGGCTCGCCCGCTTGCTGGAGGAGCTGCGCGCTTATCCCGGCGGCACCGCTCACGGAGCGGGCGGTTTCGGAGGCGTGGCCGTGCCGTTCTTGCTGAAAAGCGAGGCGGGCGAACTGTCTTTCCTCAGCACGACGACGATGTTCGGGACGCCCATCGACATCACGCTGTCGGAGCTGGCGATCGAGACGTTCCTGCCGGCCAATGCGCGGACGGCGGAGCTGCTGGAGAGTCGGAGCTGAAGATGAGCGGGGCGGACGGCGCGACCGGAAGAAAGCGCCTGTCCGCCCCATGTTCGGTGGAACAGTGTGGACGCCGATAAGGATACACGCCGCGTGCCAGATGCGGCGGAGCGCGGAAAACCCGCCCGTCCGATGGTGAAGCGGAATTAACCTTTTCCGCGATTGTAAAGCCGCCCGACAGAAGCTGCTTAATCAACCGTTCAGCTTCAACTGTGTTAAATGTGTAACACGGCTCGGGTTTCGTCGCTTTGCGTATTGACTACGTCTGTAATCTTGTGAGACTACAGCTGTAATCCTTGGGTTGGAGGGCGCCGATGACCGAACGCATTTCAGACGCGGAACATGCGGTTATGGAGGTGCTGTGGCGCCAGGCGCCGCTGGGCGCCCAGGAAGTCGCCGACCGGATCGACCCGGAGCGCGGCTGGAGCATCCGCACCGTCAAGACCATGCTCTCCCGCCTCCTCGCCAAGGGCGCGCTTGTTCATGAAGAGGACGGGCGGCGCTATCTCTATCGTCCCGCCATCGCCCGCGACGATTTCGTGGCCCGCGAGTCGCGCCGGTTGCTGGACCGCATGTTCGGCGGCAGCGTCAGCCCATTGGTCGCGCACCTCGCCGAACGCGACAGCCTCACCGACGAAGACATCGCCGAGATCGAAGCTCTTTTGAAGGAGCTCAAATCATGATTGCCTGGGCCTTCGACGCCATCATCGGCAGCACGCTCCTGATGCTGCTCGTGCTTGCCGTGCGCACGCCGGTCGCGCGGCTTTTCGGCGCGACCTGGGCCTATGCGCTGTGGCTGCTGCCGGCGCTGCGGCTGGTGATGCCGCACATGCCTTCGCTTTCAACGCCGGTTTCCGTTCCCTCGATCACCGTGGTTCTCCCCGCGGTGGAGAGGGCCGCGGCCGCGCCGCTGCCGGTGGATGCCGGACCCGGGCAGTGGGTGTCCATCCTGCTCGCGCTATGGGCCGGCGGCGCGGTCGCATTCCTGATCTGGCACCAGTCGGCCTACAGCGCCTTCCTGCTCAGCATCGGTTCCAGCCCACGCAAGGGCGATCCCGAGAAGTTCGGCGGCGTCCGCGTCATAGAGAGCGAGGCCGTGGACGGTCCCGTGGCGATTGGCGTGTTGGACAAGCGCATCGTCGTGCCGCCACTGTTCAACTGGCGCTACAGCCCGGCCGAGCAGCGTCTCGCGCTGGAGCATGAGCTGATCCACCATCGCCGGGGCGATCTCTGGTGGAACATGGCCGCCTTGGGCGTGCTGGCGCTCAACTGGTTCAATCCCATCGCCCATTTCGCCTTCCGCGCCTTCCGCGCCTTCCGCGCCGACCAGGAACTGGCCTGCGATGCCGCGATCGCCCGCAAATCCCCCGATCGGCGCCACGACTATGCCAGCGCCCTCGTCAAAGCCGCGAGCCGCCCCGGCCTGGTCGCAGCCTGCCCGCTGAACCGCGCCGACCTATTGAAGCGGAGACTGAAATTGATGAAATCCCATCGCGCCAGCAGAGCGCGCACTCTGGGCGGCGTTACGGCCGTCGCCATCCTTGCCACGGGCGGCCTGGCGCTGAGCAGCCCCGGTTTCGCCCAGCGCGACGATGATCTCGGCGAAGTCGTCGTCGAGGCGATGGAGCGCGACGGCGCTCTGATCACGGCGGCGGAGGAAGCGACGATCCGCGAGAAATGCGGCGATACGTCCGACGGCCAGGGCATTTCGCTGCGTGGCCGCGACGGGGCGCTCGTTTGTGAGAATGGCAAGGTGGTGGACGATCCCGAGGCGCGCGCCATCGTCAGCCGTGTGACCGAACGGGCACGCACGAGGGTCGAGACGGTGATGAACGATCCCGAGGTCGTGGCGGCCATGAACGGCGAAGCGGTCGCAGCGGCCGAGGCGGCCGTCGCCGCCATCGACGAAGCCGAAATCGCCAGCGCCGTGGCCGAGGCCGAAGCGGCGGTCGAGGCCATCGACATGAGAGATGTGCATGAGGCGATGGCCGAGGCCGAGGCGAGCCTCGCCGCGATCGATATGGACAAGGTCCGGTTTGCCGCCATGTCGGCGCCCATGGCTTCGGTCGTGGTCGACATGCCACATGTCCGGCTCAGCGCCGAGGACCGCGCCGAGATCAAGGCGTCGATCGCCGAAGCGCGCGCGGAAATGGCGGCGGTTCACATCGACCGCGCCGAAATCGCGCGTTCGCTGGCAGAAGCCCGGGCCGACCTGCGCGAGGCGAACCTGGATCGCCAGGAAGCTCTCCGCGAGGCGCACCGGGAACGGCGGGAGGCTCTGCGCGAGGCGCAGAGGGAACGCCAGCACGCCCTGCGCGACGCCGAGCGGGAGCGGAAGCGCGCCCTGCACGAAGCCGAGAAGTGGCAGAAAGAGAGCGATCGCCACTGATCCAGCCCGCCGCTTCTTCCCTTTGGGCGGCGGCGATGCCACATGCGGTCCATGGAAGACTGGCCGACAGGGATCGTCGAGGATGCGGGGCTGCTCGTGCGGCGGCTTCTCGCGCCCAATCCATCGCCTTTCACCTTTAGCGGCACCCAGACCTATATCGTCGGCCGGGGCGAAGTCGCCGTCATCGATCCCGGCCCCGATCTTCCCGAACATATCGAAACCTTGATCGGCGCGCTGGAGGGGGAGAGGATCGCGGCGATCGTCTGCACGCACACCCACCGCGACCACAGCCCCGCCAGCCGGCCGCTTCAGGCGGCAACCGGGGCCCCCATCATCGGCTGCGCGGCGCTAGCGATCCCGGACGAGGGACCGCGCGCCGACGCCGCCTTCGATTTCGACTATGTGCCGGATCGAGTCCTCGGCGACGGCGAGACGTTGCGCGGCGATGGCTGGACGCTCGAAGCCGTCGCGACGCCCGGGCACACATCCAATCACCTGTGCCTGGCGCTCCGCGAAACGGGCGCGCTGTTCACCGGCGACCATGTGATGGGCTGGTCCACGACCGTTGTCTCGCCGCCGGACGGCGACATGACCGCCTACATGGCCAGCCTCGACAAGCTGCTCGCCCGCGACGATGCCATTTACTATCCCGCCCATGGGCCGGCGGTGGACCACCCGCGCCGTCTGGTGCGCGGGTTGATCGGTCACCGCCGCCAGCGCGAGGGGCAGATATTGCGGCGATTGAAGGCAGGAGAAGGGCACATCCCGGCGATGGTCGATCAAATGTACAAGGGCATCGATCCGCGCCTCCATCCGGCCGCCGGCCGCTCGGTACTCGCCCATCTTATTGACCTCGAAGCGCGCGGCCTCGTCCGCCAGGAGGGCGAGCTATGGAGCCTCGCCGCGTGAAGCGAGCCGGAATTATCGTCGCGCTCGTGGTGGGGCTCATCGTCGGGGCGTTGTTCATGGGCGTGGCGCGCGTCTCGACGCTGTTTGATCGCGGACCCGATGCTCAAACGATCGCGTCGGCCAGCCTCCAGTCGGTGCGGGAGCAGGCGCGGCTGACGCCCTTCGTCGCCCGCTTCGTGACGGTCGTGACCTCGACCGAAAGCCGCTACGGACTTCAGGCGCAGAAGACGCTGATCATGCCGGGCACGGTCAGATACGAGCTCGACCTCGCCCGGATGGGCGAGCAGGATCTCGACTGGAATGCGGCTAATTCGACCCTCACCGTCACCCTCCCGGCCATTGAAATTTCGGGTCCGGAGATCGATCTAACCGAGGTGCAGGAATATTCCGGCGGCGGCGTTCTGATGGCGCTGAGCAATGCCGAACAGACCCTCGACATGGCCAATCGCCGCCGCGGACAGCAGAGCCTGCTGGAGCAGGCCAAGGCGCCGGTGACGATGCGCATGGCGCGCGATGCGGCCAAGGCGGCAGTGGAACGCAGTTTCGCCATGCCGCTGAGGGCCGCGGGGGTCGAGGCGACGGTAGTGACGCAGTTTGCCGACGAGGCGGGAAGCCGCGATCCATCTCAGATGGACAGATCGCGTCGGGTCGAGGATGTGCTAGGCGAAAGGCAGGCGGAGCGCTGAGGCGCTCCCATCGGACGGGAAGAGCATGAACGCACCCAATCTAAGCTTGAAGGGCCTGGACCTCCGGGCGGAGATCGACCGGCTGCGCAAGGAGCGCAACGCCGTCATCCTCGCGCATTATTACCAGAAGCCGGAAATCCAGGACCTCGCCGATTTCGTCGGCGACAGCCTCGATCTGAGCCGCAAGGCGGAGGCGACCGATGCTGACGTCATCGCCTTCTGCGGCGTGCGCTTCATGGCCGAGACGGCGAAGATATTGTCGCCGCAAAAAATCGTCGTCCTGCCGGACATGGATGCCGGCTGCAGCCTCGAGGATTCCTGCCCACCCGACCAGTTCAAGGCGTTCCGCGAAGCCCATCCGGACCATATCGCGCTTACCTACATCAACTGCTCGGCGGCGGTGAAGGCGCTCTCCGACATCATCGTCACCAGCTCTTCCGCCGAAATCATTCTCGACCAGATACCGAAGGACCAGAAGATCATCTTCGGTCCCGACCGACATCTGGGCGGCTATCTCTCGCGCAAGACCGGCCGTGACATGCTACTCTGGCCGGGCGTGTGCATCGTCCACGAGGCGTTCTCGGAAACCGAACTGCTGAAGCTCAAGGCCCAGCATCCCGGCGCCCCGGTGCTCGCGCATCCGGAATGCCCGCCGCACATCCTCGACCATGCCGACCATGTCGGCTCCACGTCGAGCATCCTCGATTATGCGCTGCGCTCGCCCGATCAGACGCTGATCGTCGCCACCGAACCGCACATCATCCACCAGATGGAGAAGACGGCGCCGCATAAGACCTTCATCGGCGCCCCCGGCGCGGACGGCAACTGCAACTGCAACATGTGTCCGTATATGGCGCTCAACACGATGGAGAAGCTCTACATCTCGCTGCGCGACCTCACGCCGCGCATCGAGATGGACGAGGAGCTGCGTCTCGCCGCCAAGAAATCGCTCGATCGCATGCTCGAGATGGCCGGGCGCACGGTGGGACAGGGCGATGTCGGCCGCCCGATCTTCGCTGCCGGCTAGGCTCGGGTGCAGACCAGTCTCCGCAAATTCTGGCTGAGCCTCAACGCCAGCTACTGGTTCATTCCCACCTTGTTGACACTGACGGCGCTGGTCTTGTCCTTCGCCACCATCTACATCGACCGCAACGGCGGCGCCCAGTGGCTGACAGATCTCGGCTGGGTGCAGGTGACGCGCCCCGACGGCGCCCGCAGCCTGCTGACGGTCATCTCCAGCTCGATGATCGGCGTCGCCTCGACGGTCTTCGCCATCACCATCGCGGCCGTCGTATACGCATCCGGCACCTACGGGCCGCGCCTCCTCACCAATTTCATGACCGATCGGGGCAACCAGCTTTCACTCGGGGTCTTCGTCGCCACCTTCGTCTACGGCCTAATGGTACTCCGGGTGGTGCGCGCCGAGGACGAGGTGCCGGCGACCGCGGCAGATGCGGCCGCAACCTATCTCCCCGGCTTCGTTCCGCAGATATCATTGCTGATCGCCGTCGCGCTTCTCCTGCTTTCGGTCGCGGTGCTGGTCTATTTCCTTCACCACATCCCGGCGAGCATCCGCATCAACAGTGTGCTGGCGGGGATCGGCAGACGGCTGCTGAGGGATATCGAAGAACGTTTTCCAAAGGCGAACGGCGCCCGCTCTCCGTCCAAGGGCGCGGGCGGCAAGCCGGTAGCGGCGACCGCGACCGGTTATGTCGAGATAATCGACTTCGACCGACTGGACGACATCGCCCGCGCAGTGGACGCCACGATAAGCCTCAAGGTGCGCACCGGCGATTTCATTCATCCCCCGATGGTCCTGCTGCACGTGGTCGGCGCCGATCCGGACGGCGAGTTGAGCGCGGAACTTCGTGGCGCCTTCGCCGTCGGCGCGGCGCGGACTCCGACGCAGGATCTCGAATATCTGTTCGACGAGCTGGTCGAGATCGCGCTCCGTGCTTTGTCGCCGGCGATCAACGATCCGTTCACCGCGATCACCAGCCTTCACTGGGTCGGCGCCGCCACCGCCAGCCTCGCCGGGCGAAACCTCTGTCGAGGTCCGGAGCAGGAAGATTATGACGCGATGCGCGTGCGGCCGCGCGAGGACGATTTTTCGCATTTCGTCGCGCGCGGGTTCGGCGGCATCCGCCTGTCCGCCGCCGGCAACCCGCTCGCCGCCAAGGTCTTTATCGAAATGTTGGCTTCGGCCGTGGAAGGTTGTGAATTGCCGGAGCGCCGCGCCGTGCTGGCGCGGGAGGCGAAGCTGCTGGAAGAGCAGGCCGAGGTGGCGCTTGCCGGGCCAGCGCTGGACGAAATCCGGGAAAAGGTGCGCGCCTTCGAGGCCTCGCTGCGTGTTCTCCGGTAGTGACAGGCCCGTTTCCAGCCTCTAGCCTTCGGCAAAACCTTAGAAAATTGGGAGATGCGCTTGTTTCGTCCGATCCTTCCTGTCGCCGTGTTGCTGTTTACCGTTGCTGCTGCGCCGCCGGCCGACGACCCTTATCTCTGGCTTGAGGAGATACAGGGCGAGCGCGCTCTGACGCAGGTGAAGGAATGGAACGCCGAGGCCGAGGCAGCTCTCACCAAGATGCCGCGCTACGAGGAGTATCGGAAGCGCGCCAGGGCGATCCTCGACGATGAGCAGCAGATCGCGGCGCCGGAGGATGTGCTGGACGACGAGGTCACGAACCTGTGGCGCGACGCGCAGAACCCACGCGGGCTGTGGCGGATCGCCTCCCTCGAATCCTACGTCGCGGGCAAACCCGAATGGCGGGTGCTGATCGATGTCGACGCTCTGGGGAAGCAGGAGGGCAAGAGTTGGGTGTGGCACGGGGCCAACTGCCTCGCGCCCGAATATACGCGCTGCCTCGTCTCTCTGAGCCCGGGCGGCACCGATGCCGACGTCGTGCGCGAGTTCGACATCACGACCGGCCAGTTCGTCGAGGGCGGCTTCACCCTCCCGGAGGCCAAGACAAATGTCGACTGGGTCGACGAGAACAGCCTGCTCGTCGTCACCGATTATGGCCCGGAAAGCCTGACGACGTCCGGCTATGGCCGCATCGCCAAGCTGTGGAAGCGCGGCACGCCGCTCGCCCAGGCGTCAACGGTGATGGAGGGCGCCAAGACCGATGTCAGCGTCTCGCCCTTCTCGGTCATGGACGACGACAGGCGCTGGACCTTCCTCAACAAGGGTGAGACGTTCTGGACCGGCGAGCTGTGGCTCTATCAGGGCCCGGACAAGCTCATCCAGACACCGCTCCCGGAGGACGCCGACTTCCGCGACGTGTTCGACGGGCGGCTGATCGCCAGCCTCAACTCGCCGCTGGCCGTGGAGGGCGGCGAGACGCTTCCCGCAGGGGCGATCGTCGCTTACTCGCTCGCCGACATCGCCGCCGGACGTGCCACGACGCCGGAGTTGGTGACGGCGCCGACCAAAAGTCAGGCGATCGAGGAAGTCGCCGCGTCCGATAATGTGCTGTGGGTGAAGGCGCTGGACGACGTTTCCGGCAAGCTCTTCGCGCTCACGGTCGGCGAGGAAGGGAGCTGGACCAGCAGCCCGGTCGCGCTGGAACCCAACATGACCGTGCACCTCCTGGACACCGCCAGCGAAGCCGATCTCGCCTTCGCCACGGTCGAGGGGATGCTGAACCCGCCGGCGCTCTATGCGGTCACCTCGGGGTCGATGCCGCGCGTGGTGCAGGCGCTTCCGCCCAAGTTCGACGCGAGCCAGTTCACCGTCGAGCAGCGTTTCGCGACCTCCAGGGACGGCACCCGCATCCCCTATTTCCTGGTTCGAAAGAAGGCCGTGGAAGGAGCGGTTCCCGCGCTGATCCATGCCTATGGCGGTTTCCGCGCCGCGCAAACGCCGACTTACCTCACCGAGCAGCCCTATCGCGCTGGCCCGCTCGGCCTGTTCTGGGTCGAGGAAGGCAATGCCTATGTGCTCGCCAATATTCGTGGCGGCGGCGAATATGGCCCTGCCTGGCACGAGGCCGCTCTGCTGGAGAACCGCCAGCGCAGCTTCGACGATCTCCACGCGGTGGCGGAGCATCTGGTCAGCACCGGCGTTAGCCAGGCGGGCAAGATCGCCATCTCCGGTCGCTCCAACGGCGGCGTGCTGGTCGGCGCGGCGGTGAACCAGCGGCCCGATCTCTACGGTGCCGTCATCTCGGGCTCGCCGCTCGGCGACATGAAGCGCTACGACAAGCTGCTGGCGGGTGCGTCCTGGGTCGGCGAATATGGCGACCCGGACAATCTCGAGCATTGGGCGTTCATGTCGAAATATTCGCCCTATCAGAACATCGAGGAGGGCGTGGATTACCCGCCGGTCTTCTTCTATTCCTCGACGCTCGACGACCGTGTTCACCCCGGCCACGCCCGCAAGATGGCGGCGCGGTTCGAGGAATATGGAAACCCCATCTATTTCCACGAATATATGGAGGGCGGCCACTCGGTCGGCGCGGATCATGCCGAGGACGCGAAGCGGGCTGCGTTGCTGACCGCCTTCCTCAACCGGGTGCTGGTCGAGGGCGAGGAGTGATCTAGCGGCGGGATCCCGGCGTCGCGACGACCTCTCCTTCGACGGTCATGGTGGAAGGGTGGTGCTTGTCCAGGTATCGCTTGATGATCCTAAGGTTACGGCTGTTCGAGCGGAAGACGAAGTCGAACAGGTCGCCCACCAGCGGCACCGCGCCCAAAAGCGTGTCGATGCCGACATTGCCGGCCATGCGGGCGACCTGGAATTTCGACATGCCGAGGTTCCGCGCCTCCCATACCAGCCAGGCGCCCATTGAGGCGGTGACGATGTCGCCCAGTACCGGGACGAGGCCGAGGATCGAATCGAGCCCGATGGGACGATTGATGCCGGGCACGACGAACATTCGTTCGAGCACCGCCTCCATCGCCTCCAGCCGGCGACGCACCGATTTGGGATCGCGCCCGACCGGCAGCTGACTGGCGAAGGCTTCGAACTGTTCCTGCGGCGTCGGCACTCGCTTCCCTCCATGCTGCGTTTCCAAGCTGGGGCGTCTAGGGTTCCAATACAACGAGCGTGCCCGGGAGGTGGCGGCTGAAGGGGTTCACCTGGAAGCCGCTCAGGCGCGGCGAAACCAGCGACCAGCGCACCGGGGCGGTGAGGGGAATGAAAGCCGTCGCATCGGTAAGCAGGCGATCCGCCTGGGCGAGCAGGGTTCGCCTTTCCGCCATAGCCTGCTCGGTCCGGGCGGCCTCGAGCAGTGCATCCGCTTCCGCGCTGCAGATGACGCTCGCCTCACAACTGAAGTGACGCAGGTACCAGCCGGCCAGCATGGCAGGCGCGACCCGGTCGATGAGGCGCAGGTCAGCATCCTCCCGAAGCCCCACCCGTTCGGCATTGATGCCGATCGCCCGCCAGTCCCGCCGAAGATGAGCGAAAACGAGGCGGTAACCGGGACCCTCCGGCATCGCCACGCGCAGCGTCGGCGGTTCCCCTTCGAAGGCTTCCGCAATCGCTTGCGCGGCCTGCTCCCGCCGCATCGGCAGGGGGCTCGCCGCCCAGTCGGGCTGCGCCGGCTGTGGCAGCTCGTCCAGGCCCGACGGCAGGATCGACGCGCGGGGCTGAAGCTCCGGCACGCCGAGGGCCGCGACCAGGTCGGTCCGGTCGACCGCCATGCTCAAAGCGCGGCGCACGGCGGGATCGGCGACGGGTCCTTCCCGGCTCGTGAAGGTGAGGCCGAACAGGCCGCCCACGGGGTCGAAGCGGAGCGCCGCCGCGCCGGGTTCCGCGGCGCGCGCGATCGGGAGGTCGCCGATCCTGCCACCCACCACGAGATCGGAACGACCCTGCCGGAAGCGCGCGATCGCCCGCGCCGCCGGCTCGCCGCGAAGGAGGATGGGCGGCCCGTGTGACCCGGCTCCGTCTTCCTCCTCATTCTCGTCATGCTCGCTGAGCAGAATGGCGCCATCTTCCTGAGGCGACAGGTTGAATGGCCCGGTGCCGCCGTCGTCCAGCATGATGCCCAGTTCCGGCTGGGCGAGCAGCTGGAGGAAGTTCGGGCGCGGCGATTTGAGGCTGATTTCCAGCACGTCGTCGGTCATTGCCTCGATCTCGTCGATCACGCCCAGCTGGACCTTGAGGTCGTTGCTGCTGGCGCGGCTTATCGCCGCCTGGAGCCGCTCCGTGACCTGCTCGGCCGTGACGGGCTCCCCGTTCGCCCATTCGGTGCGGACGAGACGAAACGTGTATCGAAGGCCGTCATCCGACACGATCCAGCTCTGCGCCAGCGCCGGCTGGACCTGCCCGGTGGCGTCGAACTGGACCAGCCCCTGGGCAGCCGCCTCGATGAGGAAGGCCGACGCCGGATCGAGCCGTTTCAGGTTGGGATTGACGAGGCTGGGCGGGTCGCCGATCGCGCTCACCGCGATCGGACCGCTTTCCGGCTCCGAGCAGCCGGCGATCCAGAGCAGGGCGCCGGCGACCACGGTGCGCATCATAGGTGACCGAATCGCCATTGCTTCGTTCGATAACGCATCGCCGGAGCGATTATTAGGGCCGTTCGCCTCGTCCGATCGATCGACATTTACGGGTCTTTCATCGATCCGGTGTAGCACCGAAGGTGACGGGGACGTGCAGATGAAGTCTGATCGGGAACTGCCTAGCTATTATCGCGAACGCCACGCCAAGCGAACCAAGGTGCAGGCCACGGCCAGCATCCGCCACGGCGATTGGTACAGCGTCGAGGTCCGCATCCGCGATGTCTCGCAACGCGGCTTCATGGCGGAATGCGCCGACCCGGTCGGGATCGGCAGCTATGTCGCGCTGGATGTTCCCGGCATCGGTGCCGTGCGCGCCCAGGTGCGTTGGCAGATCGGCGGCCGCATGGGCGGAATGTTCCTCGATCCGATCAGTCTCAGCCGCTGCGAGTGGACAGCGGTCAAGACCACCCCTCCTTCCGGGGCGGCCTGAAAAAAGCTGGCGCGGACGGCGGGACTCGAACCCGCACGCCCTGAAGGACAGAAGATTTTAGGCCGAAAAATATAGGGTACGCTCAGGCTCCCTTTAAACCCGTTCCGAGCCGGGCGTTCGACCATCCGCTTGCGCGCCGATGCACATATGTGGCGGCGATGAGGTCATGAAGGAGGTGGCCGACGGAGCGGGCCAGATGCCGTGGCCGATTTCGAGGCGATGCTTGGCGGCGCTGTCATGCTTCCCGATTCCGGCGCGTTCGGACCCTGCTTTGAAAGGGCGACCAGGCCGCTTCGTCGCTATCAGCTCGGATTCGAGCCGAAGGTGCTGACGGAAAATCCGCGTATTGTGCGCGGCCTCATCGCCGGTTTGGCGGCGGCGCGGGCGGGTCTGCTTAATGGCGATGAGATATTGAAGCCGGTCGGGCAAGACGCAATTCAGGGTGAACAGGACGCCTACCTCACACTGCAGATCAGGCGCGGCGAGCGCACGTTCGAAGTGGAGTACCAGCCCCGCGGCGAAACGGTTGAGGCTTATCAATGGGTGCGCCAGGAAGGCGTGCCGGACAACGCCTGCGCCTATTGAAGGATTTGCTGGCCGGCGCTGAAGGGCAAGATCGAGGTGATTGAGGTTGTTCCACCCGCTGTGCAGACAACCCTCACACCAGGGCAGGGAAGCCGCCAACCGCTCGAGCAGTTTATCGAAGAGGTGATGGCTCTGCTCACCGGGCAGCCCACACCTTCCGAGATCCTCGTTGAACGAGTTCGCTTTCAGCGCTTTGCCGAAGCCGAGCACCGCTTCGAAGAGACCTTGGAGTCGCTGAACGAATTCGCAAACCGTTCGTCACATCGCCCGCGATGCTTGCTCTCTACCGGAAACAGGCGTTCGTCGCCGCGGCGCTCTTGCGCCGATTGCTGATCGACCAAGGAAGCTGCACAAGTGGCCCATGACTGAAACCGACCAGCAGCGAAGGCTGCATCCGCTGGCGGTCAGGGCCGCCGCCGAACCGGACTACCCAATCTGGGCGCGCATGCTTACCTGCCTGCACAGCGGGCAGTCCGAGGCTGATTTTCTGCGCGAACTGCGTGACCTGGTGGCACTGAATGAGCCTTACGTCGGCTTCCTCGCATTCGATGCCAGTGGCGTCCCGGTGGGGCTTATAGATGCGCGTGTGCGCAACTATGCTGAGGGATCCCCTGATCTCCGCGCGGCGTATGTCGAAGATTTGTGGGTCGAACCCAAAGCTCGTCACTCAGGGGTCGCACGGGCACTGCTTGCCGCAGTGGAAGAATGGGCGCGAGCGGAAGGCTTGCGTTGGCTTGGATCGGATACAAGTCCCGACAATGAAGCAAGCAGGGGTTGGCATGCCGCCGCCGGTTTTGACGAGGTTGAGCAACTGGTCGTCTTCGGCAAGCCGCTCAACTGAAGGATCTGACGTAACTGGGCTGTGTCCGCTATCTTCCGCCCGAGTGCCCACTGCCACCCCGGTCATACGCAAATACCGCGATACCCAACGGCGGCAGCATTTCCTTCAGGTGCTGGTAGAGCAACGCGTCGCGCAGCGGCTTCGAGGCGGAGTGCCAGGCATAGCGCCAGAGCTCATTCTTCTCCGCGTACGGCACGTAGCCTACTCATGCGAAGCGCACGGCTGCCGAGGCTTAGAGGACGATTGTCGATCGACAGGAGCCTTGGTGCGCGCGGGGACGAATGGAAGTGACACGCAGATGCTTAGCGTGCCCGGCTGGCGATCTCAGCGTCGAGTTCGGTAACAAGCGGCTCGATCAATGGCCGGTCGGCTGTCCCGGACGCAAGTTCCCGCCGCGCATAATGGAGCAGATCGTCCCAATGCTTCAGAGTGTCGGTGTGAACGGGGTGCTTGCGCAATCTGCGAGCACTCCGGACGGCCGACACCAGGTTCTCTTGTATGCTGCCATACAACTTCATCTCGACACCGGCTGCATCCTTCTTCCCGCTTAGAAGCCCATGCCTCCCATACCAGCCATGCCAGCTGGCATGGCTGGATGATCCGAACTGCTTTCAGGCAACTCGGCTATCGCAGCTTCGGTTGTGATGATGAGTCCAGCAACCGATGCGGCATCCTGCAAGGCGGAGCGCACCACCTTGGTGGGATCGATCACACCGGACTGGACGAGATCCTCATACGTCTCGGACTGTGCATTGAAGCCAAGATTCTGATTGTTGCCGTCGATTAGCTTGGCGGCGACGACCGCGCCGTCATACCCTGCATTCTCGGCGATCTGGCGCAGCGGCGCCTGAAGCGACTTTCGGACGATATCGATGCCGCGCGTCTGATCGGCATTGGCGCCCTTCAGATTTTCGAGCGCCCTTGAGGCATAGAGGAGAGCGGTGCCGCCGCCTGGGACGATGCCTTCCACGACGGCCGCGCGTGTGGCGTGGAGCGCGTCGTCGACCCGGTCCTTGCGTTCCTTCACTTCCACTTCCGAGGAGCCGCCGACCTTGATCACGGCCACGCCGCCGGAAAGCTTGGCGAGGCGCTCCTGAAGCTTTTCCATATCATATTCGCTGTCGGAGCGCTCGATCTGCCCGCGTATCGCATCGGCACGGGCCTTGATGCTTTCAGCGGATCCGGCTCCGTCGACGATGGTGGTGCTCTCCTTGTCGATCGTGACCCGCTTGGCCGAACCCAGCATGTCGAGCGTCACATTTTCGAGCTTGATGCCGAGATCGTCGGAGATCATCTGGCCGCCGGTGATGACTCCAATGTCCTCCAGCATCGTCTTGCGGCGGTCGCCGAAGCCCGGCGCCTTCACGGCGGCGACCTTGAGGCCGCCCCGAAGCTTGTTGACGACCAGGGTGGCGAGAGCCTCTCCCTCGATATCTTCCGCGATGATGAGCAGCGGCCGGCCCGTCTGGACGATGGCTTCCAGCACCGGCAGGATCGACTGCAGGTTGGAGAGCTTCCTCTCGAACAAGAGGATGTAGGGATCGCTGAGCTCCACCTGCATCCGCTCCGCGTTGGTGACGAAATAAGGCGACAGAAAGCCTCGATCGAACTGCATGCCTTCCACCACGTCGAGCTCGAATTCGATGCCGGTGGCCTCCTCGACGGTGATCACCCCTTCCTTGCCGACCTTTTCCATGGCTTCGGAGATCTTGCGACCGACGATTTCGTCGCCGTTAGCCGAGATGATCCCGATCTGGGCGATCTCGTTATTGTTCGCGACCGGCTTGGAACGCGCTTTCAGATCCTCCACCACCCGGGTGACGGCCAGATCGATGCCCCGCTTGAGGTCCATCGGACTGACGCCGGCGGCAACGGACTTCATTCCCTCGCGCACCATCGCCTGAGCGAGCACGGTGGCTGTCGTCGTGCCGTCCCCGGCATGGTCGTGCGTTCGCGAGGCGACCACGCGCAGCATCTGCGCGCCCATATTCTCGAACTTGTCGCTGAGCTCGATTTCCTTGGCGACAGCGACTCCGTCCTTCGTGATTCGGGGCGCGCCGTAGCTCTTGCTCAGCAGCACGTTTCGCCCCTTCGGCCCCAGCGTCACCCGCACGGCATTGGCGAGGATGTCGACGCCCCGGGTAATCCCCTCACGGGCATCGCGCGAAAATCTAACTTCTTTAGCTGACATGATCGATGTCCTTGTTGTGGCGTCGGTTTGAGCGGGAAGGAGCGGGAGTTCAGGCGAGGACGCCCAGAACGTCGCTTTCCTTCATGATGAGGAGGTCTTCGCCGTTCAACTTCACCTCGGAGCCGGACCATTTCCCGAACAGGATCTTGTCGCCGGCTTTTAAATCGAGCGGCGTCACCGTTCCGTCCTCGGCGCGCGAGCCGTTGCCGGTCGAAATGACTTCGCCTTCCTGGGGCTTTTCCTGCGCCGTGTCGGGGATGATGATGCCGCCGGCGGTCTTCTCGGCCGCCTCGATGCGACGGACCAAAACGCGGTCATGGAGCGGGCGGAACGTCATCATAGCTCTCCTCTTGCTGGATCGCGACGAGATCGTCGCTCTCGCAAGCGGAAGCCAGCGCTGCCAGTTTGCGAAGTGGTACTCTTGGATGTCTTTCGGCACTATCCGGCAGCTCGCTTGCCGGGTGGATTGGCTGGCCTGCCGACGCCCGGTCAGCATCAGCCAAAGGTTTGTAACTGATGTCGGCTCCACATTTTCCGCACCAACCGTCATTCAGTCGCAGCACGCGCGCGAGGGAGTGGGTTGTCCGATGGCCGCTTGAGCAGACCAGCTCGATTGTTTCGTCGCGATTCGCGCTCGAAACCGGGAGTCGCGCAACGACTCTCACAGCGTGCCGGCTGTACGCAGCTGCCACTGGAGCTCAGGCGGCTTGATCATATCGACCCCGCAAGACGTGCATCGGATTGCAAACCGCCCCTGATCCCAGCGCCTGGCCTTCACGCCAGCCGTGTGTTTTCCAAACAGCGAGTGCCGGCTCATGTTGCGGCGCTCACGTCCGGAGCATTCCGGCCCTTTGAAACTGCTTCTCCGTCCTCCCATTCCGCTCTGGCGAGGACCTGGCGCGCTTCAAAGCTGTCATCCAGGCGCTGGATCAACTGCGCGCGGCTCGTCCAGCTCAAAGCGCTGGATTCGAGACGCCGCCGCCCGTTCGCGGTGTCCATGAGCGAAGCTCTGGCGAGGTCGGCTGCAGCGAGTTCGCGGCACCCAGCTACGGTATCCTGCGCTGCCTTTTGCGTTCGACAAGGGATCCGCGAAACGATTTTAGGTGAACGCTTCATCGATGTGACACCTGTGGAAGCAAGCGGGAGCACACTGTCTCTCTGTCACGGGATGCTTGCGGGAAGATCAGGTGATGACGATCATATAGGGATTAGCGCTCCTAATACGAGGAGTGCCGAGAAGTCGCCGTACCTTGCACCGTTCGTCGCTAGCCAGGCGTCCACTGCTGAAATCGGCTTCGCTCCCGACGAACCGACTATTCCCATTCGGCCAAGGACGGCCAGCTGGTCCCCTGTCGCTTGCTACGTCCGCTGCTACCTTTTGATTTCGGCAGGAGGAGAGGGGCTGCTAACGGCTTGAAAAGGCGGTGGACGCACAAGGGTTCAGACCTAGGACCCGCTGATTAAGAGCAGGTGGTGCCGGCGGGGCTAACTCCTCGATCTAGCCACAACAGCGGCGCACGGGTCCAGCTACGGCGAGGGACACACCTGATGCCAACCCTCCTGTATGGCTTCAGCATTCCAGAGCTCTCACGGATGAACAGCGGTGGAGGTTACAACCTGCGCCGAATCCATGATCAGGCTGCGGAATGTTCAGTGCGTCACGCGGAGCGTCCGGTTTCGAAGAGGAACCAGGCACGCTGCTCCGCCTCGTCGGTCCATGTGTCGATCAATCCCGAAGTTCCGTTGTCTCTCGCGTCCTCAGCAACGGCCTTGGCCGCTCGCAATGACGCAACCAGGTCGAGATTGTCGGCGCTCAGCTCGGCCAGCATATCGCGCGCGTCAACGAGATCGGCATCATTGTCCGACAGCGTTTGGCGCCGGGCAATGTCGCCGATCGACCGCACGGTCGTGTTGCCGGTCTTGCGCACCCGCTCCGCGATCGCATCTGTGCTCAGGAGGATCTGGGCCGCCTGCTCGTCGAAGAGGAGGTGATAGTCCCGGAAATAGGGGCCGGACACGTGCCAATGGAAATTCTTGGTCTTGAGGTAGAGCGCAAAGCTGTCCGCGAGCGTCGCATTCAGCCTATCCGCGAGGGCAGCTGTTGCCCCCGTATCGAGATCCGTCGGCGTTCTGAGTTGCTCCGGGCTTGCCGTCGTCATTCTTTTCTTCCCTGCTTCACCAGACGGCAAATAGCCGTCGCGCACTCCCTCGTGCCTATTCTTCTTCCTCGAATGTGACCGCGACATCGCCGTTTGCGCTCAGGCGGACCTTGTCGCCCTCGACCTCGGCCACCAAGCCACGCGAAATGAAGTGATGGTGGCCCTTATGCCGGCCTTCACCGCTGTCCGACTTCACCAGCTTGATGCGGTCACCGTTCACGCGATCCACGGTGCCGACATGTGCGCCATCCGCACCAATAACTTCCATGCGTTCCTTCACGGCTTCGAATCCAGCCATTTGATTCACTCCTGTTCCCGCCAATGTGAGATGGTTTCGAGATGTCCCCAGCGTTTCAACGCCGGTGACGCAGATCACTCGATCCTTCAGCGCCCAAGGTTACATCCACTCGAGGCGCGTTCCTAGGCGAACCCGTCAACGGGGCGTCGCCTGGATTTGCCATGGCTCGATTGCAGCCATCCCAGCCGGCGGAAGCGCCAGTAGAGCATGCCGCAGATCCCCGCCATTAGGCCCAGGACCCCGAAAGAGCCCCAGCTCGTTAGTGTCTCGGGCATGTCGACGAAGTTCATCCCGTAGAAACCCGTGATTGCCGTCGGGATCGCCAAGATGCCTGCCCAGGCGGCGAGCTGGCGCGTAATGGCTGACTGCCGCTGCTGCTCGAGGAGGCTGCTCGCCTCCAAAGCCGCACGGATGACGTCGATCAGGCCAGCGCTCATGGCGTCGATGCGAGCGAGATGGTCGAGCACGTCTCGAAAATAGGGCTTGGCGTCATTGGAAACGCAGGGAACATCGAGGCTGGCGAGCTTGTTGCAGACGTCGCTCATCCTGGTGAGCACGTATTTAAAGTGAACCGTCTCACGCCGGAGCTGAAAGATTCGAGCGATCTCGTCACGATCCAATGAATCGTCGAGGAGGCGCCTCTCCATCAACAGGACCTCGTCGGCGATCATTTGTACTATGGGGAAATAGCCGTCGACAATCAGATCAAGGACTTCGTAGACCGCATATTCGGGGCCTTTCGCGTTCCGCGCGGCGACCTTGTCGATCCTGTTCCTCAACCGATGCCCGAAGGCCGTTTCCATCCGGCAGACCGTGATGACGCGCTTCTCGGAAAGGAAGATGCTGACGTCCGTATATTCAATCTCGAATGCGCCGAGCTCAGCCGCCTTCGCCACGACGAACACATGATCCGCGTAAAGGTCCACCTTTGCCAGTTGAGCAAGGCTCATCGAGTCTTCGACAGCAAGCTCATGCAAACCGAAGGCGCGCTGCAGCTTGCCGATGTCATTCCCATCGGGATCGACCACGTCAATCCAGGCAAAGCCATGTTCGGGCGCGATCGCCGTTGCACCATCCCACTCGGTCCAGCGCGGCGCCTCGTCCCCGCCGTGGATGGCCATCACGATGCTCACCTCGGCATTTCCAGCGCCGCTCCACGCCGATCTCCTTCAACCATCGAGCATCGCGGCAATTTGAGGATTACGAGCAGCATAAGACGCCATGAACGGGCACTTCGCGATCACCCGCTTTCCCTCGGCTCGAAGTGTCTCGAACACGGCCTCCGCCAGTCGCTTACCGATGCCCTGGCCGCCATATTCGTTTGGAACTTCGGTGTGCCGCAGCACGACACGTCCGTCCTCCAACGTGTAATAAACGACCGCCACCACGTCATCTGCGATCGGCAGCTCATATCTGCTCATTGAAACGTTGTTGATGATCTCGTCTGCCATGATGCGCTCCTTCCGCTGCCTCGAGCACGTCGCTCGCAACCCGCGGCGCGCACATGCCGCCCTCTGCCACGACTTGCCCGGCGCCAAAACGGTCCGGTCTGCTGCGAAGCTCGGTGCGAACGGAGCAACGGTTACATGAGATGGGGCGATCGTGGCGGCTACCGGGGGCATTGCAGGCGGCGACCGCCAGGATCTTGCGCTTGATTGGAGGCCACGGTCGTAACCCCAGGGCGTTCTCGGCCGGTAAGCTTATCTGTGGGGCGCGGACTTTGAAGGCCGGCCGCGGCGGGTGAGGGGAGCGAGGTTTGCCCATCCGCGCGCGGTCAAGGTTGAGACGCGCCAATGGTTTGCCGGTCATGCCTATCGAAGGAACTGGAATGCCCAAATCGTCGTGGTTCAGCAGGCGCCTGGCGCTCGGCCCGGTTCCCGCAGCCAGCAAGGATAGCGCGCGTGGAGATCGCTGAAGCCATCTTTCCGATACTGGTTCTACTGGCCCTCGGAATAGCGGCCGCCGTCTTGTCGCGCATGGCGAAGGTGAGCCCGATCGTCGGTTACCTCTTCCTTGGCATAGTCGTGTCCGCCGTCCGCCCCGAACTGCTTTCGGCGGGAGGAACGGTTCACCTGTTAGCCGAGCTTGGCGTCGTCTTCCTGCTCTTCGATATCGGCCTGCATTTCTCCACGGCGCACGTCCGCCGCCAAGCGGCCGACATTTTCGGATTGGGGCCACTGCAGGTGGGTGCCTCGACAATCCTCATCGGTGGCTGCGCGTGGGCGCTGGGCCTATCGCCGATCGCTGCGCTCGTTATCGGGATTACGTTAGCGCTTTCATCAACCGCGATCGTGGCGGGAGTCATTGCGGACCGCCGGCAACAAAATTGCCCGGTCGCGCTCACGGCCATATCGATCCTGATCTTTCAGGATGTTGCGGCCATTTTCCTTCTCATTCTGACGACGACGCTGGAGACCGGCGCCGCCGGGCCGGCCATGCTTGCGGCCTTGTTGAAGACCCTGGTCGCAATCGCAATAGCGTTGCTCTCGGCCCGCTTCATCGTCCGCCCGCTCTTTGCCATCCTCTCGCGGCACGGAGGGGAGGAAGCCTTCACCGCGACTGCGCTGCTGATCGCACTCGCGGCGGGCTGGACGGCTGCCATAGCCGGGCTGTCAATGACGCTCGGCGCCTTTCTTGGCGGGATGATGGTGGCAGAGAGTCCGTTTAAAGCGAGCGTGCGATCGGAAATCGGACCTTTCCGCGGTCTCCTGGTCAGCTTCTTCTTCCTCTCGGTCGGTGCTTCGCTGGACCGTGCCGTGGTCGCTAGCGCCTGGCCGGTCATCGTCGCCATGGCGATCGGGATCATCGCCTTGAAGTCGGTTGGCAATGTCCTTGCGAGCCTGGCCTTCCGCTGGTCCGTGCCCGGCTCAATCCAATTGGGGGTATTGATGGCCGGCGGCTCGGAATTCGCCTTCGTCGTGTTTGCGGCGCCCGGCGCTCGCGCGGCCGTCGGCGACGCTACGGCCACGCAGCTCGTCGCCGCGGTGGCTCTGACGCTCGCTGTGACGCCGACGCTTGCCTATATCGGCCGCGCTGTTGCTGGACGTTTGCGCTGGCGTGCGACACGCAAGATGCAAACCGAGATGGTACCACAGGGAAAGACCAACCCGGTGATCATTGTCGGCATGGGAGATGTCGGGCGCACGATCGCCGATGCCCTTGAGGAGTTTGATATCGGCTATGACGCTGTCGAGCGCGATGGCGCCCGACTTCGCAGCGCGGTAGCCGACGGCTACAAGGCTTCCTTCGGGGACGCGTCGGACGCGAGGCTCTGGCGCGCCCTCGACCTTGGGGGGCGCCAATTCAGTGTGATGACGGCCTCCTCGATCGCCGCTGCCCAGGAGTGGATACCATCTTCTCTGGCGCTCTACCCAGACCTTCACCGCCTCTGGGTGGCAGGCTCCGACGACGAGGCGGCGCAGCTCAATGAGCTTGGGATCGAAGCAGTGGTCTCGTCCGACGAATCTCACGGTCTCGATGCTGCCCAGGCGCTGCTTACCGCGTTCGGAATCGCGCCAGACGCTGTCTCCGCCTGGGCGGACCGGCAGCGGGCGCGGATCGCGAGCCCCTTGGCCGCGTGACACGCGCGCCGCCGTCGCGGTTCAAGCCGCCGGCGGCCGCAAAACCCGAATGAGCGCTTTCGGATGAAGCTGGAACCCGTCGAGCACCACCCCGCCATCCGGCGCGATGACCACGAACCAAGGCGTCCCGCCGGTACGATACTCCTCCATTAAAACCGGTAGCGACTTGCCGCGCTCGGGACCGACATGGCCAAAGGGGATGTTCAAACCGTAGCGCTGCTGGTTGTCGCGGATGCGCTCGAACGTGTTGACCTCGAATCCCTCGAATACCGTCTGGATCGCCGCGAACCCTACATTCCTGTCCGCCAGTTCGGCGACCAGCCTGACGAGGGTCGGAAAACCATGGGCGTGGCAACCCGGGCACCAATGCTGAAAGAAGTACAGTATCCGATATCCGTCACCGAGATCGTCCAGCGACAAAGGGCCGCGCTCTTCGCCGCTGCCGTCGATCCACCGCACGTCGCGCAATTGTGGTGCCGGCAGACCCGCAATACCCGTCTGCATTCTGACCTCCAGGCAATGTCCGCGGCCCGCAAGGGACCGCGGACAGGAACATAGGCTAGGCCGCCGCTTCTGATCGGCGCGGCAATACCCAATTGGGTCGCACGAAGTGGCAGGTATATCCGTGCGGTATACGCTCCAGATAATCCTGGTGCTCGGGCTCCGCTTCCCAGAAGGGTCCGGCAGCCTCCACCTCGGTCACCACCTTGCCGGGCCACAAACCCGAGGCATTGACGTCGGCGATCGTGTCTTGGGCCACGGCCTTCTGTTCGTCGCTCGTGAAATAGATGGCGGAGCGGTAGCTTGAACCGCGATCATTCCCCTGGCGATTGGGCGTCGTGGGGTCGTGGATCTGGAAGAAGAACTCGAGCAGCTTGCGGTACGACGTTCGCTCCGGATCGAAGATGATCTCAATCGCCTCGGCATGCGTGCCGTGATTGCGATAGGTCGCGTCCGGCACGTCGCCGCCGGTATAGCCGACACGGGTCGAAACGACGCCCGGCATCTTACGGATCAGGTCCTGCATGCCCCAGAAGCAGCCGCCTGCCAGTACTGCGCGTTCGGTGGTCATTGGATGTCCTCCACTTGATCGAGATAGTCGCCGTAGCCCTGGGCCTTCATTTCCGCCTTTGGCACGAAGCGAAGCGACGCTGAATTGATGCAATAGCGCAGGCCTCCGCGGTCGCGTGGGCCGTCAGGGAATACATGCCCCAGATGGCTATCGCCATGCTTCGAACGCACCTCGGTGCGATCCATCCCGTGGCTCGTATCGCGCAGCTCGTTCACATGTGCCGGCTCTATGGGCTTGGTGAAACTGGGCCAGCCGCAGCCGGACTCGAACTTGTCGGAGGACGCGAACAACGGCTCGCCCGACACGATGTCGACATAGATCCCAGCTTCCTTGTTGCCGAGATACTCGCCACTTCCCGGGCGCTCGGTTCCGCACTCCTGTGTGACGCGATACTGTTCCGGCGTCAGCTTGGCGATAGCAGCTTGGTCTTTCTCGTATTTTGCCATGGTATCCTCCTTGGCTCCTTGGTGAGATGGGCGCTGGGCCGGATCGTGTCCAATAGGCCCAGGCTATAGTTTCAATGCAGCCGCAAGTCGGGGCGCGGCGTGAACAGCGGCGTCGCCGGCTCGCGCCGGAGCGCCCCAGGTCCGCTTCAGGTCCTCGACAAGCATCGCCGTAGCGTGGCGCGCGAGCGCCTGGGTCGGGGCGTTCGTGTTGCCGCTCGTGATGTTCGGCATGATCGCGGCGTCGATGACCCGGAGATCGTCCACGCCACGGACCCTCAGCCTTGCGTCAACCACCGCTCGCGCATCCTGGCCCATCCGGCACGTTCCGACCGGGTGCCACATCGTCGTCACGACACGCTTCACCCATTCGCCGATCTCCCCATCCGACTGGATGTGCGGCCCAGGCTCCATCTCTTCCTCGATCACCGGCGCCAGCGACTCCTGGGCCATCACCGCGCGGATCGCGCGAACCGATTCCACCGCCGCCCTCAAATCTTCTTCCTCGCCGATGAAGTTCGGGTTGATGAGCGGCATCGATGTCGGGTCCTTGTCGGCCAGCCGCACCCACCCGCGGCTTTTCGGCTGGAGCACCACGAGCTCGAAGGTGATGCCCGAGCGGTCGCCCGTCGCAGCGAGACCCTCGGTGGCTATGATCGGAACGTGATAGCATTGGATCGTGGGTTCGGCGGTGACGTCCGACGGATTCCAGTGCGTAACCGTCTCGATGCCGTTCCCCGCTGCCGGACCATCCTTGGTGACGAGATATCGCAGGCCCGCCTTCACGGTTCCGAGGCCCATCGCGGCCGCCTGATAGCCGAGGTCGCCCTTTACATAGGCTCGGACCGGCACCATCGGGTGGTCCTGTAGATTTTCCCCCACTTCCGGAGAGTCGACGATCACCCCGATGCCGTGCCGGCGCAACTGTCCGGCCGGCCCGATGCCCGAGCGCATGAGGATCGTCGGACTTTGGATAGAACCGGCCGATAGCACGACCTGGCGGGCCATGATCGCCTCGAAGCCCTTGCTGCTCAGCTGGACGCCGACGGCGCGGCCATTTTCGACAAGAACGCGAACGACGGTCTTCTCGGTGAGAAGGGTCACGCGTCCAGAGGCGAGGTGCGGACGCAGATAGGCATCGACCGCGCTGCACCGTCGTTGATTTCCAATCGTAGACTGCACCGGCGAGACGCCGATTTGGCTCTTGCCGTTATAGTCGGGATTGAAGGGAACCCCATATTCCTGGAAGGCCTTGAGGCAATATTGGTTGAGCGCGTTGATGCCCTTGGGTTGCTGGACTGCCAGGCCACCATCAATGCCGTGATAATCGTCGTGGAAGGTGTCGTTGCTTTCCTGGGCGATGAAGACGGGAAGCAGGTCTTCATACGACCATTTGCCGGTCTCGCCGACCGCATCCTGCCAGGCGGCATAATCGCGCATCTGACCACGGACATAGGCCATCGCGTTGATCGAGGAGCCGCCGCCGAGCACCTTGGCCGAGCGATAGGCCCGCTTGGTGCCGTGCTGGGGGACCGTCTCGTATTTCCAGACGTTCCGGTCATGGGCGAGCATGTTGGCGAAGCCCGCCGGAATGTGGATGAACGGATCGCGATCCACGCCGCCCGCTTCGATCAGCGCAATCGACGCAGAGGTGTGCTCGGCGAGATAGCTCGCGACAACGCAGCCGGCCGCGCCCGCACCAACAATAACAATGTCGTAAGCTTCGTGATACATCAGTGTCTTTCCCATTCTCGCCATTTGTATCGTTCGATCAGCAACCGGAGCTGGCGCAGCGCCATCGCGGTGCCCGGTCCTGAAATTGATTGGATAGCCGGCGTCGTGGCAGCGGACTGCCCTTCTCGCGTGGGGCTTGCGCGCGACGCCGACGCGGCGGACTAAGGTTTCGTTTTCGACACGGACTGGAGGTAGGCAACGATCAGCCGCCGTTGCGCCGGATCGTCCATTTCAAGGTACATCCTGCTTCCCGGCGCCATCTTTTGTGTGCCGCGTAGCCATTGGTCGAGCCTGGCCGGAGTCCACACGCCCCCCAGCTTCTTCAAGGCAGGCGAGTAAGTGTACCCCGGCACGCCGGCGACCGCACGCCCAACCACATTTCGGTGGCGTGGCCCGATGCGGTCGGTATCCACCGAATGGCAGCCGGCGCACTTGGTTTGATAAAGCGCCTGTCCCGCCGCGGCACCATCGGCCGCCGCGCTCGGTCGCGCGATGGCAAACATGACGCCTGCGCCGACTGACAACGCGGCCCCGATCCGGGAGACTGCGACGAGCGATAGACCCATAACCGACCTCCGATCAGCCGAAGAGATAGGCTGCCGCGGGTATCGGCGTTCCGGCAGCATTGTTGAGCGTCGCCCAGTGCACCGCCTCGTCCGCCGAGAGCGAAGCAAAGAGCTTGGCGATCTTGGGGTCCTTGAGGGAAGTGATCTGGCCGATATAGGCGCTGGCTGCGCCCCGCTCGAGCGTTGCGGCGAGTGCCACGACATCGCCTTCCGACTTGAGCGCTCCGAGCTTGAGCTCGGCAATATACTGGGCGTCGGTCTTCGGTTCGATCGGGTGGCCGCCTAACTGCGTTACGAGTTTGGCAAGAGAGTCGCGGTGCTCCTGGTGATGCCCCATGAACGTCAGGGCGACCTTGAGCGTGTCTGGAGAAAGCAGCCCGCTCTTTCCCGCGATCTGGTAAGCGGCAATGCCTTCATGTTCCAGGGCGAGCGACGTCTGGAGCACGCCCAAATCGTCCGACTGGGCGACGGCAGCTACCGCACTGCTGCTTATCAAGCCGGTTGCGCCAATGCCCAGCATTACCGCGCCGGAACTAAGAAATTTGCGTCGATCGCTGATGCCTACACCCTGATTCATGCCCATCGTCCCATCTCCAAAGCGTCCGGTTAGACTCGGACCCATCGTTCGGGCGCCAACCGCGGAGCCTCGAACTACTGGTTTCAAACTCGGCGGCTGATCGGGAACGGTTACAGCAGTGACCTCGGCAATCGCGCGGCCGCTCAGTCGGAGAGGGCTTGCCCGATGCGTTTCAATCCACGGTGGATGTTGACCTTAACGAGCGAGGGCGATTGTCCCGATAGCCTCGACGCTTCCTCGACCGTGGCACCGTGCAGCTTAACCAGCTTGATGACATGGGCCTGTGACGGCTTTACTTCGGCCAAGAGAAGTTCGAGCAGGATGGCCGCTCGTGCGGCAGGACCGTGATCAGCGACCGAAACATCAGTTTCCCCCAAACTATCGGGACTGCGTAAATGTGCGCGCAGCTGATCGATCCATTTGAAACGTGCGATTGTCTTCAGCCAGGGCGTCATCGGCGCATTGGCTTGGTATTTCTGCTTGTGGACATGAATGGCGAGAAGCGCTTCCTGGGTGGCGTCCTCCGCTGCGGCCGGTGGAAGCTTCCTGTGGAAATATTTTGAAAGCCAGTGACTTACCTCGCCCATCAATCGTTCATAGGCGCGATCATTGCCGTTCTGGGCCGCCGTCATCAGCGCATTCCATCGGTCGTTCAGAGAAATGATGGTCGGTGCTTGGGCTGCCTCGACTTCCTCGGAAGAACACGGCGCGTCTCTATGTATCGATCCTGACATTCGGGCTGCCTCGTCCAGGGGTCGAGCAGCAACGTGCCGAAGGGTTTCAGGTCAGTGATCGAATAGAACCCGCGTTCGGACTTCGAACGGACCTCTTGACCTGTAACCGCGTCCAATATCACACTTCGCTGGAAACGACCTTATTTCCAATAAGATAATGCGCACCAGAACCTGTCTGGGGCGTCCATCCGTCGCCGACCATGAGCCGCGATTAAGGATGTTTCCATTGCTTTACGGGCTTGCGCGCCAACTTTGGACGACAGCGCACGCCCAGTAGATAATACCGCACGCAGAGCGGTCCAAGCACGTCTTTTGGACGCGATGAGACGCCGACTCGACTCAGATCGCTGCCTTGCAGGTCCACTGGACAGCGGTCGCGTTGACTTTCGTCGAGATCGGCCATCAGTGTAACGCCGGCGCGTTGGGGCGCGAGTAGACAGCAAATCCTGAATGGTGAGGAGACCCCAATTGCTCGAAGCCCAAGCACGCATCGCAACGCTCGAATCCAGCCGATATCTGACCGAAGTGGCGGAGGCTTGGAACCACA
>NZ_DATCYB010000059.1:0-50597 GCF_036570505.1 Allosphingosinicella sp. | reverse complement strand
GCCTCAAGCCGGGCGCGCTCGGCCGCTTCCCACTGGGCCTGGCGCTCGGCCTCCGTAAACTCGGGCTCGGGATCGGCTGCCGTCTCGTCCGGCAGGTCATCCGCGGCGATGACCGCCTCGGCCTCGTCGGGAGCCTCGGTGGGCGGACCGAAAGGCGTATCGATCCGGGAGGGAGGCAGCGGTGTCGTGCCGATGCCGTCCGGCGGCACCGGCGCGTGTGGAACCGGAAGAGGCGCGGGCGACGGCGCTGGTCGGATTGCGTCCTCGATCGACTCGAGGATCTCGCCCAGCGGCTCGTCTCGGGCCTGGGCGGAGAGCGGTGCCGCGAGCGACAGGCCGAGCAGCAGGAATAAAGGCAATGCGCGCATGGAAGTCCCGGGTTAGAGCAACGTGATCTTTATTCAAGGCGGAGGCCGCGTAGCGGTTCCGCCCTGAACGGGCGCTGTCTCGACCTTCAGGGCGCGACGCCGGCCGGCTGTATCGGGGTCGGCCTCGGCAGCGGTCCCAGGAAAGCGTCGATGGATTCGAGAATGCGCGTCGTCGCCGGCTCGCGCCCGAGGGGGACATGGTTGTCGGTGTCGAGGGTGACGAGGCTGGCGCCAGGGATCATCGCGGCTAGCTCTATTCCCTGTGCGATCGGTACCCTCTGGTCGCCCCGGGCGTGGAGGACGAGGGTCGGCGCCTTGACGTCCGCCAGTCGGTGGCGAACGTCGATCGTGGAAAAGGCCTGGAGGAAGCGGGCGGCGTTCTCGGCGCTGGCGGTGGCGCGCTGGAATTCGTTGAACCAGTCGATCTCCTCATGCGTGCCCGACGGCATGAAGGTCTGGCTGAAAATCTGGCGGTAGATCGGGGTATCCTCGCCCCAGCCATGGGCGACGAGCGTGATCACCGCTTCGCGCCGCGCCGCTTCTTCCTCGTCGGCGACATGGCGCCAGCCGGCGGCGTATCCGCCGAGCAGGATGAGGTGGCTGACCCGGCCGGGGTGGCGAGCGGCATATTCGATCGAGACGGCGCAGCCCTGGCTGATGCCCAGGAGTGGGAAGCGCTCCAGCCCGAGCGTGTCGACGACTGTTTCGAGATCGCGAACGAAGGCCTCGAAGCTGATGTCGACGACATCACGGTCGGACAGGCCGTTGCCGCGTTCGTCATAGCGCACGAACCGATGCCGGCGTGAAAGCTCGGTGACGAGTCGTCCCCACACCGGACCCGACCAGTCGAGCTCCAGATGGTTGAGCCAGTTGGCGGTCTTGACGAGCGGAGGGCCTTCGTCGGTGCAGGCATAGGCGATGCGGACGCCGTCGGGGGCGGTGCAATAATGAACGGTCTGATCCAGCACGGTGGGGCGGGCGCCTTGCAGGAGACGCGATGGCTTGCTGGTTCCTGGCTCCAGCGGAAGAGGGCAGAAGCCCAGCGACTCGGCCTCCGCCGCGTAGCGCCGGCGGCTCTCGGCGGTAAGGGCGGGCGCTTCGGCCACGCGGGCGAGATAGAGGGCGCGCAGGCGATCGATCTCGGCGCGCTCGGCGGCCAGCCAGGCGGCGTAGATATCGAGACTGGGAAGGTCGAAATCGGCGAGCGGCGGCTCCATCGCCGCTTCGGTGAGCGCCGCGTCGGGCTCGCTTTCGTCTTCCAGCGTCTCGCGCAGCCGGTCGAGGTCGGTCCGGATATGCTCGGTCCGCAGCGACACGCGGGCACGGTCCGCCTCCAGCGCGCCGGCGAACGGGCCGAGCATGGCGCGTATTTTCGAAAGCGACCAGCGCAGCGCCGCCCGCGGATCGTCGGGAATGTCGAAGAATATCTCGCACAGCCGCTCGCGCCGTGCGGGCTTCCCGGTGAGGAGCAGGTAAACGAAGATCGCTCGCGTCTTTCGCGATGCGGGAAGGGCGACGAGCATGCCGCCACACCTCAGCGCCAGCTCGCCAAGCAGGCGGACTTCAATTCGCTCGTCCGATGGCATCGGTACCGGTGCGGACACTGGGAGGGCACTCCGTTTCAACGAGGAAAATACCAGATTCCAACGCTCGCTCAAACGGTGAGCTCAACGGCCGGTCGCTAGCGCGGGCCTATCCAAAAAGGAAAGGACCATTCAGGATGTGCAATACCGCCGTGCCGATGCCGACGCTCGAAAAACCCGCGGGGGCGATGAGCACGGCCGAGGAGGAATTTTCCGGCCGACTCGTCACCATGGCCAATCATGCGACCCTAGGGCTGATGATGTCGATCGGCCACCGTACCGGCCTGTTCGAGGCGCTGAAGGCCGCCGGACCGGTGACGAGCCAGGAACTGGCCGATCGCGCTGGCCTCAACGAGCGCTACGTCCGCGAATGGCTGGGCGCGATGACCACCGGTCGCATCGTTGAGCTCGACCGGAAGACCCGTCGCTACAGCTTGCCGGAGGTCCATGGCTCATTTCTCGGGCGTGACGCGGAGCAGGGCAACATGGCGGCGATGTTCCAGTTCGTCTCGGTTCTGGGCGGTGTCGAGAACCGGATCGTCGACTGCTTCAGGACGGGAGGCGGCGTCCCCTATCAGGCGTTCGACCGCTTCCACGAAGTGATGGCCGAGGAAAGCGCGCAGACGGTGGTCGCCGTGCTGGAGGAGGCGATCATTCCGCTGGTGCCGGGTCTTGATGCCCAGCTCCGGGCGGGGATCGACGTCGCCGATATCGGTTGCGGGTCCGGCCGGGCGTTGAACCGGTTGGCGGCGCTTTATCCGAACAGCCGCTTACCGGCTACGACCTCAGCATCGAGGCCGTCGACATCGCCAATCGGGAAGCCACTGCGTTGGGGCTCGCCAATGTCGAGTTCGTCGCCACCGACGCGACGCATCTGCCGGGGGAGGCGCGGTTCGATCTCATCTTCACCTTCGATGCCGTGCACGATCAGGCGCATCCAGCGGTGGTGCTCGCCAATATTCGGCGACTGCTACGGCCGGACGGCGTCTATCTGATGCAGGACATCGATTCCGCCAGCGACGTCGCCGATAATTTGGAACGGCCGCTCGCTTCCTTCATCTACGCGATCAGCTGCATGCACTGCATGACCGTATCGCTCGCCCAGGGCGGCGACGGCCTGGGCGCCGCCTGGGGCGAGGAGCTGGCGCTGTCGATGCTGAAGGATGCGGGCTTCGGTAAGGTCGAGACCCACCGGCTCGAGCACGACATCATGAACCTTTACTACGTCTGCCGATGACGTGCGAAAGCCCTTCGCGGCCGTGAATTTTCGCATCTGCTCCTCCCCTTCGCGGGAGGGGTTTTTCGCATAGTCCACGCCGCATGGCCGTCAGAAAGTCATCCCTCCGGCAATTTCGTCGCATTCCGCAACGCGTCCGTCGCAGCCCTGGCCGATCTTTACCTTTTGTTAACCGTATCGGGCGCGAAAGGATTGTTCAGGGGGATCATTATGGGTGAGGCGAACATGATCGTCCTGTTTGAAGACAAGAAGCCGAGGCGGGCGCCGGCGAAGCCGGAGGCTACCGAGCCCAGGTCCCTGTTCGGTGGGGCGAGCGCCCGCAAGGCGCGGGCGATGGCCGATGTGACCGACGGCCTGCTGACTCCCGAAGAGGCGTGCACGCGCTACAAGCTCGATCCCGACGCGCTGGCGATATGGCAGCGGGCGCTGGAAAGCTTCGGCATCAAGGCCCGGCGCGGCAAGGCGGGCGACGAGAAATAAGCTTCGCCGCTCCCTCCCGCCGCGACGGGCGGGGCGGGCCTTTTAGCCGATCGCTTCGATCAGGCCTTCAAGCAGCCGCCGTCCGTCGGTGCCACCATGAGCGGGTTCGATCATCCGTTCGGGGTGCGGCATCATGCCCAGCACATTGCCCGCCTCGTTGACGATGCCGGCGATGTCGCGCGCCGAGCCATTGACGGTATCGCGGTAGCGGAAGACGACCCGCCCTTCCCCCTCCAGCCGGTCCAGTGTTGCCTCGTCGGCGGTGTAATTGCCGTCATGATGGGCGACGGGAATGGTGATCGCCTCGCCGGCCTGGTAGCGGCTGGTGAAGGCGGACTGGCTGTTTTCGACCTTCAGGGGCACGTCGCGGCAGACGAAGTTTATGCCCGCATTTCGCATCAGCGCGCCCGGCAGCAGCCCGGTTTCGGTGAGGATCTGGAAGCCGTTGCAGATGCCGAGCACCGAAACGCCCCGATCGGCGGCGTCCTTCACCGCCCGCATCACCGGCGACTGGGCCGCCATCGCGCCGGAACGCAGATAGTCCCCATAGGAGAACCCACCCGGCACGGCGATGAGGTCCAGGCCCTCGGGAAGCTCGGTCTCGCGGTGCCAGATCATGGCGGGCGCTTCACCGCTCACCTCGCGGATCGCGACGGCGAGGTCACGGTCGCAGTTGGAACCGGGGAAGACGATGACGGCGCTCTTCATGGGTCTGTGTCCTTCAGGCGGCGCGCTCGATCCGGAAATTCTCGATCACGGTGTTGGCGAGGAGCTTCCGGCACATCGCCTCGACATCGTCGTCGCTGACGCCTTCGGCCAGGTCGAGCTCGATCAGCTTTCCGGCGCGCACGTCGTTGACTCCGGAGAAACCGAGGCCTTCCAGCGCGTGGTGGATCGCCTTGCCCTGCGGGTCGAGGACGCCGTTCTTCAGCGTGACATAGACGCGGGTCTTCATCGGGTGCGCTCCACTGATTCCGGGGTTGGCGGCTCTATGGCGGCAAGCGGTCGTTCGCACAAGCTTTTCACCAGGAGTTTACTCCTGTTGTGGCATGAGGGACGCGACTGGCGATTTTCAGGGGAAACCCCGCCTATGATGGGCCTCGCTCTCGGACTGTTCATCGGCCTGTTCGCCTTCGGCGCGACCCTGCTGGGATGGAACGATCCCAGCGGCAATCTACAACTCGCCTTGTTCATGTCCTTCCTGTTCGGCGTGGTCTGCGGCTACCGCACGCGCTGAGGAGGGCGTTCTTGTCCGGCGGGCGCGCCACGCCTATCTCGGGTCCATGAACGAAACACCGGAAATCGCCCTCACTGCGTCCGCCGCGGCGCGGGTGGCCGCGATCGCCAAGCGGCAGGGCAAGCCGCCGATTCTGCGCCTTGCCGTCGACGGTGGCGGCTGCGCCGGCTTTCAGTACCGCTTCGGGCTCGCCGACGCGGTCGAAGCGGGCGATACAACCGCCCTCCAGGACGGCGTCACTCTGGTCGTCGACGAGGTCAGCCTCGACCTCGTGCGCGGCAGCGCCGTCGACTTCGTCGAGTCCCTCGGCGGCGCCGCCTTCCAGGTCACCAATCCCAACGCCGCGTCGGGCTGCGGCTGCGGCACCAGCTTTTCGGTGTGACGAAGCGGACGAGGCCCGCTAAGTCACCGCCATGAAGATCGTCACCTACAATGTGAACGGCATCCGCGCCCGGCTGCCGCGGCTCCTCGAATATCTGGAGGAGCAGAAGCCGGACGTCGCCTGCCTCCAGGAGCTGAAGAGCGCCGACGAGACTTTCCCCGCCGCCGATATCGAAGCGGCCGGTTACGGCGCGGTCTGGCACGGCCAAAAGGGCTTCAACGGCGTCGCCATTCTCGCACGGGGCACGGAGCCGAAGCTCCGGCGCATGGGCCTTCCCGGCGACCCCGACGACACCCACAGCCGCTATATCGAGGCCGAGGTGGGCGGCATCGTCGCCGCCTCCATCTACCTCCCCAACGGCAACCCCCAGCCGGGCCCCAAATTCGACTACAAGCTCGCCTGGCTTGATCGTCTCCGCTCGCACGCGGCGGAGCTGTTGGCCGAGGAGGTGCCGGTGGCGCTGGCCGGCGACTGGAACGTGATCCCCACGACCACCCATGACGACGTGTTTTCGCGCCGCGCGATGGCGAGCGACGCGCTGATGCAGCCGGAAAGCCAGGCCGCCTACCGCCGCATCCTGCATCAGGGTTGGACCGACGCCATCCGCGCCCGCTACCCCGAAGGCGCCGTCTTCACCTTCTGGGACTACACCGCCGGCTGCTGGCAGCGCGACGCGGGGTTCCGCATCGACCACCTCCTCCTCTCCCCCCAGGCCGCCGACTGCCTCCTCGATGCCGGCGTCGACAAGGAGTATCGCGGCCGCGAAAAGGCCAGCGACCACGCCCCCACGTGGGTCGAGCTGGAAGTCTAAGGCGCCTTAGAGCGCCTTTTCGTAAATCCGGTATACCCGATTGACGCGGCTTTCGATCGTCTCGGCGATCGAGCGCATGCCCACATTGTCGTCGAGAATCCAGCCGATTTCGCCCCGGACCGCGCCATAATGGGCGATGGCGTCGCGGCGGATATATTCGATCATCATGAAGGCGAGCTGGCTGGCGAGCCGGCTCGACTGGAGCCGCCGCACCACCCCCATCAGCGGCACCCGCATGGTCTTCACCTTCGGGCTGCGGAGCCGCCAGAGCAGCTTCGCCCAGTTGAACGGGAACAGCCGCCCGTCGAAGTCGCGCGTGAGCTCGTTGAGGTCGGGCAGGGTGATCATGAACGCCACCGGCTCGAAGCCTGCCCCGGGCTCCGTTCCGGGGTCCAGCTCGGCGATGCGGATCAGATCCTCGAACACGATCGGCTTCAGCTTCTTGCCCGCGTAGGCGATCTCCGCGTCGGTCAGCGGGATGAAACCCCAATTATTGCCCCACGCGTCGTTCAATATGCCGAGGATGATCGCCACCTCCTCATCAAAGCGCGACTTGTCGACCTTTCGCACCCGGATGCGCTGGTTGCGTTCGCCCATCGCGACGATGCGCTGGACCAGCGGCGGCATCGTCTGCGTGACGTCGAGCTCATAGGTCATGAGATCCTTGACACCGTGATATCCGGCCGCCTCGACCCAGGCCTCATAATCCGGCTTGTTGTGCCCCATCATCACCGTCGGCGAATGATCGAAGCCTTTGACCAGCAGCCCCGGCTCGTCCCAGATGGAAAGGCTGAACGGCCCCATCGACCGTGTCATTCCGCGCTCGCGCAGCCAGCCTTCCGCGGCCGCCAGCAGCGCCTCCGCCACCTCCGCGTCGGCCGCCTCGAACATCCCCCAATGACCGGTGCCCGGACCTCCGCCTTGCTCGTGCGGCGCCTCGAGCACCAGCCGGTCCACCTGCGCCGAAATCCGCCCCACCGGCCGCCCCCGCCGCTCGGCCAGGAACAGCCGCGCCTCGCCATGCTCAAACCACGGGTTGGTGCGCGGATCGAGCAGCCCGTGCACCTCGGTCTTCAAGGGCGGCACCCACCAGGGATCGCCCTTGTTCATCGCCCAGGCGAGGTTGACGAACGTCTTAACGTCCGCCGCCTGCTCGACCGTGCGAACGGTGATGGGGTCGGATTGAGGAGAGGGAGATGAGGCGGACGGACTGTTCATGCCCCGCTCGTAGCGCCTGGGCGGAGGGCTGTCACCGAGTCCTATAATCCCGCATCCGCGGCTCGGTCCGCGCCTATAAACCGGCTGGCTCTTCGTCGTGTCGCTCGCGCGGCCACCTTCTTCCGCTTGCCCCTGTGCGGGCGTATGATGAACCTCCATCGTCGGCTGGGGGTAGCAGAAGATGCCAGACAGCCTGCTTCGCTTCGACCACGTCGCTTTGAGGGTGCGCGAGCCTGAGGCGAGCCAGTCATTCTACGGCGAGACGCTGGGTTTGCCCCTTCTCGCGTCGTTCAGCGGTCCGGACTGGGACGGCATGGAATGGCTGATGATGATCTTCGGGCTGGGCGGCGGGCATCAGTTGGCCCTGTGTGCCTTCGACGGACCGTGCGAAGAAGGCGTCGCCGGCGTCTCGGATCTGCCGCACTATGCGTTCTCCGTAGGTGATGATGCCGCGCTCGATGCGTGGCGCGAGCGACTGAGCTGCGCGGGCATCGACTTCAAGGAAGAAGACCACGGAGCCCAAAGGTCGATCTATTTGAGCGACCCCAACGGCATCATACTGGAGATCACCAGCCCTCCCAGTAAGCCATATCCGTCCACGGATCCTCGCGAAACCGCTCGTGCGTGGATCAAGTCGCATTCCGCGCAAACGCTCGCTGAACGTGAAACGGATGTGTGAGCTGCCGTCGGCGGCGCGTTCTTAGCGCAGTGCCCGCCGAGGCGGGTTTATGCTTCGCCGCGCTTCCGCGGATGGCCCTTCGCGACGCCGCCCGACAGACGCGCCACGTGCGGCCACTTCTCCGCCACCTCCGGCGTGTAGCCGAGGTTGAAGACGGTCGGGCTCTTCGCCGGGCGTTCGGCGCGGTCGTAGAAGGTGCCGAACAGCTTGTCCCAGAAGAAGGTGGTGATGCCGAAATTGCCGGTCTCGTCGTGGAAATGATGGGCCATGTGGCGCTTCTTCATCTCCGCGATCCACTTCGACTTGGGCTTGTAGGCGAGGTGCTGGATGCAGTGGACGAACTCGTAGAAGCAGGTCGTCAGCAGCCCCGTCGCGAAGGCGATGCAGGCGCCGCCGAAGCCCGCGCCCCAATAGCTCCCGATGGCGTAGCCGAGCGGCGCGGTGGCGAGGGCGATCGTCGGCAGCGTCGTGTGGAGTGCGCCGAACAGCACCTCCAGATGATTGGGATCCTGGTGATGGTCGTAATGGATACGCTTCCATGTCGAGGCGAGGACGGGCACCTTGAACATCCAGCGGCTGTGCAGCACCCAGCGGTGGAGCACATACCAGACGAGCGGATAGACCAGCGCCGAGACCGCGACCGCGGCGAGCGTCGGCACGACCGGCGCCGGCTGCCAGGCGAACAGGCCGATCGCCACCAGCGAGAGCGCCACATAGGCGATGATCGCCGGATACTGGACATAAGCGACCACCAGCTCCCTGAGCGTCATCTTGTCGAGATGATGCGAGCGGTTCCAGAAGGCCGGACGCGTGGATTGGGCGATCTTCACTTCAAGTTTCCTCGAAAAGGCGGCGCGGGCCCCCCTGGGCCGCTTTGCCGCTCAATATGTGTCCCTGTCATGAATTGGCAATAAGGCAGTTTCGGGGCGGTGGGAGGGCGAGGGTTTGATACCCTACGTCCCTACACCAGCCGCAATCGCCTCGCGAAGCCGCCGAAGGCCTCGCGGTCGGCGCGTTGGAGGCCGAAGCGCAGCGCGCACCAGCTGGTGAGGGTCCAGAGCGCCATGACGAGGACGAAGCGGGTGGGGCCGCGGCTGAAATTCTCGGCCAGTGCCATCAGGCCGACGCCCGCCAGGGCGATGGCGAGGGCGTAGGCTAACCTTCGGTCGAACGGGGAGAGCCGATCGCTGATCCGAAGCTCCAGCGTTGCGGCGTAGGCGATGAGGAGCGTTGCAGCGCCGACCGCCAGCGCCATGCCGAGCGGCCCGAACTCGGGTACCAGCCAAAGCGCGAGAGCCACCCAGAGAGCGACGCCGGCGAAGCTGTTGACGAGCGGGAGGATGCGGTGGCCGGTCATCTCGACGATCGGCGTGGCCGGCCCGACGATCGCCTCGACCGCGCGGGCCGTTACGAGGACGTAGAGGAGAGGGAGGGCGGCGGCGGCCTCCGGGCGGTAGAGGCTCAATATGTCGGCGCCGGCGAAGGCGAGCAGGCCGGCAAGCGGCACGACCAGCGCCGTCGAGACGCGGCTGGCGAAACGGTAGAGCGGGCCGATGGCGGAGCGGTCGGCATGGGCCTGCGCTGCCGACAAAGGGGCCATAACATACTGAAATGATTGACGAACAATGAGCGGGATCGTTGATATCTTCCGCGCTATCTCGAACAGGCCGGCGGCAGTGGCGCCGCGCGCGCCGGGCAGCATCAGGTTGAGGATCACAGGTGGCGCGTCGATCAACAATCGGCGCGAGAGGTTTGCCGGAAGGAGGGCGAGACCGGAGGAGAGCAGCGTCGTTGCCATGCGACGGCCGATCGGCGCACTGAGGATGAGCCTGAGGTCGTAATAGCGGCCGAGCAGGGGAACGGAGAGCGCGGCGGTGAGCGTCAGCGAGGCGAGATGGGCGATCATCAGGCCGAGGCTGCTGAAGCCAACGGCGAAGAAGCCCAGCGCGAAGAGGATGCGGGCCATCTGCTCCCAGAATATGCGCAGGCGTATCTCCGGACCGAAGGCGCGGCGGGCGCGGGCGGCCGAGGTCGCGACCTCGATGAAGGTCCACAAGGGGAGCGCCCAGACGAACAGGCGGATCGCCTGCGGCAGGGAATCCCGGTCCTCCGGCGCGGCGGAGACCAGGGCGGCGACCGCGTCGGCGTTGAGCGCCACCAGCGTGGCGACGAGAGCGGCCGGCAAAACCGAAGCGAGCAGCGCGAACTTGACCGCGCCGTGCGCCTTGGCCTCGGCATCGACGGTGGGAACGATCCGCTGGAGCGCGCTGGTCATCGACAAGTCGACGATGTTGGAAACGAGGTTGATCGCGCCCCAGAGCACGACATAGAGGCCATAGGTGGCGAGGCCGAACAGCCAGATGTAGAGCGGCTGGGCGAGCGCCTCGACGATGGCGCCGGCGCGGGCGAGGCCGGCCAGCCCCGCGCCTCGCGCCACGTCCCCCCGGGTGATATCCGTCATTCCTCCGTCCGTATCAGCACCGTCTCGCCGATCAGCAGGAAAAGCCCGAACGGCGCCCAGGCGGCGAGCATCGGCGGATACGCCCCCAGATTGCCCATCGCGAGGGCGAAGTTGTCGACCACGAAATAGGCAAAGCCCAAACCCATGCCGGCCACCGCCCTCAGGAACAGTTGACCGGAGCGGGCCAGACCGAAAGCAGCCACGGCGGCAAGCAGGGGCATGAGGACGGCGGAGAGGGGGCCCGAAATCTTGTGCCAGAGGCCGGCCCTCAGGGCGTCGGTCGGGAAGCCTGCGGATTCGAGGTCGCCGATGGATTCGCGTAGCGCCGCGAAATCCTGCTCGTCCGCCCGAACGTCGGCAAGGGTGAACTGATCGGGCTCGATACCGCGAGCGATCAGCGTCGAAGGGGCGCGGACCGCGCGGGTCGCGCCGACGTCGAACCGTTCGACCTCCTCCAGCAACCAGCCGCCTTGGGCCGGCCGGCCGCGCTCGGCGGTGACGACCGCGACCAGGCGACCGCCGGAACGGTCGTAAAGGCTGACATCGTGCAGCCGCGTGCCCGCGCCGGTCCCGGTCACCTGTTCGGCAAGGATGAGGTCGTCGCCGTCGCGCACCCAAGCGTTGGTGGCGATGCCGTCGTCACTCTCCAGCCGGCCATATTCGACGGCCTGCCAGTCGTTGAGCGCGGCCGTGGCGCGGGTCACGACCAGCTCCTGGAAGAGGAAGGCGAAGGCGGCGATAGCCACGCTGGCGGCGATGAGCGGCGCGATGATCTGGTGGGCGGAGATACCCGCCGCCTTCATGCTGACGATCTCGCTGTTCTGGTTCATCGTCGCGAGGGTGATCAGTGTGCCCAAGAGCACCGAGAAGGGGAGGAAGCGCGCGACCAGCTGGGGGAAGCGTAGGGACACATAATACCAGAGGTCGCTGTCGGTGTTGCCGGGCTGGGCGAGGATCTTGCCGGACTCGCCGAGGAGATCGAGCGTTTGGAGGATGAGGACGAGCGCGACCAGCACGGCGACGCTGCGCAGCACGAACGTCTTCGCCATGTAGAAGGCGATCCGCCGCGATGGAAAGAACTGGATATTGATCATTCGGCGGGCATCAGCCTGCGGCGCCGGCCGAAGCCGAACAGGCGACCCAGGAACTTGGCGAACTTGGCGAAGGCGCGTTCGAGGGCGCCGATGGGTTGGCCGCCGGGCTTGTGGGCGAGGGTCCAGTACATCCAGACGATAAGGGCGGCGAAGACCACGAACGGCGTCCAAAGCGCGATGACGGGATCGATGCGGCCCTGGGCACCCATCTGCTCGGCATATTGGTTGATCTTGTGGTAGGTAACGACCATCACGATCGAGATGAAGATGCCCAGGCCCGACGTGCTGCGCTTGGGCGGCACGGCGAGGGCCACCGCAACCAGCGGCAACAGCGCCATCATCACCACTTCGACCATGCGGAAGTGGAAATTGGCGCGGGTCCGGTCGCGCAGCGGCTCCGGGGCGGTGTCGCTGCCCCCGATGCGGACCAGTTCGGGAATGGTGAGCTCGTCATTGTCGTCGCCGCGGCCGCGGAAGGCCTCGATGGTGGGCAGGTTGATCGGGAGATCGTGGCGGGCGAAGCTCAGCACGCGCGGCGAACGGTAACCGGGCGCGTCGTGGACCAGCCGGCCTTCGGTCAGGCGCAGGATGATGGTGTCGGGATCGTCGGTGGCGAGGAACGTGCCCTGGTCGGCCGTTACCGCCAAAGTGCGGCCGTCGCGGCTTTCGGCGCGGACGAAGACGCCGTGGAGATCGCGCCCCTCGCTCTCGCTGCGTTCCACGCGCAGGGTCATCCGCTCGCCGAGCTTGTTGAATTCGCCGACCTTGATCGAGGCGCCGAGCGCGCCGGAGCGAAGCTCGAACTCGAGTCCCTCATAGGCATATTCGGCATAGGGCTGGATGAAGCCGACGATGGCGAGATTGAGCGCCATCAGCGCGGCCGCGTACATATAGGGGACGCGCAGCAGCCGGCCGTAGCTGAGCCCCACCGCCCGTAAAGTGTCGAGCTCCGACGACAGCGCCAGGCGCCGGAACGCGAGCAGGATGCCGAGCATCAGGCCGATGGGAATGCCGAGACCCAGATATTCCGGGATGGTATTGGCGAGCATCCGCCAGACGACACCGACCGGTCCGCCCTCACTGACGACGAAGTCGAACAGCCGCAGCATCTTCTCCAGAAGCAGCAACATCGCCGACAGCACCAGGGTCGCCAACAGCGGGACGGCGATCAATCTCGCGAGATATCGGTCGGTCAGCGTGCCCATGCTCAACTTTTAGACGCCCCATGACCACATTTTGGCCGCAAGGATAGACGATCTAGCGGTCCGTGGGGGCTTGAGACAACCAAGCCGTGTCCGCCCCGCGGCACGGCTATAGCTGTCAGGAGCGGACTGGTCATGTTCAAACTGATGTCTTCCATCGCCATCGGCGCACTGTTCTTCGTGGCTCCCGCCGCGGCCCAGGCGGCGCTCGGCCCAGATGCGGCATCCTGCAAGACGGACGCCGGCGAGCCGGCCGTGCTCGTCAACGTCAACGGCTTCAAGAATCGCGACGGGCGCGTGCGCGTCCAGCTTTATCCCGCCAACTCGGATTTCCTCGCCAAGGGCAAGTGGCTGCGCCGCATCGACCTGCCGGTCACCGGCTCCGGCGCGATGAGGGTCTGCGTCGCCGTGCCCAAGGCGGGCACCTATGCCATCGCCGTGCGCCACGACACCAAGGGCAACGGTTCCGACTGGAACGACGGCGGCGGATTCTCGCGCAATCCCGACATCTCGCTGCTCAACCTCAAGCCCAAGCCGGGCGAGGTCGCGATCTCGGTCGGCAACAGCGTCAAGCCGATCGACGTCGTCCTCAATTACCGGCAGGGCCTGTCGGTAAAGCCGATCCGCCGCAACTAGGCCATGGCCCGCGTCGCGCTCCTTTCCAACCCACGCTCGACCGGCAACCGGTCGATGCTGCCCGAGGTGAGGAGCTTTTGCGCCGAGCATAAGGACATTTTCCACTACGAGGTGGAGCATGTCGACCAGATCGGCACGGCGCTGAAGACGATCGCGCGGGTAAAGCCCGAGGTATTGGTGATCAACGGTGGCGACGGCACCGTCCAAGCCGCTCTCACAGAGTTGCATCACGGCGGCCATTTCGGCGGGCCCCATTACAAGAACGGGCCGCCCCCGGTCGCGGTGTTGCCCAATGGTAAGACCAATCTCATCGCGCTCGATCTCGGCGCGAGCGGCGATCCGCTGGAGGCGCTGAAGCGGGTGCTGGAGCTGGCCCGGACCGATATGGTGCCGCACATCGTCAGCCGGGAGTTGATCCAGCTCTCCGACGGCACGGTCGGCGCGCGGCCGGTGCTCGGCATGTTCCTGGGCGGCGCCGGACTTGCCGATACGATCCTCTATTGCCGCCACAAGATTTATCCGCTGGGCCTCCCCAACAGCCTCAGCCACATGCTGACGGCCATCGCGGCGATCATCGCGATCCTGTTCGGCGTCCGCGCCGGCTTCCTCCCACCCATGCCGGCGCCGGTGAAGGTGTCGGTGCTGAAGCATGGCGAGTGGCAGGGCCAGTTCGCGCTGCTGATGGTGACGACCTTGCAGCGACTGCTTTTGAACGGCCGGATGCCCGGGGCCGGCCAGCCGCTGGGCGCCATGCAGATGATGGCGATCGAGGGTACGCGCGGCGTTCTCTTCCGCGCGCTGGTCGCGGCGATCCGCGGACGCCTGTGGCGAAGCCGCGTTTCCGGCGTGCATCTGGAGCGCGGCGACGAAATCCGCATCGAGAGCGACCATTCGAGCGTGATCCTCGACGGCGAGCTGTTCGAGGCGCGCGCCGACCGGCCGATCGTGCTGACGCCGACGGCGCCGGTGCCGTTTTTGCGACTGGCGGCATAAGACTTCGGATCAAAGGGGTACTTTGATCCGGTGTGCCGTTGCTGTCTCCTGGTGGCCGAAAGCCGTCAGGCCGCCTTCGGTCAGATGCAGGTAAGAGCTGCCAGTGACGCTGGCCTGTAATGATCCGCGGCGAAGCAGCCCGGCAATCTCGACCGGCGGCGCACACCCCAGAACCCCTCAACCCTCCAGCATGTAATCCGCCACACTGTAGCAATGGCTCGCCTGGTAAGCGTTCCGACCTCGGTTCATGTGCGTCACATTGAATGTCCGAATAGCGCGCAACACGCGGCGGGATGCGAGGAACTTGCGGATCGAGGCGGAGCCCCGCACATTGATGCCGAAAATGTCCGCGCCACGCGGGAAGAAATAACCGACGTCTTCCGGTGTCTCGACGCAGCGCTCGAGAAAGGGTTCGTCCACATGACCTTGCACGGGTGAATGGTCCGTCGTGAAATCCGAAAGATGCACGATGAATCTGGAACGGATGCCCTCGCCATCCGCATAGAGCGTGAACAGCTCCATCCAACTCGCATTGACGCGGACCAGCGGCTTGTCGGAGGTCGACGGCAGACACGAAACCGACCAGTAGTGACGCTCGGTCCTGCGCGGCATGGGGATGCAGCTTTGGCCGTAGCGCCCGAGAATCTCCAGGACGTCTTGCGCCTGCGGGCGACGCAGCAGCTTTTGAAAGCGCGCGGCGTACTTGAACCGCAGCTCAAGGGACTCCGAGCGCTCGTCGGCGTCTCGGAAGTCCGTTTTGCTTTCTATCCAATCGCGCTGCCGCTCAATATTCAGAAATTGGCGCAGACCAGTGGTGCTGCGGCGAGGCGTCGTGCTCATGTCAGGTGCCATGTGAGATCCGTGTGTTCATCGCTCCACCGGCCTGCTCCCGTATCCTCCTTTTTTGGGCAGTTGCAACAAGCTCAAGCATTGCCACCCAATGCGCCTCTGCTTGATAGCTCGTCCAGACAGGGTCGCTCGAGATCACGGGAGAGAAGCGCTTCGCACAACCTGTGAAGAGCGGTGGAGGGGATGTTCGTCTCCGCCTAATGACCGCGAAGGGCACTTGTCGGTCATCGCTGCGACTAGCACCAATGACACAAAGTAGTCAGTGAACCAAATAGGTTATAATAACTTGACAAATACGCGCATGTATGGCACCAGAACTATGACTCAGCCAATGCGTCAGAACCGGGTGGGATCGGCGGGGCGACTTTTCTTGTGGAGAGTGGAGGTGGGGAGAGACCAGATCATGTCCGGGAATGGCTCCGACGCGTCACGTCGGTTCGGGTCGGCGGAGCAGGCGGTGGTGGTGAAGGCGCTCGATAAAGGCGCGAGCGTCGCGGCGGCGGCGCGGGCGGCGGGGTTTTGCGTTTCGACCCTCTACAATGCGCGGGAGCGGTGCGCGGTGTTTCGCGACGCCTGGGACGCCGCGGTGGAGGCGAGCGGGCGGCCGAGGCTGGTGGCGCCACGCGGCGAGCGGCGCTGGCAGGCGCAACGGGCGCGGCGGAACCGGTTCACGCGGGAGCGCAAGACGCTGTTTCTGGCCCATTTCGCGGCGACCTGCGACGCTACCGCCTCGGCCGACGAGGCGGGCGTGTGCACCTCCACCGACTACGAGCATCGGCGCACCGATGCCGCTTTCGCCGAAGGCTGGCAGGAAGCGCTGGAGCAAGGCTATGCGCGGCTGGAGGCCGAGGTGCTGAAGCAGCGATTGGTGGCGATGGCGCGAGTGGAATTTCGCGGCGACAAGGAAGTCGCCGGGACGGGCCAGGAGTTCGACCGGGCCATGCACCTGCTGCGCGAGCACAAGCGGGGCCTCGCCGGGGTCAAGAAGGCGGGGCGGGCACCGACAGTAGCGAGCAACGAGAAGGTGCGGGCGGCGCTGGTCAAGCGGCTGCAGGCGTTCGGGGTAAGGGTGTCGGCGGACATGGCGCGCGGACGGCGGCGCCATGAAGGGGAATGAGTGCCGCCATAGGGGCTCCCGCCGGCGCGGGCGGGCGTATAGGGGAGGGCTATGAATGCCGGACTCGACATCCTCAGAGATCTCGTCGCCGCCGAGCTGGCGGAGCCGGTCGATCCGCGCGTCGGGGCGATGGCGGCGGCGATCGCGGCGCTTTATCCGGGGGCGGCGCGGGCGGTGCTGTTCTACGGGTCGTGCCTGCGCACCGCCGACCTGGACGGGCAGATGCTCGATTTCTACCTGATCGTCTCCAGCTACGACGCGGCCTATGGAAAGGGCTGGCTGGCGCGGGCGAACCGGCTGGTGCCACCCAACGTGTTTCCGTTCGAGCATCAGGGGCTCGTGGCCAAATATGCGGTTCTGAGCGAAGCGGATTTCGATCGGCTCAACGGGCCGGATTCCCTGTCCGTGTCGGTCTGGGCCCGCTTCGCCCAACCGTCGCGACTAGCCTGGGCGGCGAAGGGGGGCGCGGCGCATGCCGTGACCGCCGCGATCGCCCGGGCGGCGCCAACCTTGCTCGGGGAAGCCGTGCCGGTAATGGGAGGCGGGACGGTCGAGCCGCTGATGCTGTGGCGGCGCGCTTTCGCCTTGACCTATTCCGCCGAACTCAGGGCCGAGCGGCGGACGAGGGCGGCCTCGGTGGTGGAGGCGGACCCGGAGCGATATCGGCGCTTTACCGGCCCCGCGGTCGAGGCGGCCGGAATTGGTTCACTCCGCGATACGGAATTGTCGCTGAAACCGGTCGGCGCGGGGTCGCGGCGGCGGGCGGAGCGGCTGTGGGCGAAGCGACGGCGGGCCGGCAAGGCGCTGTCGGTGCTGCGGCTCGCCAAGGCTAGCTTCACCTTTGCCGGCGGCGCGGACTATCTCGCCTGGAAGATCAATCGGCACGCCGGAACGGATATCGTCCTGAAACCCTGGCAGCGGCGCTGGCCGCTGCTTGGCGCGGTCACTCTGCTGCCGCGGTTGCTGAAGCGGGGTGCGATCCGCTGACCCGCCGGGACAGCGCGGCAGAGACGGCGTCTGACAAAGCGGACACGGTGAACGGCTTGCGCAGGAGGTCGTGGCCGGTCAGCTCGTCGCCGTCGCCGGCCTCGCCGACGAAGCCGGTCACGAACAGCACGGCGACTTCGGGATAGCGCTCGGCGACGACGCGGACGAGCTCCGGACCGCTCATTTCCGGCATCATCACGTCGGTGATGACGAGCTCGATCTCACGGTGCTTCGCCAATATGTCGAGCGCTTCGCGTCCGCCGGCGCAGGCGAGGGCGGTGTAGCCGAGTTCCTCCAGCGCGCCGACCGTCGAGCGGCTGACCCGCGGGTCGTCCTCGACCACCAGTATCGGGGTGCCGGCGGGGACAGTGGCGCGTTCCTCCGGACCCATGGCCGGGGCGGCCGGGCCGGCGGCCGCCTGTTCCTCCGCCCGTTCCGAACGAGGCAGGTAGACGGACACCGTGGTGCCGGCATTCTCGGTCGAATCGATGGTGACGTCGCCGCCCGACTGGCGCGCGAAACCGAATATCTGGCTGAGGCCGAGCCCCGTGCCTTTGCCGACGGGCTTGGTGGTGAAGAAGGGCTCGAACACGCGGTCGAGATACTCGGAGGGAATGCCGTGGCCGGTGTCGGAAACGCTGATGCGGATATAGTCGCCGGCGTCCAGGTCGCCGACCTCGCCCTGCCCGAGGGCGACATTGTCGATCAAGATGCCGAGCCGACCCTCGCCCTCCATGGCGTCGCGGGCGTTGACGCAGAGGTTTAGGATCGCGTTTTCGAGCAGGTTGGGGTCGGCCCAGACGCGCCACGGCTGTTCGGCGAAACGCGTCTGCACGGTCACCCGCTCGCCGATCGAGCGGTCGATTAGGTCGAGCATGTTCTCGACCAAAGCCGCCGGTTCCGTTCCCTGCGGCTCCAGCGCCTCGGACCGGGCGAAGGCGAGCAGGCGGCGGGTAAGGGCGGCGGCGCGGGTCGCGCCTTCCATGGCGTTGTCGAGATGGAACTCGACCTCGCGCCGGGCGCCGCCGAGCTTGCGGCGGGCGAGGTCGAGCCCGCCCACGATGACGGCGAGCATGTTGTTGAAATCGTGCGCGATGCCGCCGGTCAGCTGGCCCACCGCCTCCATTTTCTGGACCTGCCGGAGCTGGGCCTCGGCGGCGGCGCGCTCGGCCGCCTCGGCGCGCAGGCGATCGTTGGCGTCGCGCAACTCGCGCGTTCGATCCTGCACGGCCCGCTCGAGCGACATGGCACGGTTGGATTCGGTGTCCGCCTCGCGCCGCGCGATAAGTCGCTCGGTGAGCGCCCGATAGGCGAGAAGACCCAGCACGATCGCGCCGATGCCGATGAGGACGCCGAGCCAACCCAGCCATTCGGTGAACTTGTCCGCCTCTTCGTCGAACATCTGGGTCTCGGCCATGCGATCGCTGAGGTTCTGCCGCTCGGCGCTGGCGATCTCGTCCAGTTTGGCGCGCAGCGCGGGGCCGGTCGCGGTCATGCCGGCCTGGTAAAAGAGGGGAACGCCGCCACTCTCCAGCTTGCGGGCGGCGGCGGCGGCAGCGGCAGCGAGCTCGTCGCCACGTGCCCGGTAGAGCCGCTCCAGCTGCTCCACCAGTTCCCGCTGATCCGGGCTCCGGGCCAGCCGCTTCAACTGCGCGATCTGCCGCCCGGCGCGACGCCATTCGTTGTAATAGATCGTGCCGGTGTCACGCTCCTCGTCGAGGACATAGCGGCCGAGGGCGGCCTCCGAGCGGGCGACGGTGGCATCGACGGTGCGGGTGAGGAGCATCACGTCATAAGTGTGCCGCTCCCATTGCAGCGCCTCGTCGCGGGCGCGATTGGAAAGGGTGACCATGACGACGAGGAGGATGAGGGCTATGGTCGCGACGATGGCGCCCGCGCTGGCCCATCCCCGCCGCCAGGTGCCGGTCCCTTCCTCCGGCGCGACGTCGATATCATCCTCCGCCATATCGTACGCCATCCTAAAGGAAGGCCCGGTGCGTTGAAAGCCGCTTGATCGGGCTAGGCAATACAGCCGGTCGCGCGTCCGGCGGCGGCGAACATGCCGAGGATCTGGCCGACCTGCTCGCTGGAATGCTCGGCGCAGAGCGAGCAGCGCAGCAGGTACATGCCGGCCGGGGTCGCGGGCGGGCGGGCCATGTTGACGTATACGCCCTGCTCGATCAGCGCCTGCCACATGCGCACGGTCTTGTCCTGATCCGGCAGGAGCACGGCGATGATAGCGGATTCGGCCTCAGGCGTCGCGAGGGTGAAGCCGAGGTCGCGCAGACCCTGATGGAGGCGCTTGCTGTTCTCCCAGAGGTGGGCGCGCTTGGCGCCGGCATGCATCAGCTTGCGGATCGAGGTCGCCGCGGTCGCGACCACCGAGGGTGGCAGCGAGGCGGTGAAGACGTAGGGCCGGCAGACGAGGCGCAGCACCTCGAACTTGGGATGGTTCGAGACGACGAAGCCACCCACCGTGCCAACCGATTTGGAGAAGGTGCCGACCACGAAATCGACGTCCGACTCGACACCCGCTTCCTCGAAAACGCCGCGGCCGTTGGGGCCGAAGAAACCCATACCGTGGGCCTCGTCGACGGCGATCATGGCGCCATGCTTCCTGGCGACCGCGACCATTTCCTTCAAGGGCGCGATGTCGCCCAGCATCGAATAGACGCCTTCCAGCACGACCAGCCGCCCGCCGGCCTCGGGCAGGCGGCCAAGGCGCTTGTCCAGATCCTCGACGCTGTTGTGGCGGAAGCGGACGATGTTGGCATTGCCGAGCGCGCAGCCGTCATAGATGGAGGCGTGGCTGTCGGCGTCGAGGATGATGTAGTCGTCCTTGCCGGCAATGGTCGACATCAGGCCCAGGTTCGCCTGGTAGCCGGTCGAAAAGACCATGGCATGGCGGGTGCCGTAGAATTCCTTCAGCGCCTCTTCGCACTCCTTGTGGCCCTGATAGGTGCCGTTGAGGACGCGGCTGCCGGTCGTGCCCGATCCAAACTCGTCCAGCGCCTTCTTGCCGGCCGCGATCACATCGGGATCGAAGGTCATCCCCATGTAATTGTAGGTGCCGAGCAGGATCGTCTCCTGGCCCTGGATGACCGCCAGGGTGGGGGAGAGGACCTCGTCCATGACGATGGCGAAGGGGTCGCGCACGCCGGTGTCGAGCAGGGCCTGGCGCTCGGCGATCAGGGGATCGAACTTGGAGAAGAGGTCGGTCGCCACCGGCTCCCCCAGGGGAAGGGGCTGGGTGCTCATTCCTCGTTCCTGAGCTCCTCGACGGCATCGACGAGTTGTCCGACGGTCTCGATCTCGGCCTGCATGTTCATGGTGATGAGAATATCGAACTCGTCCTCGATCGCGGCGACGAAATCCATGACGGTGAGGCTGTCCCATTCGAGATCGCCGGCGAAGGTCGTCGTCTCGGCGAGTTTCACGCCCTTCTTGTTGAACGGCGCGATCAGCTCGCTCACCTTGGCGAAGGTTTCTTCTCTGTCGGTCATGGATGGCCCTTTATGTCCGTTGCCATCCCCTGCCAAGCGATTAGGGCCGAATGGGGGCCGTTGCTTGGCAATTGACTAAGGGCGTGCGATTGTCGTCGAGTAATCGGGACCGCTACCATGGACGATCAACCGCCCGAATCCTCGCGATTTCCCCCGAACGCCGTCCATCTGGTGCGGACGACGCAGATGATTCATGTGCAGTTGTCGGCGATGGCCGACCAGAAGGCGAGCATTCTGATGGCGGCGACGTTCGTCATCTTCACCATCACCATCGGCCAGGCGCGCGGCGCGGTGGTGCCGATCCCGCTGCTGATCCTGGGCGCCTCCGCCTTCTTCTCGGCGGTATGCGCGGTGCTCGCAGTGCTGCCGGCGACGCATTACAAGCGGCGAGGCGGGCTCAACCTGCTCTTCTTCGGCTCCTTCACCCAGCTCGAGGAGGACGACTATCTCGAGCAGATTACCGAACGGCTGAAGACCGACGAGGGCATCTACCTCACCATGGCGCGCGACATCTACCAGAACGGCGTGGTGCTCGCCCGCAAGAAATACCGGCTATTGGGCTATGCCTACCGCATCTTCCTGGTCGGACTGGTCGCTAGCTTCATCGCCTTCATCATCCAATATGGCCGACACAGCCTATAGGCGCTAGCGAAGCCAGCCTTCGGCGCGATACCAGTCGGCCGTCGCCTTGAGGCCTTTCGGCGTGCGAATGTCGGGTCGCCAAAGCGCCGTTGGCGGGCGATGCTCGGGCGTCACCACCCAGTCGGGGTGGCAGAAATAGCCGACCCGGTCTGGAGTGAGCTTGGCGCGCTTGCGGCGGAAGAGACGGTCGAGGCTCGCGGCGGCGCGCAGCAGGAATTTCGGCATGTGCAGCGTGGTCGCCCGCTTGTCGAAGACGCGGCCGAGCGAGCGTGCGAAATGGCGGTGGTCCCAGCCATTATCGGACCCGTCGTCGGGCTCGTAGGTTTCGGCCACCGTCTCGGGCTCGTCGATCACCGCGAGGATGAGGCGGCACAGATCCTCGACATGGATGACCGAGAAGCGGCCGCGCGGGGGGAGGGCGACGAGGCCGCGCCGCGCCATCTTGAACAGTTCCAGAGTCTCCCTGTCGCCCGGGCCGTAGACGGCGGGCGGGCGGATGATCGTCCATTCGAGGCCGGAGGCGGCGACCAGCTTTTCCGATTTCGCCTTGGACGCCCCGTAGGCGGAGAGTTCGGGCTCGCGCGCGGCGAGGGAGGAGATGTGGATGAACCGGCGTAAGCCCGCCTTGCGCGCCGCGTCTATCATCGCCGCCGTGCCGCCGACATTGACGGTCTCGAAGGCCTTGCGATCGCCGTTGATGAGGCCGGCGATATGGATGATCGCGTCCGCGCCCGTCGCCAGCTTCTCCAGGCTTTCCGGCCGGTCGAGCGCACCGTCGACCCAGGCGATAGCCTCTTCGGGGGGCTTCCACCCCCGCGTCAGCGCGCGGACGTCGTAACCTGACGCCAGCGCCATCTTCAGCAGATGCTGCCCGACGAATCCCGTCCCGCCGGTGACGGCGAGGGTGCGGCTACGATGCGAGCTCATAGCGGCGACCAGTCGCCCGTTTGCGCCGCTTCGGGTTCGGCCTCGGCGTCGAGATAGGCGATGATCGCGTCCAGGACCGCCTCGGCGCCTTCGCCGGTGGCGCCGGAGAGGCGCAGCGGCGTTCGCCCGCATTCCGCCTTCAGTTCAGCCGACAGGGCATCGAGCAACTCGTCATCGAGGGTGTCGGCCTTGTTGAGCGCGACCACTTCCGGCTTGTCAGCGAGGCCGGCGCCATAGGCGTCGAGTTCACCTCGAACCGTGCGATAGGCTTCGGCTACATCCTCTGCGTTGGCATCGACCAGATGGAGAAGCACGCGGCACCGCTCGATATGACCAAGAAACCGGTCGCCGACGCCAGCGCCTTCCGCCGCGCCCTCGATCAGGCCGGGAATATCGGCCATGACGAACTCGCGGCCCCGGTGGGTCACGACGCCCAGCTGAGGGTGGAGCGTGGTGAAGGGATAGGCGCCGACCTTCGCCTTGGTGTTGGTGACGGCGTTGATGAAGGTCGACTTGCCGGCGTTGGGGAGGCCGACGAGCCCGGCGTCGGCGAGCAGCTTCAGGCGCAGCCAGACCCACATTTCCTCGCCCGGCCAGCCGGTGCCGTGCTGGCGGGGCGCGCGGTTGGTGGAAGTCTTGTAGCTGGCATTGCCGCGCCCGCCGTCGCCGCCGCGCAGGAAGACGGTGCTCTGTCCGGCCTTGGTGAAATCGGCCAGCACATGCTCCTTGTCGTCCGATAGCAATTGCGTGCCGACCGGGACCTTGATGACGAGATCCTCGCCGCCGGCGCCGGTCCTGTTCTGGCCCGATCCGCCCTTGCCGCGCGGCGCCCGGAAATGCTGGGTGTAGCGAAAGTCGATCAGGGTATTGAGGCCCTCGACCGCCTCGAACACGATGTCGCCGCCCTTGCCGCCGTTGCCGCCGTCGGGCCCGCCATATTCGATATACTTCTCGCGGCGGAAGCTGACCGCGCCCGGCCCGCCGGCACCGGAGCGGATGAAGATCTTGGCCTGGTCGAGGAAATGCATCGCCGCGACATAGAGGGCCGGGCGGGGAAATCAAAGGCGCCCGCGCGTCTTCGGATCAGGGTCGTGCGTGAAAGGCCTCGCAACCGCTGATCATGGCGTGCCTCCTTCGATCGGTTGAATATTGGCGATGAGCTGACGGCGGGCGAGCTCTCGTGCCTTGTCGCGCGAAAGACCCAGCGCCTCCGCCATGGCCTCACCAAGAAGAGAGTCGCCGAGTGCGGCGAGAACCAGCCAGAGCGTGGTCTCGTGCACCGGCCGATCTTCATGGCCGTGTCCGAGCTGGTCGACGAGATCGTGGATCGAGTCGAGGATGGGATTCAGCGCGTCGCGGTTGCCTGACAGGATCATCCAGGCCGCGAGCGCGCCGGCGCCCTCGCGGTCGAAGGCGTCGAAGGTGCGATCGACGATCTCGCCGGGATCGGCCTCGCCCTGGCGCGCGCGGAGCACCGCCTCGGCGATTCCGGCGGTCACCCGCGCCCCGATATGATGGGCGAGCGCCGATTGCAGCCCCGCCGCAGACCCGAAATGGTGGAGGAGGTTGGCGTGCGTCTTGCCGATCTCCGCGCCCACCGCCTTCAGGGTTACCGCTTGCGGACCGGACTTGATCAGCAGCCGCCGCGCCGCCTCCAGCGCGGCGGAGCGGCTCTCCTCGGGGGCAAGGCGTTCACGCGTTATTGACATTTGTGTAAGTAGCGGTCATCTCTCATCGCCGAAGGAGATACAGCATGGGGCGCGAAGCGACACCCTTTGATCTGACGATCACGCCGCGCGACCGGCGCTTCGGGCGGGGCGAGGCCACGGACCGCTGGTGGAATGGCGGCGATCCGGTGGCGACGTCGCTCTACAATGCGCTGTCGGCAACCTTTCCCAAGGGCGAGGCTTTTTTCGTCGAGAGCGTGCGGCTGTTCCGCGAGGGCGCGAGCCCCACGCTCGCCGCCGAGATCAAGGCGTTCACCACCCAGGAAGTGATGCACAGCCGCGAGCATGTGCAGTTCAACAAGCGCGCGCATGGGGCGGGATACGATCTGACGAAGCTGGAGGAGCGGGTCGAATGGCGGTTGTCGCTGGTGCGGGCGCGGGCGCCCATCGCCAGCCTGGCCGCGACGATGGCGCTGGAGCATTTCACCGCCATACTCGCCCACGAGCTGCTAAAGGATTCCCGCCACCTTGCGAGCGCCGACGCGGAAACCGCGGCGATGTGGCGCTGGCACGCGACCGAGGAGATCGAGCATAAGGGCGTCGCCTACGACACGTGGCTGCACGCGACGAAGGACTGGCCGCGATTCAAGCGGTGGAAGGTGAAGGCGAAGGTAATGCTGCTCGTCACCCGCAATTTCGTCGTCGACCGCACCCTGGGGTCGCTCGAACTGCTGCGACAGGATGGCATCACCGGGCCGAGGGCCTGGGCGCGGCTGTTCTGGTTCGCTTACGTGCGGCCGGGGATGATCCGCAAGATACTGGGCGCCTGGGCGAGCTTCTTCATGCCGGGCTTCCACCCTTGGAACCACGACGACCGCGCGCTGATCGAGACGGAAGAGAAATCTCTCTCAGCGCGGGTCGCCGCAGCTTAGTTCAGGCGGCCATTTCCAGGCACGGGTTGAGCGCTATGCCGCCGGTTCGCTCCCGACACAGGTCGAGCTCGAACAGTTTGCACGGCGCCTCGGCGCCGCGCCCGCAGCTATAGCGCGGTGCGACGGTTCCCGTCGGACGGAAGCCGAGCTTCTCGAGGACCCGGCCCGAAGCCGGATTGTCGAGAAAATGTCCCGCGCTGACTTTCTTCAGCCTGAGCCCGTGGCGAGCGATGGCGACGATGGCGCGGCCCGCTTCCGTCGCGTAGCCGAGGCCCCAGTGCGGCCGCGAGATCCAGTAGCCGAGCTCGACCTCGCCCTCGGGATTGCGGGCGAGGCCGGCCGAGCCGATCAGGCGCGGCGCGCCGTTGGTGCGGCGGAAGATGAGGAAGCTTGCCTCGTCGGGCCGTCGCTCCGTATCGAGGAAGGCGCGCGCGTGGGCCAGGTCATAGGGCCAAGGGGCGCTCGCCAGGTTGCGGACGATCGCTTCCTCGGCGATGGCGCGGGCCAGGGCCGGCGCATCCTCGGCCCAGCCGGGCCGCAGCAGCAATCTCTCGGTTCTCGCGAACATTGTCTCTTCCTCTCTTCCGTCTCGCGCCGGCCCATGCCCCGATCGGGTGACAGGCCGGCGACAGTTTCGAGGGAGAAACAAAAAAGGGAGAAGGGGGCTGCCCCTCTCCCTCGTATCGGTTCCGTTATCTGAACCTGGGGCCGCCCCTTGAAGGACGACCCGTTATCGATCGTCCTTTATTCCGCTGCTTGCGCCATAATCGGGTCTACACACACGAATTTGCGGCCAAGCTTGCCGTCGCGGAACGCGACTCGGCCGTCGGTAAGCGCAAAGAGGGTATGATCCTTGCCCATGCCGACGTTCGCGCCCGGATAATATTTGGTGCCGCGCTGGCGCACGATGATGTTGCCGCCGACGACCGCTTCGCCGCCGAACTTCTTCACGCCAAGACGACGGCCCGCGCTGTCGCGGCCGTTGCGTGAGCTACCACCTGCCTTTTTATGTGCCATGACGTAATGCTACCTTCGTATCTCTTTAGGACTTCTTAGCGGGAGCCGGCTTCTTGGTCGACGCCTTTTTGGTGGCGGCGGCCTTGGCAGGCGCCTTGGTCTCGGCCTTGGGTGAAGCCTTCTTCTCGCTCGTATCCTTCTTGGGCTTCGCTGCCGTATCCGGCTTCGATGCCGCCTTCGGCTTCTCGGCCGCGGCTTCCTTCTTGGCCGGCGTCTTCTTGGGTGCGGCTTCCTTGGCTTCCGGCTTCGGCGCGGCCTCTTCCTTCTTCGGCGCAGCCTTCTTCGGCGCGGCCTTCTGGTCGCCGATCGCGGTGATCATCAGGATCGTGTGCTGCTGGCGATGGCCTTTCTTGCGGCGGTAATTGTGCCGCCGGCGCTTCTTGAAGACGATGACCTTCTCGCCCTTCGCCTGCGCGACGATCTCGGCCGAAACCGTAAGGTTCTTGGTGTCCTTGAGGTCCGAGCCTTCGCCCGCCAGCAGGACGTCGTCCAGCGTGACGGTGTCGCCGGCGTCGCCCGCCAGCTTCTCGACTACGATCTTGTCTCCGGCGGCGACGCGATACTGCTTGCCGCCCGTGCGCACGACTGCGAACATGGCTTTATCCAATTACCTTGCATATTGGCCGCATGGAGATGGCCGCGAGACCGAGGCCCCACGCGGGAAACCGGGCTGCTACTGGAGGCGGGCGAGGCTGTCAACGCCAAAGCCGTCCCGCGAACGACTAATGCCGGTGCTCGCGTCTCAGCTCGTAACGGCCGTCGGAAAAGGCGCGGAAGATGCCGGATATGGCGGGGTGGTGGACGGGCCCGCCCTCGTCGTCGGGCAGCAGGTTCTGCTGGCTGACATAGGCGACGTAGCTTGATTCCGCATTCTCGGCGAGCAGATGGTAGAAAGGCTGGTCCCTGTCAGGACGCAGATCCTCGGGGATCGCCTCGTACCATTCCTCGCTATTGGCGAAGATCGGATCGACATCGAAGATCACGCCGCGGAAATCGAACAGGCGGTGCCGAACAACCTCGCCGATAGCGAAATCGGCATGCGTGACCGGCGGCGCCTTGATGGCGGCGGCGAGGTCGGTGAGAAGGGACTCGTGTCGGGGCATCACCCCTTCAATGTAGGGCCTGACGAAAAAGAGGCAAGGAAAGGCGACTTCCGCTGGTCGCAAGGCGGTCCCGCGACAGGCTAGGGGCAAGCCCTTGGACACGCTTCGACTTCACTTAGGGCAGGCTTGGCAAGCGTCGATCCTTGGGCTAGAGCGCGCCCCTTGTCGACCCGCCCCGGCATCCGCCCGGGGCCTTCTACGTCTCGCGGAGAGGTGCCAGAGTGGTCGATTGGGGCGGTCTCGAAAACCGTTGTGCCCGCGAGGGTACCGTGGGTTCGAATCCCACCCTCTCCGCCATTTTCTGTTATAATTCAGTGTCTTCTGTTTTCCGGTCGGTTTCGGGATCGATCAGCCGCGACGATTCTTGAGGCCGATCGAGACCAGGATCAGCGCGAAGGCCGCCAGTCGCAGGAGGTAGAGCCAGCTCCTCTCCTCGACCGGGATGTTCGACAAAGCGAGCAGCGCCTGGGTAAGGCCGAGCAGCCAGAAGGCGAGGGCGAAGGCGACGAACAGGCCGTCATGCGTCCGCTTCCAGAAGCGCAGGAAAAACAGGCCTGCGACGAGGAAGCCCATTGTCAGCGCGCCGGAGAGGAAGTGAAACAACATCATCGCTTCACTCCTCCAGATCCCAGATGAAGCCGAACAACAGGATGCAGACCGCGCCGAGCGAGGTCCACAATCGCCAGAATTTAAAATCGATCGTCCTGATGACGAGCAGATCGAGAACCACGAGCAGGTTGTTGACGGCGAGGAAAACGAAGCAGAGCGCGCTCCACAGGAGCAGTCGCGCCAGCGTCTTCCTGTAGTTGCGGGCGAGCAGATAGGCACAGGCGCTGCTCGTCGCGAAGCAGAGCAGATAGACCGCCGTTGGGAAAAGCTCCTGCACGCCCCCTACTCCTTTCTCAGCCTGAAAGCGTCGGCGAAAGCGGTAATCCCTTCGTTCGCGGAGGCAATGATCATCCTTCTCACCGCGTCGGGGCTCTTGGCGTACATACGCTCCGAGCCCTCGACCAGACGGCCCAGGTCCTGCGAGACGGGGCTGTATCGGGCGACGCCGTCCTTATCCGTGCTGACGAGGCCGGCGGCGACGAGCGAATCTATGCTTTGCGACACAATGACGTCGCTTCCGCGCAGGGCGGTCACCAGGTCGAAGCGCGACCAGCCGCGATTGTCGTGATTCTTGAGGAACAGGAGCAGTTCCAGCGACCATACCGAGCGAAAGGTCGCTCGGATGAAGCTGGTGACTTCCTGTCTTGACGCCATCGTGCTGTGCTGTTCCTCGTCGCATAGGCCCACGCCGGGTTGTCGGCGCTCGCCTTGCAGGGCCTTCTAAGCCTAGACTCGGCCATGACAACCCCTGCCAAGGGATGCGGACCGAAGGGTATGAATTTGCAGGGAGACTATTGAAGTGTTCTGCTATGGTGCCGGCCGGTCGGGGGCGCACAATATCGGATTCGGGGTGGAGAGAGGCTTGTAAGGAGCGTTAAGTGAACGTCGAAAACCCGCGCGATTTTCTCGATCGTCGTCAGCTCGTCACGGCGCTCAAAAAGCTCAGACGCGGCGATTTCAGTGTCCGCCTTCCCGAGGACGTTTCCGGGCTCGACAGCGAAATCGCGACACTTTTCAACGAGGTGGTCGGCCTCAACGAGCAGATGACCAAGGAATTCGAGCGGCTCTCGGTCGTCGTCGGCAAGGAAGGCAAAATCGGTCAGCGCGCGCGCGTGCGCGGCGCGAGCGGCGGGTGGGACGCGAAGCTCCGCGCGATCAACGAGCTCATCGAAGACATGGTCCAGCCGACCACCGAGGTCGCGCGCGTCATCGGCGCGGTCGCGAAGGGCGACCTCAGCCAGTCCATGGCGGTCGAGGTCGACGGGCGCCCGCTGCGCGGCGAGTTCCTGCGAATCGGCGAGGTCGTGAACCGGATGGTTGAGCAGCTTGCCTCCTTCGCCGCCGAGGTGACGCGTGTGGCGCGCGAGGTCGGCACCGAGGGCAAGCTCGGCGGCCAGGCCAAGGTCCAGGGCGTCGCCGGCACCTGGAAGGACCTTACCGACAATGTGAACGCGATGGCCACCAACCTGACCGGCCAGGTCCGCAACATCGCCGAGGTCACGACCGCCGTGGCGTCGGGCGATCTTTCCAAGAAGATCACCGTCGAGGTGAAGGGCGAGATTCTGGAGCTCAAGAACACCATCAACACGATGGTGGACCAGCTCAACAGCTTCGCTTCGGAAGTGACGCGCGTGGCGCGCGAGGTGGGTTCGGACGGCAAATTGGGCGGCCAGGCGCGGGTCGAAGGCGTCGCCGGCACCTGGAAGGACCTTACCGACAATGTGAACCTCATGGCCGGCAATCTCACCGGCCAGGTCCGCAACATCGCCGAGGTCACGACGGCGGTGGCGTCGGGCGATCTTTCCAAGAAGATCACCGTCGACGTGAAGGGCGAGATTCTGGAGCTGAAGAACACCATCAATACGATGGTGGATCAGCTCAACAGCTTCGCCTCGGAAGTGACGCGTGTGGCGCGCGAGGTCGGCACCGAGGGCAAGCTCGGCGGCCAGGCGACGGTGCCCGGCGTGGCCGGCACCTGGGCCGACCTCACGGACAATGTGAACCTCATGGCCGAAAACCTGACCGGCCAGGTCCGCAACATCGCCGAGGTGACGACGGCGGTCGCTTCGGGCGACCTTTCCAAGAAGATCACGGTGGAGGTGAAGGGCGAGATCCTTGAGCTCAAGAACACCATCAATACCATGGTGGACCAGCTCAACGGCTTCGCCTCGGAAGTGACGCGCGTGGCGCGCGAAGTGGGCACGGACGGCAAACTCGGCGGCCAGGCGACGGTGCCCGGGGTCGCAGGCACCTGGGCGGATCTCACCGACAATGTGAACCTGATGGCCGAAAACCTGACGGGCCAGGTCCGCAATATCGCCGAGGTTACGACCGCCGTGGCGCGCGGCGATCTGTCGAAGAAGATCACCGTGGAGGTGAAGGGCGAGATCCTGGAGCTCAAGAACACGATCAATACGATGGTCGACCAGCTCAACGGCTTCGCGTCCGAGGTGACGCGTGTGGCGCGCGAGGTGGGCACGGACGGCAAGCTCGGCGGCCAGGCGCAGGTCGAAGGCGTCGCCGGCACCTGGAAGGACCTCACCGACAATGTGAACGCCATGGCTGGCAATCTTACCGGCCAGGTCCGCAATATCGCCGAGGTGACGACGGCGGTGGCGTCGGGCGACTTGTCCAAGAAGATCACCGTGGAGGTGAAGGGCGAGATTCTGGAGCTCAAGAACACCATCAACACGATGGTGGATCAGCTCAACAGCTTCGCCTCGGAAGTGACGCGTGTGGCGCGCGAGGTGGGTTCGGACGGTAAATTGGGCGGTCAGGCGAAGGTCGAGGGCGTCGGCGGAACCTGGAAGGACCTTACCGACAATGTGAACGAGCTCGCGGCGAACCTCACTGGCCAGGTCCGCAACATCGCCGAGGTGACGACGGCGGTGGCGCTGGGCGATCTGTCCAAGAAGATCACCGTCGACGTGAAGGGCGAGATCCTGGAGCTCAAGAACACCATCAACACGATGGTGGATCAGCTCAATTCGTTCGCGTCGGAAGTGACGCGCGTGGCACGCGAGGTCGGCACGGAGGGCAAGCTCGGCGGCCAGGCGCAGGTGCGCGGCGTCGCCGGTACCTGGAAGGATTTGACCGACAATGTGAACCTGATGGCCGACAACCTGACCGGCCAGGTCCGCAACATCGCCGAGGTCACCACCGCCGTGGCGCGCGGCGACTTGTCCAAGAAGATCACGGTCGATGTGAAGGGTGAAATCCTCGAGCTCAAGAACACCATCAACGTCATGGTGGACCAGCTCAACTCCTTCGCATCCGAAGTGACGCGCGTGGCGCGCGAGGTTGGCACCGAGGGCAAGCTCGGTGGCCAGGCCAAGGTGCCGGGCGTCGGCGGCACGTGGAAGGACCTGACCGACAACGTGAACCTGATGGCGACCAACCTCACCAACCAGGTCCGCGGCATCGCTGACGTCGTGACCGCGGTGGCGCAGGGCAATTTGAAGCGCAAGTTGACCGTGGACGCCAAGGGCGAGATCGCCGCGCTGGCCGAGACGATTAACTTCATGATCGAGACGCTGTCGACCTTCGGCGATCAGGTGACCAACATGGCCCGCGAGGTGGGTGTCGAAGGAAAGCTCGGCGGCCAGGCGCGCGTGCCCGGCGCCGCCGGCCTGTGGCGCGACCTTACCGACAACGTCAACCAGCTCGCCGAGAATCTGACGAACCAGGTCCGCTCGATCGCCGACGTGGCGACCGCGGTGACCAAGGGCGACCTCACCCGCTCGATCGCGGTGGAGGCGTCGGGCGAGATGGCCGCGCTCAAGGACAACATCAACGAGATGATCCGCAATTTGAAGGATCAGACGCTCAAGAATGCGGAGCAGGACTGGCTCAAGACCAACCTCGCCCGCTTCTCGCGGATGCTCCAGGGCGAACGCGACCTCGCGACGGTCTCGAACCTCATCATGTCCGAATTGGCGCCCTTGGTGAACGCCCAGTACGGCGTGTTCTACGTTGCCCGGCGCGAGGAGGACGACACGGTGCTCGACCTCGTCGCCAGCTACGGCGCCGAGACCAAGGATCAGCTGAAGCCGAGCTTCAAGCTGCGCGAGGGGCTGGTCGGACAGGCGGCGGCGGACAAGCGGGCGATGCTTCTGAAGCAGGTGCCGGGCGACTTCATCCGCATCGGCTCCGGCCTCGGCCACGCCAAGCCCGCCAACGTCAACATCCTGCCCGCGCTGTTCGAAGACGATGTGAAGGCGGTGATCGAGCTGGCCTCGTTCAACGAATTCAACGAGACCCACCAGAACTTCCTCGACCAGCTCATGGAATCGGTCGGCATCGTCCTGAACACGATCGCCGCGACGATGCGCACCGAGGGCCTGCTGAAGCAGTCGCAGCTGCTGACGCAGGAGCTTCAGGCGCGCCAGACCGAGCTCACCACGAAGCAGGAAGAACTCCACAACACGAACGAGGAGCTCCAGGAGAAGGCGCAGCTTCTCGAAAATGAGAAGAAGCAGGTCGAGGCGAAGAATATCGAGATCGAGATGGCGCGGCGCGCGGTCGAGGAGAAGGCCGAGCAGCTTGCGCTCACCTCCAAATACAAATCCGAATTCCTCGCGAACATGAGTCACGAGCTTCGCACGCCATTGAATTCGCTGCTGATCCTCTCGAAGCTCCTCTCCGACAATCCGCAGGGCAACCTCAACGAGAAGCAGACCGAGTTCGCGCGGACGATCCATTCGGCGGGATCGGACCTCCTCAACCTCATCAACGACATTCTCGACCTGTCCAAGATCGAATCCGGCACCGTTTCGATCGAGGTCGGCGAGATGCCGATGAGCACTCTCAGACAGCATATGGAGCGGACGTTCCGCCAGCTCGCGGCCGACAAGGGGCTCGATTTCGAGGTCGATTTCGATACCAGGCTGCCGGCCGCGATCCGCACCGACGAGAAGAGGCTGCAGCAGGTGGTGCTGAACCTCCTTTCCAACGCCTTCAAATTCACCTCGCAAGGCAGCGTGACTTTGAGCGTGCGCTGCGTGGAGAAGGGATGGAGCCCCAATCATCCGGTGCTGCGGTCTGCAAACGGCGTGATCGCGGTCGCCGTCAGCGATACCGGCATCGGCATTCCGGAAGACAAGCAGAAGCTGATCTTCGAGGCTTTCCAGCAGGCCGACGGCACCACCAGCCGCAAATATGGCGGCACGGGTCTCGGTCTTTCGATCAGCCGCGAGATCGCGCGCCTGCTGGGCGGCGAGCTTCGGGTCCAGTCGCGGCCGGGTCACGGTTCGGTCTTCACCCTCTTCATTCCGCTCGAGGCGGCACCCAGCGCGACAGCGGCCATCGCGTCGGCGCCGCGGGACAACGAGGAGGCCGAAGCGCTCGCCGGCAGCCCGGCCGCCGATATCGAGGTGGTGGACGACCGCGAGAGCCTCGCCGACGATCCCTTCGTGCTGATCGTCGAGGACGATCCGACCTTCGCTTCCATTCTCCTCGATCTGGCGCGCGAGGCGGGGCTCAAGGGTGTCGTCTCGACCGCTGGCGCGGGCACGCTCGCCATGGCGCGCAAGCTCCAGCCGGACGCGATCACGCTCGACCTCGGCCTGTCCGACATCGACGGTTTTGTCCTGCTCGACCTCTTGAAGCACGACCCGCAGACCAGCCATATCCCGATCCACGTCGTTTCCGGCGCTGACGAAGCGTCCGCCGTGCTCGACATGGGCGCGCTTGGGGTCACCGCCAAGCCGGCCGGGCATGACGAGTTGTCGCGCGTCTTCGGCGCTCTGGCGGAACAGGTCCGTCGCGATGAGCGCCGGTTGCTGATCGTCGGCGGCACCGCCGCGGACCGCAAGAAGATCAAGACGGCGGTCGCGGGCACGCATCGGCAGGTGGAGATCGCGCCGACCGTCGCCAAGGCCAGGACGGAGCTGGGTTCCTTCGACGGCGTCGTCGTCGCCGCCGACAAGACGGATCAGGCCCTGTTCGAGCTGAAGGCGCTTCAGGTCGGCCGGGACGGCACGCCGATGATCGTGCTCGCCAAGACCGACGCCGAACGGATGCGGGCGGCGCTCGAGCCGCAGAGCGGCCGCAGAACGATCGAGATCGTGGACGGTATCGACGCGCTGCAGGCGCGCCTCGGGCCTATTTTGAGGCGTGGGAAGCGGCCGGTACGGGATCAGGAAGGCAGCCCGGCGATGCAGGGAATCCCTGAACTCGCCGGCGCCCGGATTCTGATCGTCGATGACGACATACGGAACATCTACTCCCTCACAAGCGTCCTTGAGAGCTATGACGCGGAAGTGCTCCACGCGGAGCGCGGCAAGGAGGGGATCGCCATCCTCGATGAGAATGAAAGGATCGATGTCGCCCTCATCGACATCATGATGCCCGAAATGGACGGCTACGAGACGATGCGTCAGATCCGCCAGCGGCCCGCGCTCGCCGATCTTCCTCTCGTCGCCGTGACTGCCAAGGCGATGAAGGGCGACCGGCAGAAGTGTCTCGATGCCGGCGCATCCGACTATATCGCCAAGCCGGTGGACATCGAGCTTTTGCTCGCGCTGTTGCGCGTCTGGGTGGGTCGTGCCCGTGACCGGGCGGCCGCCACGAGCTCGGCGCAGAGGGCGGCGGAATAAACGGTGACCATGGCCCAGCCCGTCCGGAAGACCAGCAACGCCGCGGCTGCCGCCAAGGCCGATCTTCATGCCGTTCCCCCCGAAGCGGGCGAGAACGAGCGGGCGCGCGTGCTGGTCGTCGACGATGACGAGCGCAACCTGCTCGCCATCCAGACGGTGCTGGAGGATGTCGCCGACATCGTCACGGCGTCCTCGGGCGAGGAGGCGCTTCGCCATCTCTTGAAGGGCGAATTCGCGGTCATCCTGCTCGACGTCTACATGCCGGGAATGGACGGCTACGAAACCGCCCAGATCATCCGCAACCGCGAGCAGACGAAGCGCATCCCAATCGTCTTCCTCTCGGCCGTCAACAAGGAAACCGAGCATCTGATCCGCGGCTATTCGATGGGCGCGGTCGACTATGTGTTCAAGCCAGTCGAGCCCGTGGTCCTCAAGTCCAAGGTCGCGGTGTTCGTCGACCTCTTCACGATGACGCGCGAGATAAGGCGCAAGGCCCAGGCGGAGCAGCAACTGCTCGACGCCAACCTTCGCGCCAATGCCGAACGCCTGCGGGCCGAGCAGGAGCTGCGTCTCGCCGAGCAGCGGCAGGCGGCGATCATCCAGTCGCTGCCGATCGTCCTCTATCTGGAGCCGGTCGACGGCCGCCCTCGCGTCCCCCGCTTCGTCAGCGGGAATTTCGCCGCCGTCACCGGATACGAGTTCGGTGCCCTCAGGAAGAACCCCAATTTGTGGATCGAGCGGGTCCATGAAGAGGATCGGGAGCGGGTGCTGGCCGCGCTCGCCTCGCGCTCGTTCGGCGGGTCGATGTCGATCGAGTATCGCTGGAAGTGCGCCGACGGCCGCTACAAGCATTTCCTCGATCAGGCCGTGCTGCTCCGCGACACCAAGGGCAGGCCGACCGAATATGCCGGCACCTTGCTCGACGTGACCGATCGCAAGGATCTGGAGAACCAGCTCGTCCAGGCGCGCAAGATGGATGCGATCGGCAAGCTGACAGGCGGCATCGCCCACGATTTCAACAACCTCCTCGCCGCGGTCCTGGGCGGCCTGGGGCTGATCGAGCGCCGCGTCGAGATGGACGCGGACCAGCAGAAGATCATGACGATGACCCGTCATGCCGCCGAGCAGGGATCCGAGCTGGTGCGGCGGCTTCTTGCCTTCGCCCGGCGCCAGCAGCTGGAGCCCGCCCGCATCGACATCGCCAGGCTCTCCAGCAGCGTCGACGACCTCCTCGCCCACACGCTGGGCGGCCTCGTCCAGCTCGAATGGCGGACCGACGACGACCTGTGGTGCGCCTATGCGGACGAAGCGCAGCTTGAGCTGGCGCTAATGAACCTCATCATAAACGCCCGCGACGCTATGCCCGAGGGCGGCGAGATCACCATCTCCGGCGAAAATCGCAAGATCGGAAGCGACAACGATCTGGGCCTGCCGGCGGGTCCCTATGTGCTGCTCGCGGTCACCGACAGCGGCTGCGGCATCGCGCCCGAAATACTGGAGCAGGTGCTCGAACCCTTCTTCACCACCAAGGATGTCGGCAAAGGCACCGGCCTCGGTCTTTCGATGGTCTATGGCTTCGCCAAGCAATCGGGCGGGGCGATCGATATCCAGAGCAAGCTGGGCGAGGGCACGCGGGTCGAGATCTGGCTGCCGCGCGCGCCCCAGGGCAAGGGCCGGACGCCGGCGCCGCGCTCATCGGCGGACGGAGGCGACGCCGTCGCGGAGCGGCCGCTGAACATTCTCCTCGTCGACGATCATGGCGGCGTCCGGATGGCGACTGCCGGCATCCTTCACGATCTCGGACACCAGGTCACCGAAGCGTGCGACGGGCCGGAACTGCTGGGCATCCTGGAGCGCGACCTCGGCGCGTTCGACCTCGTCATCTGCGACTATGCGATGCCGCTGGTGTCGGGCATCGACGTGATCGAGGGCGCAAGGAAGCTTCGGCCGGGCATGCCCGGTATCATCGTCACCGGCTATGCCGACGCCAAGTCGATTGCTCGCCGGCCCCACGACGTTCCCGTGCTGACCAAGCCCTTCACGTCCAAGCAGATAAACGATGCGATCGCCTCGCTTTTTCGCCACGAGGCTGTTCCCAAGGCGAACTGAGGGCTCCGCCTAGCTCCTGTGCCAGTCGCTGCTCAGCCGCCGGGCCGCGATGAGGTAGAGAGTCGCGGCGGCGAGGTAGAAGACGAGGCCATAGAGCATCGAGTGGCGAAGCGAATCCTCGCCATAAGCCGCCATCATCCGATCGGACATGAAGCCCAGGAACCAGGTGCCGAAGCCGATACCGATGAGGTTGTTGACGAAGAGGAATATGGCCGAGGCGGTGGCGCGCATATGGGGCGGAACCACCTGCTGGATCGCGGCGATCCCCGGCCCGAGCCAGGCGAGCGACAGGGCCGTCGGGATCAGCAGCAGCACGAAGGCGACCGCCAGCGACGGCGCGAACAGGCCGACGGCGTAGAGCGGCACGGCGAGGAGGAAGCAAAAAGCCGGTATCCGCGCATAGCCGCCGGGATCGGAGGCGCCAGCGCGGTCGCCGAGCCATCCGCCCATCCAGACGCCAGCGAGGCCGCCGACGAGAGCGATCGCGCCGTAGAAGAGGGAGCGGTCGATGAGGTCGAGCCCGTGGCTTCGCGCGAGGAAAGAGGGCAGCCAGAAAGCGAATCCGTAGCCGATCACCGAGCTGCAAGCTGACCCGAACGACAGCAGCCAGAAGCTTAGCTTGTGCGACAGCGTGCGGCCGACCTCGGCGAGGCTGGCGGCGTCTTCGATCCGTACTCCGTCGAGGGCGCCGCGTGGCGCTTCGGGGACTCCGAACTTGACCAGCGGCGCCAGTATGAGGCCGGCCAGGCCGACGATGATGAAGGCGGCGCGCCAGTCGATGTGGCTGGCGATCCAGCCGCCGAAAAAGATGCCTAGCGCCGAGCCGATCGGAATGCCGAAGGAGAAGATGGCCAGCGCGCGTCCGCGCTGGTGCGGCGGGAAGCTGTCGGAGATGAGGGCGTAGGAGGGGGCGACGCCGCCCGCTTCGCCGATACCTACGCCCATGCGCGCCAGGAAGAGTTGCCAGAAATTGCCGGCGAAGCCGCACAGCGCGGTAAAGCCGCTCCACAGCGCCAGGCTCACAGAGATGATCGTGACCCGGCTCTTGCGGTCGGCAAGCCACGCGATGGGGATGCCGAGCCCCGTGTAGAAGAGTGCGAAGGCGAGCCCGCCCATCAGGCCGAGCTGGCCGTCGCTTAAGCCCAGATCCTTCTTGATCGGCTCCGCCAGGATGCTGACGATCTGACGGTCGAGGAAGTTGAAGATGTAGGCGAGGAGCAGGATGGCGAGCACGCGGCGTCCGTTCGCCGCCATCATCGTCCCGCTCCGCGCCATTATGCTTTCCTCTTAAAAGTTCAGACCGACGGTCAGATATACCTGCCGCGGGGCCCCGTAATAGGCGGTGAGAACGCCTTCGGCACCCAGGGTCGGGCTAAAGCCAGGCGATCCGTCGGGGAGGATGAATTCGCCCGTATCGGGATTCTGCCGCAGGAAGTTGTAGCCCGAGACGATATATTCCTTGTCCGTCAGGTTCTTGCCGTGGAGGCCGACCGACCATTTGTCGTCGTCGGAGGTCCAGACGATGCTGGCGTCCCAGAGCGCGTAGCCGGCCTGGTCGAGCATCGGTGTCGGCAGCTCGAACTGGTGGACCTTGCTGCGGTAGGAGAGGGTGCTGATGAAGTTCAGCATGCCCGCGCCCACCGGCGTGCCGTAGTTGAGCGTGCCGCTCGCCGTCCATTCGGGCGTGTTCTGGATTTCCCGCTCGTCGGCGACGTCGATGCCGCGCGCGTCGATGAACTGCTTGTAGTCGGCGTTGATGTAGCCGAGCGCCCAGTTGAAGCCAAGGGAGTCGCCGGCCGCCGCGAAGTCCTCCGCCAGCCTGGCCGCGCCTTCGAACTCGATCCCCTGGAAGCGCGCCTTGCCGGCATTGGTGGTGACGCCGATGAAGGTCTGCTGCCCGTTGATCACCGTGCCGACCGATCCCGGCACCTGCACGTCCTTATAGTCGGCGTGGAAGGCGGCGAGGCTGATATTGAGGCGGCGGTCGAGGAGGCTCGCCTTCCAGCCGATCTCGTAGCTGTCGACCGTCTCGGGTTCGAACGACATGAAGTCGAAAATCTCTTCGTCCTCCACGACTCCGTCCCCGTCCGCGTCGGGCGCCGCGACGCTGACGCCGCGCGGGTCGAAGCCGCCGCCTTTGAAGCCTTTCGAGTAGCTGGCGTAGAGATTGTGGTCCGGCGTCGGCTTGAAGCTGATCGAGGCGCGGGGCGTGAACTCCTCGAAATCGGCGGCGCCGGTGAAGTCGGACTGAAGGGCGATCAGCGTGCCGCCGCCGCCGAAGAAGGGCGAGCCGCCGCCGATGAACACCTGGCGGAGAATGTCGGACGTGCGCTCGTCCCAGGTATAGCGGCCACCGAGCGAGACACTGAGTCGGTCGCTGAGGTCGTAGGTGGCGTCGGCGAAGACGGCGAAGGTCTTGGTATCGACGTCACCGAAGGTGAGGGCGGTGACGGTGTTCGGCAGCCGCACGTCGAAGATCGTCTCGGCATTGGCGTCGAGATAATAGCCGCCGAGGATGCCGGCGAGGGTGCCGTCGTCGTAGACGAGCTGGATTTCCTGCGAGAGCTGCTCGTTCTTGTAAACGGCGGGCACGTCGAGATCGACGGCGGGGAGGGCATCGAAGTCGATCGGAGAACCGCTTTCATCGGCGCGCCAGGCGCTGATGCTGCGGAGAGTCAACGCATCCGACATCTCGATATCGAGATGGGCGCTGACGCCCCCCGCCTTCACCTTCTGCTCCGGATCGAGCAGGCCGCCGCGCGAATCGAACACGTCCTTGAGCACCGGCGTGCCGGAGACGAGGCCTGGGATCAGCCGGTGGCCGCCCCTCGGATCGCTGCGATCCTCGGTATAGTCGCCCGCGATTCGAAACTCGACCGCGTCGCCGGCGTCGAGCTCGGCGGCGAGGCGGCCGGCCCAGATGTCGCGATTGTAATTGTCGAGGCCGGTGGTGAGGTTCTCGCCGAACCCATCGCGGCTGAGGCGAGCCACGGTCCCGCCGACGCGGAAGGAGTCGGTGATCGGCGTGCTGAGGCCGACGACGAGATCGGCGTGCTTATAAGTGCCGAGCGTGGCGCGGATGCGGGCGCTGGGCTCGTCCGGCAGGCGCCTGGTCACATATTTGACGGCGCCGCCGATCGTGTTGCGGCCGTAGAGCGTGCCCTGCGGCCCGCGCAGCACTTCGATCCGTTCGACGTCGTAAATGTCGAGCAGCGCCGCTTGCGGGCGGTTGAGATAGATGTCGTCGAGGTAAATGCCGACACCCGCCTCGAAACCGGCGACCGGGTCCTGCTGGCCGACGCCGCGGATGAAGGCGGTCAAGGTCGAGTTGGTGCCCCGCGAGGCTTCGAGCGTAACGTTGGGCGTCGTGTCGCTGATGTCGGTGATGTCGAGCGCGCCCTGCATCTCCAGCTGCTCGCCGCTATAGGCGGTGACGGCGATCGGCACGTCGAGGAGGTTTTCCTCGCGGCGGCGAGCGGTGACGACGATGGCGTTGCCTTCGTCGACATCCGAAATTTCAGCCGCCTCGACCGGCGGCGCGTCGGCGACTTGCGCGACGAGCGGGGCGGTGGCGGTCAGGGCGGCGAAGGCGGTGCCGATCCTGAGGGCGCCGAGACAATGCGTTTTGCGGGCCATGACGTCTCTCCTGTTCAAGCTGCATTGGGGCGTTCGTGGACGCGCGGCAGACTGGCCGCGAAGTCCCGAACGGCGGTGTTGAAAAGCTCGGCCTGCTCGAAATGCGGGCTGTGGCCGGAGCGGTCGAAGGATATGGCACGGGCGTTGGGCAGCGCGGCCGCGACATAATCGGCGGTGTCCGCGCCATAGAGGTGGCTTTCGGCGCCGTGGATGATGAGCGTCGGCTGGGCGATGCGGGCGAGGCGACTCCGGAAATCCTGGTCGACGAGGGATGTCCACAGCGTGCTGATTGCGGCGGCATCGTTCTTTGCGAACTCCTCGCCGGCCCAGCGGACGCTGTCCGCAAGCTCGTCCGCGTTCGACGGTGCGAAGATGGCCTGGCCGGCCGCGGTCGCGAAGGTCGGGAAATCCGTCTCGATCGCCTGTCGCCTCGCCTCGCACGCTTCCTTTGAAAGGCCGAGCCGCCAATGCGCGTCGTTCATCACGCGCGGAGTCATGTCGACGACGACGGAGCCCGCGAAGCGGTGCGCCGCGGGACCGGTCAGCACATGCCAGAGGACGGAAGCTCCCAGGGACCAACCGACGCCGATAGCGTCCTGGAGGTCGAGCGACTGGGCGAGGCCGGAAACGTCCGCGGCCAGCTGCTCGATCGTCGGCGCATCGCCCACCGCGCGCGATTCGCCATGGCCCCGAAGGTCGATGGAGATAAGGCGGAAGGCATCGGCCAACTCATGCTGGCGGGCGAAGAAGCCGCGATGCGCCATCAGGCCGTGGAGCAGCAGCAAAGGCCGCCCCGTGCCGATATTGTCATAGGCGATTCGAGCGCCGTCCGGTGCGAAATGGTGCGGCAACGATTTCCCCTCCCAGGCGCCCTCGCTCCTGTTCGGAGTCTCCTGCCTTCAGGGCGTCCTTCTGCCCGTATATGAAACATGAGTCAATGTTCAACTTTGATACTCGATGAGCCGGCTTGCGCGAAGGTGAGAGTCGGTTCAAGTTCGGCGCGGGAGGGGCCATGTCCGATCTGATCCAGACCGCGCCCGCCGACAGGACGCCGCGGACCGAACGGGGGCGCAAGACGCTCCGCCGCTTGCTGAAGGCGGCGGCGCGGGAATTTGGCGAGCGCGGCTATCACGAAGCGGCGATCACCGGCATCACGGCCCGCGCCGGCGTCGCCCTCGGCACCTTCTACACCTATTTCGAAAGCAAGGAGGAGGTGTTTCGCGCCCTGGTACGGGACATGAGCCGCGCCACTCGCGCCCATGTCGCCGAGGCGGTCAAGGATGCGCCGGACCGGATCGCGGCGGAGCGCATCGGCCTTACCGCGTTCATCGCCTTCGTCCGCCAGCATCGCGAGCTTTACCGCATCATCGAGGAAGCGCAGTTCATCGCCGAGGATGTCTATCGCGAGCACTACCGCACCTTCGTCGAAGGCTATCGCCGCAACCTCGCCGCCGCCGCGTCGCGGGGCGAGATCGTGGCCGGCGAGGACGAGCCGCGCGCCTGGGCGCTGATCGGCATGAGCGTGTTCCTCGGCATGCGCTACGGCATCTGGGAAGAAGACCTCTCGCCGGCCGAAGTCGCCGACATCGCCATCGGACTGGTGGCGGAGGGCCTGAGGAAGCGCTGATGTTCGCCGATTTGCCCGATCTCATCGCCAAGCGGGCCGAGCTGACGCCGGACAAGGTCGCGCTGGAGGAGATCGCGACCGGGCGCTGCCTGACTTATGCGAAGCTGGATCGGCGCGCCGGGCAGGCCGCTTCACTGATGGCGAGCCGGGGCGTGGCGGAGGGGGATCGCGTCGCCATTGTCTGCCGCAACCGCATCGCCTTTTTCGAGCTGCTGCTCGGCTGCGCCAAATTGGGCGCGATACTGGTCCCGCTCAATTGGCGGATGCCGCCTTCGGAGCTCAACCAGTTGGTCGAGGATTGCGCACCCAGGCTCTTGTTTGTCGGGCGGGAGGACGAAGGGGTCGCCCGAGAGCTGGCGGTGCCGTCGTTGGCGTTGGACGGCGATTATGAGACCTTGCTCGACGCGGCCCCGGCCAGATCCTTGCGCGCCCGCTGGCCGGCCGACGGCATCTGGTATCTGATCTACACGTCCGGCACGACCGGACGGCCGAAGGGCGTCATCTACAATTTCCGCATGGCCCTGGCGAACCATGTCAATATCGGCTCGGCCATCGACATCCGATCCACCGACACGACGCTCACCTTCCTGCCACTCTTCCATACCGCCGGCATCAATCTCCACAGCCTGCCGACCCTGTTCGCGGGTGGCCGCGTCGTCATCCTCGAAGGGTTCGAGGAGGAGGCGGTGGTGCGACTGCTGGAGGCGCGACGGATCGATACTTTCTTCGCGGTGCCGACCGTTTACCAGGCGCTGCTCGACCATCCTCGCTTCGCCACAACGCCGCTCGATCATGTCCGCCACTGGGGCTGCGGCGGCGCGCCGCTCCCCGACGCGGTGGTCGAGCGTTACCGGTCGCTCGGCGTCAGGGTGTGCAACGGCATGGGCATGACGGAAACAGGGCCGACCGCGTTCCTGATGGATCCCGCCGACGCCTGGGATCGGATCGGATCGGTCGGCAGGCCGCAGCTTCTCTGCTCCGCCCGCATAGTCGACGAGGAAGGGTGCGACGTGCCGGACGGGACCGTCGGCGACCTGCTCTTCTCGGGCCCCGGCATCACGCCGGGTTACTGGAACGACGAGCAAGCGACGCGTGCGGCTTTCACCGCCGACGGCTGGCTCCGCTCGGGCGACCTTGCCCGCCGCGACGCCGATGGCTTCACCTACATCGCCGGCCGCCGGAAGGAGATGTTCATCTCGGGCGGCGAGAATGTCTATCCGATCGAGGTCGAGAATGTGCTCGCCGCGCATCCCGCCGTCGCCGAGGCGGCCGTGGTGCCCGCGCCGGACTCGAAATGGGGCGAAGTCGCGCGCGCCTTCATCCTCCCCGCCGATGGAACGAAGCCGGCGCCTGAAGAGCTGCATGCAGAGCTACACGCCTTTTGCCGCACCCGCCTCGCCGCCTACAAGGTGCCGAGGAGCTTCGAATTTGTCGCCGACTTCCCTCGGACGGCGGCAGGGAAGATCAGAAAACACCAGCTCGTCACGACATCGGGTTCGGCGGGGGAGGTGGGTCTTCGGGGAGCGGGATGAATTCCTGATTGTCGAGATCGGGCAGCTTCATCCGCCCGGCCCGCCAGTCGGCCTTGGCCTGCTCGATGCGGTCCCTGGAGGAAGAGACGAAGTTCCATTCGATGAAGCGCGGACCAATCGGCTCGCCGCCGAGCAGCATGACCTTGGCGGGACCGTCGGCGCGGATTTCGACCGGGTGGCCGGGCGCGAAGACCAGCATCTGCCCTTCGCTGAAGCGCTGCCCTTCCGCCTCGATCGCCCCGGCGGCGACATAGGCGGCGCGCTCGGGATAATTGTCGACGAGGCCGAGCCTCGCGCCGGGCGCCATCTCGCAATGGAGATAGAACATCGGCGAGTGGGTCTTGACCTTCGCCGATAGGCCGAAGGCGCTTCCGGCGATCAGCCGCGCCCAGAGGCCGTCCTCCTCGATCACCGGCAGATCGCCCTCGCCATGGTGCCAGAAGCCGGGCTCGCGCTCCTCCTGGTCCTCCGGCAACGCGACCCACGCCTGGATGCCGTTCATATGGCCGCCCTCGGCCCTCGCCCTCTCGAAGCGCTCCGAGTGGGTGATGCCGCGGCCCGCCGTCATCCAGTTGACCTCACCCGGCCGGATCGCCTGCTCGGTGGCGAGGCTGTCGCGGTGCATGATCTCGCCGTCGAAAAGATAGGTGATGGTCGAAAGGCCGATATGCGGATGCGGGCGCACGTCGACCGAGCGGGGGATGCCGGGCGCCATGTCGACCGGGCCCATATGATCGAAGAAGACGAAGGGCCCCACCATCCGCCGCTTCGCATAGGGCAGCACGCGCCCGACCTCGAATCCGCCGAGATCCTTGCGTCGCTGATCGATGACGAGGTCTATCATGGTTGCTCCCCTTGCCGATGCCAAGGCAACGGAAAGCCGTGAGCCAAGTTCCCGTTTGCCGGATTCCCTGTAGCTGATAGGGCGCCGCCATGTCGCAATCATTCCTGAGCGGCGTCGATCTCGACGCCTTCGTCCGCCAAACGCTCGCCGAGGATCTCGGCGAGGGCGGAGACGTCACCTCCGCCGCCACGATACCCGCCGAGGCGCGGCTCGAGGCGGTGATGGCGAGCCGCGACGACGTCACGGTTGCCGGCCTTCCGCTCGCGGCGATGTTCTTCCGCGCCCTCGATCCCGAGGTTCATATTCAGCAACCTGTCGAGGACGGCGCCCAGGTGGCGGCCGGGACGACGCTGATGCGGCTTTTCGGCAATGCGCGGGCCCTGCTGACCGCCGAACGCTCCGCCCTCAATACCATCCAGCACCTGACCGGCATCGCCACCATGACTCGCGCCTATGTCGATGCGATCGCCGGCACCGGCTGCATCCTCCTCGACACGCGCAAGACCATCCCCAGGCTCCGGGCGCTGGAGAAATATGCGACCCGCATGGGCGGCGCGGAGAACCACCGGATGCGCCTCGACGACGGCGTGCTCATCAAGGACAACCACATCGCCGTCGCGGGCGGCGTCGCCGAGGCGGTGCGAAGGGCGAAGGCGGCGGGGTTGTCGCTGCCGATCCAGGTCGAGGTCGATCGGCTCGATCAGATCGAGCCGGCGCTCGTGGCCGGCGCGGACCGGCTGCTGCTCGACAATATGACGCCGGACCTTCTGCGCGCGGCCGTGGAACTGGTCAGGGGGCGCGTCCCCACCGAAGCCTCGGGCGGCGTGCGCCTCGACACCATCCGCGCCATCGCGGGGACGGGCGTCACCTATGTCTCGGTCGGCCGGATCACCCAGTCGGCTCCGGCCGCCGACATCGGTTTCGATTACGCCTGATATTTCGCGGCGAAGGCCACGGCGGCGCCGAGGAGGCCCGGCTGCGGGTGCGTGATGAGTTTGACGGGCATCGCCTCCATTCGGGGGCGGAAGCGGCCCTTGGCGAGGAAACGCTCGTGAAAGCCGGAGAGGGGGAGGTGGGCTCGTAGCCTCAGTCCCAGGCCGCCGCCGATCACCACGCCGACCGCTCCATGGGCGAGCGCCAGGTCGCCAGCGACGGAGCCGAGGCTGAGGCAGAAGCGCTCCAGAGCCTCCATGGCGAGCGGATCGGTGCCCTCGAGGGCCGCCGTCCAGAGCGCGCGGTCCTCCGCGGGCGGTGTGCCGCCCAAAGCGGCGTAGATGTCGTCGAGGGCCGGCCCGGAGACGATCCGCTCGACCGAAACCCGGCCATAGCGTTCGCCAAGGCGCTCGCGGATGCGCGTTTCCACCTCGTCGAGCGGCGCGAAGCCGATATGGCCGCTTTCCGTCTCGATGACATGATGATGGCCGTCGACACGCAGAAGCTGAGCCGCGCCGAGGCCGGTGCCCGGCCCGACGACGGTGATGACGCCTTGGTCCGGAAGCAGGATATCGGGCCCGCACAGATGGGCGAGCGCGTCCTCGCCGAGCTGAGCCACGGCATGAGCCACCGCACCGAAATCGTTGAGGAGGAGCAGCCGCTCCAGTCCCAGCGCCGCTGCCAGCCCCGCCGGCCGGATCGCCCAGGCACCGTTGGTGAGATAGAGCACGTCCTCCCGGGCATTCCCCGCCACGGCGATACTGGCGGCGGTGGGAAGCGGGCGGCCGAGATGCGCGGCGAAGGAGGCCCAGGCGCTTTCCAGCCCGCCATGCTCAGCCGTTCGCGCGGTAAAAGGCTCCCCCAGCCGCACCGCCTTGTCCCCGCCAATGGTGGCGAGGGCGAAGCGGGCATGGGTGCCACCGATGTCCGCCGCGACGATCTCCATCCCCGCGATCACCCGAACGGCGCGTCGATCGAAGGCGAGGGGTGGGTGAACCAGGCGGCGCCTTCCTCGGTGACGTGGAAATGATCCTCCAGCCTGATGCCGAAGCGGTCCGGCATGACGATCATCGGCTCGTTGGAGAAACACATTCCGGGGGCGAGGGGCGTCTTGTCGCCTCTCACAAGATAGGAGGGCTCGTGGATCGACAGGCCGATGCCGTGACCGGTGCGGTGCGGCAGGCCGGGAAGCCGGTAGTCCGGTCCGAGCCCCGCCCGCTCCAGCACCGCCCTCGCGGCGGCATCGACTTCCTCGCACGCCACGCCGGGCCGCGCCGCGTCGAAGGCCGCTTCCTGCGCCTCCTGCTCCAAGGCCCAGATCGAGCGCTGCTCGTCGCTCGCCTCGCCGAACACATAGGAGCGGGTGATGTCGCTATTATAGCCGTCGACCGTGCAGCCCGTGTCGATCAGCACCATGTCGCCTTCGTGTAGGTAGCTTTCGCCGGGAAGGCCGTGCGGGAAAGCGGTCGAGCGGCCGAACTGGACTATGCAGAAGCTGCTGCCGGAGGCCCCCAGCGCTCGGTGCGCCTCGTCGATGAAGCGGCGGACTTCGCTGGCCGCGATCCCCTCGTCGAGAATGCGGGCGGCGCGGCGCTGCACTTCTAGGGTCATTGCCTTGGCCTGCGCCATCAGCGCCAGCTCGGCCGGCGATTTCAGCATCCGGCAGCCGTCTATGACGCTGGAGCCGTCGATCAGCTCGACCGACGGCGCGGCCTTGCGCAGGCGGTCGACGAACAGGAAAGCCATGGCCGGATCGACCGCCAGCGTCGCGACCCGGCGTTCGCGCAGCGCGCCGGCCAGCAGCATCGACGGACTCTCATCTTCTTCCCACAGGCGGACGTCCGCCTCGACCGCGAGATCCGCCTCCAGCGTTCCCAGCTCGAAACGCGGGCAGATGACGATGGGATCGCCGACAAGCGGCAGCAGCATCGCCACCAGCCGCTCGCTCGCGCCCCACGGCACGCCCGCGAAATAACGCAGGCTTGCCCCCGCGCCGATCAGGAGCGCGTCGGCGCCGCTGTCGGCCAAAAGCCTCCGCGCCTTTTCGAGCCGTCCCTCACGCTCCAGGGCGCCGATGGAGGGCGCCATGTCGGACCAGGGCACGAGCGCCTCCAGCTCGGCTATAGCGGTCGAGCCTCCAATTCCAGTCGTCACAGGGCGATCCTTCCAAATGTTCGAGGCCGGATGCTGATAGGTCCTGCAATCGTGCTTCGCTACCCGGCAAGAGTGTGCAATCCGTTCATCCGGGAGAAAACTCGCTTCAGCGGAAGTTCATGGCCCCGAACGGAATGGCCTCAGAGATGAATAAGCTTGTATCCATCGCGGCGCTTCTCGCGGTCCCGCTTTCAGCCTGCACCACGGTTGGGCCGGATTATGACGCGCCGGGCGCCGGGGCGCTGAATGTCCCCGCAAGCTATTATTCGGTGGAAGCCACGCCCGGTTCGCCCGAGGAGCTCGCCCGCTGGTGGACTCGCTTCAACGATCCCGTGCTCGACCGACTGGTTCAGCAAGCGGTATCGCAAAATCTCGACCTGGCCGTCGCCTCGGCGCGACTGCGTCAGGCGCGCGAGGGCGTGGTCCAGGCCCGTGCCGGCGCGATGCCGAGCGTCGGCGCATCGGCCGGAGCGGGGCAGGATTTCGATAGCGACGGCGGTGACCGCAGCAGTTTTTCTCTCGGCGCTGATGCCGCCTGGGAGGTCGACCTGTTCGGTGGGATCCGGCGCGGCGTCGAGGCGGCCGAAGCGGATGCCGACGGCGCGGTATTCGACCTCGCCGCCGTCCAGGTCGCGATCATCGGCGAGGTCGCATCCAACTATATCCAGGCGCGGCTCGCCCAGCAGCGCCTGGAGACGGCGCGCGACACGCTCGCCATCGCCGACGAGAATCTGGAGATCGCCGGCTGGCGCGTCCAGGCGGGACTTGTCTCCTCGCTGGACGAAGAGCAGGCGAAGGCACAGCGGGCGCAGACCGCCGCGTCGATCCCCGGCATTGAAAGCGATTTCGCCAGCGCGACCTTCCGGCTCGCTGTGCTCACTGGGCAGGCGCCGGGCACGCTGACGGCCACCCTGTCCGAACCGGAAGCCATTCCTACGGGTCCCGACAGCATCGCGCTGGGCATCCCAGCCGATACGCTTCGCCAGCGCCCGGACGTGCGTGCCGCTGAACGCACGCTGGCGGCTCAGACGGCGCGGATCGGCGTCGCGGAGGCGCAGCTTTATCCGGGCCTCCGGCTGACCGGGAACATCGGAAGCTCGGCCCTCTCGATCGGCGGGCTGGTCGACGTCATCACCGGCGGGATCTTCGGGAGGCTCAGCCAGAGCCTGTTCGAGGGCGGACGGTTGCGGTCCCAGGTGCGCTCGCAGGAAGCGGCGGCGGAAGCGGCGCTCGCCACCTATCGCCAGTCGGTGCTGGTGGCGCTGGAGGATGTCGAGAACGGCCTCGTCGCCCTCGACGCCGCCCAGGAACGGCAGGCGCAGTTCGCCATCGCGCTGGAGGCCGCGAACAATACCGCCATCCTCGCCCGCAGCCAGTATCGCGCCGGACTCACCGACTTCCAGACCTTGCTTGAGGCGGAGCGCTCGCTGCTCTCGGCCCGCGACGGCATCGATTCCAGCCGGGCCGAGCAAGCGCTTGCCCTCATTCAGCTTTATGGGGCGTTGGGCGGGGGATGGGACCCGCTGGCCGCCCCTGAGATCGGAACAGACGCATGAACGAGGTGACACACCCCAGGCCTGATGCCGCGACCGGCGCCGCCTCTTCGGCCGGTCTCGACGAACTCCTGGGCGTGGAGACGGAGCGGCCGTCGTGGAAGCGACCCGTCTGGATCGCCGCCGCCGTCGGCGTCGTGATACTCTTGCTTCTGATTGTCCGCCTCTTCGCGGGCGGGGCCGAGGCGGGCTACGCGACGGCCGAAGTGCAGCGCGGCGGCCTCACCGTCACCGTGTCGGCGACCGGCAATCTCCAGCCGACCAACAAGGTCGAGGTCGGCTCCGAGCAGTCCGGCCTCGTCACCGACGTCTATGTCGAAAATAACGACCGCGTCGTGCGGGGCCAGCCGCTCGCCCGCCTCGACACCTCGCGGCTTCGCGATACCATCGTCCAGAACCAGGCGGCGCTCGCCTCGACGCAGGCGCAGGTCGCGCAGGCCCAGGCCTCGGCGGTGCAGGCGCGCGCCAACCTCAACCGGCTGGAGGAGGTTCATCGCCTCTCCGGCGGCAAGGTGCCCTCTGAGACCGAACTCGACACCGGCCGCGCCGAGAATCAGCGGGCGCAAGCCGGGGTTCGTGCCGCCAATGCCCAGGTCGCGCAGGCGCGGGCCGCGCTGTCCTCGGCCCAGACCAACCTTTCCAAGGCGACCATCTATTCGCCGGTGACCGGCGTCGTGCTCTCGCGACAGATCGATCCGGGCCAGACCGTCGCCGCCTCCTTCCAAGCGCCGGTCCTCTTCACCATCGCCGAGGATCTGGCGCAGATGCAGCTGGAGGTGAAGGTCGACGAAGCCGATGTCGGCCAGGTGAAGGCGGGCCAGCGCGCCACCTTCACGGTCGATGCCTTCCCAGGCCGGCGCTTCCCGGCCGAGATCATTCGGGTCGACCTCGGCGCCAATGCGGAAGCGTCGGCAGCCGCCTCGGCCGGAAGTGTCGTCGCCTATACCGCCGTGCTGTCGGTGCAGAATCCCGACCTCACCCTGAGACCCGGCATGACGGCGACCGCGGACATCGTCACCTCCGAGGAACGGGCGCAGCTGCTCGTCCCCAATGCGGCGCTTCGCTTCTCGCCAGAGCGGGACGCGGCGCGGGCCTCCCGCGGTGAAAACGGCGGCGTCACCAGCGTGCTTGTGCCTCGGCGCGGGCGACGGGGCCGGGGCGGCGGCGACGAGCAGGTGACGATCGGCCGGGGCAGCCGCCAGACGGTCTATGTCGTCGGCGAGAATGGCCAGCCGCAGCCGATCGAGGTGACTACGGGCGCCTCCGACGGCCGCCGCACGGCGGTGCGCGGCGAGGGCCTGAAGCCCGGCATGGAAGTGATCACGGGAAGGCTGGCGGCGGCCGAGGAATGAGCGATACCCTGATCTCCCTTCGCGGGGTCACCAAGACCTACGGCAGCGGTCCGACTGCTTTCCAGGCGTTGAAGGGCATCGACCTCGATATCGAGCGCGGCGATTTCGCTGCCATCATGGGCGCGTCCGGATCCGGCAAATCGACGACGATGAACATCCTCGGCTGCCTCGACATCCCGACCACCGGGCAGTTCCTGTTCAAGGGTTTCCATGTCGAACGGCTCGATCGGCACCAGCGGGCGCTGCTCCGCCGCCGCTATCTCGGTTTCGTCTTCCAGGGCTTCAATCTCCTCGCCCGCACCAGCGCGCTCGAAAATGTCGAGCTGCCGCTCCTCTATCGCGGCGAGGACAAGGCGGCGCGTCACAAGGCGGGCATGGCCGCGCTCGACAAGGTCGGCCTCGCCGATTGGTGGGATCATACGCCCGCCGAGCTTTCGGGCGGCCAGCAGCAGCGCGTCGCCATCGCCCGCGCCATCGTCACCAGTCCCGACGTGCTGCTCGCCGACGAGCCGACCGGCAACCTCGAC
>NZ_DATCYB010000058.1:0-17104 GCF_036570505.1 Allosphingosinicella sp. | reverse complement strand
CATTATTGGGCCGCGCGCGCCGACATGAAATGCGCGCGGCCCGAGCGGGTCCAGGCCCGGCTGCGCCAGGCGGCGACGCTGAAGGAAACCTTCTACGGCCTTCTCGCCGCCAGTGCTCTCGGGATCGAGGCGCCGGAGTTCGCCGGACTCCACAACTATCACGATGCCGAATGGCGCAAGATCGCGCGCGAGCCGAACGTCCAGGCCGCCATCGGCCTCGTCGAGATCGGCGAGGCTGCGCTGGCGGAACAGTTCATCAAGCACCAGGCGAAGCTCGGCGGGCGCGAGGAGCATGCGGCGCTCATTCACCTCGCCGCCGACCTCAGCCTAGCCTCCGCCCAATATTGGCTGGCCCACAACGCGCCGAGGGGCACGCATGTCAACATGGCGGCTCGCTATCCGACGCCGGACTGGCGGCCTTCGCGCGGCTGGCGGGTCGATCAGTCGCTGGCCTACGCCCACGCTCTCCAGGAATCGGGTTTCCGCACCGCCGTCGTCAGCCCCGCCGGCGCCAAGGGCCTGATGCAAGTGAGGCCCGGCACGGCGGGCGACATCGCTCGCCAGCGCGGCGAGCCATTCAGCCCCGACCAGCTCAGCATTCCGGCCTACAATCTGGAATATGGCCAGAGCTACCTGGAATATCTGCGCGGCCATCACGGCACCGGCGGCCTGCTGCCCAAGGTGATCGCCGCCTACAATGCCGGCCCCGCCCCCATTTCCGAATGGAACAGCCGCCGCTTCGGCGAGGGCGATCCTTTGCTCTACATCGAGTCGATCCCGTACTGGGAAACGCGGGGCTACGTGCCGATCGTGCTCAGGAACTACTGGATCTACCAGGAGAAGGCCGGCGACGAGCCGGCGAGCCGCCAGGCCCTCGTCCAGGGAATGTGGCCGCGCTTTCCGGGCCTGCCGGGCGCGACGGCCGTGCGGCTGGGTCCGGGCGCCACACGCGCGGGATCGCACGCCAGCGACTAACTGTTCTTGATATGTTCTTATTAGTGGCGTAAATGCTTAAGCATGCCTCGCCCCAATGCTCGCCATGGTCGCGGCGCGCCCGAGAACCGGACGCCGACCCGTTTCGGCCTTGCCGCGCGCGAGGCAGACGGCGACTGGCTGGATGTGCGCGATGAACTGGACGGTGACGTGCCGCCGCTCCGGACGACGGTGACGATTGAGAAACCGAAGACGATTATCGCCCTCAACAATTCACCGGATATCGGCTTCGATCGTTCGATCAACGCCTATCGCGGGTGCGAGCATGGCTGCATCTACTGCTTCGCCCGGCCCACCCATGCCTTTCACGACCTGTCGCCGGGCCTGGATTTCGAATCGAAGCTGTTCGCCAAGCCGGACGCGGCGGCGTTGCTGCGCAAGGAGCTGGGAAGCCCCAGCTACACCCCCCGCCCCATCGCGATGGGAACGAACACCGATCCCTATCAGCCGATCGAGGGCCGCTACCGGATCACCCGCTCCTGCATCGAGGTGCTGCTGGAGACGAAGCATCCGTTGACGATCACGACCAAGTCGGACCGGGTGCTGCGCGACCTCGACCTGCTCGTGCCGATGGCGGAGCAGCGGCTCGTCAGCGTGGCGCTGTCGGTCACATCGCTGACCCCGGAAGTGTCCCGGACGCTCGAGCCGAGGGCGCCGTCGGCGCGCAAGCGGCTGGCGGCGGTGAAGACGCTGAGCGAGGCCGGCGTACCCGCCTGGGTCTCTATCGCGCCGGTTATTCCCGCCGTCACCGATCACGAGCTGGAGCATATCGTGGAAGCCGCCGCGGAAGCCGGGGCGAAGGGATGCTTCTACCTGCCGGTCCGCCTGCCGTTCGAAGTCGCGCCCTTGTTCCGCGCGTGGCTCGACGAACATTATCCCGACCGGGCGGAGAAGGTGATGGGCATCATCCAGTCGATGCGCGGCGGTCGGGACAATGACCCCAACTGGTTCAGCCGCATGCGGGGATCCGGCCCCTGGGCGGAACTGCTCAAGACGCGATTCCAGATCGCGGTGAAGAAGAATGGACTCAACCAGGAGAGAATGAAGCTTCGCACGGACCTGTTCGAACCGCCACAAGGGCCGCAGCTCAGACTTTTCTAGCAGGAAACTCGTTCGGTCTCTTTACCGGCGGATTACGCAGCCGCCAGTTTGTAATCCTTATACTGCTCCCGGAGGACCGTCTTGAGCAGCTTGCCCGTGGCAGTGTGGGGCAGGCTCTCTACGAACAAAATCTCGTCCGGCAGCCACCATTTGGCGACGTGGCGCGACAGATGCTCCAGGATCGCCTGCGGCGTCACCTGTGATCCGTCCTTGCGCACCACCAGCAGCAGCGGCCTCTCGTCCCACTTCGGATGATAAACGCCCACCGCCGCCGCTTCGGCGACGCCGGGGCAACCGACCGCGGCATTTTCGAGCTCGATCGAGCTGATCCATTCGCCGCCAGACTTGATGACGTCCTTGGAACGGTCGGTGATCTGCATGACACCATCCGGGTGGAGGATAGCGACATCGCCGGTGTCGAACCAGTTGTCGACGCCCACCGCCGGTCCCGACTCGTCCTGGAAATATTGCCGGACCACCCACGGCCCCCGCGCTTGCAGCCGGCCGCTGCTCTTGCCGTCGCGGGGGAGGATATTGTCCTCGTCGTCGACGGTGCGGAGCTCGACGCCGAAGGGCACCCTGCCCTGCTTGCACATATAGTCGATCTGCTCGCCCTGGCTGAGCGCATCCCAGTCGCAGGGCGGCGCGCCGGTGGTGCCGATCGGCGACATTTCGGTCATGCCCCAGGCATGGCCGACGCGAATGCCGCGCTCGACGAAATACTGGATCATCGACCGCGGAGCCGCCGAGCCGCCGATGGTGACGACCGAAAGCCTGCCGAGTTCGGCGCCCGTCGCCTCGACATGGTTCATCATCGCCAGCCAGACCGTCGGCACCCCGGCGGTGTGGGTGACGCCTTCCTCGCGCATCATGTCGCAAAGAACCCGCGGCGAGTAATCGGCGGAGAAGACCAGTTTCACCCCCGCGATCGGCGCCGCGAAGGGCAGGCCCCAGGCGGCTGCGTGGAACATCGGCACGATCGGAAGGGCGACGGAGCGGGCGGACAAGTCGAAAATGTCCGGACTGACCTCGACCAAGGCGTGGAGCACCGTCGATCGATGCTCATAGAGAACGCCCTTTGGATCGCTGGTCGTGCCGCTGGTGTAGCAGAGCATCGCCGGCTCGCGCTCGTCGCCTTCGACCCAGGCATAATCGTCGCTTTCGGCGGCGATCAGATCCTCGAACTCGCCATTATCGAAACAGACATAATGCTCGATCGTCTTCCATCGCGGTTTCAGCCGCTCGACGATCGAGGCGAAGGCGGCGTCGTAGAAGAGGATTCGATCCTCGGCGTGGTTGGCGATGTAGATCAGCTGGTCGTCGAACAGACGCGGGTTGATCGTGTGGAGGACGCCGCCCATGCCGATGGCGCCATACCAGGCGACTAGGTGGCGGCCGTGGTTCATGGCGAAGGTTGCGATTCGATCGCCGCGCCTGATTCCCAGCCGCTCCAGCGCCTTGGCGAGCCTGCGCGCATCCCGGGCTATGCCGGCCCAGTCGGTGCGCACGACATCTCCGGCCGCATAGCGAGAGACGATCTCGCGGGAGCCATGCTCGCGCTCGGCATGATCCAGCAGCCGCATGATCCGAAGCGGCCAATCCTGCATTCCACCCAGCATGCACCCTCCAGTCCCTGGAGCCAGATTATCCGACTAGGAAACCAGCGCAAGACGGGGCGGTTCGGCGGCGGAGAGGCGCACGGCGATCACTCCATCGATCCGCTCGATACGGGCCGCGGTTTCGGCGTCCAGCAGGAAGTCGCGGCCGAGAATGAGTTCGGCCTCTCCATCGTCCAGCCCCACCATGAGGCGAAGCACGCCATTGCCGCCCCGCTCTCCGGCCAAGGCCTTGACGAGCCTCGGCAGCACGGCGGGTCCATCCACCTCAACTTCAAGTTGCAGCCGCGTCCGCTTCGACAGCGCCTCGAACCCCTGCACGCTCCTGACGGTGACGCGCGGCGCCTCCTCGCCCGGACGTCGGTCGAGCTCCACGCCAAGCAGAGCGCAGGTTCCAGTCTTCGCGGCATCCTCAACCTGACCGGCGATCATGTCGTCGAAGACGGTCGCCACGAACTGACCGGAAGCGTCGGAGAGCGTCGCCATCAGATAGCGGCGCCCCCGCGCGGACGTGCGCCAGCGGGCGTCCTCGACAAGTCCGGCCATCACCGCGCTGGATCGGCCGCCGTCGGCGGGAGCCGGCAGGGCACCCAGCTCGGCAAAGCTCCGGGCGCCATGGGCGATGGCGAGATGGCGATAGCGGTCGACCGGATGGGCGGAGAAATAGAAGCCGAAGCTCTCCTTCTCCTGGGTCATCCGTTCGGCCAGCGACCATGTGGCGGCGGTCGGCATCCGGATCGGCACGACATTCGACTCGCCGCCGAACAGGCCGCCCTGTCCGCTGATGCGCGCGTCGGCGGCGCTGGAGGCATGGGCGAGGATCGTCTCCGCGGCCGCGTGCACGCTGGCGCGATTGGAGGCGATCGCATCGAAGGCGCCGCCGCCACCCAAGCTTTCGATCTGTCGGCGGTTGAGGAGGCGCGGATCGACCCGATTGGCGAAGTCGTCGAGCGACTTGAAGGGACCCTTGGCGCGGCGCTCTTCGACCAGCTGTTCCATCGCCTTCTCGCCGACGCCCTTGAGGGCGCCGAGGGCGTAGCGGACGGCGTGGCCCTCTCCCGCCCGCTCGACCGAGAACTCGGCCTCGCTGGCGTTGACGCAGGGCGGCCGGCATTCGACCTCCAGCCGGCGCATGTCCTCGACGAAGATAGCGAGCTTGTCGGTCTGGTGAATGTCGAAGCACATCGAGGCGGCGTAGAATTCGACCGGATGATGCGCCTTCAGCCAGGCCGTCTGGTAGGCGACGAGGGCGTAGGCGGCGGCGTGGCTCTTGTTGAAGCCGTAGCCGGCGAACTTGTCGATCAAGTCGAACAGCTCGTTCGCCTTGGCGCGATCGATCTGATGGGTCGCGCAGCCGGTGACGAAGCGCTCGCGCTGGGCGTCCATCTCGGCCTGGATCTTCTTGCCCATGGCGCGGCGGAGCAAGTCGGCCTCGCCGAGGCTGTAGCCGGCCAGCACCTGCGCCGCCTGCATCACCTGCTCCTGATAGACGAAGATGCCGTAGGTTTCCTTCAGCACCTCCTCGAGCATAGGATGGGGATATTCGATCGGCTCGCGCCCGTTCTTGCGCGCGCCGAACATCGGGATGTTGTCCATCGGGCCGGGACGATAGAGCGATACGAGCGCGATAATGTCTTCGAAGCTGGTCGGCTTCACTGCCGCCAGCGTGCGACGCATGCCCTCCGATTCCAGCTGGAACACGCCGACCGTCTCGCCGCGCTGAAGGAGCCTGTAGACCTTCGGATCGTCCCAGGTGAGGCGATCGAGATCGACCTCGATGCCGCGTCGGCCGAGCATCTGCACCGCCTTCTGGAGCACCGACAGGGTTTTGAGGCCCAGGAAGTCGAACTTTACCAGCCCCGCGCCTTCGACATATTTCATATCGAACTGGGTGACCGGCATGTCGGACCGCGGGTCTCGGTAGAGCGGGACCAGCTTGTCGAGACGACGGTCGCCGATCACCACACCCGCCGCGTGCGTCGAGCTGTGCCGGGGCAGACCCTCCAGCTTCATCGCCAGGTCGAACAGGCGGCGCACCTGGGCGTCGTTCTTATACTCGGCGGCCAGCTCGGAGATGCCGTTCAGTGCCCGCTCCAAGGTCCACGGATCGGTCGGATGGTTGGGAACGAGCTTCGCCAGCCGATCGACCTGACCGTAGGGCATCTGCAGGACTCGGCCTGTGTCCTTGAGCACGGCGCGGGCCTTGAGTTTTCCGAACGTGATGATCTGGGCGACCTGGTCGCGGCCGTATTTCTGCTGGACGTAACGGATGACCTCGCCGCGCCGGGTTTCGCAGAAATCGATGTCGAAGTCGGGCATCGACACGCGCTCCGGGTTGAGGAAGCGCTCGAACAGCAAATTCAGCCTGATCGGATCTAGGTCGGTGATTGTGAGCGACCAGGCGACCACCGAGCCGGCGCCGGAGCCGCGGCCCGGCCCGACGGGAATGTCGTTCTCCTTCGCCCACTTGATGAAGTCGGCGACGATCAGGAAATAGCCCGGAAAGCCCATGCGGACGATGACGTCCACCTCGAAATCCAGACGGTCGAAATAGACCTGCCGCGCCGCCTCATCGAGATCGTTATAGGTGGCGAGCCGTACTTCCAGCCCCTCCCGCGCATCGCGGCGAAGCTGATCCGCCTCTGCGTCGATATCGCCGGCGAGACTCGGAAGGATCGGCTTTCGGATGGGGGCGCCGACGGCGCAACGCCGGGCGACGACCGACGTGTTTTCGATCGCCTCGGGCAAGTCCGCAAACAGCTTCCGCATGTCGGCGGCGGGCTTCATCCAAGCTTCGGGAGAGGATTTGATTCTGTCGTCGCGGTCGATCTGGCTGGATTGGGCGATGCACAACATCGCGTCATGCGCCTTGTGAAAGACGGCATCGGCGAAGCAGGCGGGATTGGTAGCCACCAAAGGGAGATCCCGGGCATAGGCCAATTCGACCAACGCCGTCTCGGCCTTCTCCTCGATGTCCAAACCCCGCCGGCAAAGCTCGATATAGAGGCGATCGGGAAACATCTCCGCGAGCCTGTCCAGGTAGGCGGATGCCGCCTGGGCCTGCTCCTCCGCCAGCAGTCGGGAGACGGCACCCTCCCCGCCCCCGGTCAGGGCGATCAGCCCGTCCGTTCGCCCTTCCAGCGCGGCGAAGCCGACATGGGGTTGATCCTCCGGCGGCCGATCGAGGTGCGCCGCGGAAACGAGCGCGCACAGATTCTCGTAGCCCGTCTCGTCCTGAGCGTAGAGGGCGAGCCAGTCGATGACCGGCGGCTTGCCATCCGGCGTACCTGGCCGCGCGACGCCCAGCATGGCCCCGATGATCGGCTGCACGCCTTCCGCCTTGCAGGCGTCGGTAAACGGCATCGCGGCGTAAAGGCCGTTCCGGTCGGTGAGGGCGACCGCGGGGAAATCCAGCCGCTTGGCCTGCTTGGCGATCGCCTTGGGTTCGATCGCGCCGTCCAGCATCGTGTAACAGGAGAAAGTGCGGAGCGGAACGTAAGGGGCTGCCATCATTCCACTATGGGCAGTCGAGCCCAGTTAGGGAACAGCAACCAGCGAGTTTTCCACAGGATTCCCGGTTTCAGTTCGAGTCGCGCATGATATCGCGGATTTCGTCCATCCGGTCCTCATAGCCTTCCTCGATGCAGTCGTTGCTGCGGCAGCGCTCGCGATAGGCGAGGAAATTGTCGCGGGTGCGGAGCAATATCTGGCGCGTGCGCGGATCGGCGCCGGCCATGGCCGAATCGAACGCCTCCACCATGCGCCGGTCACGCCGCGCGAGCTTCTCGCTTCCGCAGATCATGACCTCGCTGCGGGTGCGCGCGTTGCGGCAATCGAAGCTGGGACTGGACCATTCGCCAGCGGGCGGTCGAACGGTATCGGGGCCGGTCACGGGCGGCGGGAAACCGGGATATGTCCCGTCGACCGGGACGCCGACCATTTCATTGCCCTCGACGTCTGCCGTCGCCAGCACATCCTCGGGCAGTTGCAGCGGTTCGCCTTCCAGCTCGAACGCTGCGAGTTGCTGGACGATGCCGCCCGCTCCGGTCATCCGGTAGACCGGGCCGCTGCCGTCCGCCGCTGGCTGCACTTCGTAGCGGACGTCCGCAACCAATTGCCGCTCTCCGCCAAAGGCCCGCTCGGCGCCGGGCGGAAGCTCCAGGATGAAGCGGCCCGTGCAAGAAGTGACGCCCAGAGCCTCGTCGCGATTGGCGACAACCGGATTTTCCATGCGCGGAAAGGCGCTGGCGGCGAGCACGTCGAAATTCACCCGTTCACCGGTGCGGATACGGGAGGCCTGATCGAAAATCAGCTTCTTGAGGCCCTGGAAGGTGTCGCGCGAGGCGCAAAGGTCCTGGATCGCTTCCCGCTTCTCCTCGACCGCCTTTTCCTCCGCAAGGGTCGGCGTTTTCGGGCGGTTGGCGACGATCAGGCCGACGGCCGCCGCCAATATCAGCACAAGAGCCACCAGCGCCATGGCCAGCTGCCGCTTGTCGATCGTGGCTCGCCTTTCAACCGGTTCGACCAAGAGTGTCTCCTACTCCAGCACTCCATCGTGCAAACGCACGACCCGGTCCATCTTCGCCGCGATCCGTTCGTTGTGGGTCGCGACGAGCGCCGCCGACCCTTCGTGGCGGACCAGCTTCACAAACTCCTGAAAGACGATGTCGGCCGTGGCCTCGTCGAGATTGCCGGTCGGCTCGTCCGCCAACACCAGCGTTGGACGGTTGGCGAGGGCGCGGGCAACGGCGACGCGCTGCTGTTCGCCGCCCGAAAGCTTGCTCGGGCGATGCGTGAGACGTTCGCCAAGGCCGAGCGCCGAGAGCAGCGATTCCGCCCTGTCGCGGGCCTCGGGCGTGTCCGCGCCGTGGATGAGCTGCGGCAGCATGACGTTCTCCGCCGCGTTGAAATCGGGCAGCAAGTGGTGGAACTGATAGACGAAGCCCAAGGCATCGCGGCGGAGGCGCGTGCGCCCGTCATTGTCGAGTTGCGCCGCTTCCTCTCCCTTGATCCGGATCGATCCTTCGAAGCCGCCTTCAAGGAGGCCGACCGCCTGGAGCAGGGTCGACTTGCCCGAGCCCGACGGACCCAGCAGCGCCACGATCTCGCCCGGGCCAACGGTGAGGTCGACACCGCGCAGGACGTGGATCGTCACGCCGCCCTGCTCGAAATTGCGCTTGAGGCCGCGTGTCTGGAGCACATCACTCATAACGCAGCACCTGCACGGGATCGGTGCTCGCCGCCTTGTAGGCCGGATAGAGCGTGGCAAAGAAGCTGAAGGCGAGCGCCATCACGGTGACCGCCATGACCTCGAACGGATCGGTCTTGGATGGAAGCTCGGTCAGGAAGCGAATGGAAGGATCCCATAGGTCCTGACCGGTCACGACCTGGACGAAGTTGACCACCGGCTGGCGGAAAAAGAGAGCAATGGCGCCGAGTATCAGACCCGCGATCGTGCCCAGCGCGCCGATGGTGGTTCCCACCGTCACGAAGATCTTGAGGAGGCTCCGCCGTGAGGCGCCCATGGTTCTCAGGATGGCGATGTCGCGTGTCTTGGCGCGGACCAGCATGATCAGCGAGGAGAGGATATTGAACACGGCGACGAGGATGATGAGCGACAGGATCACGAACATCGCCACCCGCTCCACCTGCAGAGCCTCGAACAAGGCGGAGTTCATCGACTTCCAATTCGCGACCTGCGCCTGTCCGGCCACGGACCGTTCGAGCGGTGCCAGTATCTCGCCGACGCGGTCGGCGTCGACCGTCTCGACCTCCACCATGCCAACATCGTCGCCCAGCATTAGCAGGGTCTGCGCGTCCTCGATCGGCATCACGACGAACGCCTTGTCATAATCGTAGACGCCGACCTCGAATATGGCGGCGACATTGTAGGCGACGATCCGCGGCACCGTGCCGAAAGGCGTGACGCGTCCCTGCGGGCTGATCAGGCTGATCTGGCTGCCGACGGTGGCACCGAGGGATTCGGCGAGGCGGATGCCTATCGCGACATTCTGGGCGCCCGGCCGCAGCGCCTCCAGCGAGCCGGCGATCTCGTTGCCGCGCAATATCGGATTTTCGAGGATATCCCCGCGCCGCATGCCCCGCACCAGAACGCCTTCGACGCGGCCATCGAAGCTCACCATCAGCGGCTGCTCGATCAGCGGCACGGCGGCGGTGACGCCGGGCGTTTCCTTCGCCGCCTCCACGATCTCCTCCCAGTTGGGAAGGCGGCCGCCATAGCCCTGGACGACGGCGTGGCCGTTGAGGCCGACGACCTTGCTGAACAACTCGTCGCGAAAGCCGTTCATGACGCTCATCACGATGATGAGCGCGGCAACGCCGAGCATGACCGCGAACAGGCTGATGCCGGCGACGAGGAAGATGAAGCCCTCGCCCTTGCCGGGCAGCAGGTAGCGCTTGGCGATCATGCGTTCGTAGCGGTTTAGGATCATGACGGCTCCAACAAGCCGTCATCCCCGCGAAAGCGGGGATCCCGCTGTTTCGGGGAAGACAAGACTAAAAGCGGGATTCCCGCTTTCGCGGGAATGACGAGAAGAGTACTCATCCCGCCAGTCTCGCCAGCGCGCTTTCGACCGACAGCTCCTCACGCTCCCCGGTGGCGCGGTTCTTTAACTCGACCACATTTTTCTCAAGGCCCTTGGGGCCGACAATCAGCTGCCCGGGGAGCCCGATCACATCCATGGTCGCAAACTTGGCGCCGCCGCGCTCGTCGCGGTCGTCGTAGAGCGTTTCGACACCGGCCTCGCGAAGTTGGCCGTAGAGCCGATCGGCGGCTTCGGTGCAGGCGGCATCGTCGGCGCGCATGTTGATGAGGCCGACGCGGTAAGGGGCGACGCTTTCCGGCCAGATGATGCCGTTCTCGTCATGGCTGGCCTCGATGATCGCGCCCATCAGGCGGGAGACACCGATGCCGTAGCTGCCCATATGCGGGTGGACTTGGCCGCCTTCCCTGGTCTGGATCGAAAGACCCATCGAGGCGCTGTATTTGGTGCCGAAGGCGAAGATGTGGCCGACCTCGATGCCGCGGCGGGTGCGGAGGCGATCGGCGGGCACCGGACATTCGGCAACCTTGGCGTGCTCCTCCTCTTCCATCGCGTAGAGATCGGTAAGGCGAGTGATGGTCGAGGCGTCGGCGGTGAGCAACTCGTCGCGGGTCACCTCCTCGATGGCGGCGTCGTAGAAGAGTGCGCTTTCGCCGGTGTCGGCGAGGATGTGGAATTCATGGCTGAGGTCGCCGCCGATCGGGCCCGTGGGCGCGCGGACGGGCACGGCCTGAAGGCCGAGCCGGGCGAAGGTGCGCAGATAGGCGACGAACATCGCCTCGTAGCTCTTTCTCAGCCCTGCCTCGTCGAGATCGAAGCTGTAGGCGTCCTTCATCAGGAATTCGCGGCCGCGCATAACGCCGAAGCGGGGGCGGACCTCGTCGCGGAACTTCCACTGGATATGGTAGAGCGTGCGCGGCAGGTCGCGGTAGCTCCTGGCGCCGTCCTTGAAGAGGAGCGTGATCACTTCCTCGTTGGTCGGGCCGTAAAGCATCTCGCGCTCGTGACGATCGGTGAAACGCAGCATCTCCGGGCCGTAGGCGTCGTAACGGCCGGACTGGCGCCACAGGTCGGCCGCCTGGATGGTGGGCATCAACAGCTCGATCGCGCCCGCGCGATCCTGCTCCTCACGGACGATGGCCTCGATGCGCTTAAGCACCTTCAGGCCAAGCGGCAGCCAGGCATAGATGCCGGCCGCCGTCTGGCGGATAAGGCCGGCGCGGAGCATCAGCTTGTGGCTGACGATCTGGGCGTCGGCGGGCGTTTCCTTGGTGACGGGCAGGAAATAGCGGGAAAGGCGCATGGGGCTCCAGGCTGGTCCGGACGAGAAACGAATTTGCGTTCGCCAGCCTCTAGGGGCGCGCCGCGCGCGGCGCAACCGCCCGCCCGAGGACGGCGAGGCGGTAGGCTGTGGCCCCAGCGACACAGGGTTGCCGCAAAACCGCTCGCCTACCGTATTAACCGATGACAAGCGGCCCGCCCTTCCCGTAGCGTTCCCTTCACGAACTGCGGCTCATGGCCCTGGTTCGGGGAGGCTTCGGCCCCGCATACCCAGGCGAGGTGGGGACTGCGTGCGGGCTGGAGCACCATAAGGGGGTTGGCGGGAGACCGTCACGCGGGTGCCCGGACCCAATGGGTCCGGGCACTTGCTATTTGAGGCCCTTGCCGTCGCCCGAAGACACACCCAGTCTCCCCTGCGAGCCGCCCGAGCCTGGCATCCGATGGACCCGCCACTACGAAGTCATAGGGGGACGGTCCGGCCCCAGAAGAAGGCCAAATAGAGGATCACGACGAGGACGAAGAGGCTGACGAAGGCAAGGACGCAACCGAGCCGGCCGGAAAAGGGGCCCGTTCCCGGAACCGGCGTCCGCCGGCGGAGCGGTTGATGCAATCCCTCGATCTGCCGGCGCTGGTCCTCGTCCATGTCTTCTCACCCGCCGCGATCCGGCCCGGCGCCGGCGATGTTCCGGCCGCACGGGGAAACCGGGATCGCCAATACGCTCCGGCTCACAAGCCCTCCCCTGTTGCTTCTCGGGCGCTCAAGCCCCATATCACTTTCGCTGACGTCGCTCGCGACGGAATTTGACGCCTTTTTCATCCGGCCACTCCTTTCCTTATCGCGCCGCCCGGCCCCGTGGCGCGCTTTCGCGCGCACGGGACAGTTTCAGAAACGCACGTGAAGGGAGACGCATGGCCAAGGAAGAGCTGCTGACCATGGAAGGGCTGATCGACGAGATCTATCCCGATGGGCGCTTCGGCGTAATGCTCGACAACGAGCATCGGATCATCGCCTATACGGCCGGCAAGATGCGGCGTTTCCGCATCCGCTCCGTGGTCGGCGACCGGGTTCACGTCGAGATGACGCCCTACGATCTTTCCAAGGGCCGCATCGTCTTTCGCGAACGCACGCCCGGGCAAGGCCCCGGCAGCGGACAGCGGCGCGGGTTCAGGCGTTAGCACGAATACAAACAACACGGCGGCACGAGCCGCCCAAGGAATGAAATGACGACTATGACTATCGGGTCGAACCGACCCAAACTTTCCCTCGCCTTTGCCGGCCCTCTGGCTTCGCTCAGGACAGGAACCAACAGGAGCCGGCCCGCTTTCGAGCCCTTCGGCAAGCTCAGGACAGGCGGCCCGCTCCCGCGGGACCGCTCCCCCACCCTCCCCGGCACGCTTTCCCGCAGGGAATTGCGCCGGATCGTTACCGAGTTGCTCGGCTGACCCATCCGCCCCCTCCGCGCCGTGCGGGAGGGGCGTACTTGCAAGACTGGAGCCTTTGAAATGTCGAGAATCCCCGTCCGCCCCTATCTCATCGCCAAGGACGAGGAAGGCCAGTTCCGACTGACCGTCCGCGAGACGCGCTACAACAGCCAGGGCTATCCCCTGGTCAGCGCGACGATGGTCGACGAGAGCTTCAAGACCGCCACGGCGGCCCGCAACCACGCCAAGGAGCATTTCGGCGCCGAAGCGGGCCAGTTCGCGGTCAAGTAAGGCGGACGGCGGATGGTCGCCGTTTCCGCGCGCGGGGCACGTGTGCCCGACCGGGCAGCCCGCCCGGAACTTCACTAAGTTTAGCCGACGTTCGCCCGAAATTGCGGTGAGCCGTTGATCAGCCGCGGCCGCGCCCCGCCCGCTCAGCGTTGCGGGTGGCGATACGGAGCAGCTTGCCCAAAGCGGCATCGTCGTGACGCCGTCTCTCGCCGCGCTGCAGACCGCCGTAGAAATAGGGGACCATGACCCCCTTGATCCCGCGCTCGTAGAGACTGGGGCCGGAAGACCGCGCCTTGCCCTGAGCGAGCGCCGCGTCCCAGGCAATGGCGAAGCTCGCCGCGTCGGGCCGGCGGCGAAGCGCATAGGCCCCCTCCTTCGACATCCCCACAGCCCGCGCGGCGCGCGCCGGCGAGCGGGTCTCGACCAGCCATTCCATGAAACGAAGCTGCCGGGCGGGCGTCCACCCATCGCGCCGGGCGCGGACGGGGACCGGCGTGAAGGCGGGCAGTGGGGGTGCGAGCGACTCGGCCATCGCAAGTGTATGGCCGATCGGGGTGCGTGTAGGAAAGTTTGGCAAATTGCCCGCTTCTGGCCGGGAGCAGGCCGACCGCCTTTGCGCAAACCGGACATTCGTGCGGCTCAGGGGCGCGCGCCGATAAGAATGGAAAAAGCAGATTAGCTTTTCTGTAGGTCAATCCGGTTGCGCTATTGCAATTCGTTTGCAATAGCGCGCGACATTGACCATCAGGGGGGCGTCAGGAATGAATTCCATCGAGTTTCGGCTGGGCGTGTTGGCGTGCGCAGCGATTGCGGCCACGCCCGCTTCCGCTCAGGAGGCGACGAGCGCCGGTGATCTGGCGGAGCATGACATTGTGGTGACCGCCGGCCGCGCCGTGACGGCGACCAAGACCGACACGCCTATCGTCGAGACGCCGCAGGCGATCAGCGTGGTGCCGGCCGAGCTGTTCCTCGATCGCGGCGCGCGCAACGTTCAGGAGACGCTGCGCTATTCCGCCGGCGTCACCGCCGAAGCCTTCGGCCTCGACACCCGATCCGACACCATCTCGGTGCGCGGGCTCGACCCCGTCCAGTATCAGGACGGGATGCGGAAGAATTATAATTTCAGCCCCATTCCGCGCATCGACGTCCACACGCTCGACCGCGTCGAAGTGCTTCGCGGCCCCTCTTCCGTGCTCTACGGCCAGGGCGCCAATGGCGGCATCATCAACATCGTCAGCAAGACGCCGCTGTTCGAGACGCAAGGCGAGGTTGCCGTCCAATATGGCAGCTTCGATCGCAAGCAGGCGCATCTCGACATCACCGGTCCGCTCGACGAGGCGGGCAACATCGCCGGCCGCCTTATCGCCGTCGTACGCGACGCCAACCAGCAGACGGACGTGATCCGCGACGACCGGATCGTTGTCTCGCCCTCACTCACCTGGAAGCTGGGCGACCGGACTACGATCACCGCCATTGGGCTCTACCAGCGCGACCGGAGCGCTTCGAGCCAGCAGTTCCTGCCGGTGGTCGCGACGCTCACCGCCCCTCCCGGCCGCCGCATCCCCATCGATACGTTCCTCGGCGACAAGGACTACGACAAGCTCGACGCGCGTCAGTATACCGGCACATTGCTCGCCGAGCACCGGTTCAGCGATGCGGTCACCCTGCGCAGCCGCCTTCGCTATGTGGATGCGAAAACGACGTTCCAGGAGATTTTTCCCGACGTCTATTCCAACCCGCTCGACCCGTTCATCGACGCGGCGGATCGGGTGGTCAATCGCAACGCCTTCCAGACAAAGCCGCGCATCCGCGTCTTCACCAACGACAATAATCTGGAGCTGGATTTCGCGACCGGCCCGTTCGCGCACAAGATGCTGATCGGCGTCGATTACAGCGATTTCCGCCAGCGCTCGCGCTCCGGATTCGGGCTGGTCACGCCGATCGACATCTACGACCCGGTTTCCGCGGGCGTGGTCGCGCCCGCCTATTTCGACGATCCGAACCAGCGCAACACGCAGCTCGGTGTCTATGTGCAGGACCAGATCCGCTATGCCGACCGGGTGACCCTTGTCGTCGGCGCCCGCCGCGATCGGGCCCGCTCCAAGACCGAGGGCATGGCCGAGCAGGTGGACAAGGCGACCAGCTTCCGCGCCGGCCTCATCGGCGAGATCGGCTGGGGCGTCTCGCCCTATGTGAGCTATTCCGAATCCTTCCTCCCCGTCGCCGGTCTCGATTTCAACGACGTTGCCTTCGTTCCCGTTCGCGGCCGCCAATATGAGGCCGGCGTCAAGTGGCAGCCGAGCCGGGGCGTCCTCGTCACCGCCAACGTCTATGACATCGTCGAGAGCAACCGGCCGACCAACGATCCCGAAAACGTGCTGAACACGGTGCAAACGGGCGAAATCCGCTCGCGTGGGTTCGAGTTGGAAGGCGCCGTCGCAGTGGCGGACGATTTCCTCGTCACCGCCGCTTACAGCCATAATGATGCGACGGTCACCGAGAGCAACTTCGCGCCGGAGGTCGGTCAGCGGCTCAGCGACGTGCCGCGCGATCTCGCCTCAGTGTGGGGGACGAAGACGATCGAGGTCGGGGACGAGACGGAGTTGCGGCTGGGCGGCGGCGTCCGATATGTCGGCGCGACCGTTTCGACCGGCGTAACCGGCGCTCTGAAGACGCCAAGCTACACGCTCGTCGACGCGCTCGCGGAACTCGACTGGCGGCAATGGACACTGTCGGTGAGCGCGACCAACCTCTTCAACAAGACATATTACGCGCCCTGCAGAGCCTTCGGCGACTGTTTCACCGGCAACAAGCGCAGCGTGATCGGCACGCTGGCCTACAGGTTCTGACCATGAAGCGGGGAACGGTGCGCGCCTGGTACTGGGTTCATAAATGGACCAGCCTGGTGTGCACCCTTTTCCTGCTGATGCTGTGCGTTACCGGGCTGCCCCTGATCTTCGGCGAGGAGATCTACCATATCTCGACCGGAGGCGTGGAAGAGGTGCCCGCCGCGCCGGCGGGCGCGACGCCCGTCAAGCTCGACCGCTTCATCGAGCGGTCGCTGGAACAATATCCGGGTGACGTGCCCCTGTTCCTCGGATGGGACCCGGACCATCCCATCGTCTACGTCAACACCGGCGCCCGCCCCGACACGCCGCCGGCCGAAATGCACACCGCCGTCTTCCACGCCTTCACCGGCGAGCAGATTCCGGTGCCACAGTTCAACGAAGGCGTGATGTACACGATATTCCTCATCCACACCGAGATGTTCGCGGGGTTGCCGGGCAAGCTGTTCCTGGGCGCGATGGGATTCCTGTTCGCGCTATCCATAATCTCAGGCGTCGTTCTCTACGCCCCTTTCATGCGCAAGCTCGATTTCGGCACGGTCCGCAGACAACGCAGCCGGCGCCTCAAATGGCTAGACCTCCACAACCTGCTCGGCATCGTCATCGCGATGTGGGCTGGCATCGTGGCGCTTACGGGCGTCCTCAACACGCTTGAGCGGCCGCTCTATGAAAGCTGGCAAGCCGGCCAGCTCGCCCGCATGACCTTGCCCTATCAGGGCCTGCCGCCGCCCGAGCGGTTCGGATCGATCGACGCGGCGGTGAAGGCCGCGCAGGCCGCCGTGCCCGACATGCGCCCCTCGTTCGTCAGCTATCCAGGAACCGGCTATAGCGGCCTTCATCACTACGGCGTGTTCATGCAGGGCGACAGCCCGCTTTCGAAACGCACCTACCAACCGGTGTTGGTCGACGCCGCGACCTCCGAATTCACCGCGACAGCGGAATGGCCGGCCTTCATGCAGGCGCTCTATCTGTCGCAGCCGCTTCACTTCGG